>CAYTOT010000066.1:0-22719 GCA_964439475.1 uncultured Alcaligenaceae bacterium
TCGCTCGCCTCCCCCCAGGGGGGCGGCGCCTTGGGACGGCCCGGCGGCGCCTAGTACGGAAAGGGCCATAACCGCAGCTTCTCCTTGGCGATCTGCCACAGCCGCGCGAGTCCGTGCGGCTCGACGATCAGGAAAAAGACGATGAGTGCGCCGAACGCCATGAGCTCGAGGTTCGAGGTGATCGCCTTGGACAGCGGCAGGTGCACCGTCGTCTCCAGGAAGTTCACGGCCAGGGAGAGGAAGATCGGCAGGAGCGCGATGAAGGCGCTGCCCAGGAACGAGCCCAGGATCGAGCCCACGCCGCCGATGATGATCATGAAGAGGATGCGGAACGACAGGTCGAGGTTATAGGCCTCCGGCTCGACCGTGCCGAGATAGAGATAGGCGAACAGCGCGCCCGACACGCCGCAATAGAACGAGCTGATCGCGAAGGCCGTGAGCTTGGCCGGCATGAGGCGGATGCCGATGACCTCGGCGGCGACGTCCATGTCGCGCACCGCCATCCACGAGCGTCCGGTGTTGCTGCGCACGATGTTCTTGGCCGCCAATGCCATCACCGCCACGATGGTGAGCACGAGGAGGTACTTCGAGGCGGGCGTCGTGAACGCATAGCCCAGGATCTCGACCTGCTGCGCGGTGATCACGCCCGACGAACTGTAGTTCGAGAACCAGCCGACCTTCGCGAGGCACCACACGATGAAGAACTGCGCCGCGAGCGTCGTGACGGCGAGATAGAAACCACGGATCCGCAGGCTCGGCAAGCCGAACACGATGCCCACGAGCGCCGCGATGACGCCGCCCCCCGCGAAGGCGAGCAGGATGGGCATGCCCGGCACCCGCAGCATGAGGTTGTACGACGCGAACGCCCCGACCGCCATGAACGCCGCGGTGCCGAGCGAAAGCTGGCCGCAGTAGCCGGTCAGGATATTGAGCCCGATCGCCGCGAGCGCGAGGATGAGGAACGGGATCAGGATCGCCGAGAACATGTAAGGCGTCGCCACGAACGGCACGACGACGAAGGCGAGCACCAGCACGACCGCGATGCCGATCCGGTCCTGCCGGATCGGAAAGATGGCGGCGTCCTTCTCGTAGGACGTCTTGAACTGGCCGGCTTCGCGATAGAACATGAACGGGCGGGTGGTCGTTGGCGTGGAAGGGCGGCGTGGGATCAGATGCGGCGGATGATCTTCTCGCCGAAGAGACCCTCGGGGCGCACCAGCAGGAACACGAGCGCGAGCATGTACGGGAACCAGCCCTCGATGCCGCCACCCACGTAGGGGCCGAAATACACCTCGGCGAGCTTCTCGGTGGCGCCGATGATGAGCCCGCCCACGATCGCGCCCGGGATCGATTCGAAGCCGCCCAGGATCAGCACCGGCAGCGCCTTCAGCGCCACGAAGGTGAGGGCGAACTGGACGCCGTTGCGCGCACCCCACAGCAGGCCCGCCACGAGCGCCACGAAGCCCGCGACCCCCCACACGATGCCCCAGATCTGCTGCAGCGGAATGCCCACGGCCATCGCCGCCTGGTGATCGTCGGCCACGGCGCGCAGGGCCCGCCCGATGCGCGTACGGCTGAAGAAGAGTGCCAGCGCCGTGACGAGCACCGCCGCCACGCCGGCCGCCGCCAGGTCGAACTGCGAGATGTTCATGTTCCAGTTCTCGGACAGCCACGGAAGCGGCACGTCCTCCAGTCCGAGATCGAGAGCGCGCACATTGGCGCCCCACAGCGCCTGCGCCAGCCCCTCGATGAAGAAGGCGAGGCCGATGGTGGCCATGAACAGCGTGATCTGCGGCTGGTTGACGAGCGGACGCAGCACCCAGCGCTCGGTCACGAGGCCCAGGACCACCATCACCACGAGCGTGACCGGAATCGCGAGCCAAGGCGAAAGGCCCTGCTCCAGAACGCCCACGTAGGTGAGTGCGGCGAAGAACACCATGGCGCCCTGTGCGAAATTGAAGACGCCGGACGCCTTGTAGATCAGCACGAAGCCGAGCGCCACGAGCGAGTACATCACGCCCGAGAGGAGCCCGCCGATCAGGACTTCGAGGAAGAAGGACATGGCGTCAGGCGAAGGGTCGAGTCGGTTCGAGGGTCGTCGTGCGCAGGCGGAACGACATGACGCGTCGGAGCGTGCGGTCGATGATCATGGCGTGGGCAGGTGGCGGATCGTCATGCGCGGAGTATTCAATGCGCCGCCCCGAGGTACGCGGCGATCACCGCCTTGCTCGCGCGCACCTCGTCGGGCGGGCCGTCGCCGATCCGCTTCCCGTAGTCGAGGACCACCACGCGGTCGGAGATGTCCATCACCACCCCCATGTCGTGCTCGATGAGCACGATCGTCGTGCCGTACTGCTCGTTCACGTCGAGGATGAAGCGGCACATGTCCTGCTTTTCCTCGACGTTCATGCCGGCCATGGGCTCGTCGAGGAGCAGGAGCGACGGCTCGGCGGCCAGCGCCCGGGCGAGCTCGACGCGCTTCTGCAGGCCGTAGGGCAGGCGCCCGACGGGGGTCTTGCGGATGTGCTGGATCTCGAGGAAGTCGATCACCTCCTCGACCTTGCGCCGGTTCTCGAGCTCCTCGCGCCTGGCGCGCCCGATCCAGATCGCCTGCTCGAGAAAGCCCGCCTTCATCTTGAGATTGCGGCCGGTCATGATGTTGTCGAGCACGCTCATGCCGCGGAACAGCGCGATGTTCTGGAACGTGCGCGCGATGCCGTGCTTGGCGGCATCGTGCGAGTTCATGTCGCGGCGTTCCTGGCCGTGGAAGGTGATCGTTCCCTCCTGCGGCCGGTACACGCCGTTGATCACGTTGAGCATCGAGCTCTTGCCGGCACCGTTGGGGCCGATGATGGCGCGGATCTCGTGCTCGCGGACGTCGAAGCTGATGTCGGTGAGCGCCTTCACCCCGCCGAACGACAGCGAGATGTGGTCGAGCTTCAGGATGACGTCGCCGCTGCGGCGCGAGCTGCCCGTCATCTCACGCCGCCTTGCCTGCGACAGCCGGGAACGTCTTCGCGTTCTCGATGACGATGTCCGCGGCGACCATCCGGCTGCGGCCGTCCTCGAAGCGCACCAGGGTCTCGATGTGCTGCACGTCGCGGCCGGCGTACAGGGCGTCGACCAGCACCGCGTACTTCTCGGCGACGAAGCCGCGGCGCACCTTGCGGGTGCGTGTCAGCTCCTCGTCGTCGGGGTCGAGCTCCTTGTGCAGGATGAGGAAGCGATGCACCTGCGAGGCCGCGAGCTCGCCCTCGTGCGCGAGCTCGGCGTTGATCTTCTCGACGCACTCGCGCACGAGCGCGTAGACCTCGGGCTTCTGCGCGAGGTCGGTGTATCCGGAGTAGGCGAGGCCGCGCCGCTCCGCCCAGTTGCCGACGGAGCCCATGTCGATGTTGACGAAGGCGCACACGCGGTCGCGGGCGTCGCCGAAGGCCACCGCCTCCTTGATGTGGGCGAAGAACTTGAGCTTGTTCTCGATGTAGTTGGGCGCGAACATCGCGCCGCCCGCGAGCTTGCCCACGTCCTTGGCGCGATCGATGATCTTGAGCTGGCCGGAATCGTCGAGGAAGCCGGCGTCACCGGTGTGGAAGTAGCCGTCGGCGTCGATCGACTCGGCGGTGGCGTCGGGCCGGTTGTAGTACTCCTTGAGAAGCATCGGGCCGCGCACCAGCACCTCGCCGCCCGGCGCGATCTTGAGGTCCACGCCGGGGGCGGGGATGCCGACCGCATCGAGCTTCACGTCGTGGTCGGGCTGCAGGCAGGCGTAGGCGCAGGTTTCCGTCTGGCCGTAGAGCTGCTTCAGGTTGATGCCGATCGAGCGATAGAAGCGGAAGAGGTCGGGGCCGATGGCGGCGCCCGCGGTGTAGGCCACCCGGATCCGGCTCATCCCGAGGACGTTCCGCAGCGGGCCGTAGACCAGCAGATTGCCGAGCGCGTAGTGCAGGCGGGTGCCCGCCGGGACCGGCTTGCCGCCCAGGATCTCGGCGCCGCAACGGCGTGCCACCCCCATGAAGTGCCGGTAGAGCCAGCGCTTGGTGGCGCCGGCGTCCTCCATGCGGATGGTCACCTGCGTGAGCAGGTTCTCGAACACGCGCGGCGGCGCGAAGTAGTAGGTCGGACCGATCTCGCGCAGGTCGGTCATGACGGTGTCGCCGGACTCGGGACAGTTGATGGTGAAACCGGCCACGAGCCACTGGGCGATCGAGAAGAGGTGGTCGCCGACCCACGCCATGGGCAGGTAGGACAGCACGCTGTCGCTGGCGTCGAGATGATCGAACTCGCAGCCGCCCCGTGCGGCGGCGATGAATGCCGCATGAGTCGCGCGGACGCCCTTCGGCCGCCCGGTGGTGCCCGACGTGTAGAGCATCACCGACACGTCGTCGGGGCTGCCTTGCGCGACCTGCGCGTCGTACCAGCCCGGATGCGCCCGATCGTAGGCGCGACCGTCCTCGACCAGGCGGTCGTAGGCCGTCACGTCCTCGTAGTGACGCAGGCCGCGCGGATCGTCGTAGAAGATGTGCGCGAGGGTCGGGACCGACGACCGCGACTCGAGGAGCTTGTCGACCTGTTCCTGGTCCTCGACGATGGCGTAAGCGATCGCGGCGTCGTTCAGGACGTAGACGAAGTCGACGGCCGGGGCGTCCTGGTACATGGGCACCGGCACGCCGCCCAATGCCTGCGCCGCGAGCATCGACCAGTACAGGCGCGGCCGGTTGTCGCCGATGATGGCGAGGTGCATGCCGCGGGTGAAGCCATGCGCGGCGAGGCCGCAGGCGAGCGCCCGCACCTCGTCTTCGACCTGCCGCCAGGTCCAGGCCTGCCAGATGCCGAGATCCTTTTCCCGGGTGGCCGGATGGTCCGGACGCACGCGGGCATGATGCAACAGCAGGCGCGGAAACGTGTCCTGCGCTTCCTCCATCGAGTTCCTCCTCGAAACCTCGGCGTGCTGGCGGTGCCCTCTTGCGTGGCGTCCGCGATCGACATCTTAGTCCGTTCGCGCGACCAGCCGAAAGCCGCGTGCCGCAAGGCTGCGGCGCGGCTACGGCTAGAATGGCCGGCGCGGGATTCCGGCGGCCACTTTAGGGTGTTGCCGGCAGCAAAGCTGTCGCCCGGCCGACAATCCTGCTTTCCTCGCCATGGATACCCTCGCCACCATGCTCCGTGCCGCACCCTGGGCCAAGGCGCTCGCGCCGGGCGAGTTGGCGCGCGTGGAGGCGGAGACCGTCACCCGCATATGCCCGGCGGGAACACTCGTGTGCCGCAAGGGAGAGCCGGTCGAGGCGTGGGTCGGGATCATCGACGGCCTCGTGAAGATGGCCAACGTGTCCGCCGACGGCAAGCCCACGAGCTTCGTGGGGATGGGGGCGGGCGGCTGGTTCGGCGAAGGGTCGGTACTGAAGGACGAGCCCCGCCGCTACGACATCGTCGCGCTGCGCGACAGCGCTGTCGCCTACATGCCCAAGGCCACGTTCATGTGGCTCCTCGACACCAGCATGCCCTTCAACCGCTTCATCATCACGCAGCTCAACGAGCGGCTCGGGCAGTTCATCGGCATGGTGGAGCACGACCGCCTGCTGGGTCCGGAGGCACGCCTCGCGCACTGCCTGGCGTCGATGTTCAATCCGGTGCTCTACCCCGGCATGCGCCCGTCGCTGCCGCTCTCGCAGGAGGAGATCGCCCAGCTCGCCGGCCTCTCGCGGCAGCGAGCGAACCAGGCGCTGCAGCGTCTCGAGCAGGCGGGGCTGCTGCGGATCGACTACCGGGGCATCACCGTGCGCGACCTGGCCGGGTTGCGGCAGTACCAGGGCTAGCGTTTGCGGGAACGGCTCCGCGCCGGCCGCCGCCAGGGCGGGCCAGGACGACGCGTTCACCACGGCGCGCCGTGCGGAGGTCGCGTGCCTGGACGGCTACTGGCCGCTCGCCGCCGACGCAGGAGCTGCCTGGGCGGCGAATTCCCTGAACGCCTCCACGGCGCTGGCGGCGTACATCGCCGACGGCCCGCCCCCCATGTAGACCGCCACACCCAGGGCCTCGTGCACCTCGCCTTCGGTGGCGCCGAGCCGCACCAGGGCCTTGGCGTGGAAGCCGATGCAGCCGTCACAGTGCACCGCGACGCCGATCGCCAAGGCAATGAGCTCCTTGGTCCTGGCGTCCAGCGCACCATCGGCGATGGCGGCCCTGCCCATCTCCGTGAATCCCTTCATGACCTGCGGGACGCTCTCGCGCAGCGGAGCCAGGTTCGCGGTGATCCGCCGGGTCAGGTCGTTGTAGTGTGCTGTCGTCATCGGGGAGTTCCTCGGTTCATTGCGGGCCGGCGCGCATGTCCGGTTGCCGTCGGGCTCGTAATATATTAGACGTTTGTAAATTAGCGCATGGTAAATTAAAGGGCAATGACGTCGCGCAAGAAAAACCAGCGATTCACGCGGGAAGGTGCGGCCAGGGCGACGGCGATGCTGCGGGCGCTCGGCAACGAGCACCGGATGCTGGTGCTGTGCCTCCTGATCGAGCATGGAGAACTGCCGGTGGGCGGGATGCTGGAGCACCTGCCGCTCAGCCAGTCAGCGCTTTCGCAGCATCTGGCAAGGATGCGCGAGGAGGGGCTGGTGACGTACCGCCGGGAGTCCCAGACCCTGTACTACCGGATCGACAACCCCGACGTGGAGAAGTTGATCGCTACCCTCAAGGCCATGTTCTGTCCCTGAGACCCTGAACGCCGCCCGCAGTCGCGCCGGCTCCGGGGCCGCCGGAGATTGCCTGGACGACGTGCGCGAGCAAATGACGCCGTCGCGGCGGCGCCCCTACGAGTAGACGTAGAAGCCGCGCCCGCTCTTGCGGCCGAGCCACCCCGCCGCGACCATTTCCTTCAGGAGCGGTGCCGGGCGGTACTTGGGATCGTTGAAGTCGGTGTAGAACACGTTCATCACCGCGAGCAGCACGTCGAGCCCCACGAGGTCGCACAGGGCGAGCGGGCCGATCGGATGGTTGCAGCCGAGCTTCATGCCTTCGTCGATCGCCTCCGCGGATGCGAGACCCTCCTGAAGCGCGAAGATGGCCTCGTTGAGCATCGGGCACAGGATGCGGTTGACCACGAAGCCCGGGCTGTTCTTCACCACGATCGGCGTCTTGGTGAGGCGCTTCGCGAAAGCGGCAGCCGCCTCGATCGCGGCATCCGAGGTCTGCAGGGCGCGCACGAGTTCCACCAGCGCCATCATCGGGACCGGATTGAAGAAGTGCACGCCGAGGAAGGTCCCCGGCCGCTGCATCACCGCGGCGAGCGTGGTGATCGAGATCGACGACGTGTTGGAGGCGATGAGGGTGTCGGGCTTCACCAGCGCGCCGACCTGGCGGAGGATCTTGAGCTTGAGCTCGAGATTCTCGGTAGCGGCCTCGATGACGAGATCGCAGGCTGCGAGGTCATCGTAGGAGACGGTCCCCCGCACGCGCCCCACGATCGCGGTCTTGTCGGCCGCCGTGAGCTTCTCCTTCTTGACGAGGCGGTCGAGGCTGCCCGAGATGGCGGCCAGACCGCGGTCCACGGCCGCCTGCGAGACGTCGACCATCACGGTCCGGATGCCTGCTGCCGCGCACGCCTGCGCAATGCCGTTGCCCATGGTCCCGGCGCCGATGACGCCCACGCTCTCGATCGTTGCCATGCCCGCTACCTCGCCGCTCGTTGATGTCGAACCTGCGATTATGCCGCGATCGCCGCGGCGCATGCCCTGCCGCCGGTAGAGTCTCGGCGCACTGCCCCGGCGCCGACGGGCCCGCACTCGGGCCCCGGCTGTCCGCCCTGCCCGGCTAAGGTGCCTGCAACAGGCGCGGCAACTCCCGCTCCTGGATGCCGCGAGCACGGGGTGGATTGAAACGAAGGCCGGCGACGAACATGTCGACCAGCGCCGGTGCGGCGGCGGCCAGATCGTAGGCCTGCGGGTCGAGCACCCACTCGTGCATGACTCCCACCATGGCCGCATGCAGTCCCTGGGTAGCGAGCGCGGCGTCGATATCGGCAGGCAGCTGGCCGGCCGCTGCCGCGCGGCGGATCACGTCCTCGATCTGGGCAAGGCAGGCGATACGCTCCTGGCGATGCGCGGTGGCCAGTCCGGCGAGTTCGTCCACCATTTCGCTCTTGTGGAAGACGATCTCGAACACGTTCTGCACGCGCAGATCGCTGGCAAGGCTCGTGAGGGCCGCGACGGAGAGCGTGCGCAGGGTGCCGAGCGGATCGGCGCGCACGTCGGTGTCCACGCGCTCGAAGTTGGCTTCCAGCGGCAGCGTGGCGCGATCGCACATGGCCCGGAAGAGGTCGGCCTTGTCCTTGAAATGCCAGTAGACCGCACCGCGTGTCATCCCCGCGCCTGTCGCCACGTCGGCGAGCGAGGTCCGGGTCACCCCCCGTTCGCGGAACAGCGCCTCCGCCGCGTCGAGGAGACGCTCCCGCGTGGCGAGCGACTCCTCCTTTGTCTTGCGTCCCATCCCGACGTCCGATCCCGAGCCCACTTTACAAACATGCGTGAATGTATGTAATGTACCGAAACTTTGCAAGCGGCGCTGCAGGCGTCACCGGCGGTATGCTCGCTGCATTGCAGCAATGCACCTCAGGCTCGACTCCTCCCGCCCTTCCACCCCTCTTTTTCGCCTCTCCCAGCTAACCAAGAAGCCGCCGCGCCTCGCTGCGATGGTTCCCCAGGAGCTCCCGTCGATGACCGTCCCCACGACCGTCCCCTCCCGCGCGCGTCGCGCTGCGCCTTTCATTGCTGCCGGCTCCCTTGCCCTGCTGCTGGCCGCCTGCGGGCAGGGCCAGCAACAGCAAGGATTCCACGGATTCCCTCCGGCCCAGGTGACCACGATCAAGGTCGAGCCGCAAACGCTGCCCGCCGTCTACGAGTACGTCGGACAGACGACCGGTTCCAAGGAGGTCGAGGTGCGCGCTCGCGTGACCGGGATCCTCGAGAAGAAGCTGTTCCAGGAGGGCGCTCGGGTGCGCGCGGGACAGACGTTGTTCGTGATCGACCCGCGACAGCTGCAGGCACAGACGGCCGCCCTCGAGGCCGAGGTGGTGCGCGCGCAGGCGCAGCAGGCGCAGGCCGAACGCGAGTTCGCCCGCCTGAAGCCGCTCGCGGAGAAGCGGGCGGTGGGTCAGAAGGAGGCCGACGACGCGCAATCGAACGTCGAGCTCGCCCGTGCCGCGGTTCGCGCCGCGCAGGCCCGTCTCGACGAGGTCAAGCTCAATCTGGGCTACACGAACGTGAAGGCGCCGATTACCGGCCTCACGAGCCGCGCGCCGAAGTCGGAAGGCAGCCTCGTCACTGCCAACGAGACCCTGCTGACCACCATCTCGCAGGTCGATCCAATGTGGATCCCGTTCGCGATCGCCGAGAACGAGCAGCTCGCGTTTACCAAGGCCGTCAAGGAGGGTCGCCTCACCATTCCCAAGGATTGGTCTTTCGACGTCGCCGTGCAGCTCTCCGACGGTTCCGTTCTCGAGCGCAGGGGTCGCATCAACTTCGCCGACACGCGCGTGAATCCCTCCACAGGCACCTTCGAGGTCCGCGCCGAAGTGCCGAACGCCGATGGCGCGTTGAAGCCCGGTCAGTTCGTGCGCGTGAAGCTCATGGGTGCCACCCGCAACAACGCGCTCGCCGTTCCGCAGGTCGCGGTGATGGACAGCCCGCAGGGCAAGTTCGTGTACGTCGCCGGCAAGGACAAGGACGGCAAGGACGTGGCGCAGATCCGCGTGCTGAAGCTCGGCGAGTGGGCCACGGCCAACGGCGCCAACCTGTGGATCGTCGAGGATGGGCTGAAGCCCGGCGATGCGGTGATCGTCGACGGCGTGTCCAAGCTTCGCCCGGGGGCGCCGATCGTGCTCGGCGGCGCGCCGCCCGCAGCCGGTGCGCCAGGGGCACCCGGCGCCTCCGCGGCGCCGTCCGCCCCGGCCGCCCCGGGCAAGGACGCCTCGCCGTCCGCACCGGCAACCCCGGGCAAGGACGCCTCGCCGCCCGCCAAGGCCGCCCCGGCGGCGCCCAAGGCCTGACGCCACGCCGGCCGACGCTCACTCTGCCCGCCTGATGCCCGCCACGCACCGGACCCGTCCATGATCTCCCGCTTCTTCATCGATCGCCCGATCTTCGCCGCGGTCATCTCGATCTTCCTCGTGCTCGCCGGACTCGCGGCGATGCGCGTCCTGCCGGTCGCCCAGTATCCCGAGATCGCCCCGCCGGTCGTGACCGTGACCGCGACCTATCCGGGCGCCTCGGCGCTGGTCGTCGAGCAGACCGTGGCCGCCCCGCTCGAGAACGCCATCAACGGCATTCCCGGCATGATGTACATGAGCTCGAACTCCGCGAGCAACGGCGTCGTGCAGATCCAGGTGACGTTCAACATCGGCACCGACGTCGACATCGCCGCCGTCAACGTCAACAATCGCGTCAAGCAGGTGGAGCCCCGGCTGCCGGAGGAAGTGCGCCGGCAGGGCGTCACGGTCGAGCGTGGCAGCTCGTCGTTCCTCCAGGTCGTGGCGTTCTACTCGCCCGACGCGCGCTACGACGACCTGTTCATCTCCAACTACGTCACGCTCAACGTCCTGGACGAGGTCAAGCGCCTGCCCGGCACCACCAACGTGCAGATCTTCGGCGCCAAGGACTACGCGATGCGCATCTGGCTCAACCCGGATCGCCTCGCGCAGCTCAAGATGTCGCCGTCCGACGTGATCGCGGCCGTGAACGAGCAGAACGCGCAGTTCGCCGCGGGCAAGGTCGGTCAGGCGCCGATCAACAAGAACCAGGACCTGGTGTTCACGGTGACGACGCAGGGCCGCCTGTCCGAGCCCAAGGAGTTCGAGAAGATCATCGTCCGCGCCAATCCCGACGGATCGACGGTCAGGCTGGGCGATGTCGCACGGGTGGAGCTGGGCTCCAAGGACTACGAGTTCAATGGCCGCTACAACGGCAGGGCAGCCACGCTCATCGGCATCTTCCTGTCGCCCGGGGCGAATGCGCTCGAAGTGGCCCAGGCGTCGCGCACGCTGCTGGCGCAACTGTCGCAGCGCTTCCCGGAAGGTCTCACCTACTCGATCGCGTTCGACACCACGCGCTTCGTCGAGGTATCTATCCGCGAGGTGCTGAAGACGCTCGGGGAGGCGATGCTGCTGGTGTTCCTCGTCGTCTATCTCTTCCTGCAGAGCTGGCGCGCCGCGATCATCCCGTTCGCGGCGGTTCCGGTGGCGCTCATCGGCACCTTCGCCGGCATCCTCGCGCTCGGCTATTCGATCAACACGCTCACCCTCTTTGCGATGGTGCTCTCGATCGGCATCGTCGTCGACGACGCCATCGTGGTGCTGGAGAACGTCGAACGCATCATGCGCGAGGAGGGCATCCCGCCACGCGACGCGGCGATCAAGGCGATGAAGGAGGTGACCGGACCGATCATCGCCATCGTCCTCACCCTGGTCGCCGTCTTCGTGCCGATCGCATTCCTGGGCGGCCTCACCGGCGAGCTCTACCGGCAGTTCGCGGTGACCATCTCGATCTCGGTCGTGATCTCGGGCCTGGTGGCGCTCACCCTGTCGCCGGCGCTTTGCGCGCTGATCCTGAAGCCGCATGTCGAGCCGCGCGGCTTCTTCCGCTGGTTCAACCGCTGGTTCGAGCGCGTGACGATGCGCTACAGCCACGGCGTGGCCTTCCTCATCCGGCACGGCATCTTCGCCCTGGCGCTCTTCGGCGTCATGGTGGCGGCCGCCGTGTTCATGTGGCGCATCACGCCGGGAAGCCTCGTGCCCGACGAGGACCAGGGCTTCTACATCGCGGCGGTGATCCTCCCCGACGGCGCCACGCTGGAGCGGACGCAGAAGGTCGTCGACGAGGTCGAGACGGCGATCCGCAGCAACCCGGCGAACCGTGACGTGGTGAGCTTCGCCGGCTTCGACTTCATCGGCGGCGGCTTCCGCAACAACGCGGCGACGATCTTCGTCACCCAGACACCGTGGGACGAGCGCACCGTGACCGCCCCGCAGCTCGTGGGCGAGCTCTTTGCCAAGACGGCGCACATCAAGGAGGCGCTCGTGCTCGCCTTCAACCCACCGCCGATCTTCGGACTCGGCACCACGGGCGGCTACGAGTTCTACATCCAGAACCGCGGCGACGGCGGCTCGGCCAGGCTCAACGAGGTCAAGGACGCGTTCCTCGCCCGCGCCAACTCCGACCCGATGCTCGGCGGTGCGCAGACGCTGTGGCACGCCGCGGTGCCGCAGCTCTTCGTCGACGTGGACCGCGACAAGGCCAAGAAGCTCGGCGTGCCCATCAACGACATCTTCTCCACGCTGTCGGCGACGATGGGCACGTACTACGTCAACGACTTCAACAAGTACGGCCGCACCTGGCAGGTGCTGATGTCCTCGGATGCACAGTTCCGCAAGAAGCCCGACGACATCACCGGCGTGTATGTGCGCAGCAGCGGGGGGGAGATGGTGCCGCTGTCGTCGCTCGCGACGGTCAAGTACATTTCCGGTCCCGATTCGCTCGACCGCTTCAACAACCTGCCGGCCGTCAAGATCATCGGCCAGGCGGCACCGGGCTACAGCTCGGGTCAGGCGATCGCGCGCGTGGAGCAGATCGCCAACGAAGTGCTGCCGAGCGACTTCAGCTACGACTGGGGCGGCTCGTCGTATCAGGAGAAGCAATCGGGAGGCGCCTCGACCTTCGCGCTCGGCCTCGCCGTGATCATGGTGTTCCTGATCCTCGCCGCGCAGTACGAGCGCTGGTCGCTGCCGCTCGCGGTGCTGCTGGCATTGCCGTTCGGCACCTTCGGCGCACTGGTCGCCGTATGGGCGCGACACCTCACGAGCGACGTGTACTTCCAGATCGGGCTCGTCACGCTTCTCGGTCTCGCCGCGAAGAACGCGATCCTTATCGTGGAGTTCGCGCTCTACAAGCACGAGGAGGGGCTGTCGGCCTCGGCCTCCGCCGTGGAAGGCGCGCGCCTGCGTTTCCGCCCGATCCTGATGACGTCGCTGGCCTTCATCTTCGGCGTGCTGCCGCTGGCGCTGTCGACCGGCGCCGGAGCGGGTGCGCGCCATTCGGTGGGCACCGGCGTGGCCGGGGGCATGTTCGCGGCCACGTTTCTTGCGATCTTCTTCGTGCCCGTGTTCTTCAAGGTGATCTTCGACCGCCACGTGACCGAGAAGCGTTCGGGCAAGGCGATCTTCGACGAGCTCGCGCACGCGCGGGCCACGGCCCATCGCGCGGCGCCCGCCACGCCCGGTCATCCGCCCCGCACCGTGGCAGGAGAGTGACCATGACCAGGAAAATCATCGCCCTCGCGGTTGCCGCGATGCTCGCGGGCTGCGCCGTGACCCAGCCCGCCCCCCCCAAGTACGACCTGCCCGCCCCGACCGCCACCGCCGCGCAGAACGAGCTGCTCGAGCACTGGTGGACGGCCTTCGACGATCCCGTGCTCACCGCACTCGTGGAAGAGGCGCTGGCCGGCAACTGGGACATCAAGGTGGCGCTCACGCGCATCGACGCTGCACGCTCGCAGGTGCTGCTCGCGCAGTCCAACCTCATCCCCAGCGTCGATCTCGGCGCCGGAGCGAGCCGCTCGCGCAGCTCGGCGGAGACGATTCCCAAGCTGCCGGACGGCACGCAGCTCACGTCGAACCTCTACAGCATCCAGCTGCAGGCGTCCTACGAGCTCGACCTGTGGGGAAAGTACCGCGCGGGACTGCTCGCTTCCGCCAACGAGCTCGCTGCATCGCAGTACTACGTGCAGACCGTGCGCATCTCGGTGGCCGCCGAGACGGCGAGCGCGTACTTCCGCCTTCGCGCCGCAGACGCCGAGCTCGTGGTGCTGCGGGACACGCTCAAGCTGCGCACCGACACCGTCCAGCTCCAGCGTGACCGCTTCGAGGGTGGGCTCATCGGCGAGTACGACCTGCGTTCCGCGGAGGCCGAGCGCTCGGCCGTGGTCGCCGACATCGCACGCACCGGAAGCGCCATCGGCCAGCTCGAGAGCGCCATCGCCACGCTGACCGGCCGCTCGCCGCGCGCCGTGTTCCAACCCGAGGTCGCGCGCGGATCGTCGATCGACGCCGTGACCGAGGTGCCGGAGCTGCCGAGCGGGCTGCCGTCGGGGCTCCTCGAGCGGCGTCCCGACATCCGGCGCGCCGAGGTCCTGCTCGCCGCGTCGGACCTGCGTATCCAGGAGGCGCGCGCGAACTACTTCCCGTCCATCTCGCTCACCGGCGCCTACGGCTTCCAGTCGGCGGCGATGTCGAGCCTCTTCTCGGGCCCCGCGGCCATCTGGAGCCTCGGCGCAGCGCTGCTGCAACCGGTGTTCGGCCTCAAGGCCATCGAGTCGCAGGTCGAACTCGCCACGGCACGGCGCGACGAGGTTACCGCACAGTACGCGCAAACGATCCAGGTCGCCTTCCGCGACGTGCACGACGCGCTCGTCGCCAATCGCGCGGCCCGCGATGTCCTCGCAGCGGAGACCGATCGCCGCAACCAGATCGCCAAGGCCTACGAGGTCGCGCTGCTGCGCTACGACGCCGGCCGCACGTCCTTCCTCGAGGTGATCGATGCGCAACGCACGCTGCTCGCGGCGGAGACGCTGCGCATCGAGGCGGCGCGCGATGCACGGCTGTCCATCGTCGACTTCGCGCGTTCGCTGGGCGGCGGCTGGAAGCCTGAGTCGTACCTCGCGGCACGGTAGGACCAATCCCCGCCCCGGTCGTCGTGGAGTGCGATGGCGCGCAGGGCAGCGCATGCTGCCGCGCCGCGCGCTCGCCGCGGCGCAGGCACCTCGTCGCCGCGGCGGGGCACCTCGTCCCCGCCGCGCGGGTATGCGAAGATCGCACCCATGCCAAGGCCTTCTTCCCACGCGCTCGTGTGGCTCGCCGCTGCGTCTGCTGCCGTCCTCGCCGTCGCACCGCTCGCCGCGGCGGCGCAACCCATCGTCGTGCAGGCCCTCGACTGCCGCGGCGACGACGGCACGTGGCGCTTCGATGCGTCGCGCACCGCGGCGCAGTACGCGACGACCACGCCGCGAAAGCGCGACGTCGTCTTCCGCGGCAGCCTGCAGACGCTTCCCGGAACGCCGCCGCTCGTCGTGTGGCGTGGCGACACCACGCACCTGCCGCGCGATACCGCGGTGCTCGCCGCGCGCGAGGAGAGCTGCCGCATGGCCATGCCCGGCATTCCGGTCGGAACGCACAAGGCGCTGCTGTCGATCCGTCCCGGCGAGGCGATGAGGGGTTGCTGCGTGGCGCGCGCCGGCTACGATGCGCGCGTGGCGCCGGTGGCCGACCTCGCTGCCAAGCCGGCCGACGACTGGGCGCGCGGCATCCTCGACCTCCTGCCGGCACTCAATGCCTGCGCGGCGCGCAGCGGCGCGAAGTTCAGGGCCGTCACCTCGGCCGCGGTGCGCGGCCCGAAGGTCCACGTACGGGTGCGCGAGGTCGACGGCAAGGGCACCGAGTGCATCGTCGATGCGAGCGGACGCGGCACGCCCACGCTCGTGCCCGCCGATGCCGAAGCTCCCTCCGCGGGGCCCTGGTGGTACCCGGCGCGCGACCCGGCGCCGATCGTCGCCTGCGGCAGGATCGAGCGCGTGCACAAGGCGCGAGGCGCTGCGGCGGGCTACCTGCAGTACAACCCATGCTGAGACTGCTGGCGCCGCTCGTCGTCGTGTTCGCGTGCGCGGGCATCGCGCCGGCGCAGGTCCCGCCGACGCCCGGCGAGATCGAGGCCTACCGGGGCCTCTTCGCCGCTGCGGCGAAGGGCGACGTGCCCATGATCCGCAAGCTCGCGTCGCAGAAGGGTGCCAAGGTCGACGCGCGCGACGCAAGGGGGCGCACGCCGCTCATCGTCGCGGCATTCGCGGGCCAGCGCGACGCGATGCGCGCGCTGGCCGCGGCCGGTGCGAATCCCAACGCCCTCGACGACGACCGCTACGACATGGTGACGATCGCCGCGGTGGCGAACGACCTCCCCACGCTCGAGGCCGCGCTCGCGCTCGGCAACAAGGCCAGCAACATCACCAGCCGCTACGACGGCACCGCGCTCATCGCGGCGGCGCATTTGGGGCACGCCGAGATCGTCCGCGCGCTCGTGATCGCGGGCGCGCCGCTCGATCACGTGAACAACCTGGGCTGGACGGCCGTGATCGAGTCCATCGTCCTTGGCGATGGCGGCCAGCGACACACCGAGACGCTGGTCGCGCTCATCGACGGCGGCGCCAATCTCAACATTCCCGACGGGAACGGCATCACGCCGCTGCATCTCGCGCAGGCACGCGGCTTCCGAGAGATGGCGAAGATCATCGAGGCCGCGGGCGGACGCTAGCCGCTGCGGCAGGCGGACGCCAGGCGCTGCGCAGGGCAAACGCTAGGCGCTGCGGCAGGCACAGCCCGGCAACCACGACTCCGTCGTCTCGGCTCCCTCGATACCGAGCAGCGACGGGCCACGCGACCGTATCTCCTCCATGAGGAGCCTTGCTCCCGGCCACACCAGGCTGTCGGTGCGCCGCGTGATGCCGATCACGCGGCGCGTCTCGGGCAGCGGAAACGGAAGCGCGCGCAACAGCCCGCCGGTGAGCTCGTAGGAGAGCTGGCGCGGCGAGACGGCCGTGACGAGGTCGCTGTTCACGAGGACGCCGCGCAGCACCGCGAGGTCGCTCGTCTCCACCATCACCTTCGGGGCCGCAAGCCCGCGGCGCTCCAGTGCGCGCTCGAAGAGCGTGCGGTTGGGCGTGTTCTCGCGCGGCAGCACGAAGCTCGCGCCGGCGAGATCGGCATCGGCGAGCCGCGTGCGGTTCGACAATGGATGATCGCGCCGCACCACCAGCGCGAGCTCGTCTTCGGCCAGGGCTTCTCCCGCCAGGTCCGCAGCGTAGTTCGCCGGTCGCAGCGCGCCCAGGATGAAGTCGAGCTCCCCCGCGCGCAGCGCGGCTGCGAGCGTCTCGAACGAGCCCTCGACCGTGGCCACGCGCAGGCCCGGATGCCGGCTCACGAGTGCCGCGACCGACTCGGGCAAGATGCGCGTGCGCCCGAGCGGCAGCGCACCCACGACGACCACGCCGCGGTTGATGCCCCTCAGCGCGGCGACGTCCGCGCCGGCGTGCCGGATCTCGGCCATGGCACGCTTGAGCCTGAAAGCGAGCAGGGTTCCGGCCTGCGTCGGAATCATCCCGCGCGCGGTGCGTTCGAAGAGCGGCGTGCCCACGCTGTCCTCGAGCTGGCGCACCGCCATGCTCACGGCCGGTTGCGTGATGCCGATGCTGTCCGCCACCGACGGCATGTGATGCTGCTCGGTCAACGCCACGAAGGCGCGCACCCGGCGCTCGTGCAGCATCATGTTGAAAATGGCCGCGTTGCGGCCGTCCCCCTTGCCCATTGCGGCGATCTCGCCGCGCGCCTTCTCCATCTCGTCCTGCACCCGCAGCGCCCGCATGAGCAGCGCACGCCCGTACTCGGTCAGGAGCATGCCGCGTGAGCGCCGTTCGAAGAGCTCGACCTCGAGTTCCTTCTCGAGTTTGCCGATCGAGCGCGAGATCGCCGACTGCGCGCGGAAGAGCGCCGCGCTGGCGCGGTTGGCGCTGCCCTGCTCGGCGACGGCGAGGAAGGCACGCAGGTGGCGCAGCTCGGGTTGCATGATCCGGGGCAACGGAAGGAGGCTCGACAGTCTCCCACGCTTCCGTGACCCGCGAGGGTTCCGATAACCTTAATCGATAACCAGTGACGCCCTTGGCAATGGCGGTGGACTGCGCCGGCGCCACCCGCCGCGCCTCGGCAAGGCAGGCGCCGCTGCGCGGCAGAGACCGGACATGCCTCGCTGACGCCGCGCCGCCGTTCCGGCTAAGATGCGCGGTCCCCTGCGCGCCTGAACCGATGACCTGGTTCCACAACCTGTCCTCCCCGCACCTCGCCGCCGTCGTGGTCGCGGTCACGCTGACGGTTTCCCTCGTGGGCCTCGCGGTCACGGCGCGGCGTGTGCGGGCGACGTCGCTGCACCGGACGCTCGACAATGGCGCGATCTCGGGACTCCTCGCCGCCCTCATAGGCATCTACGCGATCGCTGCCGGCCTCACCGCGGTCGCCGTCTGGGGAAACGCCGGCGACGCCACCGCCAGGGTGGGACGCGAGGCAACGGCCATCTCGGTCCTTTTCCACGATCTCGCCGGCTATCCCGAGCCGCAGCGGACCGAATTCCGCAACGTCCTCATCGCGTACACGCGCTACATCGTGGACCAGGAGTGGCCGCTGCACGAACGGGGGGAGGCGCCCACCGTGCTGCTTCCCTCCGTGGCTGCGTTCGAGCGAGCGCTCCTGGGCTTCGAGCCTGCGACCGAAGGACAGAAGATCGTGCACGCGCAGGCGATCGCCGCCTACAACAACCTCCTCGAAGCGCGTCGCATGCGGCTGCAGGCCGTGACCGATACGGCGCTGCCGCTGGCGCTATGGGCCGTCGTGCTGCTGCTCGGCGTGATCGCGATCTCGGCGTGCTTCCTGCTGCGTGTGGAGAGCTTCGGCATGCACGCCGCGATCACCGTGATCGTGGCCGCGCCGATCGCGCTCATCCTCTATTTCATAGCCGTCACGGACCGGCCGTTCCAGGGCGGCGTCAACGTGTCGGCGGAGCCGTATCGCGACGTGCTCGCGCACATCATGGTGCCCGAGACCTCGCGCAACTGACGTCCACGCAAGTGATCCCGATCCGGCGATCCTGATATCTTCGCTGCATGCGCACCCGGATTCACATGCGCCGCCTCCTTCTCGCGTTCGCGTTCGCCTTCGCATTGCCGATCGCGGCATCCGCGCAGAACGCGTTCACGACCCAGGCCGTCAACATGCGCGCCGGTCCGGACCGTTCGTTCCCGCTCGTCGCGTGGATCCCGGCCGGCGCCGCGGTGCAGGTGATCGGTTGCCTCGACGGCTGGCGCTGGTGCGACACGGCGTGGGGCCCGAATCGCGGATGGGTGTGGTCGCGAGCCTTGCAGACGACCTTCGGTGGTCAGCCCTGGGTCATCTCCTACGGCGGCCCCACGCTCGGCATTCCGCTCGTCACGTTCTCGATCGGCACATACTGGGACTCGTTCTACCGCAACCGACCGTGGTGGGACCAGCGCAATTACTGGTTCCATCGGCCTCCGCCCCCGCCGCCGCCCGCGTGGCGCCCGCCGCCGCCAGGATGGCGTCCACCGCCCCCCGCGGTGCGGCCCCCACCACCACCCGCGGTCCGTCCACCGCCGCGACCCACTCCCCCACCGCCAAGCGTGAGGCCGCCGCCACGTCCGATGCCGCCCCCACCGAGCGTGAGGCCGCCGCAACCGAATCCACCACCGTCGGTGAGACCGCCGCCGCGGCCGATGCCGCAGCCGCCGGCCACCTCGCCGGGGCCGCGACCGCAACCTCCCGCGGCGCAACCGATCACCCGCCCGCCGCGTCCGCAATAGCGTGCCGGCGCGGCCGCGTCCGGCGCGGCGAATGCGCCGGGCGCGGCGCCTGGCTCAGTCTGAATCGCTGCGGAAGATGACGCTGAAGGGTCGCGGCACGTCGACGGCGCGCTTGAAGAAGTGCACCTCGATGAAGCCCGAAAGGCGCTCGAACTGGGCCCGGATATCGGCGGTGCCTTCCGTCTGCGCGGTGGCCCGTCCGATGAAATTGCGCTGACCGGGGGCGCGCTTGCGTCCCGTCATGCCGAGTTCGAGCGACGCCAGTCCCTGGTGACGGCTCATGTAGCTGCCGAATACCGCGATGGTCTCGATCTCGTACTTGTTGCGCGCCGCCGAGCGGTTGAACTTCTCCGCGACCTCGGCGCAATGCGTGAGCAGCATCTGCGCCTGCCCGCGGTCGAGCGGCTCGATGATGCGCGCGCGCGCAATCTGCCGAAAGCGCGTGGTGATGCCGAAGTGCGCACCGGTGGGCGACATCTTCATGAGCACGCCCGACTCCACCATCTCGGCCACGATCGCCTGGCTCCGCGCCGGGTCGATCGCGAATTCCTCGACGAGCGCGTCCATCGGCACCGGGGTGGCACGCGGCCGCGAATCCGGAAGCCTCGCCAGGAGACGGTTGGCCGCGTCACGCAGCCGCAAAGGGTCGAGCCCGAAGTAGAGGTGGCGGGCCACCAGCGTCATGGTCTTCACGCTGTCCTCGAAAGCACGTTAGGACAATGACATAACCCTACCATAAGGTGGGGGTCATGGGGCAAGGGCGCCGGTTCCGGGCGTCGGCGGACTTGCCGGGCCCCGGGTGGCGGAGACCCCGCTATTCGCTCCGCCCGACTCGCCTCGCCGTCACGGTGTCCGACGCACGCCCTTTCCCCGAGCGCGCCCGGCGTGCGGCGCCAAGGGCTCGCGACGACGACTCGAGTTCGTCGCGCAGCCATTGCCGCAACGACGCGAGCGGCGGCCATTGCGCAAGGCCCGGCGGATAGACGAAGTGATAGGCCTCCGCGTCCGGGTGCGTGATGGCGATGGGCGACAGTTGCACGAGGCGGCCGTCGACCAGCGCATCGGCGGCGAGGATCTCGCGGGAGAGCGCGAGGCCCAGGCTCTGTTCCGCTGCCTGCAGCATGAGGCCGGCATCGTTGAACACGGCCACCGTCGTGACGTGCGTGCGCACCCCGGCGGCCGTGAACCAATCGGTCCAAAGTTCCGCATCGCCCAGCAGCGGCTCGCGCGCGAACGCTTCCGGCTGCGCACCGACGAGGCGGCGCGCAGCGGAAGGCGACGCCACCACGATGATCGGCGGACGGTCGAAGAGTCGCTCGGAGGCGAGTCCCGCCCACGGACCCGCGCCCTGGCGGACGGCGGCGTGGAAGCCTTCGCGGGCGAGATCGATGGCGCTGATCGACGCATCGATCTCGAGCGCCACGTCGGGGTGGCGCTCGCGCCAGCGGCCGATCCGGGGGAGCAGCCAGCGCTGGCCGAAGGACGGCAACACGGTGAGGCGCAGCCGCTGCGCATTGCCGGCAGCGGCGGCGGCCGCAGCCTGCACGCCGTCGTCGAGGCGCGCGAAGGCGTCCCGCACGCTCGCCTGCAGCGCGCGGCCCGCCGCATTGATCACGATGCGCCGGCCGCGGCGGTCGAACAACGGAAAGCCCAAGGCTTCCTCGAGCCCGCGGATCTGCTGGCTTACCGCGCTGTGCGTGAGGTGCAGCGTGTCCGCCGCGGCGCGCAGGTTCGACGTCTCGGCCACGGCGCGAAACGCGGCGAGCGTGTGGAGCGGCAGTCTCGGAGGGTGCGGCACTGGTTAGTTCAACTTACCAATATGGTTCGAATTTATCGCTTTCCGCATGCGAGCTGGCTATCTAAGCTTACCAGCGTCGATCCCACGTGGACTCCACGACGAATCGACCCAGACCGAAGGAGCCTCGCATGATCACGCTCGCACAACCGCACGTCGACGAGACCGCCCCCCGCCGCGTGCTGCGGATCGTCGCACGCGCCGTCGCGCTCGCGGCGATCCCCGCCATGCTCGCGGTTATCGTCGCGCTCGTCCTGCGCCACCTGCCCGTGGATGGTCTCGTCATCGCACCCCGCGTCATGGTGCCGCTATGAGCTGCACGCTGGCCACGGAAGCGGGGGCCGCGTCCGCGACACCGCTCCGGCATCTGCATCCCCTGGCGTCTGCAGTCCTGGGGGTCGCGCACGCACTCGTCGTCCTCTCGGGCGTCTTGGGCCGCATCGGCGAGCGCCTCGATGCCTGGCTCCGTGCGCGCGCCAAGGCGCGGGACGACAGTGTCGCGCTCCTCGCGATGAGCGAGCGGGAACTGAAGGACATCGGCATCGATCCAGCACGCATCGGTGTCGGGCCGGACACCTGGCGCAGGGATTGGACGGTGTGACGGCGTTGCACGGCCACGATGTCGCCCCGGACCATGTCGCCCCGGACCATGTCGCCCCGGACCGCATCGCCCCGGACCGCATCGCCCCGGACCGCATCGCCCCGGACCGCATCGCCACGGGCCACATCGCCACGGACTGGCTCGCGCTTGATGGTGCCGCAACGGAGCGGGCGTGCCCTGTGGCGCGCGGCCACGCGCGTTTCGGTTAACCTTGCGCCTCCGCTCGCCAGGAGATGCCGATGTCCTTCATGCTTCTGATCCACGAGCCGCGCGGCCAGCGGGCCACGCGCACCGAGGCCGAGGGCCGCGCGGTGTACGACCGCATGCTGCAGGCGGCGAGTGCGCTGAAGGCGCGCGGCGTGCTGCGTGCGGCCGAATCGCTGCGTACCGATACCGACGCCAGGCTCGTGCAGGTGCGCGGCGGCAAGCGCGACGTGCGCGACGGCCCGTTCGCCGAGGCCAAGGAGATGGTGGGCGGCTTCTTCCTCGTCGACTGCGCGACGCGCGAGGAGGCCATCGCCATCGCCGCCGAATTGCCCGCGGCCGAGTGGGCCACGATCGAGGTGCGCGAACTCGGTCCGTGCTTCATGTAGAGTCGACGCATGGACAAGCCCATCACGATGGTCGCGCGCATTCGCGCCACGAAAGGCAAGGGCGACGCCCTCGCCGCCCTTCTCACCGAGCAGGCAGGGGTCATCCGGCGGTCGGAGCCGGGGTGCCTCGCCTATCGCCTGCACCGCTCCACCGAGGATCCCGACCTCTTCGTGTTCTACGAGATCTACGAAAACGCCGCCGCGCTCGAGGTGCATCGCAACTCGCCGCACATCGCGCAATATCGCCAGCGCCGGCAGGACCAGGGACTGGCGGCGGGGCCGGT
>CAYTOT010000067.1:0-13720 GCA_964439475.1 uncultured Alcaligenaceae bacterium
CACCCCGAAGTCTCTTTCATCTTCGGGGGTGGTGCCAGCCACCATGATCGTTAGGCCGGGAAGACTTGTGCGCGCGCGCTGGCCCGCGGCATCGTCGTGCTCGCCGCAGCATTCGCCAGCCGTGCGCGTTGGCGGAAGCTCGCGCGCGATTCCGACGGCCCGAACGCTCGCGCCTCGAGCCAGTGACAGTCGTCTTCGCTCGAGGAAATTCGAAACGGACGCGCGGCCATCTCGCCGGAAATGGCGTGGCGGATCGAGGGCTGGCTCGGCCCCGAGCGCGGCGGCGACGCCGAAGTATGGCTGTGGATGCAGCTCGCCTACGACCTGTGGCGGGAGCGCCAGCGCCCCGCGCCTCGTGTCACCCGCGCGAAGGCGGTGACTACTGAACCTGCTCGCTACGCCGACGGGCCGTGCGGCGACTTGACAAGCGTAACGCTGCGCTATACAGTCGCCGCCATGATACGGAGCTGGAAGCACAAGGGGCTACAGCGATTCTTCGAGAAAGGCTCGAGAGCGGGTATCCAGCCGCATCACGCCGAACGATTGGCCCGGCAACTCGCGCAGCTCGACGCGGCGAAACGCGCTGCCGACATGAATGTCCCTGGCTGGCGATTGCACCCATTGGGCGCCGGCGACTGGTCGATCTGGGTCAACGGCAACTGGCGAGTGACCTTCGCCTTCGAGGGAGAAGACGCGGTGGCCGTCGACTATCGGGACTACCACTAGGAGAACGAGATGGCGCGCATGCACAATCCGCCGTACCCCGGCGCCACGCTGAAAGAGGACGTGCTGCCCGCGCTCGGGCTCTCGGTGACACAAGCCGCGCGACAGCTCGGCGTGACCCGCGTGGCGCTCTCGCGCGTGCTCAACGGGCGCGCGGCGATCTCGCCGGAAATGGCGCGGCGGATCGAGAGCTGGCTCGGCCCCGAGCGCGGCGGCGACGCCGAAGTATGGCTGCGGATGCAGCTCGCCTACGACCTGTGGCGGGAGCGCCAGCGCCCCGCGCCTCGTGTCACCCGCGCGAAGGCGGTGACTACGGCGTGAGTGTGCTCCGCACGCGGCAGGCGCATGCCGGACGAAGAAGTGAAAGTCACCTTCGCGAAGTATGGAGGTTAAGTGAGGTTAAGTGGCTTAAGACGAGCCCTCCATGACCTCGGCCCGTTGCGCCTCATCTCGGCCTGGCGGAGGGGCCAGGCGCACCGGCCGCGCTTCAATTGAGCACGGCGTCCTTGAAAAAGCGCGTACCGGACACCGTAAGGGTGGCGGCGAGTCCCGTGTCGGTGACCTGATACAGGTACACGCCGGGGGACACCACGGCGGCGCCGCCGAACATCGCGCCTTGCCCGACCGCGATCGCCGCGAGGTTGGCCTGCGCGCCGAACTCCCAGCCTTGGTCGATGAAGCTGCGCAGCACGCGCTCGTTGGTGAACACGAAGATCAGGCGGTTCTGGTTCAGCCCGAAACCTAGGCCGCCTTGCACCTGCAGCATCCGCATGAAGGTCTGGCGGCCGGTGCGGTGGTTGACCACGAGCCCCTTGCCGGTCGTGCCGCCGGCAAAAAACAGCTTGACGCCAAGGTACTGAACACGGCGTACCCCGCGGCCCTATCGACCGCGCGGCGCGCGCCGGGGGCGATCTCGTACAGCGAGGCGAGCGCGTCCTGCGCCATCTCGCGCACCTGGTGGCGCGCCTGGATGATCTTGCCCTCGTCGGGCACGCCGTCCGGCAGCGCTTCCTGGATCTTCTGCAATGGGTCCCACGAGAACACCTGCGCGCCGGCGTGCGGCGAGACGACGCCGAGCACGAGCACAACGGTTGCGATTGCGGCTTTCATCGAACGTCCTTTTACCAACTGAACGCAACACCGAGCATCGGCCCGTTGAAGTTGAGGTCCTGGACCTTGGAGCTCGCCTTGAAGCTGTAGTCGAGATAGCGCCATCCGCCGAGCACCGAGCCCCAGGAGAACTGGTAGCCCAGGCCGACGAACACCTGCCAGGTCAAGTCGGAGTCCCAGCTGCCCACGTCGGCGTAATAGGGAATGAACCACTCACGCTTCGCGCCGAACGCGTAGCGGCCCTTGACGCCGACCACCGCATCCCAGTGAGCGACATCGGTCTCGCTGGTGCCGGAACGCCCCGGTCCGGCAATGGAGCCCACGTCCGCTGAACGTGTAGCCCAGCGTCTGCTCGAGATCGAGTAGCCGCGCGCCGGCAAGGATGTCGAGGTTCGCGGCAGGGTCGCTCACTGCGCGGTACGTGCCGGCGAGTGTCCACACCGTGCCCTTCAGATCGAGATCGAGGTTGGCGGTGACGCCTGTGGGCGACCGGCGGCGCCGGATTCGCGTTCGCGGGAGTCCCGCCCTCGGCGCAGGCAGGCGCCGCCCAGAAGCCGAACACGGGAAGGAGCGGCATGAGGAAGGCCGCGAGGGATGCGCGCACGATGATCATCGGTAGTCGGGCGGCGCCGATGCCGAGCCCTGGTTCCCCGATTTGATCAGCCAACGTGATCCGCCTACACCGGCAGGTCGCGGATGGGATCTCGGCCGTCCCAGTCCTTCGCTGCGTTGGCGATCATCTGCATCATCGGGTCGCAGGTGTCCATCACATCGGCAGGCTCGAAGAGGAATCCTCCGGGACCGTTGTCGGTCGCAAGGTAGGCAAAGCGCTCCCCGATCCTCGGAACAACCCCTTCGTGCATCACTGGCGGCCCAGCGGTCTGTGCCCGGGCCATGATCGCGTCGTACTCGGCGCGGGTGAGCCACGACGAGACGTGCTGGAACCCTTCGCGACCGGAGGCGAGAAAATCCCGCCACGCGGTCGGATGGTCATCGTCCTGCTGGATGACCTCGATCTGCAGGTCGCCCCAGTTTGCGAGCGCGAGGCTCACCCGCGGCGCCGGAGCGGGCTGCCCTCGATAGCGCCACTGTTGGGGACGACATTGCGAATCCTGAAGAACGGCCCGACGCCAAGGGTCTTCGTCCAGTACTCCAACGCGCGATCGAGATCACGCACCACGAAACCCGCCTGCCGCACGGATCCGAGCGGTCCACTCATCACGGGAACTTCGTTGCTCATGGTGACCCTCTCCCTCCCACGTCATGGCACCAATTCGATCTCGCCCGGGCGCCAGGTGCGCTTGAACCACGGCTCGAGCGGGCCGTACAGGCGCAGGATCGTGAACCAGGTCTGGCCGGGAACCGTCTGCACCCAGTTCGACTCCTTCCCGGCCGGCGCCTGCGGCCCGAAAAAGACGTCGACGGAGCCGTCCGCATTCTTCTGCAGGCCCCTGTTCTGGCTGCTAACACTCGGGAACTGCGCGTTCGTCTGGATCATCGAGCGCGTCTGGGCGCTGTAGAGGATCACCGACCAGAAGGTTTTCGCCGGAACGTTGGGCGGCAGCCGCAGCCGGTAGTTCTTGCCGCCGTCGAGCGGCTGGTTCTTCGCATCGAGCGCCGTCCAGGGATAGGTCGAGCCCTCGCCCACGATCTTCGTGTCCATCGCCGGCGTGACCCCGGTAGCGAGGAAGAAGAAGAACGCGGCGGCGTCCAGATTGGCCACACCCGGCTGCCACTCGAACGTGTAGCCACCGAAGAAGGCGTACCGCCAGTTGGCGTTGTCGAAGATGTACCCCGCCCGGTCGCGCATCCGGTAGGCGACGGCGCGGGCGGTCGCGTCGCCGACGGCGGCAGCCTCGGTGAGGATCTTCTTCATCCGCTCGTCGGGCGCGAAGGGCTTGCCCTTCTGGATGCCGACCGAGGCCCACAGGCCGAGCGTCGTCGGGTCCACGGTAGCGGTCGGCTCCTCCTGCACCACCTGGTTCAGCATCTCCCAGAAGCGGTAACCGGACGGCCCGACCATGCTGAACGGCTTGCCCGACATGTTCACGAAGGTGAGCTTCGGCGGGTTGGCAGCCTGCGTCGGCGAGTAGATCTTCGTGAGCTTCTTGACCTGCTCGACACCGGGCTTTGGGTCGCCGTCCACCAGGAACGTGCGCCAGCCGGCCCAGACGCTGTACGTCGCCGGATGCATGACGTGGTAGCCGTGCGGGACCTCGCCCTTGTAGCCCGGGGGAAGGAGCAGGTACTTGCCTCCTGCCCCACGATCAGCCCCCGTGATGCCCAGGTCGCCTACCCAGCGATACCACATGTCGTCGATGAGGCCCAACACCTTCGGCGGCACCTCGATCACCAACGGCCCCTTGCGCAGATCCAGCCAGAACCAGGTATAGGGCGTGTTGTCGTTAGCCGTCAGCTCGACGGTGCGCGAGTCCACCATCTGCTCCCAGATCGGCACCGTCGTGTTGGCCGGTCCCATGGCAAGGATCCCACTGCGATTCGCGACCTGGTTGACCGGCGGCAGGGCGAGCAGATAGGCCTGCACCGCGCGCTGGAAGTCGAGGTTGTCAAAGAGCTTCTCCGCCGTGGCGCTGTCGGGAACGCCGCCCTCGAAGCGAAGCGTGCCCAGTCGTGTTTCGAGCTTGTCGGGCACGGCGACGTCCGGCGGCATCGGCGTGGAGAACTTGAACTGGGGGTCGGCCGGCGGGCCGGAAAGCGGCTGCGCGATCGCGTGACCCGCGAGCAGGGCGGCCAGCAGCGCGCAGGCGCCGAGCGAGTTCATGACACTTCTCCGAGGTGAACGGCGGACCATGGCTATTTCCTCTCGAGGTAAAGATCCCGCAGCGCCCTCTGCCCGGCGGCGTCGATGCCGAGCCATGCGCTCAATCACGCTTCGCCTTCTCCTTCATCGCCGCCTGGAGCTTCGCGATGTCCGCAGGCGAGAGCTGCGGCCGGTCGACCTTGATCGTGAGCTTGTTGAGCTTCGCGGTCAGCGGGAACGGCGGCTTGTAGTCCGCGTCGTTCACACCGGTCAGGGTGTCGGATCCCACATCGAAGCTCTCGTCCCACTGCAGGATCATCGGCAGCGTGCGCTTCATGTGCTGGGCGGCTACAGTCTTGCCGTCGACCCTCAGCGTCCCGGTGCCGGGCTGGCCCAACCCGCTGAAGTTGTTGAACTTGAGAGTGCCCACACCGATGCCTTCGTACTTGAAGTCGAACTCGACCGTGTGCCGGCCGGGCGGCAGCGCCTCCGGCCCTTCCCACCGGATGCGTTCGAGATCGACCATGTTCCACAGGAACACGGGCTTGCCTTGGAGGAGGTAGAAGCCGTAGCCCGCAAAGCGTCCGCCGGAGGTCAGGATCATCCCTTCGGCCCCGCCCTGCGGCACGTCGATGTCGGCGGTGATCGTGTACGAGGTGTTGAGCAGCAGCGGCGAGTCGCCTTGCGGCAGCCCGGTCATCGGCCGGGTGTAGACGAACTCGGTGCGCCCGGCGGTGATGTTCGGGCGCGGCGCGATGACGCGCGCCGCCACCGAGGCATCGAGCGGGAGCACGTTGTACTTCTTCGCCTCGGCGAGGAACTTGGCCCGCATCTCTTTCACCTTCTGCGGGTGCTTCGCGGCGATGTCCTCGGTCTGGTTGAAGTTCTGCTTCAGGTTGAAGAGTTGGAACGTCTGGTTGTTCAGCGGATCGGGGTTCGCCGGGCCGAAGGCCTGCCACGGCGCGCGGTTGACTTTGGTCGCGAGGAACCAGCCGTCGTCGTACAGCGCCCACTGTCCCATCATCTCGAAGTACTGCGTCTTGTGGCGCTCGGCCGCTTTCGCATTGGCCGCATCGAAAGTGTAGGCGAAGCTCGTGCCCTCGATCGGCCGCTGCCTGATGCCGTCGACGACCTCGGGCGCACGAATGCCGGCAACCTCGAGGATCGTGGGCACGACGTCGATCACGTGGATGAACTGCTCGCGCAAGGCTCCCTTGTCCTTGATCCGCGCCGGCCAGGACACCACCATGTTCTGGTTGGTGCCGCCCAACTGCGAGGCGTTCTGCTTGAACCATGGGAACGGCGTGTCGAACGCCCACGACCAGCCGGCGGACATGTGGTTGTAGGTGCGGTCGGTGCCCCACACGTCGTAGAACTTCATCTGCACGTCGACCGGCAGCTCGGACAGGCCGTTGAAGAACGCGACCTCGTTCGGCGTGCCGAGAGGCCCGCCCTCGGCGGAGGTGCCGTTGTCGCCGTTGATGTAGATCACGAGCGTGTTGTCGAGCCGGCCGAGATCCTGGAAGTGCTGGATCACGCGCCCGATCTCGTGGTCGTTGTAGGCCCCGTAGGCGGCGAAGATCTCGACCTGGCGGATGAAGAGCTTCTTCTCCTCGGCGGAGAGCTGGTCCCAGGGCTTGATGTACTCCTTGGGCCACGGCGGCAGTTGGGTGTTCTGCGGCACGACCCCCAGCCGCTTCTGGTTGGCGAGGATCGTCTCGCGCAGCTTCTCGTAGCCCTCGTCGAAGAGCTTCAGCGCGCGGATCTTGTCCACCCACTCCTTGGTCGGGTGGTGCGGGGCGTGAAGCGCGCCCGGCGCGTACTTGATGAACAGTGGCTTCGACGGGTCGACCTGGTGCATCTTGGTCATCCAGTCGATCGCGTCGTCGGCCATCGCGGTGATCAGGTTCCAGCTCCCCTCCGGCTTGCCGAGGAACGGATAGATCTGGGTCGTGTTGCGGAAGAGGTTCGGCTGCCACTGGTTGGCGTCGCCGCCGACGAAGCCGTAGAAGTACTGGAAGCCCATGCCGGTCGGCCACTGGTCGAACGGCCCGATCTGGCTCGCCTGGAACGCGGGCACGTTGTGGTCCTTGCCGAACCAGGAGGTGTTGTAGCCGTTGTCGAGCAGCATGCGCCCGATCGTCGCCTGGTCGCGGCCGATGATGCTGTTGTAGCCAGGGAAGCCGGTCGACTGCTCGGAGATCACGCCGAACCCGGCCGAGTGGTGGTTGCGCCCGGTGATGAGTGCGGCGCGCGTCGGCGAGCACAGCGCGGTGGAGAAGACGCGGTTGTAGCGCAGGCCCTCGTTCGCGATGCGATCCATCGCCGGGGTGGGGATCACGCCGCCGAAGGTGCTCGGGATGCCGAAACCGGAGTCGTCGACGATAACCAGCAGCACGTTCGGCGCGCCCTTGGGCGGCACCACGCGCGGCGGCCACCAGGGCGTGGACTGCAGCGCGCCGTCCTTGATCACGCCGCCGAACTTGGGGTCGGGTGCTGGCAACTGCTTGCCGGGGATGGTCGTGGTCGCGCTGGGCGAACCCAGCGTGCCGGTGACCACCTGGCCCAGCGCCGGGAAGGCGAGCGCGCCGAGCAAGATCGCGAACGGGGCGAGACGGGTGGGTTTCATGATGGCTCCAGGCTCGAAGTGAGGGGTTTACGATTGACAGGCGGCGCGCTCGATCGCGGCGATGAGCGCGGCGTTGTCGAACGGCTTGTACAGGACGGCCACCGGCGCCAGCGCCGCAAGCGCCGCAAGCGCCGCAAGCGCCGCTTCGACGTCGGCGCGATCGAGCGCGGTGATGAAGACGGTCGGCGGGTCATCGCCGCACTCTGCCAGCCGGCGGCGAAAGGCGAGCCCCCCGTGCCGGGGAGGTTGACATCGAGAACGAGGCATGCATCGCGAAAGCACAAACCGGACTCTATGGGCGCATCCACGCTTGCAAAGGCGACGACGTCGTAACCGGCGAGCCGAATGGCGCGTGCGAGCGCCTGCTGCAGCGACTCGTCGTCGTCCACCAGCACCACCCGCCGCCGGCGCTCCATCGCGCATCCGTTTCCGTGCGTCAGCGCGCGCCGCTGTTGTCGCTGCCGTTATCGAGGGGATCGAGCGCCCACGACGGACTCGCGTGCACTCTGCCCGCGGGCTCGGCGCGCGGCAATCGGACCTTGGTCCTATACGGAAAGGGGCGGGGTTGCGTGTGTTCGCCGAGGTCCGCAAGGAACAGATTGCCTTGCGCGTGGACAAGGATGTGCTCGAGTGGTATCGGGCGCAGGGCACGGGATGGCAAACGCGAATGAACGCAGTATTGAAGGCGTTCCGAGACGCAACCGTCTGAGGACCGGGCGCAGCGGCGAAGCTCAGTAGTGCGGCCGGCCCCGGATCGGGTGCGAGGAAAGCGTGTCAGGCGCGTCCGCTCGGGCGCGGTCACTTCAATAGGCTGCACGGCCGGCGAAACTTGCGTCCGCTTCCGATGAGCACTACGCCGCGAGCCGCCTGCCCTGCTCGCGCAACTTCTCCAGCGTGGCCGTGAACGTCGCCAGCCGCTCGCGCTCCTGCGCCACCACCGCCGCCGGCGCGCGTCCCACGAAGCTCTCGTTGCCGAGCTTGGCGTGGGCCTTGGCCACCTCGCCTTCGAGGCGCGTAATCTCACGGTCGATGCGCACGCGCTCGGCAGCCTTGTCGATCTCCACGTGCAGCATGAGGCGGAAGTCGCCCACGATCTCGACCGGGGCGTCGGTGGCAGGCAGTTCGCTCACGACGTCGACCTTCTCCACCTTGCCCAAGGCGACGAGGTAGGGCGCGAGCTCGGCGAGCAGTGCGCCATCGCCCGTCACGTAGAGCGGCGGACGCGCGGCGGGGGAGAGCTTCATCTCACCGCGCAGCGCGCGGCAGGCATTCACGAGGTCCTTGAGCGTGCGCATCTTCGCGTCGGACGCCGCGTCGACGCGATCGAAGTTCGCCTTCGGGAACGGTTGCAGCGAAATCGTCTCGCCGGCCTTGCCGGCGAGCGGCGCCACCGTCTGCCACAGTTCCTCGGTGATGAAAGGAATGAAAGGATGCGCGAGCCGCAACGTGGCCTCGAGCTCGCGCACCAGCACCGAGCGCGTGCCGCGCGCCGCGGCGGCATCGCCCTTCGCGTCGGCAACCGCGAGCTGCACCTTGGCGAGTTCGAGATACCAGTCGCAGAACTCGTCCCACACGAATTCGTAGAGCGCCTTGGCGGCGAGGTCGAAGCGGAAGGCATCGATGCCGGTCGCGATGTCGTGCTTGGCCTGCTGCAGGCGGCCGAGCAGCCAGCGGTCGACGAAGGAGAGCGCCTTCGGCTGCGCCTCGTCGAGGCCCACGTCCTTGCCCTCGACGTTCATCAGCGTGAAGCGCGTGGCATTCCACAGCTTGTTGCAGAAGTTGCGGTAACCCTCGCAGCGGTTGAGGTCGAAGTTCAGCGTGCGGTTGAAGGTGGCGAGCGAGGCGAAGGTGAAGCGCACCGCATCCGCACCGAACGCGGGGATGCCGTTCGGGAACTGCTTGCGTGTGCGGGCGGCAACCTTCTCGGCCTGCCGCGGGTCCATCATGTTGCTCGTCGCCTTGGTGACGAGTGTCTCGAGCTCCACGCCGTCGACGAGGTCGATGGGGTCGATCACGTTCCCTTTCGACTTCGACATCTTGTTGCCTTCCTCGTCGCGAACGATGGCATTGATGTAGACGTCGTGGAACGGCACGCGGCCCGTGAAGTAGGTCGTCGTCATGATCATGCGCGCGACCCAGAAGAAGATGATGTCGAAGCCGGTGATGAGGATCGACGACGGCAGGAAGGTGGCGAGTTCCTTCGTCTGCGCCGGCCAGCCGAGCGTCGAGTGGCACCACAGCGCCGAGCTGAACCAGGTATCGAGCACGTCGGCATCGCGCGTGAAGGTGGCGGGCTCACGTCCGAGCTTCGCCTTCGCCTGCGCGCGCGCCTCGGCCTCGGTGCGAGCGACGTAACAGTGGCCGGCGTCGTCGTACCACGCGGGGATCTGGTGGCCCCACCACAACTGCCGCGAGATGCACCAGTCCTGGATGTTGTCGATCCAGTGGTTGTAGGTGTTGAGCCATTCCGCCGGCACGAAGCGCACCGTCTCGCCGCTGCCGGGAGCGCCGGAGGGCAGGCCGCCTTCGCTCACCGCCGCGAGGCACAGGTCCTGGATCGACTTGCCGGGAAAGAACGGGTGCGAAGCGGGCGCGGGCTTGCGCATGTCCACGAACCACTGGTCGGAGAGCATCGGCTCGACCACCTCGCCGGTGCGGCCGCTGCGCGGCACGACCATCGCGTGCGCCTTCTCGGAGACGAGAAGTCCTGCCGCCGCAAGGTCGGCGAGCACCGCCTTGCGCGCCGCGTAGCGGTCCATGCCGCGGTACGCCGTCGGCGCGTTGTCGTTGACCGTGGCGTCGAGATTGAAGATGGAGATCGGGACGAGCCCGTGCCGCTTACCCACCTCCCAGTCGTTGAAGTCGTGCGCGGGCGTGATCTTGACCGCACCGGTGCCGAACTCGCGGTCGACGTAGGCATCGGCGATCACCGGGATCGCGCGGCCGGCGAGCGGCAGCGCGACCTCCTTGCCGATCAGCGCCGCGTAGCGCTCGTCATCGGGATTCACCGCGACCGCGACGTCGCCGAGCATCGTTTCGGGACGTGTGGTGGCGACCACGATCGATCCGCTGCCGTCGGCCAGCGGATAGCGGATCTGCCAGAGCTTCCCCTGCTCCTCCTCGCTGTCGACCTCGAGATCGGACACGGCGGTGCGCAGCTTGGGGTCCCAGTTGACGAGCCGCTTGCCGCGGTAGATCAGGCCGTCATCGAACAGGCGCACGAAGGTCTCGAGCACCGCAGCGGAGAGTCCCTCGTCCATCGTGAAGCGCTCGCGCGACCAGTCGGCCGACGCCCCGAGGCGCCGCATCTGCCGGGTGATGGCCGACCCCGACTCCTCCTTCCACGCCCACACGCGCTCGACGAACTTCTCGCGACCGAGGTCGTGGCGCGACTGCTTCTTCTGCGCGAGCTGCTGTTCGACCACGATCTGCGTCGCGATGCCCGCGTGATCGGTGCCGACCTGCCACAGCGTGTCGTCGCCGCGCATGCGATGGAAGCGCACCAGCAGGTCCATCAGCGTCTGCTGGAACGCGTGTCCCATGTGCAGCGTGCCGGTGACGTTGGGCGGCGGCAGCTGGATGCAGAACGGCGTGGCCTGCGGGTCCATCGACGGCTTGAACCAGCCGCGCGATTCCCACAGCGGGTACCACCTGGCCTCGATGGCGTGGGGCTCGAAGCTCTTGGCGAGTTCCATGGCGAAGTCGGCGCGTGCCATGCACGCGCCCTGACGATGATCGGACGAACCTGAAATTGTAGCGTTCGGGACCAGCCCGCAACCCGCTCCGTGCAACCGTACCGCACCGGCGAGTCGTAGCGGAGGGGTCGCGAGGGGCGGACCGCGAAGCGCTGCGAGCGCCGTGAATCGTGTGACGCCCCGGGGCGAGCCGTCGGCGAGGCCGCAGGGCTCCCGGCCGGGGCTGGTACGGGCCTGGCCAGGCTTGCCCGGCGCCGCCTATCGACGACGCAGGGCCGGATGCACCATGTCCACCTCGCCCGGCGCCTCCCTTCGGTCGAGCGAGGGAAGGCTGCTGTACTGGGCGAGCACGGCACGCGGCAGCGGACCCACGATCCTCACGAGATCGGCGAACCTGATGCCTTGCCGCACGAGCCAGGCGATGTAGGTATGACGAAGGCAATCGGCAGTGACATCCGAAGCCTCGTCGAAGCCTGCATCATGTGCCACGCAAAGCAGGCGCGTATCGATCCCGTCGCGCAAGGCCGGACGATCGTCGGCGGGAATGAGCCAGCGCTCCGCAGCCTGCGCAGGCTGCGCGCCCAAAAGGTCGCCGAGCGCGTCGGGCAGGGGAATCTGCCGCGCCGAGGGTCCGGTCAACTGCGCCAGCCGTCGATCCAGGTCGATGTCGCCCCATCGCAAGGCGATCAACTCCTCGGGGCTGGCGCCAGCAAGCAGGAACATGATGACGCTGCGATCGGGGTCGTTCGCTGCGTGCAGCAGCGTTGCCACCTGCTCCTCGCTGAGCTCGCGGGGCAACGGCGGGTGCTGTGCCAGAAGACGCGTGGCCTGGGAGGGAAGCGCCGCAGGCGGCACGTCGGCAGCGATCAGCGCTTCAGGAGGCCGGGCGTACGGGTACCCTCCAAGCGACTGGGCGATCACGACGGCCGGCTGCGGCTCGGGTCGATTGAAGAGCTCCACCAACCACATGACGAGCAAGGCGAGAAGCAGCGATCCGGCAGCGCTGATCGCCGCATCCCGCCAGTAGAGCGGGCACCACGGCTGCTGCGGCGTGACGGCCGCCTCCAGGACCTTGATCGACGGCATGCGTGCACGTTCACTGGCCTCCAGCCGCACCTTGCGCTGGACGGCACTGCGATGTGCGGTCTCGAGCTCCGCCAGCTCGTCCTGACGGGACTTGTACTCGTTGAACCTGGCGGCGAACTCGCCTGCCTGCTGGCGATCGCTGGTCATCTGGTTCTGCAGGCGCCGGGCAGCCTCCTGGGCGCTCGCGAGATCCTGCTGCGCTTCGTTGAGCGCGGATCGCTGGCTCGCCTCGCGCTGGATGCTGACCTGGCGCTCCAGTTCGGCGATGCGGGTTCGCAGCGCGATGGCGCGGGAATCCTTCGCCAGATACTCGGGCGTGTAGGTCCGCTCCAGGTCGCGCATGTCCTCCCGCGCCTGCGACGCGCGTTGCTCCAGGTTGGCGAGCGTCGGGTCGTCACGTGCGCGAACGACGGCCTTTCCTGCGGCGACAGACTCTGTGAGCGAGCGCAACCTGCCTTCCGCTGTGGCAAGCCGCTCGTTCGCGGTGGCGAGCGCCACGCTCTGGTTCTTCGCGCGGGCGAGCGTCGCGTTCTCGTCACGCTCGAGCGACACGATGTGGTGCTGGCGGCGGAAGGCCTCGACCTCGCGCCGCTTGGCGGCGACCGCCGCCTCGAGCTTCTTCGTCTCCTCGGCGGCAGCCGCGAGGGTGTTGTCCGTCGTTCCGCGATACGCCTCCATGATGTAGTCGCGATAGACGGCGATCACGGCATTGATGATGGGGGCGGTCAGCTCGGGCTGGGCGTTGGTGGCCACGAGCTCCACCACGTTGGTGTTCGTCACCGGGGTCGCCCCGAGCCGCGACTGGATGCCGTCGACGGGATCGGGGCCGAACGCCGACAGATCGCGGCCGGCGCGCGCAACGAGACTGGCGGCACGCTCCAGCACGGGCCGGCTGGTGAGCACCTGGACTTCGGTCAGGAACGACTTCGGAGAGTCGGACGCGGGCTCCGGAAGCTGTCCGGGACCACCGCCTGCCGTCACCGAGCCGACGCCCGGGGTGATCTCGAGGCGCGCCGTCGCCCGATACTCGGCCGGCCGCAGGAACGTGTAGGAGAGACTGATCGCCAGGGCGACGAGGAGCGTGCCGAGGAAGACCTGGAAGCGTCGCCGGTTGGCCCGCGCCATCGACTCACCCCCGAACATCGTCGACGCGCCCTGGCGGCTCACGTCTCCGATAAGGGGCCGACTCATCGATTCGTTGGTCAGTGACTGCGCCGCCAGCTCTCGATCTCGCGCTCGATCGCCTCGGCGACGTAGGAGCGCAGGAGCTCGCCCACGTGCTGGTTGATCGTGGCAACGAGATCGGCGCTCGCACGATCGACGATCGGCTGCAGGCGCATCGCGAGTTGCTCCCGCAGGCCGGTGTCGGTGAAGATGTCGATCCTCTGCAGGACCTGCATCCGGATCTCTTCGGCGACGCCCTCCCAAGCGTCGTCGCGTGCGGCAGGGGCGGACTCCGCCGCCGCCGGCGCCGGGACCAGGATGGGCGGTGCGACGCCGGCACCCAGCGGCACGGGTGGCGGTAGTGGTTCCGGCGGCGCGAGCGACAACGGCTCCGGCGTCGCGAGCGACAACGGCTCCGGCGTCGCGAGCGACAACGGCTCCGGCGGCGCGGGCAACAGCGCGTCCCAGGCGAGCGGCGGCTCGGGCAGCGCGGCAGACGGCTCGGGCAGCGCGGCAGACGGCTCGGGCAGCGCGGCAGACGGCTCGGGCAGC
>CAYTOT010000067.1:13820-22647 GCA_964439475.1 uncultured Alcaligenaceae bacterium
GCCGCAGGCGGCGCCGGCATGTCGGTGACCTCGATGGGCGGTTCGACTTCCTCGAGCGCTTCGTTCAGCGCCGGCAGCAACGGCCGCGAAGGCGCCGGCAGGGGATCGCCGACCTGCGCCCACGACTCGAGCTCGTGGCCGGTCTCGTCGGCGGCGGGCAGCGCGCCCGCCGACGCCTGCGGCTCGACCGTCGCGGGAAGGAAAGCCTCGGGATCTGCGGCACCGGGGGCCGCGTCCTCGAAGGCGCGCCATCGCTCGAATGAACCGTCGCCGGCGGCGAACGATGCGAGCGACGCCATCTCCCGCTGCGCCTCGGCCTGCTCCGGCGAAAGCATGTCGCCGTGCTGCTGGAGCGCGTCGACCTCGACCACCGCAGCGCCGTCGGCCGCGATGACGTCATCGGCGGCGGGCTGGTCGCCTGCCAGGTCTGCGGCAGGTGCGACCGCTTCGAGGTCCGCCGCCGCTTCGAGGTCCGCCGCCGCTTCGAGGTCCGCCGCCGCTTCGAGGTCCCCCGCCGCTTCGAGGTCCCCCGCCGCTTCGCGGTCCCCCGCCGCTTCGCGGTCGCCCATTACTTCGAGGTCGCCGGCCGCTTGCTCCTCCTCCATCGCCTCGACTTCCACCACCTGCGCGGCGCGCACGAACTCCTCGTCGAAGGCATCCTCTGCCGCACCCACCGACAACGGCGCGACGACCTCGATCTCCTCTGTCACGGTCTCGTGCCCGACGCTGCCGCGCGAGCGCGTCCGCAGCGCCGCGGGCAGCACGGGATCGTCGAGGATCGATGTGTCCGCGGCACTGGAGGCATCCTCTGCGGCGGGCACCATGAGCACCGAGTCCGGAACGTCGCCGGTCACCGACGGCTCGCCAGACTCCTGCTCCAGCCATTCCGATGGATCGCCCCGTTCGTCGGGGGAGACCTCGCGCGCGGGCCCCGCCCCCACGCGCTCGGTGAGCGTGGGGATGGCGTCGCCGTCATCGTCGGACAGCGCGGGCACCGCCGCAACGCCAGGATGCGCCTGCGCACCACGGCCGCGCAGCACCTGCGCTTCGAGAGGCTCGGGGACGACGTCGGTGAGCACCGGGACGTCGTCCGTCTCCTGAGCCCGGTTGCGCCGCATCAGCGCATCGGCCTGCTCCAGGAGTTCGCGCGCGGTCGGCATGTCAGGCCCAGTCGCGCACGTCGGTCGTGCGCAATTCGTAGCCACGCTCGCGATAGAAGCGGAAGCGCTGGCGCCCGGCGAGAACGTCCGCGTCGCCGGTGGTGACGATCTCCGCGAGACGCTCGAAGCGGCTGAAGAACGGCGGGGGATCGGCGGTGAGATTCACGAGCATCGCCGCCGGGCCCGAGTGCTCGAGGCGATGATCGATCCACACGGGCGTGACCAGCGCCAGGGGGCTATCCATCCGGCAATGCGGCACGAAGCCCGTCGGCGGGGCCGCCCACAGGGCGCGATCGAGCTTGTCGGTGGTGGCCTCGTCGGGCGTGAGGATGCGCACCTGCCGGCGCGCCGCGGCTTCCTTTGCCACGAGCCGAGCGACGACGGCCAGGCGATCCTCGGCCGAGTGATAGAAATCGATGACCGTCATGCGCGCCGGGCAGGTGTCGCCGCGTCAGGTCGTGGGATTCTCTCGCGCCAGGAGCCACGTGGTGAGCAGCGGCACGGGACGGCCGGTGGCGCCCTTCTCCTTGCCTTCCTTCCACGCCGTACCGGCAATGTCGAGATGAGCCCAGTCGTATTTCTTGGTGAACCGCGACAGGAAGCACGCCGCGGTGATGCTGCCCCCCGCGCGGCCGGCGACGTTGGCGAAGTCCGCGAAGTTGCTCGCCAGCCCCTCCTGGTAATCGTCCCACAGCGGCATCTGCCAGGCGCGGTCGTAGGCGTCGTCGCCCGCCGCCAGCAGCGCACGCGCGAGCGCGTCGTTGTTGCTGAACAGCCCGTTCGCGACGTGACCCAACGCGATCACCATGGCGCCGGTCAGCGTGGCGATGTCGACCACCGCCTCGGGCTCGTAGCGTTCCGCATAGGTGAGGGCGTCGGCGAGGATGAGGCGCCCCTCGGCATCGGTGTTGAGCACCTCTATCGTCTGCCCCGACATGCTCGTGAAGATGTCGCCGGGCTTGGTGGCGCGGCCCGACGGCATGTTCTCGCAGGCCGGGACGAGTCCCACCACATTGACCTGCGCCTTCATGCCGGCGATCGCGCGGAAGGTGCCGAGCACCGACGCCGCGCCGCACATGTCGAACTTCATCTCGTCCATGCTGGCGGCGGGCTTGATCGAGATGCCGCCGGTGTCGAAGGTGATGCCCTTGCCCACCAGCACCGCGGGCTTGGACTGCTTGCGCTGCGACTGCATGTACTCGAGGATGATGAACCGAGGCGGCACGTCGCTGCCGTTGGTCACGGACAGGAACGAGCCCATCTTGAGCTCTTCGAGTTCCTTCCGCTCGAGGACCCTGCACTGGATGTCGGGAAACTCGGCCGCGAGCTGCAGAGCGCGCTCGCCGAGGTAGGCCGGCGTGCATACGTTGCCGGGCAGGTTGCCCAGATCGCGCGCGAGATCCATCCCGTGCGCGATGGCGAGACCCTGCACCGCCGCCTTCTCGCCCGCGGTCAGATCGGAGCGCTGCGGCACCGAGAGCGTGAGCTTGCGCAGGGGCCGCCGCACTTCGGTGGGCTGGCTCTTCATCTGCTCGAAGCGATACACCGCCTCCATCGCCACCACGACCGCGTGCTCCACGCGCCACACGACCTCGCGCCGCTTGACCTTCTCCTCGGTGAGGTAGATCACGGCCTCGTAGGAACCCGTCTCGTTGAGCAGCTTGACCGCGGAGCGAATGGCGGAACGGAACTCGCGGTCGCGGAAGTCGCGCTCCTTGCCGAGTCCCACGAGCAGCACGCGATCGGCGAGCGTGCCGCGCACGTTGTGCAGCAGCAGCGTGGCGCCGAGTTTTCCCTCCATGTCCCCACGGCGGATGATTTCGCTGATGTAGCCGTTGCTCGCCCGATCGATCAACTCGGCCGACAGCGACAACTTGCGGTTGTCGAACACGCCGACGACGACACAGGCACTCCGCTGCTTCTCGGGGCTGCCGCTTTTTATGGTAAATTCCATTGCGATCCCTCGTCTCCCGCTTGCCTTTTGTTAGGGTTACACCTCGTGCCGCGCATTATCGGCAAAACCCTCGAAAAAAGTCAAAATCTTTCCCGGCGTCATGATTTTCCGGCGTAGCCTCGTCCGGGAGCTGACCGCAACGGCGATCGGGCTGTTCGTCGTCCTGCTCGCCATCCTGTTCACGCAATCGGTCATCCGCATCCTCGCCCGGGCGGCGGGAGGAGCCGTGGCGACCGACGGCGTGCTGGCGTTGATCGGCTTCAACGCCATGTTCTATCTCAATATCCTGCTGGCGGTCGCGCTCTTCCTCACGGTCCTCCTGACGCTTTCGCGCTGGTACCGGGACAGCGAGATGGTGGTCTGGTTCACCTCGGGCGTCTCGCTCGCCTCCTGCCTGCGACCCATCCTCCTGTTCGCGGCGCCCTTCCTGGTGGCCATCGTGCTGCTGTCGCTCTTCCTCTCTCCCTGGGCCGAGAAGCGCAAGCTCGAGTACGAGCGGCAGCTCGAACAGCGTGACGAGCTCTCGATCCTCTCGCCGGGTCTCTTCCGCGAGTTCAGGCGCGCCGGCATCGTGGTGTACGTCGATAGCCTCAACCCCGTCGACGGCCGCATCCGCAACGTCTTCCTGCACTCGGTGGAGGGCGACAAGGACGCGACCACCGTCGCGCGGCTCGGCCACCTCGTCGAGGAGCCCAACGGCGACCGCTTCGTGGTGCTGGAGGACGGCCGCCGTTACGAGGGCAATGCGGGCACGGCGGAGTTTCGTCTCATCGAGTTCGACAAGCTCGGCCGCCGCATCGAGCCGTCGGAGGCACGCGCGATCCCGGTGTCGAACAAGGCCCTGTCGACGGCGGCGCTGCTCGTGAGCGACTCGCGCAACGAGCGGGCCGAGCTCTTCTGGCGCATCTCCGTGCCGATCCTGGCGCTCGTGCTCACGCTGCTCGCCATTCCGCTCGCCTACGTGAATCCGCGGATGGGACGTTCGTTCAACCTCATCGCCGCGGCCTTCCTGTACATGCTCTACACGAACTGCATCAACATCGTGCAGAGCATGATCGCGCAAGGCACGCTGAGCCTCTGGGCAGGACTGCTCATCCCGCACGTGACCGCATTGCTGGTGGTCCTCCTCCTGTTCCGCCACCAGATGTCGATCAGCGGCCTCTTCGGGCGCGTGCGACTGTCACGGAGCTAGGCCGCGTGCGCATCCTCACCCGCTACATCGGGCGCGACGTCCTGCTCACCACCCTCCTGCTGTTCGTGGCGCTGATCGGACTGTTCACGTTCTTCGACCTCATCAACGAGATGCGCGACGTGGGGCGCGGCGCCTACACGATCACCACCGCGCTCCTGTACGTCACGCTGCACATCCCGTCGCGGGTCTACGAGCTCTTCCCGGTCGCCGCGCTGATAGGCACGCTCTTCGCCATCTCGCAGCTGGTGGCGAACTCCGAGTTCACCGTCATGCGGGCGTCCGGTGCGTCGATGCTCCAGGTGGGCTGGGCCGTGGTGCGCGTCGGCATCCCGCTGGCGATCGCCACGTTCCTGGCGGGCGAGTACGTGGCGCCTCCGGCGGAACGGCTCGCGCAGACGGTGCGCGCCGCCGCGATGGGCAATGCGACGGGGGTGGTGGCGCAACAGTTCGAGAGCGGCTTCTGGTTCAAGCAGGACCGCACCTTCGTCAACATCAGGACGGTCCTGGCCGACATGACGCTGGTGGGCGTGCGCATGTACGAGTTCGACAAGGACCTGCGCCTCACGGCGATCCGCAGCGCCGAATCCGGCCGCTACGCCGGCGACGGGCAGTGGAAGCTCCAGAAGGTGGAGGTGACCGAGATCGGACATGACGTGGCCAGGGTGTCGAAGGAGGACGAGTGGACCTGGACGTCGGTGCTGCAGCCGTCGATCCTCACCGTGTACCAGGTGGCCCCGGAGCGGCTCGCGCTGACCACGCTGTGGGACAACATCCAGGTGCTCGGCACCGGCGCGCAAAAGACGTCGCGCTTCGAGATCGCCTTCTGGTCGAAGGTGCTCTATCCGGTGGCGGTGATCGTGATGATGATGCTCGCGCTCCCCTTTGCGCAGTTCCAGCGCCGCCAGGGCGGCGTGGGTTTCCGTATCTTCGCCGGCACGATGCTCGGGCTCGCGTTCTGGCTGATCGAGCGGCTCTTCTCGTATCTCGGCGTGCTCAACGACTGGGCGCCGCTCTTCGCAGCGGCGTTTCCGCTGGTGGCGTTCGCGCTGCTCGCCGTGGCGATGCAGTACTACATGGAGCGAAGGTAGGCGCGCCCGCGGGCCTACTCGAAGTAGCCCGGAAACCGCCTGACGAGCCCGCGCGCGAGCTCGCGGTTGCGTCCGAGGTGCACGGCCATGCGTCGCTGCGCGAGATCGCTGTTTCCGGCGCGGATGGCGCGGACGATGGCGCGATGGTCGGCCACCGCGGCCCGTGCGTTCTGCGCCTCGGGTGCCGCCAGCGCCCGCACGCGATGGTGCAGGTCGCGTGCCTTGCCGATCACGTCCCACAGTCCGGGCATGCCGCTGGCCTCCACCAGCGCCCGATGGAAGGCCGCATCGGCCCCCAGCGTGGCCGCGGTGTCATGACGATCGACGGCAGCCTCGTGCAGGTCGACGAGTTCGGTGAGGCTGCGGGCCAGCGCGACGTGATCCCGGCGGGCGATGAGCTCGCGCAGGATCGCGCCCTCGACGGCCCCACGCACGAAGAGCGCCTCCTCGAGGCGCTCGAGCCGCATGCGCGACACGTACGTGCCGCGCTGCGGACGGACCTCGATGAGTCCTTCATCGGCAAGCCGCAGCAGCGCCTCGCGTACCGGCGTGCGGCTGGTGCCGAAGCGGGCAGCTATCTCGCTCTCGGCGAGCGCCGCACCGGGGACCAGTGAGACCTCAAGGATGCTCTGCCGCAGCCACGCATACGCGCGCGCGCTCTCGGGCGGGCGCCCGCGCGGGCCACCGTCGATGGCCGGCAACGGCACGACGCGCGCGACAGGCGGGTGGCTCATCGCGTGGCCCGCAGCTCTCGAAGCATCCCGAGCTTGGCGTCGGAGAGGTAGCCGTAGCGATTGACCCAAAGCGCCTGACCCGTCGCCTGCGCGAGCGCGATGCGCTCGCGCACGTCGACCAGCGGACCGTAACTGTGCGCGAAGGCGATCACCGGGACGCGTCCGGCCGCGCTCGCAGCGTTGCGCAGCTTCGTGACCTGCGCCCGGCGGCCCGCCGGGTGCGCCTGCGCGGGATCGGGATAGTGCAACGTAGCGCCGTCCACCTCGTCGTCGACGAGTTCCAGGCGCTGTGCCACCGCCGCCGTGACGGCGTCGTGCACGGCGGGCGGCGCACTGCCCACGAGATCGCGGGCCCAGTAGCGCGCGATCATGGGCCAGTGCATCGTGTACAGCTTGATGCCCACGCGGTCGACCAGCCCGTCGAGCTCGCGCATGGGAAAGCCGGAGATCACATCGAATGGCGGCGGGAAGGCCTGCGGCTCGAGGCGGCGCCGCGATCCCGGCACGGCATCGAGCGAGGCGCGCACCGCCATGAGCAGCGCACGCGCGGCACGGCGCTTGGCCCCGAACAGGGCGCCGAGCGCGCCGTCGGCCCGAAAGAGCGCGTCCCATCCCGCGGCATCGAGCGCGCGGCCTGCGGCAGCGGGACCCGCGGCTGCGGCAGCGCGCACCGCGGCGGAGAGTTCGTCGCGCCAGGCAACGACGTCGCGTGCCACGGCGACGGGATCGTGGCCGGCGCCCCGCATCAGCGCGCAGGCGGCGGGGTTGAAGTCGAACAGGGCGCTCCTGAAGTCGTAGGGCGGATACTCCGGCCAGTCGAGCCGGATGCCCGCGGCCCCCGGATAGCGCGCCGCGAGTTCGGCCGCGAGCGTGGCAACGTAGTCCACCACGTGCCGGCTGGCGATCGACGCGTTGCGGTCCACGCGTGCGTCATGACGCGCAAGGTCGGGGCCGAGGCACTGATCCTCGGCGACGGCACCGGAGAACTGCACGCGATACCCGGGCGGACTCGCCGCCATGACCTGCAGGTAGACATCGAGGCCGCGACTTCGCGCGGCGGCGATCGCCCTGTCGAGCAGATCGGGATGGCGATCGGTCAGCGCCGCCGGCGGCGAGGGCTGGTAGCGCTGGCCCGCGTAGCGGGCGCGATCGTGCAGCAGCGAGGGAGCCGTGCGGACCCACAGCTCGGTGCGCCCGAACAGCGCGCGATCGAGCGGACGCACCCTGCCCGCCTCGCCGTCGGGAGGCGGCTCCCGCGCACCCACGCCATCGGGTGCGACCTCGAGCACGTAGGGGCTCGTGACCATCGCCGTGGCGCCGGCGCCCTGGATGCGATCGAGAACCGCGTCGATGCCTTCGCACTGGAACCATTCCGGCATCACGGTGATGCCGAGGGAGGGCTGGGCGGAGGTGGTCACTGGAGCGGGATGGCGCCGAAGGAGGTCGCGTCGATTTGCCACCGGCGCTCCTTGTCGACTAGTATATTAGTTCCCCAAGGAGGTGCCAATCGCCATGTCCAAACTCCCGCTTTCCGTCGTGACGCGCACCCTGCGCGCGAGCGCGCTCGCGGCCTGCGCGCTCGTTGCATCGGCAGCGTTCGCGCAGGGCGCATTCCCGTCGCAGCCGGTGCGCCTCATCGTGCCGGTCGCAGCCGGCGGCGGCATCGATACCGCGTTCCGCGCCATCACGCCGGCGTGGGGGGAGGAGCTCGGCCAGGCCGTCGTGATCGAGAACAAGCCGGGAGGCGGTCAGATCCTCGGCAGCGACCTCGTCGCCAAGGCGAAACCCGACGGCTACACGCTGCTCGCCCCCGGCGTGCCGATCGCGTTCAACACCGCGCTCGGCCGCAAGCTGCCGTACGACGCCATCAAGGACTTCACGCCCATCTCGCTCGTCGTCACGCAGCCGCTCCTCGTGGTCGTGAATCCCGCCGTGCCCGTGAAGTCGATGACCGAGCTCGTGGCCTATGCCAAGGCGCAGAAGCAGCCGCTGCAGTACACCTCCGGCGGCATCGGGAGCTACGGACACCTGTGGTGGGAGATGGTCCGCTCGCAGCAGGGCATCCCCGGCGAGCACGTGGCGTACAACGGCATCGCGCCCGCCCTCAAGGACGTGATGGGTGGCCAGGTGCCGCTGCTCATCGATGCCATCGTGCCCACGGGCGCGCAGGTGCAGGCAGGAACCGTGCGGGGCATCGCGATCGTGTCGGGACAGCGCGGAAGGTCGCTGCCGGCGCTCGCCACCCTGTCGGAGCAGGGCTTCAAGGGATTCGATGCCGCCCCCTTCTACGGTGTCCTCGGTCCGGCCGGCATGGATCCCGCCGTCGTGCAGAAACTCAACGCCACGCTGGTGAAGGCGCTTGCACGTCCGGACGTGCGCGACAAGCTGCAGGGCCTGGGCTTCGACGTGATCGCAAGCTCGCCCGAAGCCTATGCGACCCTCATCCGCGACGAGATCGCCCGCTGGTCGAAGGTCGTGAAGGAACAGGGCATCAAGGTCGAGTAGGAGGGGGCATCCGCGGGGAGCATCCCGCGGGGAGCATCCCGCGGGGGCCTCCCGGCGCGGCGGGGCAGGTGCGCCCCATCGTGTCCCATCGTGCGTGGCAGGGACCGGCAGTTCAAAGCGCACGGGGCTCGCGTTGCGGCGGTCCACTACACTGTGGCATCCGGAACGCCTGTCCAGGAGGCCGTCATGCATAT
>CAYTOT010000068.1:0-22544 GCA_964439475.1 uncultured Alcaligenaceae bacterium
TCGCGACCTCAACCTTGGCAAGGTTGCGCTCTACCAACTGAGCTATTCCCGCGTGCGCAGCCCATTATTATATCTCAAACCCGCGCCGCGTCAAAATTGCGAAGTCGTCACGCCCAGACCTTTGCCATCGCATCGGCCACGTGGTCGACGTTCTTCGTGTTGAGGGCAGCCACGCAGATGCGCCCGGTGTCGACGGCGTAGATCGAGAACTCGTCGCGCAGGCGCTTGACCTGCTCCTTCGAGAGGCCGGAGTAGGAGAACATGCCCCGCTGCGCGAGCATGTAGCCGAAGTCGCGCCCGGGAAGGCGTGCCGTGAGCCGCTCCACCAGCAATGCCCGCATCGACTTGATCCGGTCCCGCATGGCCGCGAGCTCGCCCTCCCAAAGCGCCCGCAGTTCGGGCGAGGCCAGCGTCATCGCCACGATCTCGCTGCCGCGGGTCGGCGGATTGGAGTAGTTGGCGCGCACGAGGCGCTTCACCTGCGAGAGCACGCGCCCGGCCTGGTCCTTGTCGGCGGTCACGATCGAGATCGCTCCGACGCGCTCGCCGTACAGCGAAAACGACTTGGAGAACGAGCTCGACACGAAGAGCGGACCTGGCGTGGCGGCAAACATGCGCACCACGCTGCCGTCGGCATCGATGCCGTCGGCGAAGCCCTGGTAGGCCATGTCGAGGAACGGCACGAGGCCACGCTCGCGGACGGTCGTCAGGATCTTCTGCCACTGTGCGGGCGTGGGATCGACGCCGGTGGGGTTGTGGCAGCAGGCGTGCAATACCACGACGTCGCCGGCCGGGGCCTTCGCCAGCGAGGCCAGCATGCCGTCGAAATCGAGTCCGCGCGTCTTCGCGTCGTAGTAGGCATAGGTATCGACGACGAATCCCGCATTCTCGAACAACGCGCGGTGGTTTTCCCACGACGGATCGCTGATCCACACCTTGGCACCGGGCGCGAACTTGCGCAGGAAGTCGGCGCCGACCTTGAGGCCGCCGGTGCCACCCAGCGCCTGAACGGTGACCGCGCGTCCTTCCGCGATGACCGGACTGCCGGCGCCGAACAGCAGGGCCTGCACCGAGCGGTCGTAGGCCGCGAGGCCGTCGATGGGCAGGTAGCCGCGCGGCGCGTTCCTGGCGACGATCTCCTGCTCCGCCCGCTTGACGCACTCGAGCACCGGCAGCTTGCCGTTGTCGTCGTTGTACACGCCCACGCCAAGATTCACCTTCCTGGGATTCGGGTCGGCGACGAAGGCTTCGGTGACGCCGAGAATGGGATCACGCGGGGCGAGTTCGACGGCAGCGAGGAGCGAGGCGGCAGCGGACAGGGGGGCGTTCATGGCGGGTGGCGGATTCTTCGGAGGCGGGGGCGGTGGCCCCTGTATTCTAACCCAGCCCATTCACGAGTCTCGGGGATGGGATGCGCAGGCGGGGCCGCGCTGGCGAGTCCGGAGATGTGCGGCGAAGGCGCCAAGGCCGGCGTCAGTTGCGATAGGGACTCGGTGTGCTGGGGGGATGATATTCGCTCTTCCAGATCGCTTCCGCACGCTCGCGCGAGCACACCCACGGGGGCTCGAGCACATGCTGTTGCCCACGTTCATCTGCTGACGCATGCGCGCGTCGACCTTGGAGTCGATGTAGTTCCGCAGCCGATCGGGATTGTCGAAGCGCGGGGTTACCGGCGCCTTCAGCCAGCTCGAAATCCAGTGCACCCGGCCGTCGCCCTGCGCGGCCGCTTGATCGAGCCAATAGGTTGCGACCTTGCGATCGTGCGGTACGCCCTGTCCGAATTCATAGCTCGGATCGCGGGCCCGGACCTTCGTCACGCCTGCACGCGGTACGCACGCTCGAAGGCCGGATCGCCGGTCGTGGCGGGTGCCCGCACCTTGCATTTGGTGCGGGCGCGCCCCACCATGAAGCGGGTGATCACGAGCCACAGCACGGCCAGCAGCGTCATCAGGGCGGGCAGCGATAGCGGCATGGGATCGGACGATGTCGCGGGTTGGCACGGGCGGGCGAGGCCCGTCGCGGCCGCCCCTCACAGGGAACGCTGCCATCATGGCACATGACGCTCCAGCGAAGGACGAACTGCGCGTGGGCGGCGACGGCAAGCCCAGGCTGCCGCCGCTCGCGGCGCTGCGCACGCTCGCCCGCGTGTGGCGGTTCGTGCGGCCCTACCGCCGGCAGGTGACGCTCGCGGCGATCGCTCTCGTGCTGGCCGCGGGTGCAGTGCTCACGATCGGTCAGGGGCTCAAGTTCGTGATCGACCAGGGCATCTCGGCCGGCAGTCAGGGCGAGCTCAACCGCACGCTTGCCCTCATGCTCGGCGTGATCATCGTCATGGCCGGCGCCACCTACGCGCGCTACTACTACGTCTCCTGGCTCGGCGAACGCGTCACGGCCGACTTGCGCCGCGCCGTCTTCGATCACCTGCTGTCGCTGCCGCCGGGCTACTTCGAGGTGACGCGCACGGGTGAGGTCATCTCGCGGCTCACCAACGACACCACGATGCTGGAGACGGTGATCGGCTCGAGCGTGTCGATGGCGGTGCGCAACCTGCTATTGATGGTGGGCGGACTCGCGATGCTGGCGCTGACGAGTCCCAAGCTCACGCTCCTGGTGCTCGTCGGCGTGCCTGTCGTGCTGGTGCCGATCCTCTTCTTCGGCCGCCGCGTCCGCCGCCTTTCGCGAACGAGCCAGGATCGCGTTGGCGACGTCGGTGCGTACGTCGACGAGGCGCTGCACGAGATCCGCACCGTGCAGGCTTACGGCCACGAGGAAGAGGACCGGCGCCAGTTCGGCGCGCGTGTCGAGGGCGCCTTCGGGGCCGCACTCGCCCGCATCCGCCAGCGCGCGTTCCTCGTGGCCGTGGTGATCCTGCTCGTCTTCGGGGCGATCGGCGTCATCCTGTGGATCGGCGGTCACGACGTGGTGGCGGGCCGGATCAGCGGCGGCGAGCTTTCGGCATTCGTCTTCTATGCGGTGCTGGTGGCGGGCGCGGCCGGCGCGATCAGCGAGGTCGTGGGCGACATCCAGCGCGCCGCAGGCGCCACGGAGCGCCTGTTCGAGCTGCTCGCCATCGAGCCCGACGTGCGCGCGCCATCGCGGCCGGTCGCGCTTCCGGAGCCAGGCACCGGCGTCGTCGCGTTCGACGGCGTCACGTTCCGCTATCCATCGCGGCCCGATGCGCCGGCGCTCGCCGGCTTCACGCTCGCCGTGGCTCCGGGCGAGAAGGTCGCGCTCGTCGGACCTTCCGGCGCGGGCAAGACCACCGTGTTCCAGCTCCTGCTGCGCTTCTACGATCCGCAGCAGGGCAGCGTGACGATCGACGGGGTCGACCTTCGCGCCGCCGACCCCGCCGCGGTGCGCTCACGTCTCGCCCTCGTGCCGCAGGAGCCGGTGATCTTCGCCGCGAGCGTGGCCGACAACGTACGCTACGGCCGTCCCGACGCGAGCGACGCCGACGTGCGCGCTGCTTGCGATGCCGCGTTCGCGGCCGAGTTCATCGAGCGCCTGCCCGAGGGTTACGCGAGCTTCCTGGGCGAGCGCGGCGTGCGGCTGTCCGGCGGGCAGCGGCAGCGCCTGGCCATCGCGCGGGCGATCCTCGCGAACCGGCCCGTTCTGCTCCTCGACGAGGCCACGAGCGCGCTCGATGCGCAGAGCGAGCGGATGGTGCAGGTGGCGCTGGAGCGCCTCATGGTGGGGCGTACCGTGCTCATCATCGCGCACCGCCTGGCCACGATCCGCCACGCCGATCGCATCGCCGTGATGGAGCAGGGCCGCATCATCGCCACCGGAAGCCACGACGAGCTCGCGCTCTCCAATCCGCTGTACGCGCGCCTCGCGGCCTTGCAGTTCGGGTCGCTGTCCGGCTCGGCGGCGGGAGATCTTCCCGGAGGGCAGGCAGTGATCGCCGGTCGGTCCGGGGACGCCGCGGTCCCGGCACGCGACGCTGTCGCGTCCGGCCCTACGGCGGCAGTAAAATAACCGGTTGCGCCCCGTCCGGAGGGGCGGCCCCGCACGCGCGGCACGCATGCGGGGGGCTGCAGTCATTCGAGGCACGGTCATGGCCATCACCTATCCCGGCAGTCCGTACGAAATCCACCAGCCGTTCCAGCCCGCGGGCGACCAGCCGGAAGCGATCGCACGCCTCGTCGAAGGCATCGCCGACGGCCTGTCGTTCCAGACGCTCCTCGGCGTGACCGGCTCGGGCAAGACCTTCACGATGGCCAACGTGATCGCGCAGACGGGCCGTCCGGCGCTGGTGATCGCGCCCAACAAGACGCTGGCGGCCCAGCTCTACTCGGAGTTCCGCGAGTTCCTGCCCAACAACGCGGTGGAGTACTTCGTCAGCTACTACGACTACTACCAGCCCGAGGCGTACGTCCCGTCGCGCGACCTTTACATCGAGAAGGACAGCTCGATCAACGAGCACATCGAGCAGATGCGCCTGTCGGCCACCAAGGCGATCCTCGAGCGGCCCGATTGCGTGATCGTGGCCACGGTGTCGGCGATCTACGGCATCGGCGATCCCACCGAATACCACAGCATGATCCTGCATCTGAAGCAGGGCGATCACCTGTCGCAGCGCGATGCGATCAAGCGTCTCACCGAGATGCAGTACACGCGCAACGACGCCGATTTTCGCCGCGGCACGTTCCGCGTGCGCGGCGACGTGCTCGACATCTTCCCGGCCGAGAATGCCGAGAACGCGATCCGCGTCTCGCTCTTCGACGACGAGGTCGAGATGCTGCAGCTCTTCGACCCGCTCACCGGGCACCTCAAGCAGAAGCTCGCCCGCTATACGGTGTTCCCGTCGTCGCACTACGTGACGGGCCGCCGCAAGGTGCTCTCGGCCATCGACCAGATCAAGGCCGAGCTCCACGCGCAGAAGGAATTCTTCCAGGGGCAGATGAAACTCGTCGAGGCGCAGCGCATCGAGCAGCGCACGCGATTCGACCTCGAGATGATGGCCGAGATCGGCTACTGCAAGGGCATTGAGAACTACTCGCGCTATCTGTCGGGGCGCAACGCGGGCGAGCCTCCGCCCACGCTGATCGACTACCTTCCGCACAATGCGCTCATGTTCATCGACGAGTCGCACGTAACGGTGCCGCAGGTGGGTGGCATGTACAAGGGTGATCGCGCGCGCAAGGAGAACCTCGTCAACTACGGTTTCCGGCTCCCATCGGCGCTCGACAACCGCCCGCTGCGCTTCGACGAGTTCGAGAAGCTGCTGCCGCAGACGATCTTCGTGTCGGCCACCCCCGCGGACTACGAGAACAGGCACAGTGGTCAGGTCGTGGAGCAGCTCGTGCGGCCCACCGGGCTCGTCGACCCCACCCTCTCGGTCCGTCCGGCGGCCACGCAGGTCGACGACCTGCTCGCCGAGATCCGCCTGCGCGTGGAGCGCGACGAGCGCGTGCTCGTCACCACGCTCACCAAGCGCATGGCCGAGGATCTGACCGACTATCTCGCCGAGAATGGCGTCAAGGTGCGCTACCTGCACAGCGACATCGACACCGTCGAGCGCGTGGAGATCATCCGCGATCTGCGGCTGGGCGAGTTCGATGTGCTGGTCGGCATCAACCTGCTGCGCGAGGGGCTCGACATCCCCGAGGTCTCTCTGGTCGCGATCCTCGATGCGGACAAGGAAGGCTTCCTGCGCGCCGAGCGTTCGCTGATCCAGACCATCGGCCGTGCGGCGCGGCACTTGAACGGCACCGCGATCCTCTACGCCGACCGCATCACCGATTCGATGCAGGCGGCCATCGGCGAGACCGAGCGGCGGCGGGCGAAGCAGCTCGCGCACAACGCGGCGATGGGCATCACGCCGACCGGCGTCTCGAAGAAGATCAAGGACATCATCGAGGGCGTGGTGGACATCGACGAGGCGCGGCGCGAGCAGCGCGCCGCGCAGGCCATGGCACGGTATGAGGGCATGCACGAGAAGGACCTCGAGCGCGAGCTGAAGCGGCTCGAGAAGGCGATGCAGGACGCGGCGCGCAATCTCGAGTTCGAGAAGGCGGCCGAGCTGCGGGATCGGATGTCCGAGCTCAGGCAGAGGGTGTTCGGGGTGAGCCTACCGGTGGAGACGTAGCGGCCGCGATCGGTCCCGATCAGGGAATGCTGCACGGCAGCATGACCCGCTATACTTGCCTCACTACGACGGTCCCGTCGATTCTCCAGCCGATCAGCGCCATGAAGCTCAAGGACAAAGTTGCCCTCGTCACCGGAGCCGCGAGCGGCCTGGGCCGGGCCATCGCCACCCGCTACGCCCGGGAGGGCGCAAAGGTCGTGATTGCCGACCTCGATCTCGCGCATGCCGAGGTGGTCGCGCGCGAGCTTGGGGCCGGCCAGGCCATCGCGGTCGCCATGGACGTGACGCGCGAGGATGCGGTGAACGCGGGCGTCGCCCGGACCGTCGAGGCTTTCGGCGGCGTGGACATCCTCGTCAGCAACGCCGGCATCCAGATCGTGCATCCCGTCGAGGAATTCACGCTGGCCGAGTGGAAGCGCATGCTCGCGATCCATCTCGACGGCGCCTTCCTGACGACGAAGGCATGCGTGCCGCACATGTACAAGTCCAATCGCGGCGGCAGCCTGATCTACATGGGCAGCGTGCACTCCAAGGAGGGGTCGCAGTTGAAGGCGCCCTACGTCACCGCCAAGCATGGACTCATCGGACTCGCGAAGGTGATGGCCAGGGAAGGCGCCACGCACGGCGTGCGCGCCAACGTGATCTGCCCTGGGTTCGTACGCACGCCACTCGTCGACAAGCAGATCCCCGAGCAAGCCGTGCAGCTCGGCATCTCCGAGGACGACGTGATCCGGAAGATCATGCTGAAGGACACGGTCGACGGCGAGTTCACGACCCTCGACGATGTCGCCGAGGTGGCGCTGTTCTTCGCCTCCTTCCCCAGCAACGCGCTCACCGGGCAGTCGCTGGTGGCGAGCCACGGCTGGCACATGGAGTAGGCGGCCGACGCCGGTGCGCAGCTACTTCGGGGACGGCTCCGACACGAAACCGATGCGCGTGAGTCCCGCGTTCGCGGAATCGGCAAGCACCTCGGCGATCGACTGGTACTGCGTCGTGCGATCGGCTCGCAGGTGGATCTCCGGCTGCGGATCGCCTTTCGCGGCACGCTGCAAGTGCTCCACGATCTGCGGCCGCGTCATGATCTCGCCGTTCCAGTAGTAGCGCCCCTCGCCGTCGATGGCGAGCTGGATGCTCTCGCGCTTGGTGATGTTGGGGGCGCTCGACGCCTTGGGCAGGTCGAGCTTGACGGCGTGCGTGAGCAGCGGCGCCGTGACGATGAAGATGATGAGGAGCACCAGCATCACGTCGATGAGCGGCACCATGTTGATCTCCGCCATGGGACGCCCGGCACCCTGGCCGGAATCGAAGCTGCCGAAGGCCATGTTCGCGATCCCGTCAGGCCACGCCGCGGACGGGCTGCGGCGCGCGACGGCCGTGCTCCGGGGCGGGCGCCTCGCGCACGTACAGCGAGCCGGTCGTGAGGAACGAGTAGACATCGTGCGCGAAGCTGTCGAGCTGCGAGAGCACGACGCGGTTGCTGCGCACGAACGAGTTGTACGCCAGCACTGCCGGGATGGCCACGGCAAGGCCCGCGCCGGTCATGATGAGCGCCTCGCCCACGGGACCCGCGACCCTGTCCAGCGTTCCCTGGCCGCTCGCGCCGATCGCGAGGAGCGCGTGGTACACGCCCCACACCGTTCCGAAGAGCCCCACGAATGGGGCGGTGCTGCCGACCGAGGCGAGCACCGAGAGGCCCCACTCGAGTCGCGCGGTCTCCTCGTCGATCACGCGCCGGATGGCGCGGGTAAGGAACTCCGCCATCGTGCCGGACTCGTTGAGCCGGTTCGCGCCGGAGCGCGCGTGATGTCGTGACGACACGATGGCGTGATACGCCACGTGCGAGAACGGCTCGTCGGGGTGCTCCTCTTCGAGCTTGCGCTCGACAGCGTCGAGCGACGGCGCGTCCCAGAACGCGGCCAGGAAGCGCTTGCTGCGCCGGCGCGCGATCATTGCGCGCACCGCCTTGACGATGATGAGGTACCAGCTCACGGCCGACATCGCGAGCAGGACGGCGAAGATGCCCTTGCTCACGAAGTCGGCATTTGCCATGTAGTGGGCGAAGCCCAGTGCTTGCGTGCTGTCCATGCGTTACCGTGAGAGCGAGAAGACGAGCGGGATCTGCACCCAGGCGGCGACCGGGCGACCGGCCTGCTGTGCGGGAACGAACTTCCAGGTGCGCACCGCCTCGAGCGCGGCACGATCGAGGCGTTCGAAGCCGCTCGACGTGCGCACTTCCACCTTCTCGGGGCCGCCCGCGGGGCTGACGAGCACGCGCAGGAGCACGCGCCCCTGCTCGGCCATGCGGCGCGACGTGGCGGGATAGGCCGGCGGTTCGTTCCGGAGGTACGCGGCATCGAAGGTCGGCGGGGTGACCGGCGGCGACGGTGCCGGAGAATCGGGGGGCGCGGCTGGGACCGGCCGCGCGGTGACTTGCGCCGCCGTCACCGGAGGTGCCGCCGGCGCGACGAACTCTGCCTCCGACACTGGCGTGGGCGCGACGATGAGAGGCGGTGGCTCCGGTGCGCGGATCGGCTCGAGCCGCTTGGGCTGCACGCGCCTTGGGGGGGGCGGCGGCGGAGGAGGAGCCGGGACGAGCCTGGGCGGCGTGACGAGGTCGACCATGATCGGCGCCACCGCGTTCAGCGTCTGCTGCGCAGGCTCGTACTGGAGGAGGAGATACGCGGCAACGAGATGGACCGCGATGACGAGGGGGAGTCCGAGCCACCGCCCGCCCGGCTCGTCGCGGCGGGAACGAAGGATGACCCTGACCGCCGGTACGCCGGCATCCGGATCGGCGACGGTGGCGTCCATCGTGCGTGCGGACCCGCGATCGTCGGCGCGGGGAACGGCCATGCGGGCGTTCAGTGGGGAGCTGAGGGACGACGCCACGTTCGAAAGGCCTGCCGTTCTGCGTGATGCGCATGCGGTACAGCCGGTCGCCATGCTCGATCACGATCTCGCGGGCGCCGCTCAAGAAGAGATCACGGGTCGAGATCCTGCGCGGCGTGACCACGATGTCCACGGACGCGCGCGGGTCGACAGGACGGACCGGTTCCTCATGCATGCGAAAATGATAACGATTCGCATTACTAATGTAAAGCGGGTTGCTGCCGCGGCGGCCAATCACCGGGCGGTAGTGATCCGGTCAGAAGATGCCGGCGTCGAGTCCACCGGCGAGGAGGGCGCCCAGGTCGCGGCACTGCGCGAGGACGTCCTGCGGGATCGACTGGGCGCGTGCGGTGACCCCGCTCCTGTGCACGATGCCCGCGTGGACCTTGCGCAGGGCGAGCCCCTTCGCGATGCGGTCGGTCTGGAGCATCGCGCCCGTGCCGTCGGTACCTGCGCACACGATCACCGTGTAAGCCTTGCCCGCGACTCGCTGCTCGCAGGGGTAGTAGACGCGCTCGAAGAAATCCTTCGTCATCCCTGACAGCGAGCCGAAGTTCTCACTCGTGGCAACGAGGAGCGCGTCGCATCGCAGCAGGTCGTCGACGCCCGCGGCGGCGGCATGTCGGTAGGCGACGTCGACGACGCCGGTATCGCGCGCGCCGTCACGCGCGGCCTCCGCCATCTGCGCGGTACCGCCGAATTGCGAGTGCCAGACGATGAGGAGCGACTTCACGGCGCGTGTCACGTCCAGGAAAAAAGGGCGGACCTCACCTGCGTCCGCCCTTCTCCGCTCGTTGCCTGTGGCGTGTTCAGACCGGCGCCGGAGGCTCCTTGCGCGTCTCGATGAACTCGAGCGGCTCGCTCACGATCTCGACCTTCGGCGGTCGAACCCGCTTGGGACGCGGTGGCTCGATCTCAGCGGCCACCGGTGCCGCCCCGCTGTGGCTCGTCTCCACCAGCACCAGGTCGGAATCGGGCGGCAGGGTGAGTGCAATGGGGGGGACGGGTGCCATCGCCCGGTTGCGCTCCGCTGCGGCGGGTTCCACCTGGTGCGGGGCGATCGGTGCGGGGACGGCACGTTCCGCCTCTCGCATCGGGATGTCCGACGTCACGGCGCGTTCCGCCTCCGACGTCACGAGTGCCGGCGGCATCGCTTGCTCCGCGTCCGGCACCGACGTCGCGCGGCCGGCATCTTCCACGTGCTCGAGGGGAAGCTCGGATGTCGATGGCACTGCGGGTACGGCGGCGGCCGCTCGACTCTCGCGCGGCGGCCTCGGCTCGCGGGCCTCGCGTCCTTCGCGCGATGCGCGCGGCTGACGCGCCTCGCGGGGTTCGCGTTGCGGACGGGCCGGCGCGGAGTCGGGCGCATCCGCCGCCATGCCGTCGACGTCGCTCACGCTGGATGTCTCGGCGGCCGCGGGAGCGCCGTCGTGCGCGGCGGCGCCGTCACCACCGTGCTCGCTGCGTTCGCCCCCACGGCCGCGGCGGCCGCGGCGCCGGCGGCTTCCTTCCTTGCCCTCACTACCCGGCGGCGTGGGTGTGCCACTGGCGAGCCCCTCCGCCGCATTGATCGCGTCGACATCCCCCGGCGCCTCGGCCGTCGATGGCACCGCAGGCGGCAGGGGGCGTTGCTCGCGGCCCTCGCGGATCTCACGCGGCTCACGCGCCTCGCGAGGCTCACGCGCTTCACGTGGCTCGCGTGGCTCGCGGGCGTCACGCGGCTCGCGGCCCTCGCGGCTGCCGCGTTGCCGATCTCCATCGCGTCCCGCACCGCGCGAACCTTCGCGTCGCTCCTCGCGGCGCGCACCCGCAGCGGGTTGCGATCCGCGCTGTTGCGACTGGCCGCGCTGCGCATCCGCGCGGCCCTCGTTACGGCCCTCTCGCGCCTCCCGAGGGTCGCGGCCATCGCGCGCGCCGCTGCGGCGCTCGTCGCCTCGGCGCTGGTCGCGCCCTTCATCGCGGCGTTCTCCATTGCGGCGATGGTCGCCGCGATTCCTGTCCCGATCCTCGCTCCGGCGATGGTCGCGACGTGCCTCGCGGGCCGGTTCCGCCCGCGCTGCCTTGTCCGCAGCGGGTTGTGGCGATTCCGGCCTGGCCCGGAACCAGCCCAGCACCTTGCCGAACCACGATCCTGCTGCCGGCGCCGAAACGGGCGCAGGCGCGGGTGCCGGGGCCAGAGGTTCGCTCGGCAGCGGCGCGGGTTGCGCCGGCGTAATGCCCTTGACTACCGCCTCCTGCTTCTGCCCCGTCGCGTCTTCCTTTGCCTGGCGCGCGGGATCGTCCTGCTCGGGCTGCTTCACGAGGTCGAAGGACAGCGGCAGGGGTTCGGCGTGATTGAGGTCGTCGTGACGCAGCCGCTCGATGCTGTAGTTGGGCGTCTCGAGGTGCCGGTTCGGCACCAGCAGGACGTTGACCTTGAAACGTGTCTCGATCGACATGACGTCGTTGCGCTTCTCGTTCAGCAGGAACGTGGCGACGTCGACCGGAACCTGCGCGACGACCTGCGCCGTGTTGTCCTTCATCGACTCCTCCTGGATGATGCGGAGGATGTGCAGCGCGGTCGATTCGGTGCCGCGGATGTGGCCGATGCCGTGGCAACGCGGGCAGGGGATGTGCGCGGCCTCGGCGAGCGCAGGACGCAGGCGCTGGCGCGACAGCTCCATCAGGCCGAAGCGCGAGATCTTGCCCAGCTGCACGCGGGCGCGGTCGTAGCGGAGCGCGTCGCGCAAGCGGTTCTCCACTTCGCGCTGGTTCTTGGCACTCTCCATGTCGATGAAATCGATCACGATGAGGCCGCCGAGGTCGCGCAGGCGAAGCTGGCGCGCGATCTCGTCGGCCGCCTCGCAGTTCGTGTTCACGGCCGTGGTCTCGATGTCGCCGCCCTTCGTGGCACGTGCGGAGTTCACGTCGACCGAAACGAGCGCTTCGGTGTGGTCGATCACGATCGCTCCGCCCGACGGCAGCGGCACCTGCCGAGCGTACGCCGTCTCGATCTGGTGCTCGATCTGGAAGCGCGAGAAGAGGGGGACGTCGTCCTTGTAGAGCTTGACGCGGTTCACGTTGGCCGGCATCACGTGGCTCATGAACTGCTGCGCCTGCTCGAAGATCGCCTCGGTATCGATCAGGAGCTCGCCGATGTCCGGATGGAAGTAATCGCGGATCGCACGGATGACGAGGCTCGATTCCTGGTAGATGAGGTAGGCACCGGGCTGCATCTTCGAGGCGTCCTCCACCGCGCGCCATAACTGCAACAGGTAGTTCAAGTCCCATTGCAGCTCTTCGGTCGTGCGGCCGATGCCCGCGGTGCGGGCGATCACGCTCATGCCCTGCGGGACGTCGAGGCCGGCGATCGCATCGCGCAGCTCGTTGCGCTCCTCGCCTTCCACGCGGCGCGACACGCCGCCGCCGCGGGCGTTGTTCGGCATGAGGACCAGGTATCGCCCTGCGAGCGAGATGTAGGTGGTGAGCGCCGCGCCCTTGTTGCCGCGCTCGTCCTTGTCGACCTGGACGATCAGCTCCTGGCCTTCCTTGAGCTGGTCCTGGATGCGCCCCTTGAAGTCGGTGTCGCGATCGCGGAAGTACTCGCGGGCGATCTCCTTGAAGGGGAGGAAGCCGTGACGGTCGGTGCCGTAGTCGACGAAGCAGGCTTCGAGCGACGGCTCGACGCGGGTGATGACGGCCTTGTAGATGTTGCTCTTGCGTTGTTCCTTGGCAGCAGACTCGATGTCGAGGTCGATGAGCTTCTGGCCATCGACGATGGCCACGCGCAGCTCTTCGGCTTGCGTGGCATTGAACAGCATGCGTTTCATGAATGTTCCCAAAAGGCGCAGGCGCCCTGATGGGAGCGGAGGTGAAGCCGACGGCGTGCCCTTTCGAGCGGCGCGCCGAAAACGCGTCAGGCGGCGGCCGCGGGCAAGGACAAGGATGCGGGACGGGCCCGCCGACGAAAGTGGTCGCGGCACGAGCGAGCGGATCCGCTCGGCATCGGGGACGGTTTGCGCGAGGCGATGAAGGCTCGCGAGGCTCTCGTCATGCTTGCTGTCTTGTCTTGTGCTGTGCGTGCGAAGCGGTGCAACGGCCTCTTGGGGTCCCGTGCCGGGCGGCCCGATGGAACGGGCGGGACGACGACGGGGCAAGAGGCGGGAATTCTCGCTTTGGGGCGCCGCGCAATGCGCCGCTTCGAACCGGCCGCTGCCGGGTGCGGAGACTGCGCTCATCATTTACCATCGCTACTTTCACGGATTCGACCCGCCCGGCGAGCGACCACAAACCGGCTTCGTTCCCGCATCAGGAACGCGCAACGAACCGTGACGATCGTCACGACCGCATGCCCGAATCCTTCGCGGGACCGCGCCGGTGATGCTTTGGGCCGATGACACATGGGCGTAACGCCCATCGCCTCGCCGCTTCCGGAGCGTTGCCAACGGGCGACATTCGAGGTGCGCCGATTGGGGTCTGCTCCGGCTTGCGCCAGCGCGTTTCGCCGACAAGTATAAAGTAATGAACGAGTTAAGCAAGGATGCTGTCAGCTGGCTCACCGTGGGCGAGGATGCGTCGGGGCAGCGCATCGACAACTTCCTGGCCCGACTGCTCAAGGGGGTTCCGAAAAGCCACGTCTACCGCATCCTCCGTAGCGGGGAGGTGCGGCTCAACAAGGCGCGCGCCGCTCCCGACACCCGCCTGACGGCTGGCGATGTCGTCCGGGTGCCACCCGTGCGCGCCGCCGATCCTGCGCGACGTGCACCCGCACCGCCGCCGAGCGCGGCCGGGCGTCTCCCCATCCTGTTCGAGGACGAGCACATTCTCGTGCTGGACAAGCCGGCGGGCGTGGCGGTCCACGGCGGGAGCGGCGTGGCCCACGGCGTGATCGAGCAAATGCGCGCCGCGCGACCGGACGCGCGGTTCCTCGAGCTCGTGCACCGTCTCGATCGCGACACCTCCGGCGTGCTGCTGCTCGCCAGGAAGCGCGCGGCACTCGTGAACCTGCACGCGCAGATTCGCGACGGCGCTGTCGACAAGCGATATGCGGTGCTGGTTCGCGGCCCCTGGCGCGACGAGTTGCGCCGTGTGCGGCTCGCGCTGCACAAATTCACGACCCGCGAAGGCGAGCGTCGCGTGCGCGTGGACGCCGAGCAGGGCCGGGAGGCGCAGACCGTTTTCCGCCGCCTGGCCGCGTGGCCGCGGCGCGACGTGCCGGTCGCGCTCCTCGAGGCCGAGCTCCTCACCGGGCGCACGCACCAGATTCGCGTGCATCTCGCGCACATCGGCCATCCCCTTGCCGGTGACGACAAGTATGGCGATTTCGCGTGGAACAAGGTGCTCGCGCGGGAAGGGCTGCGGCGCATGTTCCTGCATGCGAAGCGCCTGGCGTTCACGCACCCGGCGACCGGGGAACCGGCGGTGTTCGAGGCGCCCACGCCCGTCGAACTCGACACGTTCGTCGGGACCCTGGGGCCTTCGGCGTGAGCGCCCGCGTGCTTCGCTACTCCCTGGTGGTCTTCGACTGGGATGGGACGCTCGTCGACTCCACGGCGGTGATCGCTGGCGCGATCCAGGATGCGCTGCGCGCGATGGGCGAGCCCGTGCCCGACGAGCATGCCGCGCGGTTCGTCATCGGCCTGGGGCTCGACGACGCGATCGGCAGCGTTGCGCCCTCTCTGCCCAAGGCGCGCTACAGCGAGCTCGCCGGGTTGTATCGAAGGCACTATCTCGCGCGCGAAAGCGACATTCCGCTCTTCGATGGTGCGGTGGATCTCCTGGCTGATCTGCAAGGCGCCGGGCACTCGCTTGCGATCGCCACCGGCAAGAGTCGTATAGGACTCGATCGCGCCCTCGAACGCAGTGGCCTGGGGCCACGCTTCCAGGCGACGCGATGCGGCGACGAGGGCTTTCCGAAGCCGCATCCGGACATGTTGCTGCAGCTCATGGATCGGCTTGGGATGTCACCTCGCGAGACGCTCATGATCGGCGATACGATCCATGATGTGGAGCTTGCTCACAACGCGGGCGTGGATGCGGTGGCGGTGGCGTATGGCGCGCATCGACGCCGTGATCTGCTCGCGGGGTCGCCGCTCGAGGTGGTGGGTTCGATCGCCGAGTTGCGTGCCTGGCTGGCCCGTCACGCCCGCTGATCGGACGCGTGGTCCTGTCGCCACGCGTCGACGGGGCGTCGTGTCCGGAGACCGAAGCGGGTGTCCCGCAGCAAGGCGCCCCTTCGTGCGTTCAACGATGCATGGTGATCAGGTCCAGAGCGACGCCGCGTGCGATTGCTTCGCCGCGATTGAGCGCGCCCAGCTTGTGCACGATGTTGCCGATGTGGAAGTTCACGGTGCGTTCGGCGATCCCCACCTTGGCGGCGATATCCGTGCTCGTCAGACCGCGCGCTGCCAGGGCAAGGCATTCGCACTCGCGCTGCGTGAGCGGAGCGGCGAGGGCATTCGCCTCGGCGGGCACGCGCACCTGGCAGAGGCGCTCGTGCAGGAAGCAGGCCAGCAGCGCGAGCGTTGCAAGCTCGCTCTGGATGGCCGACTCACGAGGCGCGCCCTCGCGTGGCTCGCCGCAATCCCAAGCCACGATCGCACGCTCACCGTGGGCCTGCTGCAGCGACATCGACACCCCCGAACGGATGCCGCTCGCGGTGGCCGCGTCGCGGAAGGCACGGCTATCGGGCCCGGGCTGATTGTTCTCAAGCCGCCAGGGCAACGGAACCGACCGCCCCAGCGTGAGCGTCACCCTGGGATCGACGAGGTGGAAGGCATGCTTGCGGTACAGTGACTTCCATCGTGCACCGGCAGTCGTCCAGTGGTGCAAGAGCTCGGTCCCCACCGTACCCGGCCGGACGACCAGATAGGAGAAGCCGTCGAATCCCAGCCTGCGCGCGAGACGGGCGCACTCGGCCGACGAACGGCGGTCCCTTGTCCTTGCAAGCAGAACGCCCCGGATCGCATCCGCCATGGCGGCGAAATCCCCCGGTTGCTGGTGGCACCCCTTCGTTTCGTCCATCGCTCGTTCCCCCCTTGTGGCGTTGTTGAATGGACCCGCCCGACGGTTTGAAGCCTAGGGGGAATTCGGGCGGGTGACTACTGGGGAAGGTGACGGTCAGCAGAGTATTGCCTTGTCGAGAGGCCGCTGGAGCTCGTGCGTGCAAACCATTGAAATAATGGGCCGGGATACGGCCGTAGTCGGACCAGCGACCCTGTAGAAACCTACAGATGGGACGTCACAGAAGGTTGCGCTGGGCTGCGATTGCAATGGCTTCCTGACGATTGGCTGCACCGAGCTTGCTGCGTACGCTGTCAAAGTGAAACTGGACAGTCCGCGAACGGATATCAAGCTTTGTCGCGATGTCGTCAGTCGTGAGTCCCCGAGCTGCCAGACGAACACATTCGGTCTCTCGCTTCGATAGCGGGGCGCCCCTCGAGATCGGCTTGATGCCGGTCTCCAGAACGCCGCGCATGAAAATCTGGTGGAAGTAGTGACCGAACATCATGATGTCCGCGACGTTGCGCAGGATCGCCTGCATGCGAATCGGATCGTTCACCGCGATATGCGAGTTCAGGGCGACGAGGACATGCGAGTTGTGCGGACCGTGAAACATGAACGAAACTCCGCTCGCTATACCGTGCGCTAGCGCATCGTCCAGAAACGCATCAACTCGATCTCCTAGGCCTCGGACGTTGGTTTGATCCCATATGAGCGGTATCGCGCTTTCCCAATTTAGGTTGATGCGGGGATCCACTTCGATATACGCCCGTTGGTCGTATCGCTCGACCCAGGACGCAGGCTGGGTCGTGTATACATACGCAACATCCTCGTGATCAGCCTTGGGCATGGTGGACATTGCGTACAGGAAACTGGCGAAGCCGAAATGCTGCGTGATCGCGGCGACGGTCGGGAGAAGGTTGTCACCTTGCTTAGCTGCTGAGATGAGTGGCGCGAGAAAAGGCGGAACGTACTGATGATCGCCGATATCAGCGCGACCGGGAACGATTGGCTCGAGCATGCTTCCCCCGCAATGGCCGTCGTCTCTTCTGCGTGGCGACCTCAGCGCCACGCATGAGTCATCATCCTAGTACTTTTGTGCCGCAATCTCCACCGACCATGCTCATGCCAACGTCATGGCTCGGATGGGCTCACCGGGGCCCAGGAATCCCCTTCACCTCCACCCCCACCCCGATCCCCCGCTCCTCGAACCACCCCTTCTTCATCTCCAGTGCATAGAGTGCCGGCCCTTTGGACCAGTGCGACGCCTCGGACCGGGGTGTCATGTCCTCGATGTTGATGATCTTTCCGTCGGCACCGATGAAGGCGATCGACAGGGGGATGAACGTGTTCTTCATCCAGAACGCGAGTGGCTCCGCACGCTCGAAGACGAAGAGCATCCCATGGTCGGGTTGCAGGCTGAAGCGGTTCATCAGTCCGAGCGCACGCTGCTCGGGGGTGCTGGCAACCTCTGCCGTAACCTTGTGATTGCCGATCGTCAGGGTGACCTTGGGGAGGTCGGCCGCCGTTGTGTGGCCGATGAATCCGAGGGTCAGCGTGGCGAGGGCGAGGGCGGTGACGAGCTTCATGCGGCAATCTCCTTGCGCGGCGCACGCGTGTGCCGCCGGTAAACGAGCCAGGACGCGCCGCTGGCGACGATGAATGCTGCCATTCCCCAGGCGAGCGCCGGCAGCGAATGCGAAAGCAGCGGCGAAATGGAGCCGGCAACCGCGGCGCCCAACGCGAACTGCGCGAATCCCTGCAGCGACGCAGTCATGCCCCGGATCGTGGGGAAGAGATCGAGCATCGTCAACGTGATGCTGGGCATGGCGAGCGCCCAGCCGAGCGTGCACACGAGGATGGGCGCGATGTTCCACACGACGGAGGCCGCCGCAATGTGGCAGATGAGGACGTTCGAGAGTGCAGCGAACGCCATGATGGTGAATCCGATGGAAACCGTTCGCCTGGTCGAGAGCCTCCCGGCAACACGCCCCGACAGGAACGCACCGAGCATGATCCCCGTGATCATGGGCACGAACAACCAGCCGAACCCCCACGTGGATACGCCGAGCAGACCCGACAGGAAGCGTGGTGCCGACGCGATGTAGAGGAACCAGCCGCAGAACGATAGCGACGTCACCAGGGCCAGCAGAAGGAACGCCGGGCGCCCGAGCACGGTGCGGTAGTTGCGCCACAGCGCCACCGGATGCAGCGCCTGCCTCTGGGTGCGCGGCAGTGTCTCCGGCAGGAGGCGTGCGCATACCGCGAGCATCACCGCCGTGTACGCGAACAGGAACCAGAATATCCAGCGCCAGCCCATGACGTTGAGCAGGATGCCGCCGACGATGGGCGCGATTGCCGGACCGATGCCGAAGACGAGCGTCACGTGCGACATCATCCGTTGCGCCTCCGCGCCGTGGTAGCGGTCGCGGATGATCGCGCGGCCGACCACGACGCCACTTCCTGCCGAGAGTCCCTGCAGCACGCGGAAAAGCCAGAGTGATTCGATGTTGCCGGCGATGGCACAGCCCAGGGTCCCCAAGGCGAAGATCACGAGACCGCCGAGGACCACGGGGCGGCGTCCGAGGGCGTCCGCGAGTGCGCCGTGCCAAAGCATCATGAACGCGTAGGAGATCATGTACGCCGAAAGCGTCTGTTGCATGGCGATCGTTTGCACGCCGAACTCGGCCTCGATCGCGCCGAACGCTGGCAGGTACATGTCGACCGCGAACGGCCCGAGCATGGCGAGCGACGCGAGCAGCGCGGCAAACGCCCAGGAGCGGCGCTGGGGCGCGCGTGCCGTCTCAGGGGCTGCGGTCACGGGCGCCCGCGGGCGGCGAGCGCCGCATCCACCGCGGCGCGATGGTAGCGCGGCGCGAACAGGGCGATGAACGCGTACAGGTATCCGCGCAGGAACACGCCATGGCGCAGCCCGAGGCGGGTAGTGGAAGAGGCGAAGAGGTGCGCCGCATCGAGCTTCTCGAAGTGCGTGTCGCGAGACCGGTCGTAGGCCATCTGCGCGATGATGCCCACTCCCATCCCGAGCTCGACGTAGGTCTTGATGACGTCGGAGTCGAGTGCGGTCAGCACGACGTTCGGTTCGAGGCCCTTGGCGAGGAATGCGGCGTTGATCGCGGAGCGGCCGGTAAACGTGAAGTCGTAGGTGACGATGGGGAATCGGGCGAGCGCCTCGATGGTGAGCGGTTGCATGTCGAGGAGCGGATGGCGCTTCGGCGTGATCACCACGCGATTCCACTCGTAGCACGGCAGGGTGACGAGCTGCGGGCAGTCGGCAAGCGCCTCGGTGGCGATGCCGATGTCCGCGTCGCCGCATGCAGTCTGCTCGGCCACCTGGACAGGATTGCCCTGGTGCAGGACCACGCGAACCTTCGGATAGCGCGTCGCAAACTGGCGCAGCACCTCGGGCAGCACATAGCGCGCCTGGGTGTGCGTGGTCGCGATCGAGAGCGTACCCGTGTCCTCGCCGCGAAACTCTTCCGCCACGCGCTTGATGTTGCCGAGTTCACGCAAGGCACGCCGTGCCGTCGCCACCACGACCTCCCCGGCCGGCGTGAGCGACGCCAGCCGCTTGCCCTGGCGGACGAAGATGGACAGCCCGAGCTCGTCCTCGAGCTGTCGCACCTGCTTGCTGATTCCCGGTTGCGAGGTGAAGAGCGCCTCTGCCGCGTCGGAGACGTTGAGGCCGTGATCGACGACCGCGACGAGGTACCTGATCTGCTGGAGGTTCACGAGGTGTTATAACCACGAGCTCTATTTCTGCAAGAATTATATATCCTGCGGGACTCTCGACTTCGCCATGGCGCAATACTTCACCGTTCACCCCGACAACCCCCAGCCGCGCCTCATGAGCCAGGCCGCGGAGATCTTGCGTGCGGGCGGGGTGGTGGCCTATCCCACGGATTCGAGTTACGCGCTCGGTTGCCAGCTTGGCGACCTCGACGCGGCCGCGCGCATCCGCAGGATCCGCGGTTTGGGGGGGCGTCACTTCCTGACGCTCGCTTGCGTGGACCTCGCGAACGCGGCCCGCTTCGTGCGTCTTGCCAACTGGCAGTTTCGCATCGTGCGGCAGGGCATTCCGGGACCGTTCACGTTCCTGCTGCCTGCTTCGCGTGAGGTGCCGCGACGCCTTCTCACCGACCGGCGGCATACCGTGGGCATTCGCGTTCCCCATCACCCGGTCGTGCGTGCGCTGCTGGCTGAACTCCGGGAACCGATCCTCTCATCGACGCTGATCCTGCCGGGGGACGAGACGCCACTCGACGATCCGCGTGACATCGGTGACCGACTCGAGCGTGCGATCGAGCTCGTCATCGACGCGGGCCCCTGTGCCGGCGTGCCCACGACCGTGATCGACCTCACCGGCGGCCGGGCGGCCCTCGTTCGCCTGGGCGGCGGCGATCCGGCGCTTCTCGGCCTCGACTTCGCGGCAGCGGGTGGCGCCGGGACGGGTCCGAGTTGAGGTAGAATGCCCACGTAATGGAGTTTTCGCTCGAGACCGCCTTGCTCGCGATCGTGCCGGTGGTCCTCGCGATCGTCCTGCACGAGGCAGCGCACGGCTACGTCGCACGCATCTTCGGCGACCAGACGGCCTGGATGCTCGGGCGCGTCACGCTGAACCCGATCAAGCACATCGATCCCATCGGCACGCTCGCGGTGCCGGGACTGCTGCTCCTGACCGGGGCGCCGTTCCTGTTCGGCTGGGCGAAGCCGGTGCCGGTGAACTTCGGCAACCTGCGTCACCCCAAGCGCGACATGATCTGGGTCGCGGCGGCAGGGCCGGGAGCGAACTTCGCGATGGCGTTGCTGTGGGCACTCCTGGCTCAGGCGGCGGCGCCATCCGGGCCGTGGGCGAGCGAAGGGCTCTTCCTGATGGCGCGGATCGGCGTCTCCATCAACCTGGTGCTGATGGTGTTGAATTTGCTTCCCATTCCGCCATTGGATGGGGGGCGGATCGCGGTGGGTCTGCTGCCCGATCGCGCGGCGAGCGTGCTCGCGCGCGTCGAGCCTTTCGGGTTCTTCGTGATCCTGGTGTTGTTGGTAACCGGCCTGCTGGGCGACGTCATGCGTCCGCTGCTGCAGGCTGCAGCGTCCTTGCTTCACGCGATCGTCGGCTAGCAGTTCGTTGAAATTTCCGACTGTTTGAGTGCTGCCATTTGGATCGCGACGGAATTTTCGAGTTGGAAGAGGATGTTGGGGTGGTTTTTCGAGGTTCTTACGCTTCCGCCTTTGCGGTTCGCGCCACTTCTGGCCGCAAACCGCAGCGGCGGACGCACCTCTCCTGTCTATCCACTCCCGACCATCCCCGCCCGGAGCGCGAACAGCTTCGGCAAGCGCCGCAGATTGACAGCCAGCATGGACAACGTGAACACATCGCCCACCTTCGCCAGACCACGCAGCTTGACCTGACGGATCGTACTGCCATGCTGCTTGCCATCACCGAACAAGGTCTCGATCAGTTTGCGCGTCACTTGACTGACCCGATAGCCCTCGTGGCGCGTCGTGCGCGCATCGATCCGACTTTCACGCTTCACCCGCTTGCCGGTCTTGGTGTCGTACTCGTAGGTGTTCTGCGCCACATGCGGCGTGACCTTGATCTCGCGGCAACCGGCGACGAAACCTTCGGTATCGTAGTTCTTGTCCGCCCCGACCGTCTTGCGTTGCTCACCCGGCAGATCGGCCAGCATCGCCAAGGCGGCCTCGCGCTCCGCCGTGCCACTGGCCTTGGTCAGGCGGATGTCGATGGCCAACTTGCTGCGGTTGTCCATCAGCACATGGCCCATGAACGACGGCAGGGCCTCGGCTTTGCTCGACTTGGTGAACAGCTGCGAATCCGGATCGGTGCTGCTGACGTGCGTCGCGTTGCTGCGCTTCTGGCGCTTGAAGTCGACTTCCGGATTGCTCTTGCTGCCCGTCTTGTCCGGGGGTGGACCATCCTTCGGCACGAAGCTCTTGAGCGAGGCCCAAGCTCGGATCAGGGTGCCATCGACGCTGAAATGCTCGTCGGAGAGCAACTTCGCCTCCCGTGCCTGTTCCATCACCTGCCCGAACAGGGCCCGCACCACGTCTTGCTCGATCAGCCGGTCCCGGTTTTTGGTATAGGTGCTGTGATCCCACGCCACCTCGTCCATGCTCAGCCCGACAAACCAGCGGTAGAGCATGTTGTAGCCCAATTGCTCGCACAGCAGCCGCTCGCTACGAATCCCGTACAGCGCCTGCAGAACCAGCCCACGCAGCAACCGCTCCGGAGGCACCGAGTAGCGGCCCCGATCCTTGTAGATCGACTCGAACAGAACATCCATATCCCGCAGCGCACGGTTGAGGATCTCCCGGATCGACAGCAACGGGTGATCCGCCGGCACATAGTCGACCGTCTGCCGCGTCACAAACAGGTCTTCTTGCGTTACGTCCGCTCCGCGCATCCCACTCACCTCAAAGGATTGCCCATGAAGGCCTCTACAACAACCATAGATCAGCACCGAGCTTTCTCAAGGCAAACTTCAACGAACTGCTAGTCGCGGGCGCCGCTGGCGCCGTCCGGCCGTACGACGGGAAAACACTTTCG
>CAYTOT010000069.1:0-20828 GCA_964439475.1 uncultured Alcaligenaceae bacterium
CCGCGCGGCATGCGGCTCGGGTCGACAGTATATCTAATTTACGGATAACTTCTTAAATCTGCTCCGCGGCTTGGCAGGTGTCGGCTGGCACGCCTGACCCGGCAGCCAGGCGCTCCTCGATATCCGCTGGCCCGCCCCACTTTGCAGCGCGCGGGCTCCTGTGCAACAATCGAAACAACTCATTGCATTCAAGGTGTAACGATGCTGGACCGTGACGGCTATCGCCCGAACGTCGCCATCGTCATCGTCAACGGCAGGAATCAGGTCTTCTGGGGCAAACGGATCCGGGAACATTCGTGGCAATTTCCGCAGGGCGGCATCAATTCAGGTGAAACGCCCGAGCAGGCGATGTTCCGGGAGCTGCGCGAGGAGGTCGGTCTCGAACCCCGGCATGTGAAGATCCTCGGCCGCACGCGCGAATGGCTTCGCTACGAAGTGCCGCAGCACTGGATCAAGCGTGAATGGCGCGGCAGCTATCGCGGGCAGAAGCAGATCTGGTATCTGCTGCGGCTCGTGGGCCGCGACAATGACGTCAGCCTCCGCGCGAGCGAGCATCCCGAGTTCGACGCCTGGCGGTGGCACGAGTACTGGATACCGCTCGACACGGTGATCGAGTTCAAGCGCGAGTCGTATCGCCGCGCGCTGCTCGAGCTCGAGCGCTTCCTGCAGGCCAAGCCGCAGACGCGGCGGCAGCGGCTGTACGGCATTCCGCACCCGCAGATGCCGCAGTCCTACGCCGACCCGGTGGCGCCGGCGGTCAAGTAGAGGCGGATGCCTTGGGGCGGCCCGGCGGCATCGCGGACCCCCGGAAGCGAGCCCCGCTCGCCTCCCCCGAAGAGGAGGAGGTCTCGGGCGCTACCTCGTGCAGTCGCCGGTGCGCCGCGCCGTGATGGCCACCGTCATCTCGCGCGGCGGACCGCCGCGCTCGGAGTACGTCATCTTCGCCTCGCCGTCGTAGCGGTCGCCGCGGAAGATCACCGTGGCCTTGCCCTTGGACTGCAGCGCGCCGTCCATGCATGCGAGGTCGTAGGTCGCGCGCTCCGTGGTTCTCTCCACGTTGGTGAGCACGCAACGTCCTCCCGGACGGGGCAGCGTCCTCGTCGGATCGTCGATGTCGCCCTGGGTCACGCAAGCGCCGACGGGTGGCGCCGCTTCGCTGCCCGTATCGAGGTCGATCCGCATCGCGAGCGTCCACTGCCCGGGTTGCATCGGTTGCGCGAGGGAAGGCGATGGCGTCGCCATCGCGAGGAGCGTTGCCGCCGGCAGGAGGGCCACGACGGCACGCAGCTTCATGCGTTCGGTGAACGGGATCATCCCGCACTATAGGCGCCGCGTCGCCGCGGCGCGGAGGTGCAGCGGACGAGCGCCCCCGCGGAGGCGACGACCGCGACGCGCGCCAGGCAGGCTAGACCAGCAGCACCAGGTTGTCACGGTGGATGAGCTCCGCTTCCTCCACATAGCCCAGGACCGACTCGATCTCGGCGGAGGGGCGGCGCACGATGCGCGCCGCATCCTGTGCGCCATAGTTCACGAGGCCGCGCGCGATCTCGCGGCCATCGGGAGCGTGGCAACCCACGACCTCGCCGCGCTCGAAACTGCCTTCGACCGCGGTCACGCCAATCGGCAGCAGGCTCTTGCCTTCCATCGCCAGCGCTCGCACCGCGCCCGCATCGAGGCGAAGACGTCCCGCGAGCTGCACGTGGTCCGCCAGCCACTGCTTGCGCGCCGCGAGCGACGCGGTCGGCGCGACGAGATGGGTGCCGATCGCTTCGCCCGCCGCGAGACGCGTGAGCACCTGCGGCTCGCGTCCGCTCGCGATCACGGTCGACGCGCCCGAACGGGCCGCTCGCTTCGCCGCGAGGATCTTGGTCAGCATGCCTCCCTTGCCGAGTGCGCTGCCCGCGCCCCCGGCCATCGCTTCCAGCGCGGGGTCACCCGCCCGGGCCTCGTGCACGAAGGTGGCCGTCGTATCCCGGCGCGGGTCCGCCGTGTAGAGGCCGGGCTGGTCGGTGAGCAGCACGAGCACGTCGGCCTCGATGAGGTTCGCCACCAGCGCGCCGAGCGTGTCGTTGTCGCCGACCTTGATCTCGTCGGTGGTGACGGTATCGTTCTCGTTGATGATCGGAATCACCCCGAACGAGAGCAGCGCGCGCAACGTCGCACGCGCATTGAGATAGCGCCTGCGGTCGGCGAGATCCTCGTGGGTGAGCAGGATCTGCGCGGTGTGCAGGCCAAGCTTCGCGAAGGCGGCCTCGTAGGCCTGCACGAGGCCCATCTGGCCGACCGCGGCGGCGGCCTGCAACTTGTGGATCGCCCGGGGACGCGTCTTCCAACCGAGCCGTTTCACCCCCTCGGCGATCGCACCCGACGACACCAGCACCATCTCGCGGCCGCCGCGCTGCAACGCCGCGAGTTCCTCGGCCCAGTTGGCCACCGCGCCGTGGTCGAGTCCGCGTCCGTCGTTGGTGACGAGCGAGGAGCCCACCTTCACCACGACGCGTTTCGCGTCGTGCACGGTGCGCTTGCCGGCCACGGGATCGCCCGCACTGGCGGGCTGCGGCGCCGGTTCGCCCTCGCGGCGGTCCTTGCGGCTCATGCGTCCGATTCCGGCGTGCGGCGTCGGCGTCGCGACGGTGTCGCGACCGGCGCCGGCTTCAGCACGACCGGCGCGGACGTGGACGTGGTCGATGCCGGCGCGGATGCATCGGGCGCCCGCCCGGCCCGCGGCGGCGCCGTCGCGGAGGCTCCCGTCGCCGGCGACGTCGCGCTGCCGGTCCCGATGGGCGCGGCATCCTCGATATCGGCGTCGGCGTGGGGCCGTGCCGGATGCGCATCGAGCCAATCCTGCACCGCGAACGTGAGTTCCCGGCATCCCTCGCCGTTGACCGCGGCGATGACGAAGACCGGCCCCTTCCAGCGGTAAGACTTCACGAACGCCTTCACCCGCGCCTCGCGCTCGTCCTCGGCAACGAGGTCGATCTTGTTCAGCACGAGCCAGCGCGGCTTCGCGTGCAGCGCCTCGTCGTAGCGCTTCAGCTCCTTCACGATGGCGCGCGCGTCGTGCACGGGGTCGGCGTCCGCATCGAGCGGCGCCAGGTCGACCACGTGCAGCAGGAGCCGCGTGCGCTGCAGGTGACGAAGGAAGCGATGGCCGAGGCCCGCACCGTCGGCGGCGCCCTCGATGAGCCCCGGGATGTCCGCCACCACGAAGCTTCGCGCCTCGCTCGTGCGCACCACGCCCAGGTTGGGGGCGAGCGTGGTGAATGGATAGTCGGCGACCTTGGGACGCGCCGCGGAGATCGCGCGGATCAGCGTCGACTTGCCCGCATTGGGCAGGCCGAGCAGGCCCACGTCGGCGATCACCTTGAGCTCGAGCGCGAGCCGCCGGTGCTCGCCTTCCTCGCCGCGGGTGAACTGCCGCGGCGCGCGGTTGGTGGAGGTCTTGAAGTGGAGGTTGCCCAAGCCGCCTTTGCCGCCGGCGGCGAGCAGTGCACGTGCGCCGTCAGTCGCGAGGTCGGCGATCTGTTCGCCCGTCTCGGCGTCGGTGACGACCGTGCCCACCGGCATGCGTAGCGTCACGTCCGGGGCGCCGCGGCCGTACTGGTCCGCGCCGCGGCCGTTCTCGCCGCGCTTCGCACGGTGGATGCGCGCGTACCGGTAGTCGATGAGGGTGTTGATGTTGCGGTCGGCCACGGCGTAGATGCTGCCGCCGCGACCGCCATCGCCGCCATCCGGACCGCCGCGCGGGACATACTTCTCGCGGCGGAACGACGCCACGCCGTTGCCGCCGTCGCCCGCGATGACCTCGATGTTCGCTTCGTCGAAGAATTTCATGATGGATTGCGCAAGTAGAGCACGAAGCGCTCGGTGGCGTCGCCACGGCGCGCGCCGCTCCACACCTCGCGCCATCCGGGAGGCGGCTCGGGGTCTGTGGCGAGACGGCCGTACTGGATGAGCAGGGCAGGGCATTCGTGCATGGGGTGGATCTCCTCGCGCACGGTCTGGATTCCGGCAAAGTAGTCGAAGAGGGCCCGCTGCGGCTCGCCAAGGTTGCGGCTGGCCACGCAGCCTTCGGCGGGGAGGTGTTCTGCGGCGGCTTCCACGGTCCAGCGGTAGCTGCGCCGCGAGTCGAGGTACGGCAGCCAGATCGTGGTGACGATGCCCCAGATGAGCGTCACTCCGGCGGCCCAGTTGAGCAGTGCGCGGCGGTTGGAGCGCCGCGCCGGGCGCACGAGCACGACCCACAGGGCGGTCAGCGAGAGCGCCGCGAGCATGCTGCCCAGGTGGAACGACGGCCGGTACCCGACCTCGGTGTCGCGGAACAGCCGCGCCACACCCTGCGGCATGCCGTTCAGGTAGGCGTCGATCCACAGTACCCACATCAGGAGTGCGGCGAGACCGAAGGTGAGAATGCCGAACCAGTCGAGCGCGCCGGAGAATCCCCGCCGCAGCGAGTCGACTTCGAGGGCAGCGAGGAGCGCCAGCGGAACGAGCAGCGGCAAGGCGTTGGCGAGGCGAACGTCGGGCTGCACGAGGAGCCCCGCGAGGATCACCAGGGACATCACACCGGGCAGCACCACGCCGGGCTCGCGCATGCCGCCGTTGAAGCCGCGTCCGCGCAGCCACAGCGTCCACAGCACGAGCGGCAGCGCGGGCCAGGTGAACCACGCGAGGTTGCGGAGGTAGTAGAGCGGATCGGCCTGCTGCGTGCCGTCGCCGAGGAACCAGACGTAGTCGCCGGGAGACTCGCTCGCCATCCATTCCCGCAGAAGGGCAGGGTCGCGTGCGTCGAGCGCGACGAGCCACGGCGCCGACAGGGCGATCCCCACGGCAAGCCCGATGACGACCGAAGCGAGATACGCACGGTTGCGCCATTCGATGCCGCACAGCGGCAACACCAGCGCCGTCAGCACGAGCCAGAGGGGCCCCTGCAGTCCGTTGCCGAGAAAGCCCACGCCGAGTCCTGCGCCGAGAAGCACGCCGCCGAGGACGGGACGGCGCAGCGCGAGCGCGAAGCCCCACAGGCCGATGGCCATGCCGAGCGTCATGAAGAGTTCCGGCGAGAGCACGTGCGCGCGGTCCCAGAAACCGACGCTGCCCACGAGGATCAGCACGGGCAGCCAGCGGAAGGCGCGGCCGTTGAGCTCGCGGCTCGCGATCGCGGTGGCGAAGAGGACGAGCGCCAGTGCGAGGCCCACGATCATGCGTGCCGCGTTGTGCACGGTGAGCGGCGGCGCAAAGGCGTCGATCGCCAGCGCGCCACCGATGTAGGCGAGCGGCGGCCTCGGCACGTAAGGCTCCCCGGCGAGCGTCGGCACCACGAAGTCGCCGCTCTGTGCCATCGCGGCGGCGACGCCGATCGACGTGGCGTCCTCCGTCTTCCACGGGTCGTGGCCGGCCAGGCCGAGTGCGACCCAGGCGGCGCACAGGAGGACGAGGCCGAACTGCTTCCACGCGCGGAACGGCGCGGACGGGCTCACGGCCTCGGGATCGACGCTCTCGGGGATGTAGGGACGTGGCGCACGCATGGATGTCGGGGCCGTCACGAGCCCCTGCGGGCGGACGTGCGGCGTTACCGGGCGCTATTCTGGAGCAATTGCACCGCCTGCCGCACGGCGATGCGCACTCCGCCGGCGCCGACGGCAACAAAAAGGGCAGCCGAAGCTGCCCTCGCTGCGCTGTAACGGCACGCGCGCCATCACGCGCGTGGCGCCGCAGGATACGTCAACCTCACGCCTTCGCGGCAGCCTTCGCGCCGTCCTTGCTGCCGTAGCGCTGGCGGAACTTGTCGATGCGGCCCGCGGTGTCCATCACCTTCTGCTTGCCGGTGTAGAACGGGTGGCATTGTGCGCAGACTTCGATGTGCATCGCCTTGTTCGACGAGGTCGAGCGGGTGGTGAACGTGTTGCCGCAGCTGCAGGTGACCTGCACCTCGGCGTACTTGGGATGGATGTTGTCCTTCATGGTGTCCTCTTCCGTATGGGCTCGCTGGCGCGGGCGACCTTGCCCGTGCGCGCTGCCGACTGGGGGAACCTCTTGGGGAGGCTACGTGGAACCCATCATTATGCGAGGTTCCCTGGCTTGTTGCAATATGGGCGCCGATCGGCACCATGCAAGCCCCGTCCCGGGCCAGGTGTGCGGCGCCCTGGCTGCCGCCGGTCGGCCACGTGGACCCGCCGCCTCCCGCGCGCGCACTGTTACGGGTGGTTACAGAAACCTTTGCCGGCAACGGCGTCAAAGCAGTCGATACTCGTGAAACCCGCCCGTCCCGTCCCCACCTGCACGCCAGCGGCGACGCTGTGGCGCCGCAACGAATCCCGAATGCGAATGCCAATCGCTCCCAGCATCGTTCCCCCCGGCCGGGCCGCACTTCGGTGCGACCCCGTGACCCGCATCCTTGCGAGAACGTGCCTGCCGCTGGCCGTGGCGGCGCTCGCCGGTTGCTCCTCGTTGCTCGTCCACCCCGATACCGACGTGAGCGGTGCAGTCGCCGTGCCCGCGGCCTGGGACCAGGGCAGCTCGACGGCCGATCCCACCGCGCTCGCCGCGTGGTGGCAGCGCTTCGGCGATCCGCAGCTCGGCGAGCTCGTCACCCTGGCGCTCACCCGCAACAACGATGTGCGCACCGCCCAGGCCACGTTGCGGCAGGCGCGCGAGGAGAGCGTGATCGCGGCGTCGGGCCTGTACCCGAACGTCGGCGCGAGCGGATCGGCGTCCCGCAGCAAGACGCGCGGCAGCGACGCCGCGACGAACTTCACCGTCGGCATCGACGCGAGCTGGGAGCCCGACGTCTTCGGCGGCACCGCCGCCCAGGTCGCTGCCGCCGACGCGGCCGCGAAGGCCTCCGCGCTGTCGCTGGCCAACGTGCAGGTGTCGATCGCCGCGGAGGTGGCCGCGCAGTACATCACCTGGACCGGCCTGACGCTTCGTCTGGCCATCGCCCGCGACAACCTCGCGAGCCAGGAGGAGACGCAGCAGATCACCGAATGGCGTGCGCAGGCGGGGCTCGTCACCTCGCTCGACGTCGAGCAGGCGCGCACCTCCACCGAGTCGACGCGCGCGCAGATCCCCGCGCTGCAGGCGGGCATCGCCCAGGCGCAGAGCGCGCTGGCGATCCTCACCGGCGCGACGCCCGAGGCGCTCAATGCGACGCTGCGGAAAACGACGGGGGTGCCGGTAGCCGCCGAGGGGCTTGCGTACGCGTTTCCCGCGCAGACGCTGCGCCAGCGCCCCGACGTGCACCAGGCCGAAGCACAGGTGGTGGCAGCCGCGGCGCGCGTGACCGCTGCGGATGCCGCGCGCTATCCGTCGTTCAACCTCAATGGCTCGATCGGACTCGCGTCGCTCACCTTTGGCGGCCTGACGGGCGGCAGCGCTCTCGCGGCGTCGATTCTCGGCGGTGTCTCGGTGCCGATCTTCAACGCCGGCGCCCTCGCGGCGCAGGTGCGGGTGCAGGACGCGGCGCTCGACCAGGCGCGCATCGGGTACGAGGCGACCGTCCTCGCCGCCCTCAAGGACGTCGAGGACTCGCTCGTGACGTTGAAGAGCGCGCGCGAGCGCCTCGCCACGCTGCGCCGCGCCGCGGAAGCGGCCAGGAACGCGTCGCTTCTTGCGCGCTATCGCTACGACAGCGGCCTCATCGACTTCACGGCCGTGCTGCAGACGCAGGCGGCGCTGCTGTCGGTGCAGGACAGCGTGGCCAATAGCGAGGCCGAGCTCGCGATCGCGCACGTGCGCCTGTACAAGGCGCTGGGCGGCGGCTGGCAACCCGACGCGGAGGCCACGCAGGTCTCCACCGGACGCCCGGACGACCCTGTCACGCGTCCCATCCTTCCCGCCACCTGAGCGAGCGCACCGCGCGCGCCGATTCCCCGATCACATGAACAAGCCCGTCGATCTCCCGTTCACCGATACCCACGACGATGGCGCGGCCGCGGGGCCATCCGCCAAGGCGCCGCCGCTGGCGACGGCGCCGCCGCTCGCCGCGGCAGCGGGTGCTGCTCCCATCGACATGGCCGAGCTGTCCGGTCCGCCCTGGTGGCGGCGGCCCCTGCCATGGATCGTGCTGATCCTTCTCGCAGGCTTTGCCGCCGGCGCGTGGTACTGGCACACGCGCGCGCCTGCGGCGAGCACGTCCACGTTCGTGACCGAGCCGGTCACCCGTGGAAACCTGCGCGTGTCGGTCACCGCCAACGGGACGCTGCAGCCCACGCGAACGGTCAGCATCGGCAGCGAGCTCTCGGGCACCGTCTCGCGCGTGCTGGTCGACGTCAACGATCGAGTGAAGAAGGGTGAGGTGCTGGTCGAGCTCGACACGTCGAAGTTCAGCGATCTCGTCACGCGGTCGCAGGCGACGCTCGCGGCGGCCACGGCCAAGGTCGCGCAGGCGGACGCCACGGTGAAGGAGGCGCAAGGCAACCTCGCGCGGCTCAAGGAAGTGCAGCAGCTGTCGGGGGGGAAGGTGCCGTCGCCGGCGGAGATCGATACCGCGCAGGCCACGCTGGACCGCGCGCGGGCCGATGCCAATGCCGCCCGCGCCTCGGTGACCGATGCGCAGGCCGCGCTCGCAAGCGACGCCACCAATCTGCGCAAGGCGTCGATCAAGTCGCCGATCGATGGCGTGATCCTCACCCGGGCGGTCGATCCCGGCAACGCCGTCGCCGCCTCGCTGCAGGCGGTCACGCTGTTCACCATTGCCGAGGATCTCACGAAGATGAAGCTGCAGATCAACGTCGACGAGGCCGACGTGGGCAAGGTCAGCGTGGGCCAGAACGCGACGTTCACCGTGGCGGCGTATCCGTTGCGGCGCTTCCCGGCGAAGATCACGCGCGTGGCCTATGGCTCCACGACGACCGACAACGTCGTCACCTACATCACGTACCTCGAGGTCGACAATCCCGATCTCCTGTTGCGGCCCGGCATGACGGCGACCGCCACGATCAACGCGACCGAGCGGAGCGACGTCCTCCTCGTGCCCAACATGGCGCTGCGCTTCACGCCCGTGCAGTCGGGCGCATCGAGGAGCGGCGAGCCTTCGGGCGAAGCCAAGAGCGGAGGCGGCGGAATCGTCGGCAGCCTGGTGCCGCGGCCGCCCGGTGCGGGTACGCGCTCGGCCTCGCCGGCGCGTCGCGGTGCCGGCTCGGGCCCACGCCAGGTATGGATCGTCAGGGACGGCCAGGCAGTGGCGGTGACCGTGAATGTCGGCGCCACCGACGGTCGCGTGACGGAAGTCTCGTCGACGGACCTCGCGCCGGGCACTCCGGTGATCGTCGACCAGCGCGCGGCGGTCAAGTGAGGACGTGGGTACGCAAGGTGCGCCGGCCGGCCGGCGCGCGTCGCCGCGGAGGTGCGTCGGGGCGCGCGGGCGGGAAGGGGGCCCCGTGAGCACCGGGCGGTCCGGCAATCCGCTCATTCGCCTGCGCGGCGTCACGCGTGTGTACGGCAAGGGCGAGGCGCTCGTGCGCGCGCTGGCCGGCGTGGATCTAGACATCGAGGCCGGAGAGTTCGTCGCCGTGATGGGACCGAGCGGATCGGGCAAGTCGACGCTCATGAACATCCTGGGTTGCCTCGACACGCCCACCTCGGGCGAGTACGTATTCCGCGGCGTGCATGTGCAGAAGCTGACCCGTGATCAGCGGGCGCGGTTGCGGCGCAACTACATCGGCTTCGTCTTCCAGGGTTTCCACCTCCTCGCGCGCACCACCGCGCAGGAGAACGTGGAGTTGCCGCTCGTCTATCGCGGCGAGCCGGCAGCCGAGCGGCATCGCCAGTCGCGCGCGGCGCTCGCGTCCGTGGGACTCGCGGGCCGCGAGGATCACACCCCCGGCGAGCTCTCGGGCGGGCAGCAGCAGCGGGTGGCCATCGCGCGCGCGATCGTCACGTCTCCGGCAGTGCTGTTCGCCGACGAGCCCACGGGCAATCTCGACACGCGGCGGGCGCGCGAGATCATGGAGTACCTGGTCGACCTCAACGCGCGCTCCGGCATCACCATTCTCATGGTCACGCACGACCCGACCATCGCGGCGTACGCGACCCGCATCGTGCACGTGGTCGATGGCCGCATCCAGCGCGACGAGCGCAACGTTCGCCCGACGACCATCGAGGCGATGCCCACCGAGGAAGCCGTGTCGTGATCCTCAACACGATCCTCCTCGCGCTGCGGGAGATACGGCGCAACCTGCTGCGCTCGTTCCTCACGATCCTCGGCATCGTGATCGGCGTCGCGGCGGTGATCACCATGGTCACCGTCGGCAACGGCGCGACGCAGGCGGTCAAGGATCAGATCTCGAGCCTGGGGAGCAACCTCCTGATGGTGCGTCCCGGGCAGCGCCTCGGCCCGGGGATGGGCGTGGCGGGCGCGCCGTCGTTCAGGCTGGCCGATGCGGATGCGATCGCCTCGCAGGTCGGCGGCGTGCGCGCCGTGGCGCCGGAGCAGCGCTCCGGCGTAACGGTCATCGCCAACGGCAGGAACTGGGCGACCAGCGTCACCGGCACCACCAACGCGTACTTCGACACCAACAACTGGACGCTCGCCGCCGGCCGCAAGTTCGAGCCGGAGGAGGAGCAGGCGGGGTCTGCCGTGTGCATCATCGGCGACACCGTCCGCCGCGAGCTCTTCGGCAAGCCCGACGTGCTGGGCGAGAAGGTGCGGGTGAAGCAGTTCTCCTGCGACGTGATCGGCGTGCTGCAGTCGAAGGGTCGTGCAGCGATGGGCAACGATCAGGACGATACGATCATCCTCCCGATCAAGACCATGCAGCGGCGCGTGACGGGGAGCCAGCGCGTGAGCACGCTGCTGGTGTCGATGGAGGAAGGTTCCGACAGCGCCCGCGTGCAGTCGGCCATCGGCCAGCTCCTGCGCGAGCGGCGCAAGCTCGCCGACGAGGATCCCGACAACTTCAACGTGCTCGACACCAAGCAGATCGCGGAGGCGGTATCGGGAACGACCCGGGTGATGACGACGCTCCTCGGCGCAGTGGCGGCGGTGAGCCTGCTCGTGGGCGGCATCGGCATCATGAACATCATGCTGGTGAGCGTCACGGAGCGCACGCGCGAGATCGGGTTGCGGCTCGCGATCGGCGCGCTGGAGCGCGAGGTGCTGCTGCAGTTCCTGATCGAGGCGGTGGCGCTGTCGATGCTGGGCGGATTGCTGGGCATCGCGCTGGCGACCGCCGCGTCGCTGGTGATCGCGCAGCTGATGCAGGTGCCCTACATCTTCAACGCGGGCATCAACGCCCTGTCGTTCGCGGTGTCGGCGCTCATCGGCGTGGTGTTCGGATTCTTCCCGGCGCGTCGGGCGGCGCGGCTCGACCCGATCGAGGCGTTGCGGCACGAGTAGGGCACCGCCGTGGCGGCGGTGCGGCACGCGTAGGGCACCGCCGTGGCGGCGGTGCGGGCGGCATGCGGTACTTCTCCACGAGACGCCGCTCGACCCGCTGCTGCCGTGCGCGAGTTCCGTGCCCGACCGCCAGGCACGAATGCGGCGCGCGACCGCCGGGCGACATCACTCCTGGGGCTTCTTGGCGACCAGGTAGATCGTCAACGCGACGATGATCAGCGCCACCGCGGCGCCCAGCTGCAGCAGGTCGCGCTGGCCGTCCCAGGCCACCGCCTCGCGCAGGAAGAGCACCGCCAGCACCGCGATCACGCTGCTGGCCAGGTGGCTCTTGAGGTCGTCGAGGTTGCGAATCTTCAACCAGGCCGGCAGCGTCAGATCGGGATCGACGAACAGCTTGTACAGGCCGAGGCCGATGATGTGCGCGACGATCGCGATCAGGAAGACGTCGACCGCCTCGATCAGCCCCACCGCCAGCACCTTGGCGGCCTTGGGCGAAATCGTGCCGCTGCCGATGCTGTCGATCATGGCGAAGACGATCACCAGGCCCTCGTAGACCAGCAGCGCTACCGAGCCGACCAGGATGCCGCCGACCGCGAGCGTCACAACGTAGCGGCTGAGACTCAGAATGCGTCGCAACATGTGCGCAACCCCATGGCCGGCGCGGGCCGGCATCGGGTGCAATCATCGCATGGAGGTTCGGGTCGATTGCTTCGAGGCTGCCGGCGCATTTCCTGCGATGCTCGATGGAGGAAGCGGTTCCGCGACGGTCCTCGCCCGCGACGATTCTCGCGGCAGGTGACGCTTGCCGGTAGGTGCCGCTTGCCGGCAGGCAGCAGGTCTGCCATTTTTATGGTAGATCGTGACCCATGAAGGCAACCATCGATGCCGCCGGGCGCATCGTCGTGCCGAAGGCGCTGCGGCTCGCTCTCGGCCTGAAGCCCGGTCAGCCGCTCGAAATCCGCGCGGGAGTCAGGGATCCGCTGAAATCACCCGCAGGCCCTCGGTGATTGCCGCAATGGCCCGCGTCCTTTCCGGGGTCTCATCGATCACCCCCCCGACGCGGTTGCGCGCCGACCGCGCGTGCCTCGTCCCTCGTTCATCAACGAACGCTCGAGCAGGTGGCAGGTTGCCATCAACAGGCGCGCCGCTTCGTCGACCGCCGGTTCGATGCGATGTCGCGGCCCGGCCAGCGTCACGCCCACCGTCTCGGCGCCCAGCGTGATGGTGGTGGCCACGGCCCACACGTCGGGTACGTTCTCGCCACGTGTCAGGCTGTAGCCGCGGCGTCGGCTCTCCGCGATGTCCGCCATGAGCCCCTCGGCATCGACGAGGGTCGAGGCGGTCACCGCCGGACGCTCCAGTGTCTCGAGCAACGCCTGCAGTTCCCGCGTCGGCAGGCGGCCGAGCAGGGCCTTGCCCATCGCGCTGGAGTGCAGCGGTTTGAATTCACCCGGCTGCGCCGCGTACCGGATCGCGTTCAGTCCTTCGAACACCTGCAGGTAGATCACCGCGTTGCCCTGGCGCTTGCCGAGGATCACGGTCTCGGTCGAGGTGTCACGCAAACGTTCGAGCAGCGGCGTCGTACGCCCGATCAGCGGATCGTGCTGCAACAACTCGGCCGCGGCGTCGTAGAGGCGGCGCGTCGGGTAGAGCGCGCGCGGCCGGCTGAACGAATAGAGATAGCCTCGCTGGATCAGCGTGCCGACGATCGCATGAACACTGCTCTTGGGAGCTCCCACGCGCTCGGAGAGCTCGGTCAGCGACATCGGCCGACCCATCGTGCCGAACGCCTCGAAGATGTCCAGCACGCGCTCCACGGCGGTCACGGTGACAGGGGGTGGTGTCATCGCATTCCAGGATGTTCGACATCCTGAACAATCCGGCATCAATTGGCCCTAGAAGGGCAAATTCTAGCCCGAATCTACCGGATTGTTCGACATATCGAAAAAACATTCTGACGAGGATCCTACAGTCGCGTCACTTCGCTCCTGGACACCGACGCTTGATCCCACCTCCCCCCACCGCCGATGCCCTCGTTCGCAGCGAGCAACGCAGCAATGGTGCCATCTGGCTGACGCTCAATCGCCCGGACAAGCACAACGCGCTCTCCCTGCCGACGCTCGACGCGCTGCGCACCGCCGTCGAACGGGCCGGTGCCGATCCGGACACGCGCTACGTCGTGCTCACCGGTGCGGGCCGCAAGAGCTTCGCGGCAGGCGGCGACCTCAAGGAACTGGCCGCCGTACGTGACGACGCTGCCGTCGAGGCCATGCTCCGGCGCGCCCAGGCCACGCTCGACGCGATACGTCGGTGCCCGGTCCCGGTCGTCGCACTCCTGAACGGCGATGCGCTCGGCGGCGGCGCCGAACTCGCCGCGTCCGCCGACCTGCGCATCTTCCTCGCCCACGCACGCATGGGCTTCATCCAGGCGCGGCTGGCCATCACGCCGGCCTGGGGCGGCGGCGTCGACCTGTGCCAGATCGTGGGTGGCCCGCGTGCGCTGCGCATGCTGGCGCGCGCCGAACTCGTCGACGCGTCGACGGCGCTCGCCTGGGGACTGGCCGATGCCGTCGCCCGCGACGCCCATGAGGACGAAGACATCACCGCCTTCCTGCGCCCGCTCGGAGAGCGCCCGCCGCAGGTTGCCCGCGGCATCAAGGCGGCGGCGGCCGCGTGGCGCCGCAACGCCAGCCACGACGAGCGCCGCCGCATCGAAATCGAACACCTGAAGGCGACCTGGCTGCACGACGACCACTGGCTGGCGGCGGAACGGGCCTTGTCGCGGAGCACCTCATGAGCGACACGATCGAGAAGACACCGCCGCGCTTCGGAAGCAAGAGCGCCACCGGGATCGACGTCCCGCCGTCGATCGGCCCCGATGCCGTGCATCCCGACGGCATCGGCCGTCCGGGCGAGTATCCGTTCACGCGCGGCATCTTCGCCGATGGCTACAACGGTCGCCTCTGGACCATTCGCCAGTACTCGGGCTTCGGCACCGCCGAGGAGTCGAACGAGCGCTACCAGTTCCTGCTGGACCGCGGCCAGACCGGGCTCTCCGTGGCCCTCGACCTGCCCACGCAGTGCGGCCTGGATCCCGTGCATCCGATGGCACGCCCGGAGATCGGCAAGGTCGGCGTCTCGCTGTCCAACCTGAGCGAGGCCGAGATCCTGTTCCGGGGTCTCGACCTGTCGCAGATCTCGACCTCGTTCACGATCAACGGCACCGCGGCCATCGTCTACGCGATGTACCTCGCGGTCGCCGACAAGCAGGGCGTGCCGCGGGCCCGGCTCACCGGCACGATCCAGAACGACATCCTCAAGGAATACGTCGCCCGCGGCACCTGGATCTTCCCGGTCAAGCCGTCGATGCGGCTGATCGCCGATTCGATCCTGTACTCGAACGACCAGACGCCGCGCTTCAACCCGATCAGCATCGCCGGTGCCCACGTGCGTGATGCGGGCGCCACCGCCGTCGAGGAAATGGCCTACACGCTGGCCAACGGCCTGGCCTACGTCGACGAACTGCAGCGCCGCGGCGGTGACGTCGAGAAGTTCGCCAAGCGCCTGTCGTTCTTCTTCTACGTGCACATGGACTTCTTCGACGAGGTCGCCAAGTTCCGCGCCGGACGCCGCCTGTGGGCGAAGCTGATGAAGGAACGCTACGGCGCCCGGGATCCGAAGGCACAGCAGTTCCGCTTCGGTGTCGTCTGCGGCGGCTCGTCGCTGGTCGCGCCGCAGCCCTACAACAACATCGCGCGCGTCACCGTCGAGACGATGGCGGCGGTGATGGGCGGTGCGCAGTCGATCTTCACCTGCGCCTTCGACGAGGCCTACCAGATTCCGACCGAGTTCTCGGCCGAGATCGCCGTGCGCACGCAGCAGATCGTCGCCTACGAAAGCGGCATCGCCCGCACCGTCGATCCGCTGGGCGGCAGCTACTTCCTCGAGCAGCACACCGACCGTATCGAGGCCGGGATCGAGAAGGTCATGGCCGAGATCGACGCCTACGGCGGCGTGGTGAGGGCCATCGAGGACGGCTGGATCCAGCTGCGCCTCGCCGAGCGCGCGCTGGAACGCAAGCGCAAGACCGACAGCGGCGACAACGTGGTCGTCGGCCTCAACCACTTCGCGACCGGCGACGGCCCGGGCAAGCTCGGCGATCTCTTCAAGCTCGACCCGACGGTGGCGCAGCGCGTGCAGGAGAAGTACCGCCGCACGCTGGAGACGCGCGATGCGGGCGCGGTCGAGCGCAGCCTCGCGGCGCTCGCGCGCGCCGCGGCGAACGACGGCGAGAACGTCATGCCCTGGCTCGTGGACTGCTGCCACGCCTATGCCACCGTCGGCGAGATGGTGGCTTGCCTGAAGCGCGAGTGGGGCGAATTCCAGGAGCCGGTGGGCCTATGAGCACGAATCCAACGAGCGGCCACCCGCTGGCCGGCAAGCGCATCCTGATCGGAAAGCCCGGACTGGATGGACACGATATCGGGGCCAAGGTCGTGGCGCTGGCGCTGCGCGATGCGGGCGCCGAGGTCGTCTATACCGGCCTGCGGCGCAGCCCCGAGCAGATCGCACGCGTCGCGGTCGACGAAGGGGTCGACGCCGTGGGCCTGTCGATTCTCTCCGGCAGCCACAAGGAACTGGTGCACGACGTGATCGCCGAGCTGCGCACCCGCGGCGCGGGCGACGTACGCGTCTTCGTCGGCGGCACGATTCCCGCCGAGGACCAGGCGGCGCTGCGCGACATGGGCGTGGTCGACGTCTACACCGCCGACATGCCGCTGGAGACGGTGGTGACGGCGCTCGCCGCCCGGCTCTCGACATGAGCCGAGGGCCGCTGTCCGGCATCCGCGTCATCGAGGTCGGCCACATGCTGGCCGGGCCCTACTGCGGACTGATGCTTGCCGACCTCGGCGCCGAGGTCATCAAGATCGAGCCCGTCGAGGGCGACATCGGCCGGCGCATCAGCCCGCACGTCGTCGCGGGCCACAACGCCTACTTCGCGAGCCTGAACCGCAGCAAGAAGAGCGTCGTGCTCGACCTCGCCACGCCGCAGGGCCAGGCCGACCTGCATCGCCTCGCGAGGGACGCGCATGCGCTGATCACCAACCTGCGGCCCAGCGCGATCAGGAAGCTCGGGCTGACCTACGGCGCGCTGCGCGAGATCAATCCGCGCATCGTCTGCGTCGCGCTCACCGGCTACGGCCTCGAAGGAAAGTTCGCGGACCGCCCGGCCTACGACTACGTGATCCAGGCCGTCACCGGCGTGATGGCGATCACCGGTGACCCCGATGCGGCACCGATCAAGGCGGGCTACTCGGCCGTCGACAACTCGGCGGGGCTCGTCGCCGCGATCGGCCTGCTCGCCAAGATCGTCGAAGGGACGGGCGGGCAAGTCGACGTCTCGATGCACGACACCATGCTGTCGCAGCTCAACTACCTCGCCGGTGCCGCCCTCAACGCGGGCGAGGAGCCGGCGCGGCTGCCTTCGTCGTCGCACCCCTACATCGTGCCGGCGCAGGTCTTCCCCACCGCCGATGGCTGGCTCGTGCTCTTCATCAGTCACGACGACTTCTGGCGCCGCTTCTGCCGCGAGATCGGACGCGATGACTGGATCAGCGACGCGCGCTTCGCGACGATGGCCGCGCGACGCGTCCATCGCGAAGCGGTCGTGGCGATGCTCACCGAGGTGCTGGCCGCGGCGCCCGCCGCCGAATGGGTACGCCGACTCGATCCGCTCGGCATCGTGGTGTCGAAGGTCGAGAGCCTGGGCGATGCGCTCGCCAGCGAGCTTACCGCGGAACGGCACATGGTGGTGTCCCTCGGCGACGGCAGCGTGCCGTTGCGTGCGATCGGCATGCCGATGCGCATCGACGGGATGACGCCCTGCTACGGACTGCCGCCGCGGCTTGACGAGCACCACGATGCCTTGCTGGGACGGAGCAGCGCATGACCGCGCGCGGGCCGCTGGATCGCCGGGCGCTGGGCCAGGTGCTGACGCAGCTCGCCGGCGGACGCCCGGCAGCGCTGCCGGACCTGACGCCGTGCGTCGGCTCGTTGCCGGCGCGCCGCATCGGCTTCACCGGCGCGCCGGGCGCGGGCAAGAGCACGCTGGTGGGCCGCCTCGCCCTGCGGCGCGCGCGCGACCGCCGCGTGGGCGTGCTCGCCATCGACCCGACCAGCCCGCGCTCCGGCGGCGCGATCCTCGGCGACCGCATCCGCATCGACGAGATCGACGAGGCGGGCGAACTCTACGTGCGTTCGGTTGCGTCGAAGAGCGCCACCGACGGCCTCGCCGACCAGGCGCCCGAGATGCTGGCTGCGATGGAGGCCTTCGGCTTCGACGAGCTCGTGCTCGAGACCGTCGGCGTCGGCCAGGTCGAGAACGCGGTGCGCCACGTCGTCGACACGCTGGTGCTCGTGGTCCCGCCCGATGGCGGCGACCACGTGCAGGCGATGAAGGCAGGGATCGCCGAGCTCGCGGACATCATCGTCGTCAACAAGGCGGATCTGTCGGGTGCGCAGCGCATGGCGGCCGACATCAAGCGCGTCGTGGGACTGTCGAGGCGCCGCGCGCAGCCCTGGGTGCCGCCGGTACTGCTCACCTCTGCCGGCGATGTCGACTCCATCGACGCGCTATCGCAAGCGATCGACGACCACGCAGCGTGGCTCGCGCAGACCGATGCCTTGCCCACGCGGAGGCTCGCACGTGCGCGCTACGTGCTGACGCGCGCCATCGAACGGCTCGCCCGCCGCGTGATCGACGAGCAGGACGCGACCTTCTTCACCCTGTCGCTGCCGCAGCAAGTTCGTCACGCGTCAGACCTCATCACGCAACGCGCCGGCGTCGAAGACCGGCCATTCACCAAGGAGACCACGAGATGATCCGTCACCGCATGCGCGCCACCGTCGCCGCGCTTCTCGCCTGCACCAGCCTGTGGGCCGCCGCCCAGGGCTTTCCCGACAAGCCGGTCCACCTCATCGTGCCGCAGGCGCCGGGCGGCGCATCCGACGCACTCGCGCGCACCTTGGGCCAGAAGCTCGGCGAGGTGTGGAAGCAGCCGGTCGTCGTCGAGAACAAGCCGGGCGCCGGCGGGAACATCGGCATGGAGTACGTGATCAGCCAGCCGGCCGACGGCTACACGCTCCTGATGACCTACGCCGGTACGCATTCGATCAACGGCGCGCTGTACAAGAACCTCCGCTTCTCGATCGAGAAGGACCTGATGCCGGTCGCGACCGTTGCAAGACTTCCCTTCGTGGCGATCACGCAGCCGAACGGGCCCAAGACCTTTGCGGAGCTCGTGCAGCAGGCGCGCAGCGGTCCGATCCATTTCGGCTCGGCCGGCAACGGCTCGGTCAACCACCTGCTCGGCGAGATGGTCAACACGATGGCCAAGACCAAGCTCCAGCACGTCCCGTACAAAGGGGCGGCGCCGGCGTTGCAGGATCTCTTGGGGGGCCAGGTACAGGTCGTGTTCACGAGCCTGCCATCGGTGGCCGGCATGATTCGCAGCGGCCAGGTGCGCGCCCTCGCGGTCACCAGCGGCCAGCGCAGCGCGAGCTTTCCCGACATTCCGACGATCGCCGAATCCGGTTTCCCGGGCTTCGACGTGAGTCCGTGGTTCGGCATCGTCGCGCGAACCGGCACGCCGCCGGCAGTGGTTCAGAAGATCAACGCGGATGTCCGCGAGCTGCTCGGCAGCAAGGAGGTCATCGACCGACTCGCCTCCCTGGGGGCCGAGCCGCTGGCGATGACGCCGGACGAATTTGCCGCCATGGTCAGGAAGGACATCGCAAAGTGGTCCGAGGCCGTCGAGGCGTCCGGCGCCCGCGTTGACTGAGGTTCGAAGCCGCTGCCCGATTTGCCGGTCGCGTGGCGATCGCAACCTGAAGGCGTTGTGGAGCGCGTGATCGCCGGGGGGGGGCCGCGCTGTTCCTCGTGGTCGCGTGGCACGCAACCTGAAGGCGGTGTGGGTCCAGGTCGAGCAGGTCGCTGATCGGGGAGGGGCGGGCTTGCTCGATGACTCACGACGCTGATCTTCCGGGTGCGGCCCGCGAACTGGACGCGATGGCGCAGCGGCGCCATACCCCTTGCGGTGACGGGCAGGTCGTCTGGCGCTCATGGGGCGAAGGCGAGCCCATGGTCATGCTCCACGGGGGCAGTGGCAGCTGGACCCACTGGCTACGGAACATCCCCGCGGTCGTCGCAGCGGGCCGGCAAGCCGTCGTCCCGGACCTGCCTGGTTTCGGCGACTCGGCCGCACCGCGCGGCCGAGGCGATGCCGACGCGGCGGTCGGGCCGCTCGTTGCCGGCTTCGCTCAACTCTTCGGCAGTCGTGCCGTCGACGTGGTCGGCTTCTCCTTCGGCAGTCTCGTCGCCGCGCTGCTGGCGTCGGGTCACCCGGATTCGATTGCCCGCCTGGTGCTGGTCGGGGCGCCGGTGACGCCGCTGCGGCGCGGTCGCGGCGTCGAGCTGCGCTCGTGGAACACGGCGCGGACCCCACAGGAACGCGAGGCGGTTCATCGCTACAACCTCGCTGCCATCATGCTGCACCGGCCGGAGTCGATCGACGACACGGCCGTCGCGATCCAGTCGAGCAACGTGCCGCGCGACAGGATGCGGGGACGCAGCCTCGTGACGACGACCGCCTTCCAGGAGGCGATCGCCCGCTTCCAGTGTCCCTATCGCGCCATCTATGGCGCCGAGGACGTGCTCTTCAAGGACGCCTGGCCCGGGATGGAAGGCGTGCTGACGGCCAACCCGCACTTCGAGGGCGCTACCGTCATTCCCCGCGCGGGGCATTGGGTGCAGTTCGAGGAGGCCGGGCGCTTCAACGAGGCACTTCTCGGACCGACGCGCCCTTCGCGGTCGTGCGGCCCACTGCCCTAGCTAGCCTGCTGGCTGCGAGGACGTACCGGTTCCGGACGCGCGAACCGGACGCGCGGGCGGGCCGCGGCTACCCGCGCCGCATCGAATCGAAGAACTCGCCGTTGTTCTTCGTGGCCTTGATCTTGTCGAGCAGGAATTCCATGGCCTCGAGCTCGTCCATCGGATAGAGGAGCTTGCGCAGGATCCACACCTTTTGCAGGATGTCGGGCTTGAGCAGGAGCTCTTCCTTGCGCGTGCCGGAGCGGTTCACGTTGATCGACGGGTAGATCCGCTTCTCGGCCATGCGGCGGTCGAGGTGGATCTCCATGTTGCCGGTGCCCTTGAACTCCTCGTAGATCACGTCGTCCATCCGCGAGCCGGTATCGATGAGCGCGGTGGCGATGATGGTGAGCGAGCCGCCTTCCTCGATGTTGCGCGCGGCGCCGAAGAAGCGCTTCGGCTTTTGCAGGGCGTTGGCGTCCACGCCGCCGGTCAGCACCTTGCCCGAGGCCGGCACCACGGTGTTGTAGGCGCGCGCCAGGCGGGTGATCGAGTCGAGCAGGATGACCACGTCCTTCTTGTGCTCGACCAGGCGCTTGGCCTTCTCGATCACCATCTCGG
>CAYTOT010000070.1:0-20155 GCA_964439475.1 uncultured Alcaligenaceae bacterium
TCATGTACGCTAACAGATCAACTCGCCGCGCGAATTTTGCGCCACAAAGTAGCTAGCGAGTCCGACGCACGCCGAACGCGCGCGAGCGGTTCGCGAGTAGCATGGAGGCGCCGTACCGACCGTTCCGCGCGGCTCGCGGGTGCAGGAGTGCAAGGGCGTCGCCAGAACCCCACACCAGGAGGAGTCATGCATCGCATCGTTCGTGCCGTCCTCGCGTGCCTGTTCGCGGTCAGCGCAACGGCAGCGTTCGCGCAAGCCTATCCGTCCAAGCCCGTGCGCATCGTGGTCCCGTTCCCGGCGGGGGGAACCACCGACATCCTCGCGCGCGAGGCGGGGCAGCGGCTCACGCAAGCGCTCGGGCAACCCTTCGTCGTCGACAACCGCCCGGGCGCGGGGGGCAACATCGGGGCGGAACTCGTCGCGAAGTCGCCCCCGGACGGCTACACGCTGCTGATGGGGACCGTAGGCACGCACGCGATCAACGCCAGCCTCTACAGCAGGATGCCGTACGACCACGTGCGCGACTTCGCGCCCGTGATCCTCGTCGCCGGCGTGCCCAACGTGCTCGTGGTCAACCCTTCGGTGCCGGTGCACTCGGTGCAGGAACTCATCGCCTACGCCAAGGCCAACCCGGGCAAGCTCAACTTCGCGTCGTCGGGCAGCGGAACGTCGATCCATCTCGCCGGGGAGCTCTTCAAGGTGATGACCGGCGTGCAGATGTCGCACGTGCCGTACAAGGGCAGCGCGCCCGCACTCGCCGACCTCGCCGGGGGCCAGGTGCAGCTCATGTTCGACAATCTCCCGTCGTCGCTGCAACTCATCAAGGCGGGCAAGCTGCGCGCCCTCGCCGTGACGAGCGCGCAGCGCTCCAGTGCACTGCCCGACCTGCCGACGGTGGCCGAAGCGGGCCTCCCCGGGTTCGAGGCCACGTCGTGGTTCGGGCTGCTCGCTCCCGCCGGGACGCCGCCCGACGTGATCGCCAAGATCAACGCGGAGGTGGCGCACTGGCTCGCCTCGCCGGAGGCCAAGGACAAGCTCGCGAGCCTGGGCGCGATCGCCGCAGGCGGCTCGCCGGAGGACTTCGCCCGTCACATCGCCGCCGAGACCGCGAAGTGGCAGAAAGTCGTCAAGGCGTCGGGGGCGCGGGTCGAGTGAGGCGCGCGACGAGCGTAGCAAGCAGGCCGAAGGCCCGTCGCGCGCCGACCGAGGGCAGCCGACGCGCTGACCCCACGGCTTGCACTGGCGACTCAAGGAGGCTGCGAGTGAGGGAGGCGGCGAGCGTAAGCGAGCAGGCCGCAGGCCCGTCGCCGAGCGACCGAGGGCAGCCGACGCGCTGACCCCACGGCTTGCACTGGCGACCCCACGGAGGCTGCGAGTGAGGCGCGCGGCGAACCCCCTACCCCCGCCACGCCGTCCACGCCAGCACCAGCCATCCGGCGATGAACGCCACGCCGCCGATCGGCGTGATCGCACCCCATCCGCGCACGCCGGTGAGCACCAGCGCATAGAGGCTCCCCGAGAAGAGCAGGATGCCCAGCGCGAACAGCGCGGCCGCCGCCACGAGGCCGCGCGCCGCGGGCGCGCGCAGCATCAGCAGGCCCGCGCCGAAGAGTGCCAATCCGTGCCATGCGTGATACTGCACGGCGGTCTGCCACACGGCGAGCATGTCGGCGGGCACGCGTGCCCGCAATCCATGCGCTCCGAAGGCGCCCAGCGCGACGCCGCAGGCCATCGCCAGTGCCGCCACCACGAGCGTGACCCGTGCCCGTGCCGCCAAGCGCGCCCCGTCTGCCATGATCGTCCGGTCCCCGGTGCCTCTTGCCGTTAGAATGCGTCATTCATCCCTTCAACCGCACCAAGGATAGCAACCATGCCCATCGAACGCCGTCATCCCGGAAAGCGCCTCTCCGAGGCGGTCGTCTTCACGCCCGGGGCCGGCGAGCGCATCGTGTACCTCGCGGGACAGGTCGCCGACGACAACAGCGCCGACATGACGGGCCAGACCCAGCAGGTGCTGGCGGGCATCGACCGCCTGCTCGGCGAAGTGGGCAGCGACAAGACGCGCATCCTGTCCGCCACCATCTACCTGCCCGACATGGCGGACTTCCCCGCGCTCAACGCCGTGTGGGAGGGCTGGGTCGTGCCCGGGGCGACCCCCGCGCGCGCCACCGTCCAGGCAGCGCTCGCGCACCCCGACTACAAGGTCGAGATCCAGATCGTTGCCACCGCCTCCGCGTGAGCCAGGCCACCGGAAGCAACGTGCGATGAACAAGTCCCCCGCCCAGGCCCTGGTGGCCGCCACCGCGCGGCGCGACGTCGACACCGCGCCGTCCAATGCCGCGACCCTCCCCGTCACGCGCGCAATGTTCGACGACCTCATGCTGCAGGTCTACGCGCCGGCGGCGTTCATCCCCGTGCGCGGCGAGGGCTCGCGCGTGTGGGACCAGGACGGCAAGATGTACATCGACTTCGCCGCCGGGGTCGCGGTCACCTCGCTCGGACATTGCCATCCCGCGCTGGTGCGCGCGCTCACCGCGCAGGCGCATACCCTGTGGCACGTGTCGAACTGGTTCACCAACGAGCCGGCGCTGCGCCTCGCGCGGCGGCTCGTCGATCACACGTTCGCCGACCGCGTGTTCTTCTGCAACTCCGGCGCCGAGGCCAACGAGGCGGCGTTGAAGCTCGCGCGCCGCTACGCGCACGATCGCTTCGGTCCGAAGAAGATCCGCGTCATCTCCACGCTGAACTCGTTCCACGGCCGCACGCTGCTCACCGTCACCGCCGGCGGGCAGGCCAAGTACTCGAGCGGCTTCGGCCCGAATCCGGAAGGCATCGTCCACATCCCCTACAACGACGTGGCGGCTCTCGAAGCGCAGTTCGCGCAGCACGGCGACGAGACCTGCGCGGTGCTGCTCGAGCCGATGCAGGGCGAGGGCGGCATGACACCCGGCACGCCGGCCTTCCTGCAGGCGGCACGCCGGCTCTGCACCGCGCACGGCGCGCTGCTGGTGCTCGACGAGATCCAGAGCGGCATGGGCCGCACCGGCGCCCTCTTCTCCTACATGCAGAAGGACATCGTCCCCGACATCCTGACCAGCGCGAAGGGGCTGGGCGGCGGCTTCCCCATCGGCGCCCTCCTCACGACGAACGACGTGGCGAGCGTGTTCGGCGTGGGCGTGCACGGCACCACCTTCGGCGGCAATCCGCTCGCCTGCGCGGTGGCCGGCGCGGCATTCGACATCATCAACACCACCGAGGTCCTCGATGGTGTGAAGGCGCGGCACGCGCTCTTCGTCGAGGGCCTCAAGGCCATCAACGCACGCCGCAAGGTGTTCGCCGACATCCGCGGCGAGGGTGTCTGGATCGGCTGCGAGCTCGACGCACCGTGGAAGGGGAAGTCGATGGACGTCGTGCGTGCCGCAGGCGATGCCGGCCTCATGGTGCTCGTGGCGGGTCCCGACGTGGTGCGCATCGCGCCGTCGCTCGTCATCTCGCTCGACGAGATCCTCGAAGGCCTCGCGCGCCTCGAGAAGGCGCTCGACCAGGCGCTGCAGTAGGCGTCGCAAGCAGGTAGCGGCGAGCGGGAGCGGGCGATGTTCCACATCCGCCCGATCGTCCGCGACGACCTCCCCGGGATCTTCGCGCTCTCCGAACGCACCGGAACGGGGCTCACCACGCTCCCCGCGGATCGTGAGCGCCTGGCCGAGCGCATCGAGCGCTCGCTGGCATCCTTCGCGGGACAGGCGAGCACCGCCGATGCCTGCTACGTCTTCGTGCTCGTGCAGGGCACCGGCGATGCTGCGGGTGATGCCGTGGTCGGCATCAGCGCCATCGAGGCGGCGGTCGGCCTGAAGGAGCCCTGGTACAACTATCACGTCGGCACGCTCGTGCACGCCTCGCGCCAGCTCGGCGTGTACACCACTGCGCCGACGCTCTTCCTCGGCAACGATCACACCGGCAATTCGGAGCTCTGCTCGCTCTTTCTCGACCAGGCGTTCCGGCAGGGCAAGAACGGCGTGCTGCTCGCCAAGTGCCGGCTGCTCTTCATCGCCGAATTCGCCGACCGCTTCGCGGACAAGATCATCGCGGAACTGCGCGGCCGCCTCGACGCCGACGGCCGAAGCCCGTTCTGGGAAGGTCTCGGCCGCCACTTCTTCGCGATGGAATACTCCACCGCGGATTACCTCACCGGCATCGGGCAGAAGTCGTTCATCGCGGAGCTGATGCCGCGGCATCCGGTGTACGTGAACCTCTTGCCCGCCGCCGCGCGCGAGGCGATCGGCATGGTGCACGCCGACACCGTGCCGGCACGGGCGATGCTCGAGCAGGAGGGATTCCGCTACGAGGGTTACGTCGACATCTTCGATGCCGGCCCCACGCTCGAGTGCTTCCGCGACAACATCCACGCGGTGCGTCGGTCGCAGGTGATGTCCGTCACGCTGGAGGAGGAGGATCCGGTGCCCGACAGCCTCACCGACGAGATCCTCTGGCTCGTGTGCAATCGGCACTTCGCGGACTTTCGCGCCATCGTCGCGGCGGCGCCGCCGCGTGCGGACCGCTTTCCGCTGCTGCCCTACGCCGCGGCGGCCCTGCATGTGAGCGAGGGCGACAGCGTGCGCGCGGTACCGCTGTCCCCGCGCGATCGGTAGCCGAGGTGGAGGCAGCACCTTCCCGCGACCGCCCGGTCACGGTCAATTTCGACGGCATTCCCGGGCCCACGCACAACTATGCGGGGCTCGCGCAGGGCAATCTCGCGGCGGCGCGCAACGCGGCGCAGATCTCGCATCCACGCGAGGCTGCGTTGCAGGGTCTCGCCAAGATGCGTGTCCTGGCCGCGCGCGGCTATTCGCAGGCGGTGCTGCCGCCGCACGAGCGGCCCGACGTCGGCGCGCTGCGCGCGCTCGGCTTCGCGGGCGACGATACCGCGGTCATACGCGCGGCGGCGCGCGAGGCGCCGGCGCTGCTGTCGGCGTGCTCGTCGGCAGCGGCGATGTGGGTGGCCAATGCCGCCACGGTGAGCGCGTCGCCCGATACGAAAGACGGCCGCGTGCACTTCACGCCGGCCAACCTCGCGACGCAGTTCCATCGCTCGCTCGAAGCGCCCGTCACCACGCGTATCCTGCGCGCGATCTTCGCCGACGGGACGCGCTTCGTGGTGCACGACCCCCTGCCGCCCTCGCCGCAGACCGGCGACGAAGGCGCCGCGAATCACACGCGCCTCGTGGCCGCCGACGGTCGAGGCATCGACGTCTTCGTCTACGGACGGTGCGCGTACGGCGGCGGCGCGACGCCGAAGCGCTTTCCCGCGCGCCAGACTCTCGAGGCTTCGCAAGCCATCACCCGCCGCCACGGCCTCGATCCAGCACGCGTGGTCTTCGCGCAACAGGATCCCGTCGCCATCGACGCCGGCGTATTCCACAACGACGTGATCGCGGTGGGCGAGGACGACGTGCTTTTCTGCCACGAGAAGGCGTGGATCGACGTGCCCGGCGCCGTCGCCACGCTCGCGAAGCGCACGCAGGGCGCGCTGCTTCCGGTGATGGTGCGCGAGAGCGAAGTGACCCTCGCCGACGCGGTATCGACATATCTCTTCAACAGCCAGTTGTTGCCCCGCAGCGGCGGCGGCATGCTGCTCGTGGCACCCGCCGAGTGCCGCGAGCATGCGCGCGTGTCGGCCTATCTCGATGCACTGCTCGCCGGCGACGGCCCGATCCGCGAGGTCGTGACCTTCGACCTGCGCCAGAGCATGCGCAACGGCGGCGGCCCGGCGTGCCTGCGGCTGCGCGTCCCGCTGACGACGGACGAACGCGCGGCCATCCGCGCGAACGTCTTCCTCGACGATGCGCTCGCGGATGCCCTGGAAGCCTGGATACGCCGCCACTATCGCGACCGGCTCGCGCCCGCGGATCTTGCCGATCCGGCGCTCCTCGACGAGTCACGGCGCGCGCTCGACGAACTGACGCGCATTCTCGGGCTGCCAGCGATCTACCCGTTCCAGGGTGCGTGAGCGTCCCGGGCGTGGTTCGCATGCCGCCGCGTGCCGGCCGTTCGGGCAGCAGACATCGTGACGACGGCGCCACCATTGCGACGATGATGCGTACAGTCACACCGCTGTAGGTGTAGGGCAGCGCTGTAGGTGTAGGGCAGCAGGCGTCGTGACGACGGCGCCGCCATTGCGACGCCGGCGCCGAGCGGCTCACGTTGCCGCCCGGCCCATCAGCTTGACCTCCTCTCCCGGAATCGGCGTGTAGCTGCTGCCGCCGCGGGCGAGGATCTTGTCCGCACCGCCATTCGCGGCGATGAACACCTGCTGGTCGCGCTTGGCCTCGCGATCGGTCAGTTCGGGATCGCAGATATCTTCCAGCGCATGCCGGAACTCGGCCACAACGGCAGCCATATGAGGCTCGCCCGCGAGATCGTGGACCTCCTCCGGATCCTGCGCGAGGTCGAACAGTTCCGGCGCGAATCCCGTGTAGTGGATGTACTTGCGGTCGCCGCGGCGAAGCATGTAGGCGGCACTGACGCTGCCCGCCGCGTGATACTCGCTGAAGGCGATTCGCGCCGGGTCGCAGGGCTCGGCGGCGATGTCGAGAATCGACCGGCCCGGAAGGCCGTCGCTGCACGATGCGGCGCCGACTGCCCGGGTGATCGTCGGATGGAAGTCGATGTGCGAAACAGGTGTCGCCACCCGTGCGCCCGCGGCAATCCCGGGTCCGCGCGCGATCACCGGAATGCCCGCCGACTCCTCGTACATCGTGGACTTGCCCCACAGCGCGCGCGCGCCGAGATTGTCGCCATGATCGGAGAGGAAGACGACGCGCGTCGTCGCGGCGAGTCCCGTCTCCTCGATGGCGCCGAGGATCCTGCCCACGTTGGCGTCGAGGAACGAGCACAGCCCGTAGTAGGAGGCCACCGCGATGCGACGTCGCTCGTCGCTCTCGAAGTAGTCGTCGAAGCCGTAGCAGTCGTTCCAGGCCTTGATCCACGGGTGGTGGACGACGCGCTTGCGCGATAGCTCGACGGCATTCACCGGATACAGCTCGAAATACTCGGGCGGCGCAATCAGCGGTGAATGGGGCGCGATGAACGACGTGAAGAGCACCCAGGGCTTCGCATGCGACGCGCGGCCGTCCTTGCGCAGCCAGTCGACCGCGCGCGCGGTGATCTCGCGGTCGTAGCGCGTGTAGCTGCTCTCGCCGGGGCCGATGCTGCGGGCGAGGTCGGCCGACTGATGACGGCGCGGCAAGGGATCGCGGATCAGGCCGTACAGGTCCCCGACGCCCGCCTCGATGTGCATCGGAATGATCTGCTCGGTGAATCCGCCGTCGACCTCGTCGTTCGTATAGTGGAGCTTGCCGATCGAGGTGACCACATGGCCTGCATCGCGCAGCGCATGCGCCCACCCCGGCATGCGTCCGTCGTAGGCGATCGCGTTGTCCCAGCAGCGGTTGTCGTGGACGTAGCGCCCCGTGGCGAACGCAGCGCGCGCCGGAACGCAGATCGGCGAGCTGCTGTAGGCGGCGTCGAACACGGTGCCCTGCGCGGCCAGCCGGTCGAGGTTGGGCGTGCGCACCATGGGATGCCCGTTGCAGCCCAGCACCTTCTTGTTGTGCTCGTCGTCCATGATCACGACGAGGTTCGTGGCCCCGTTCATTGCGATCCCTTGAGCTTGTTGTCCTTCACGACCTGCGCCCAGCGCTTCGATTCCGCGGCCACCATCGCGCCCAGTTGCGCGCCGGTGCTCGCGACAGGCTCGGCGCCACCCTTCTGGAACACGTCGCGCACCGTCGCCGTGGCGAGAGCCTTCTGCAAGGCAGCCTCGAGGGCTGCCGCTACCGGGGCGGGAAGGCCGGCAGGCGCGAACAGCGCGTGCCAGTTGTCGATCTCGAAGCCGGAGAGGCCCGCCTCGGTTGCCGACGGAACGTCCGGCATCGCCGGCGAGCGCCTGGACGACGTGACGAGCAGCGGCACGACCTTCTTGCCCTGCGCGAGCCCCGCTGCCGCGGGAATGCCCGCAAAGGCGATCTGCACGTCGCCCGCCGCTACCGCGGTCATCGCCGCGCCACCGCTCTTGTAGGGAATGTGGACGAGAGGCACGCCGAGCTGGCGCTGCAGGAGGACGCCGGCCAGGTGCTGCGGACCGCCGACGCCGGGTGATGCGTAGTTCATCCCGCTGGCGCCTGCGATCTCCTTCGCCCTGGCCTCGAGTTCCGCGAACGTGTTCGCCCCGACCTTCGGTGACACCACGAGCACCAGCGGCACGGATGCCACCATGCCGATCGGCGTGAAGCTGCGCTCCGGGTCGTACTTGATGGGATAGAACAGTGGGGCCAGGGCGATGTTCGACACCGTCCCCATGAGCAGCGTATAGCCATCCGCGGGCGCCGACGTGACGAACGCCGCCCCGATCGTTCCGGTGGCCCCGGCCTTGTTCTCGACGATGACCGACTGGCCGAGCGCCGGGCCCATCTCCTGGGCAACGGCCCGGGCGAGCACGTCGGGGGCGCTACCGGCCTCCGAACCGACGACGATCTTGATCGGCCGGGTAGGGAACGTTCCCTGTGCATTGACGCCGGCCGCAACGACGACCGAGAAGCTGGCGAGCGTGACCGCGCGCACGATCGAGCCGAGTGACATGGTGCCTCCGTGGGTTCGCCGCGCGAACCGTGGATCGATGCTGCCGGACGCGCGTGGGTTGCTTCGGGTACGGAGGATCATGCGCTGGATCCATATTTCTGAATAATAGAACTTGTTGATCAATTCATATCTACCGGCTATTGTTAACGGCCATGAGTCGAAACACCATCGCGCCGGTGATGAACCGGCTGCGCATGCGTCAGGTCGCGCTGCTGCTCGCCATCGCGCGATCGGGAACGCTCGGGGCGGCCGCGCAGGAGATCGGGATCACGCAACCGGCGGCCACCAAGATGCTCGGCGAGCTCGAGACCGCGCTCGGCCAGCCGCTCTTCGACCGCAGGGGCCGCGTGCTCGTGCTGAATCCGGCCGGCCAGCGCGCGCTGCTGGGCTTTCGCGGCATGCACGGCACGCTGGAGCAATTGCTGCGCGACCTGCGTGAACTCGCCGCGGGTCACCTGGGCAGCATCGCCATCGGCAGCATCATGGCCGCGTCGCCCACCTACGTGACGGGCGCGCTCGCCATCCTCAAGAACCGCTATCCGCGGCTCGCTGCCACGATCGAGGTCGGCACCAGCGACCGGCTGATGGAGCTCCTCGACGACGGCACGCTCGACGTGGTCGTGGGTCGCGTGCCGGCTACCTCCCACGGCTATCGGTTCCGGCCGCTGGCCGACGAGGCGCCCGTCGTGATCTGCGCCACCGATCATCCCCTGCGCCGTGCGCGCAAGCCGAGGTTCGACCAGCTCGGCGCATGCTCATGGGTGCTGCAACCGGCGGGCAACCCGCTGCGCGATGCCGTGACCCGCGAGTTCGACCATCACCACACGGCGCTGCCGGAGGGGCTCCTCGAGACCTCGTCGACGCTGATCACGGTCGATCTCGTGACGCGAACGCACATGCTCGCCGTGCTCCCGGCCTCCGTTGCCTCGGGTCTCGAGCAGCACGGCATGCTTGGCGTGTTGCGCTACCGCATGCGCGCCCGCCTCACCTCGTACGGCAGCATCGTGCGCGTCGATCGTCCGCTCTCGGCGCCCGCTCTGCGCTTCCTCGATCTCCTGCACGGCAGCGCCACGATCGCACCGTAAGGCGAGCGCCCCGGCCGCGCCGTAAGGCTTGCGCCCCGGCCGCGCGCCGCCGGACGAGGGTTCATTGTGCGTCCGGCGCCTCGACCCCGAAGCGCCGCGCGCGGTCGAGCAGGCGCTGGGCATTCCGGTACGTGGGCACCTCCACCCACAGTCCATCGACCAGGGCACGCTCCTCGCCGCGGCCGCGTGCGGCGTCGAAGGCGGCGACCAGCCTTCCGGCGCGCCGCACCTCGTCGGGTCCGGGAGTCAGCGCGTCGTTGATCGCCGGCACGTGCTCGATCCGCACCACCGCCTTGCTGCGATAGCCCAGGCGCCGCGCGTACGCGGTCTCGCGTATCGCGCCATCGACATCGCAGAACGTGTACGGTGCGTCCACGGGCTCGATGCCCACGGCCCGGCACTCCACGACGAAGCGACGTCGTGCATGATCGAGTTCCACGGCATCGGGGCCACGCTCCGCGCCGAGATCGGCGGCCAGGTCTTCGGCACCGAGCAACGCCGCCCGTATGCGCGTGCTGCCGGACGCGATCGCGCGCACCTCCACCACGCCGAGCGCGGTCTCGCACACGGGCAGGATCTCGGTGCTGCCGGGGGCGATGCCGAGGTCGCGCTCCCAGCCGTCGAGTACCGCGTGGAGGGCGACCATCTGCTCGCGCGAGGAGGCCATCGGATAGGCGATCACGTCCGGACGGGCCGGCATGGCCGCAGCGAGGTCGAGCGGGCCATCGGCGTCGAGCGTGTTGATGCGCACGCAGGTGATGCACGGCCATCTGCCGGTCCCGGCGTCGACGGTGGGCGCTGGCTCCTGCCACGACGCGATGAGCGCGCGAAGATCCCGGCGTGCCTCCTCGCGCCGTTCCGCAGGCGTGAAGTCCTCGAGGTCGACGATCAGCGCATCGGCACCGCTGGCGCGCATCGACGTCCGCCCAAGCCCGCGAGCACCCGGCCCGAACAGCCAGGTGCGGCGAAGATCGGGGGCCGGGAGATCGCGCCGGACGGTTGGCTCGTCGTGCATGCGCGAAAGCCTACCGCACATCCCTCGGCTTTCGTGATCGGCGCGCCACCGTTCAAGCTAACCGACGGGCCGCGCCGACGCTTGCCAAGCAGACGTCGCGTGTCGGCCCGTCCGGTTGGAGCGACCGCCTAGGCCGCGCCTAGGCCGCGACTTGTTCGTACGAGAACTTCGGGATGTCGGTGCGCTCGGAGGCATGTTCGATGGTGATTGCGCAGATGTTGCCAGCAGCATCGACATCGAGCAGGGTGTTTTCGTCCAGATCGCGTGTTTCCGCCACTGGCGCATCGCGGAACTCGATGAGCAAAGTGTCAGTGCCAGAAAAGTAACGGATTCTCATGGCTGAAAGCGCCGATCGAAAAAAGCATTGTGAACCGTCTCGCCGTCCGGGAGCAATACCACCCGCAAATAGCGGCCCTCCATCTCCGGGACCTGCACCCAGCGGCGGATCCGACCATCGGCTTGGAGCGCTTCTCGCACGGGTGCGCGGATGGCGCGTGCAATCCATTCGTCGCGAATCGATGCGCGATCAGCGCGCTGACGAACGGCAGCGAAGTACGCGGTGGTCTTCACGATGGATCCCGATCGGCGCCACGCCGCTCGGGCGTGAGCGCTACCTGCCCGCCTTCCTGCGAGCCGTGTCGATGTCCAGGTACCGCCACGGCGTCGTGCGGAAGCTGTCCTTCCGGTATCCCAGCACCCACGGCTTGGCGATCGTGCTCTCGATGCGGTAGATGCCGCCGCCGAGCGGCGCGTAGGCATTGAGGATCGCGGTCATGCGGGCGTAGAGCTTGTCGCGCTCGCCGTCGAGGCGCAACGCCCGCGACTGGCGAAAGAGGTCGTCGTACTCCTCGTTCCGGAAAAACGAGAAGTTGGTCTGGCCGGCACTCGGGCCGTAGCCCAGCTCCATGTACGAGTCCGCCGAGTCGGCGGTCCACCCGACGCTCCACATCTGCAGCTGCCCCGCCCGCGCCATCTTGAGCAGATCCGGCCACTTCTGCTGCTGGAACTCGATGCGCACGCCGATCTCGCGCATGTTCTTCAGCCACAGCTCGTCGCGGATGCGGTTCTCGCCGGTCGGCGCACTGCCCATCGAGAGCGTCAGCGGCTTGCCGTCGGGCAGCTCGCGGAAGCCGTCGCCGTTGCGGTCCTTGTAGCCGAACTTGTCGAGGAGCGCACGGGCGGTGGCCGGGTCGTGCGGCGTGCTGTTCCTGATGCCGGCCACGTGTCCCGGCACTTCCGGGGGGATCGGTTGCGTCGCCACTTCGCCCTGCCCCTGCAGCCCCACGCGGACGAGGTCGGCGGGGTCGTAGCCCATGAGGATCGCGCGGCGCAGCGCCACCTTCTCCGGCGTGTAGCCTCCCACCACGGGATCGTTCATGTTGAAGTAGGCGAAGAAGGCGAGCCCCGCTTCCTGCGCGCGCTGCAGCGTCACGCCCTCCTTCGCATACGCCGCCGTCAGGCGATTGCGATCGTCGAGCACTCGGGTGACGAGATCGCGCGGCACGTCCATCAGGTCGAGCTCGTTGCCGTTGAAGGCGAGCAGGCGCGGATTCGACTCCTCGATCACCGCCACCTCGATGCGGCCGATCTGCGGCAGCTTCTTGCCCTTCATCGCCTCGTACGCCGCACGCGAGTCGGCATCGGCATTGGGCGGCAGCGCGGGGAAGGTCTCGTCGCGATAGTTGGGATTGGCCTCGAGCACGATCCGCTGCGCGCGCCGCCATTCCTTCAGTCGGTAGGCGCCGGTGCCGACGGGATGGGCCATCGCCCATCCGTTGGCATCGCCATAGGCCTCGATGACCTCGCGCGCCACCGCCGCGGTCTGGGTGGCCGTGAGCTTGGGCAGGAACGTGTAGTCGGGGCGCGCGAGCTTCAACTGGATCGTGTAGCGGTCGAGCGCGCGCAGTCCCTCGATCTCCCTGTCGTAGTCGAGCTTGCCGCCGGCCTTCGCGGCGGCGACCGCGTCGTCGAGACCCACGAACATCCCGGCGATGAGAAAGGCATTGGGCGAGCGCATCCTCGGATCGACGAGGCGCTTCAGCGTGTACACGAAGTCGTGCGCGGTGAGCTCGCGCTTCTGCCCCTTGAACACCGGATCGTCGGCGAAGTGGATGCCCTTCCGGACCTTGATCTTCCAGGTGAGGCCATCGGCCGAGATCTCGGGCATGCCGTCGGCCACCCGCGGGATGATCTTGTGCGGACGCGCGAGGTAGTCGTACTGGTACAGCGCGTCGAACATCGCCTGGTTGATGGTGTTCGAGTAGAAGTCCTGCGAGGCCTGTGGATCGAAGCCGGTCTCGGCGATCACGATCACCGTGCGCAGCACCTTCGCCGGGTCGGCTCGCGAAGGGGTGCCCTTCGCCGGCGCCTGTGCCAGCGCGAAGCCCGCGGCCAGTGTCGCGAATGCGGCCAACGTGGCCAGCACGACGCGCGTCCACCGTGCGGGTACGGCGGGCATCAGGTCCGCACTCGCGCGCATCACTGCACCGCCTTGCGCGGGGTCGAAAGATCGATGTCGAGGTATTGCCATGGGTGCTGGTTGAAGGGGTTGTACTTGAAGCCGACCACCCACGGGTAGACGGTGATGTTCTCGATGCGGTAGGCGGTGAGGGTCCACGGCGCGTAGGCCGCGACCATGCGGGCGAGATCGCCGATCATGCGGTTGCGCTCGGGACCGTTCGGGACGCGGCGCGCCTCGTCGTAGAGCTTGTCGAATGCGGGCAGCCGGAAGCGGGAGAGATTGGACAGGCCGGCGTTGGGACCGTAGAGCAGGCCGTAGACGCCGAGCCCCTCGGTCGTGGTCGCCGTGTTGGCGAGCTGCCAGATCTGCAACTGCCCGCCGCGCGCCGCCTTGAGCTGGTCGGGCCATTTCTGCGTGACCATCTCCATCCTGATGCCCACGGCCGTCATGCTGCGCGCCCACAGCTCGTCGAACTGGCGCTCGAGCGCCGATGGTGAGGTGCCGCGCTTCAGCACCATCGGCTTGCCGTCGGGCAGCTCGCGAAAGCCGTCGCCGTCGCGGTCCTTGTACCCGAAGCGGTCGAGGAGTGCCTTGGCGCCTTCGGGATCGTAGCTGGTCCCGGCCGTGAACTTCGGATCGAAACCGGTGGTCCCCGGCGGCGAAGGCATGTTGGCGACCTGACCCTGGTTCTGGCGAATCACGCGGATCTCCTCGTCCGCGTTGTAGGCCATGGCGATAGCGCGGCGCAGCGCGATCTTCTCCTTCGTGTAGCCCCCGACGACGGGATCCTCCATGTTGAAGAACGCGTACACGATCGACGGCTGCAGGCCGCGCTCGAGCAGCACGCCCGCCTTCGCATAGCGCGGCGTCAGCTTGCCGTCGGGCGTGATGACCTTGGGCACGAAGTCGGTGGGGATGTCGAGGTAATCGACGTCGCCCTTGTCGAACGACAGCATGCGCGGCTGCGATTCCTCCAGCACGTACAGCTCGACGCGGCCGATCAGCGGGAACGTCTTGCCCCGAAAGCGCACATTGATCTCGCGATCGGCGGGATCGGCGCTCTCGACGAAAGGAATGCCGCGAAACGACGGATTGGCCTCGAGCACGATCTTCTGCCCGCGCATCCACTGCGCGAGCCGGTACGGCCCGGTGCCGACGGGATGGGCCATCACCCAGCCGCTGCTGTCGCCGTAGGCTTCCACGACCTCGCGCGCCACCGCCGCGCTCGACGCCGAGGTGAGATCGGCCAGGATGTCCCACCAGGGATACTCGAGCTTCAGCTTGATGGTGTAGCGGTCGACCGCCTGCATGCCTTCCACCGGCATGTCGTAGTCGAACTTGCCGGTGGCTTTGGCCTTGGCGAGCACCTTGTCCATGCCCACGATCTTGCCGTCGAAGAGCTCGAGACTGGGCGATCGCGTCTTCGGATCGAGGATGCGCTTCCAGGAGAAGATGTAGTCGGCCGCGGTGAGCTCGCGCTGCTTCCCCTTGAATGCGGGGTCGTCGGCAAAGTGGATGCCCGGCTTCACGCGGATCGTCCACTCCTTGCCGTCCTTCGACTCCGGGATCGCCGCCGCGGTATTGGGGACGATCGCGTGCGGACGGGCGAGGTAATCGTAGCGAAAGAGCGGATCGAAGATCCCGCGTATGACGTAGCCCGAGTACAGGTCGCTGAAGGCCTGCGGATCGAAGCCCGTCTCGGCGGCGCGCAGCGTGACGCGCAGCACCTTCTTCGGATCCGCCTGCGCTGCTGCCGGAGGTGTTGCCGCCAGTGCGAGCGAGACCCCCAGCAGCGCCGCCGCCAGGAGCAATGGAGCGCCGCGCTGCCGGCTCACTGCACCGCCTTGCGCGGCACCTTCGGATCGATATCGAGATAGAGCCATGGATGGAGGTTGAACACGTTGAGGCGGTAGCCTTGGACCCACGGATAGAGGATCACGTTCTCGTGGCGATAGGCGTTGATCTTCCACGGGGCCCAGGCGGCCACGATCTGCGACATCTCGCGCACGAGCTTCGCGCGTTCGGGCCCGTCGGGGAGCTTCTTGCTCTCGTCGTAGCGGCGATCGTAGTCGGCGAACCTGAAACGAGCATGATTGGAAAGCCCGGTGTTGGGACCGTAGAGGAGTCCGAGAAAACCGTAGCCTTCGGTGCTCGTCGAGCGATTGCCGAGCTGCCACATCGGGAGCTGCCCCTGGCGCGCCATCTTGAGGAGATCGGGCCACTTCTGCGTGATGAACTCGATGCGGATGCCCACGGCGGCCATGTTCCGCTGCCACAGCTCGTCGTACTGCCGCTCGAGTGACGAAGGCGTGGTGCCCTTGCGCAGCACCAGCGGCTTGCCGTCGGGTTGCTCGCGCCAGCCGTCCTTGTCGCGGTCGACGTAGCCGAAGCGGTCGAGCAGCATCCTCGCCCCCTCGGGGTCGTAGCGGGTATTGCCGGTGAACTTCGGATCGTGTCCGCTCACCCCCGGCGGGATGAGCTGCGACGCCCATTCAGCCTGCCCCTGGCGGATGACACGCGCCTCCTCGTCGACGTTGTAGGCCATGCCGATCGCTCGCCGCAACGCGACCTTGTCCTTGCTGTAGCCACCCACCACCGGATCGTCCATGTTGAAGAACGTGTAGGTGATGCCGGGCTGGATGCCCCGCTGCAACGACACGCCAGCGGCGGTGAAGCGCGGCAGCAGCCGGTTGTCGGAAGTGAGCACGTTGCCCACGAGATCCACGGGCACCTCGATGTAGTCGAGCTGCGCCTGCTCGAAGGCGAGAAGCCGCGGCTGCGCCTCGTCGATGACAAGGATCTCGATGCGTCCGATCCGCGGCAGTGTCTTGCCCTTGAAGTGCGCGACGAGCGCCCTGTCGGCAGGATCACCGCTGTCGGGAAAGGGCATCTCCCGGAACGACGGTGAGGCTTCGAGGACGATCTTCTGGCCGCGCCGCCACTCCTTGACGCGATACGGACCCGTACCGACCGGGTGGGCCATCACCCAGCCGCTCGCATCGCCATACGCTTCCACGACCTCGCGTGCAACGGCGGAGGCGGGCGTCCCGGCGAGGTCCGCAGGCAGGTCCCACCAGGGCCCGGTGAGCTTGAGCTTCAGCGTGTGGCGGTCGACCACCGTGAGCCCCTCGAGCGGGGCATCGTAATCGAACCTGCCGCCCGCCCTGGCGGCGGCGACGAGCTTGTCCATGCCCACGATGCGCCCGTCGAAGACGTCGATCTGCGGCGAACGCGTCCGCGGATCCATGATGCGCTTCCACGAGTAGGCGTAATCGGCGGCCGTGAGCTCGCGCTTCTTGCCCTTGAACACGGGGTCGTCCGCGAAGTAGATGCCGGGCCTGATGCGGATCGTCCACTCGGTACCGTCCTTCGAGTGTTCCGGCATCGCGGCTGCGGTGTTGGGCACCACGCGATGCGGACGGGCGAGATAGTCGAAGCGGAACGGTGGATCGAACAGCACGCGATTGACGTAGTTCGAGTACACGTCGGACGCTGCCTGCGGATCGAAGCCCGTCTCGGCGACCAGAAACGCCACCCGCAATACCTTGCCCGGGTCGGCCTGCGCGCGCACCGGTACTGCCGGCGCCAGCAGGACGAGGCCGAGCGCCACCGCCGCGGCGCGTACCGCGGTTCGCCGGAGCATGGACACCCTAGAGGACCTTCTCGACGTCGGCGACGATCGACTCGGGCGCGTCGTTCGGCGCGAAGCGCTGCACGACCTTGCCGTGGCGATCGACGAGGAACTTGGTGAAGTTCCACTTGATCGCCTCGCTCCCGAGCAGGCCCGGCTTCTCGGCCTTGAGGTACTTGTACAGCGGTGCGGCATCCGAGCCGTTCACGTCGATCTTCGCGAACATCGGAAACGTGACGCCGTAGTTGAGCTCGCAGAACTGCGCGATCTCGGTCTCGGTGCCGGGCTCCTGCCCGCCGAACTGGTTGCACGGGAAGCCCAGGATCTCGAGACCCTTCCCGTGCAGCTTCGTGTAGAGCTCCTCGAGCCCCTTGTATTGCGGCGTGAAGCCGCACTTGCTCGCGGTATTGACGATGAGCATCGCCTTGCCGCGGTACTTGTCGAGCTTCACCTGCTTGCCGGCGATGTCTTCGACGGTGAAATCGTAGATCGAGGCCATGGCGTTCCCGGGGTAACCCGCAAAGGGTGAATTATGCGACGGGGTACCCACTTGCGCCACTCCCCGGACAAGATGGCCTTCACGATGCTCAGTGACGGCGCTCTACGTCTGGGCCCAGCACCCGGGCGCCGACTTCGCCGACTGCCTGCTCAGCGCTTGCGCCGCGCGCCTCGGCCGCCGTCGTTTCCTTGCCTTCGACGCCGGCGCGGCTCGTTTGCCTGGCGTGGAGTTGCTCGCCTGACGGCTGCTTCCTCGCGTGCAGCGGCTCGCACCTTCATTCACCGAAGCCCCCGCCCCCCGGCGTCTCGATCACGAACACGTCACCCGGGGCCATGTCCACCTCGTGCGTGGCGCCGAAGTCCTCACGCCGCCCGTCGGCACGCTCGACCCAGTTGCGGCCAACGGCGCCCGCCATCCCCCCCTGCGCACCGAAAGGGGCGATCCGCCGATGGTTCGCGAGGATCACCGCTGTCATCGCTTCCAGGAAGCGCACCCGGCGAACCGTGCCGTCGCCACCGCGGTGCGCGCCACCGCCTCCGCTTCCGCGCCGGATCGCGAACGATTCGAGCCGCACGGGGAAGCGCCACTCGAGCACCTCGGGATCGGTCAGACGGGAGTTGGTCATGTGCGTCTGCACCGCGCTCGCACCGTCGAAGCCGGGCCCTGCCCCGGAGCCACCGGCGATCGTCTCGTAGTACTGGTAGCGCGCGTTGCCGAACGTGAAGTTGTTCATCGTTCCCTGCGACGCTGCGAGCACGCCGAGCGCGCCGTACAGCGTATCGGTGATCGCCTGCGAGGTCTCCACGTTGCCCGCCACCACCGCGGCCGGGTAGTGCGGGCGGATCATGCTGCCATCGGGAATCACGATGCGCAGCGGCTTCAGGCACCCGGCATTCATCGGGATGTCGTCGTCGACGAGCGTGCGGAACACGTACAGGACGGCCGCCCTGCACACCGCCGACGGTGCATTGAAGTTGGTCGGCTGCTGCGCGCTCGTCCCGGTGAAGTCGATCACCGCCTCGCGCTTCGCGCGGTCGATGGCGATGCGCACGGCGATCCGCGCACCGCTGTCGAGCTCGTACTCGAAGCTGCCGTCGGTGAGCACGTCGAGCACGCGGCGGACGGCCTCCTCGGCGTTGTCCTGCACGTGCTGCATGTAGGCGCGCACGACCGCGGGACCGAAGTGCGCCACCATCTTCAGGAGCTCCTCCGCGCCCCTGGCGCAGGCCGCCAACTGCGCGCGCAGGTCGGCGAGGTTCTGCTCCACGTTGCGTGACGGGTAACGCCCGCCCGCCAGCAGCGCGCGCATCCCGGATTCGAGGAAGCGTCCCTCGGCCACCAGTTGCACGTTGTCGAGCAGCACCCCCTCCTCCTCGACGTGCGTGGAGTCGGGCGGCATCGAGCCGGGCGTGATGCCGCCGATGTCGGCGTGGTGGCCGCGCGATGCCACGTAGAACTCGGGCGCCTCCGCATCGAGAAAGACGGGGGCGATCACCGTCACGTCGGGCAGGTGCGTGCCCCCGTTGTAGGGCGCGTTCAGCACGAACACGTCGCCGCGCTTCATGGTGCCGGCGCGACGGTCGATCACCGTCTTCACCGACTCACCCATCGACCCCAGGTGCACCGGCATGTGCGGCGCATTGGCGATGAGGCTGCCGTCGCGATCGAAGAGCGCGCAGGAGAAGTCGAGGCGCTCCTTGATATTGACCGAGTATGCGGTGTTGGCGAGCGTCACGCCCATCTGCTCGGCGATCGCCATGAAGAGGTTGTTGAACACCTCGAGCAGGACGGGGTCCGCGGTGGTGCCGATCGCGTGCGCACGCTGCGGCGCCTCGACGCGGGTCAGGATCACGTCGTCGCGCGCGGTGAGGGTGAGCTCCCACCCGGGCTCCACGACGGTGGTGGCGTTGCGCTCGCGCACGATGACGGGACCGGGCAGCGCGTCGCCGGGGCGCAGGTCGCCGCGATCGTAGATCGGCGTGTCGCGGAAGGCACCCGCCATGTGGACCTGGCGTCGGGCGATCGGCGCAAGCGGTCCCGCGCGAGGCGGAAAGGCGGGCGCGAAGTCAGCCGCCGACTCGCTGCGCCCCACCGCCTCCACGGCGATGGCCTCGATCACGAGGTCGCGGCCCGGCATGAGGAAGCCGTACTGCTGGCGATAGCGTTGCTCGAAGGCGGCCACGATCGGGGCCACCGTGTCCGCGACCGGCAACTGCAGCGTGGTATCCGTGCCGTCGTACTTCACGTGCAGTGTGCGGGCGCATTCGATGCGTGAGGGCGCGATGCCCTGCGCCTCGATCTCGCCGCGTGCGGCGGCCTCGAGGCGCGCGAAAGCCACCGTGGCCGCCTCCAGTGCCGCTGGCGAGAGCGCCGCCTCCATCGCCTCCTGCCGCAGCGCACGCACGTCGGCCAGGCCCATGCCGTACGCGGAGAGCACGCCGGCGAAGGGATGGATGAACACGCGCGTCATGCCGAGCGCGTCGGCCACGAGGCACGCATGCTGGCCGCCGGCGCCGCCGAAGCAGCACAGCGTGTACTCGGTCACGTCGTAGCCGCGCTGCACCGAGATGTGCTTGATCGCGTTGGCCATGTTCTCGACCGCGATGGCGAGGAAGCCGGCAGCGATCTCCTCGGGTATGCGCACGCTGCCGGTACGCGCCGCGACGTCGGCGGCGAGTGCCGCGAACCTCGCGCGGACCACCTCCTCGTCGAGCGGTTCGTTGCCTTCCGGCCCGAAGAGACGGGGAAAGAGGTCGGGCGCGATCTTGCCCACCATCACGTTGCAATCGGTGACGGTGAGCGGGCCGCCGCGCCGGTACGCCGCGGG
>CAYTOT010000071.1:0-19757 GCA_964439475.1 uncultured Alcaligenaceae bacterium
CTGCGCGGCATCGCTGCCGCGCGCGCGATCTCCATAGACACCGTGCGCAACATGCGCCAGAACCTGCTGTTCGCCTTCGTCTACAACGGCATCGGCGTGCCGATCGCCGCCGGCGTGCTCTATCCCGTCACCGGCTGGTTGCTGTCACCCATGATCGCGGCACTGGCGATGAGCCTGAGCTCGGCTTCGGTCATCTTCAATGCGCTGCGACTGCGGCGTGCGTAGAAGGCCGCGCGTGCAGGAGGCACCCGCCGTCCGCGATCGGAATGTTGCCGAACGGCGGGGCGCGAACGATCACTGCCCGTACTGATCGCTACTGACCTTCTCCATCCACTCCACCACCTTGCCGTCGAGGGACTCGGCGATGGCAATGTGGCTCATCCCGACCGTGGGGCTGGCGCCGTGCCAGTGCTTGACCCCGGGTGGAATCCAAACGACATCACCAGGGCGAATCTCCTGGATGGCGTCACCCCACTTTTGTACCCGTCCCACGCCTGCGGTAACGATGAGCGTCTGGCCGAGCGGATGCGTATGCCAGGCGGTGCGCGCGCGAGGCTCGAAGGTCACGATGCCGCCACCCGCGCGCGCTGGCGCAGCGGACTGGAACCGGAAATCCACCCACACCGAACCGGTGAAGTTCTGCGCGCTGCCCGCACTGGATGGCTGGCTGCCGACCCGCGTGACCTGGATCGGGTCCGGCTCCGCTGCGGAAGCGGTTGCCAGCCCGAGCGACAAGGCGATGGCGGCAACGTTGGGTAGTTTCATGTTCATCCCTGGCACGTCCTGATCCACTGCGTCTCCCTCCATGACCGGGTCGGCGTCCCACCCGGCCACGTCATGACGAGTTCCAATGTAGCGATCGCCCTCGCGCCCGACTAGATGGTAGATTCTGGATACTCCTGTGAGGGCAACTCATCAATGCCGAAGAACAGCTACAACGACCTGCTGGCCTTCGTTGCCGTGGCGCGGGAGCAAAGCTTCACGCGCGCGGCTGCGCAGCTCGGCGTGTCGCAGTCGGCGCTGAGTCACCTGATCCGCGCCCTCGAAGCAAGGATGGGAGTTCGTCTGCTGACTCGCACCACGCGCAGCGTTTCGCTGACGGAAACGGGGACGCGGTTGCTGCGGAACATCGCCCCTCGCTTCCAGGAGATCGAGGCCGAGTTGATGGCGGTTGGGGAATTGCGGGACACGCCTGCCGGCACGGTCCGCATCACCGCCAGCGAGAACGCCGCGGACACGGTACTTTGGCCGCGGCTCGCAAAGCTGCTTCCCAAGCATCCACAGATCAAGGTCGAACTCACGGTGGAGCCCCGCTTCACCGACATCGTGACCCAGCGCTACGACATGGGCGTGCGCCTCGGCAGCGATCTGGCTCGGGACATGACGTCCGTGCGGATCAGCCCCGACGTCCGATTCTCGATCGTCGGCTCACCCGCGTACCTGGCGAGAAACCCCACGCCCAGGACGCCGCAGGACCTGGCCAGGCACGACTGCATCAATCTGCGGCTGATGAGCCATGGCGAAATCTATGCCTGGGAGCTGCAGAAGGGAAGGCACCAGGTCAAGGTGCGCGTCGAGGGCCAACTCGCCTTCAACGGGACGGGACGCGTCCTGCAAGCCGCGCTGGCCGGCTTCGGGCTGGGGTTCGTGCCGGAGGAGATCGCCCGTCCTTTCATTGCGAAGAAGCAGTTGCGGCGCGTGCTCCGGGACTGGTGCCCCACGTTTCCGGGATACCACCTCTACTATCCAAGCAGTCGCCATCTGTCTCGTGCGATGCGCGTGGTGATCGACGCTCTGCGCCACCCGCCGGCGAAAAGGTGACCCGTGGCTTTGGAGACCTTCAACGATGTCCTCGCCTTCGTCCATGTCGTGCGCGAAGGCAGCTTCACGCGGGCGTCTGCGCTGCTCCAGGTCTCGCCGTCCGCGTTGAGCCATGCCGTGAGGGGGCTGGAGGCTCGCCTGGGTGTCCAGTTACTCACGCGCACCACGCGCCGCATCGCGACCACGGAAGCGGGCGAACGTCTGTACGGCAACGTGGCGCCGCGCTTCGCCGATATCGACGCCGAAGTGGCAGCGGTGATGGAACTTCGCGACAAGCCTGCCGGAACGGTTCGCATCACGTCAGCCGAGCATGCCGCCACCAGCGTGCTGTGGCCCAAGCTTTCCGGGGCCCTGCGGAACTATCCGGACATCACCGTCGAGATCGCCGTCGACTACACGATGTCGGACATCGTTTCCCAACGCTATGACGCGGGCGTCCGGCTGGGAGACCAGGTGGCCAGGGACATGATCGCCGTGCGCATCAGCCCCGACTTGCGCATTGCGGTCGCCGGCGCACCCGAGTACTTCGCCACGCGCGGCAAGCCCGATTCACCGGACGACCTCGGTCGGCACGACTGCATCCGGCTGCGGCTGCCCACGCACGGAAACCTGCTTCCCTGGGATTTCGAGAAGGACGGCCGGAAGACCATGCTCTCCGTGAGCGGACAATGGGTATTCAGCGACAGTTCGTCCATCGTTCGCGCCGCCCTGGACGGCTACGGCCTGGCCTTCGTCCCCGAGGACATGGTTCTGGAGCACATCGCCGCGGGACGGCTGGTTCGCGTGCTGGACGATTGGTGCAAGCCCTATCCCGGGTACCACCTCTACTATCCAAGCCGTCGTCAGCCCTCGGGCGCGTTGACCGTGATCGTCGAAGCCCTGCGCCACCGCGCGTAGCTTCCAGGAGGCGACCGGCACGCGAAGCTCCAGCTGCCCACCCTGCTTCTTGCCATCGGCGCGGCCCTGTCGCTGCGCGCAGCGGGTTCTCCCGCATCAGGCGCGCATGGGCGAATCCGGCCATTCATGAGCCTGATTCACCATCGAATGCGGAATCGCCCGCTTAATCACATCGGCTGCTCGCCTTAGGATGTCGACGTCCCATCGAGAAGCGATGGCGCTTGCAGCCACGGCCTCCTGCCTTCAACCGCCAACGCTTCCCGCCGTATCGACAACCTGCCGCTGACAACCACGAAAGCGCGACCCGATCGAATGATCCGGAAGCTATCCGTCATGCATCGAAAATCCAACCTGCTGGTCCTTGTCCTCGCGCTGGGCCTGGGCCTGGCGTTCGGCCCGAGCGGGGCCGCCCAGAACACTACAGCCGCGACCCAAGCCATGAGCAGCGCACAGACCACCGAAGACTCCCTGACGGCGAAGCAAACTGCCATCCCCCTGATCGCGGCCGCGATGGCCGCGAGCGACATGCCCAGACTCAATGCCGCCCTGAACCAGGGGCTGGACGCGGGCCTCACCGTCAGCGAAGCCAGGGAAGTCCTGGTGCAGCTCTACGCCTACGTCGGGTTTCCGAAGAGCCTCAACGCCCTCGGCGAACTGCTGAAGGTGGTGGAGGCCCGCAAGCAGCGCGGCATCCAGGACGCACCGGGACGCGAACCCAGCCGTCCCGTTGCCACGGGCAACGACCTCGTCGAGGTGGGCAAGGCGAACCAGACCAGGATCTCGGGCGGCCCGGTTCAGGGCCCGGTATTCGACTTCGCGCCGGTCATCAACCAGTTCCTGCAGGCCCATTTGTTCGGCGACATCTTCGAGCGCGACAACCTCGACTGGCAAAGCCGCGAGTTGGCCACGGTGGGCGCGCTGGCCGCAACGCCTGGCGTGGAAGCGCAGCTGCGATCGCACATGCGGGCGAGCATGCGGGTCGGCTTGAGCGCGGCGCAGTTGCGCCAGGTGGCTCAGGCATTGGCTGATCACGGCGACGCGGACGCAGCCAGGCGCGCGAACGAAGCGCTCGCGCAGGCACTGGCCGCTGCATCGAAGCGCTGACCATGAAGGCCGCCCCCATCCTGTTGACGACCGCCCTTGTCATGACGACTCTGATCTCCGCCTGCGCAACACCTCCGACCGGCGCGGTCAGCGCGTCCGGCCCCCTGCTGATCCAGGCCCAGGGAAGCTTCGCGGCCGGCGGGACAGTGAAGAAGACCCCGGGAACCTACGACAACGACAAGCCCACCGCCGCGGGGCAGAGCTTCCACGGCGATCATCTCTACGTCTTCTATCAGGTGCCGCAGAACCCCAAGGCGCTCCCCATCGTCATGCTGCACGGCGCCTTCCAGTCGGCGCGCAGTTGGGAAACCACTTCGGACGGGCGTGAAGGTTTCCAGACCTTGTTCCTGCGCCGTGGCTTCCCGGTCTATCTCGTCGACCAGCCGCGCCGGGGACGCGCCGGCAACAGCACCGTCGCGGCTTCGATCGAGCCAACGCCCTACGATCAGCTGTTCTTCGACCAGTTCAGGATCGGCAAATGGCCGAAGTACTTCGACAACGTGCAGTTCGATCGCACGCCGGAAACGCTCGATCAGTTCTTTCGCTCGGTCACGCCCAACACCGGACCGTTCGACGCCGGCGTGATATCCGATGCCATGTCGGCGCTGTTCACGAGGATCGGGCCGGCGATCCTGTTCACCCACTCCCAGGGCGGCGGCCCCGGCTGGCTGACCGCGATCAAGAGCGCGAACGTCAAGGCCATCGTCGCGTTCGAGCCGGGCAGCGGATTCATCTTCCCGCAAGGCGAATTGCCCCCGGCGATGCCGAGCGCCGCCGGCACTCTGTCACCCGAGGCGGTGCCGCTGTCGGATTTCCTGAAGCTCACCCGCATCCCGATCGTCATCTACTACGGCGACAACTTCCCCTCGACGCCGACCACGGAGCGCGGGCAGGACAACTGGCGCGTGCGCCTGGCCATGGCGCGGCTCTGGGTGGATGCCATCAACAGGCACGGTGGCGATGCGCAACTGGTGCATTTGCCCGAGATCGGCATTCGCGGCAACACACACTTCCTGATGTCGGACCTGAACAACGTCCAGATCGCCGATCTCGTGTCGACGTTTCTGGCCGGGAAGAAACTGGACTGATTCGAATTCCAAGGAACATTGACGTGAAACACAGAACGATCGAGACCTCTCCGGCGATGGAGACATGCCAGGTCGACCTGCCCGGACGCCGCCGGCTGCTGGCCGCCGCCGCCACGCTGGGCGTCGCCCCCTGGCTGCTGTCGGCCTGCGCCGAGGCGGCCGGTGCCACCAGCGATACCGGCAGCAACACGGCGTTCGGTGATCGATCCGCTGCCCGTCGGCGCCTCGGCCCGCTGGAGGTGTATCCCATCGGTCTGGGGGTGCAATGGCATCCCAGCGGCCCGCAAGGAGTCGTTGACCTGTACTCCAGCAACACCACCCGGCAAGGCGGCATTGCGCTCATTCGTCGCGCGGCGGACCTGGGCGTCACCCTGTTCGACACCGCCGAGGTCTACGGCCCGTTCATGTCGGAGGAATTGCTGGGCGAGGCGCTGCAAGGCAGCCGGCGCGAGCGCGTCGTCATCTCCACCAAGTTCGGCTTCGACGTCGATCCGGCAACAGGCGAGCGGCGCGGCGGCGGCGTGAACAGCCGTCCCGACCACGTCCGGCAAGTCGTCGATGCCCAGTTGCGACGCCTGCGTACCGACCGCATCGACCTGCTGTACCAGCACCGCGTCGATCCGAAGGTGCCCATCGAGGACGTGGTGGGCACGATCAAGGACCTGGTCAGGCAAGGCAAGGTGTTGCACTACGGCTTGTCCGAGCCCGGCTTGCAGACCGTCCGCCGTGCGCACAGGGAGTACCCTGTGGCGGTGATCCAGAACGAATACTCGATGCTGTATCGCGGCCCCGAAGCGGAGGTATTGCCGTTATGCCAGGAGCTGGGCATCGGCTTCGTGCCCTGGAGCCCGCTGGGGATGGGCTTCCTGGCCGGCACCGTCGATGCCAACCGTCGATTCGAGAAGCAGGACTTCCGCGCCAGCGTCCCGCGCTTCGCCCCCGACGTGTTGCCGGCCAACATGGCGCTCGCCGATCTGGTCAGGAGCTGGGCGGCCCGCAAGAACGTCACGCCGGCCCAGCTTTCGCTGGCCTGGCTGACGGCCCAGAAACCGTGGATCGTGCCGATTCCCGGCACCACGAACGTGGCCCATCTGGAAGAGAACGTCGCCGCGGCCGCGATCTCGTTCAGCGCCGCCGAGTTGAAGGAGTTGAATGCTGCCGTGGCGGCCATCCCCATCCGCGGCGCACGTCTCTCGCCGGCCGTCCTGTCCGCCACGGGCGTGGAAGCACCACCGAAGCGGTGACCAGTGAGGCTGCGCCCGATCCTGCTGGATATGCCACCGGGTACGCGCGTCGTCTCCAATTCCTTCGATATGGGGGATTGGAAGCCGGACGAAACAGCGCAGGTGACCGAAGGCTGCACCTCCTATTGTCGTGCATTGAAATGGATCGTACCTGCCAAGGTTGCCGGTATCTGGGTGGTGGATGGCAAGACGCTGAACCTGAAGCAGACCTACCAGATGCTCGAAGGCACGCTAGGCAATGGTGCGGCGGCGCCGCCGATCAGCAATGCTCGCCTGGAAGGCGGGCGGATCCGCTTTTCCATCGGGGCCGACCAGTACGTTGGCGAGGTCAGCGGCGGGAAGATGCAGGGCACCATCAATGGATCACGTCCGTGGCAGGCGACGCGGAACAGCGGCTAAGCCAACAGGGCAAGCACGCGCAGCGCCGACGCGGGGCGCTGGAACTCCGCGCCCGATGAGGTCCTGGCTCGACGCGTGCCGTGACGCGTTTCGGCGCGTACTGCCGCGCGGGCAAAGCGGTAACGAAGTTCAGATCGCGGCGGTGGCCGACTCGTTGTCCGAAGCCGAGCGGGAGGGCTTCCGTCTGGCGGTGATCGGCCGCACCTGCGCTCTCGTTGCAGTGGCCGTGTTCTACTTTGGCCTCATCAATCGCTTTCCGCTCGTTCTCGCGATACCCGGCGTGATTCTCGCGGCGGCGCTCGTCGGCCTCATCCCGCTCGGGCTCGTCGGGACGAGATACGAGCGTGGCAGCCGGTACGCCCTGTTCGCTTTCGATGTGGCGGTCCTCTCCGCCGTGCTGGCAGTGGCGCCCCTCAGCAGCAGCGGCGACATTCCGCAGAACTTCGTCTTTCTCTCCAGCCGCGGCGAGTATTACTTCGTGGCGATTGCGCTCGCGACGCTCACGCTGTCGCCTGCCATCGTGCTCTGGACCGGACTGTGCTCCGTGCTCGGCCTCGCCAGTGCCACGCTCTGGATCATGTCGAGGATGGATCGCATCGTCACCTTCGCCGACCTGCCGGCCGCGCCCTCGCGGGAAGCGTTCCTGTCCGTGGCACTCGACTCGGCTTTCCTTGCAACGTCGACCCGCGTCAGCGAGGCCGTGAAACTCGCCCTCGTGACCGTGATCGTCGCGCTCGCCGTACAACGGGCGCGCGCCGTCGTCGGCGCCCACGCCGTCGTGCAGATCGAGCGTGGCCGCATCGAGCGGCTCTTCGGCCGCTACGTGCCTGCGCAAGTCGCCGAACAGCTCCTGCGCTCGGGCGAGCTCGCCCCTCGTACGCGGGACGCGAGCGTGCTGTTCGCCGACATCGCGGGATTCACGCAGTTGTCGGAGTCGATGGCGCCGGCGGAGATCGTGGACTTGCTGAACGAGTTCTTCACCGCGGCTTCGGCGGTCGTCGATGCGCATGGCGGCGTCGTCGTGAACTACGTCGGGGACGCCCTGATCGCTGCCTTCAACGCCCCCCTGCCGGCCGACGACTATCCGAGACGCGCGATTGCCTGCGCGCGCGCGCTCCTCACGCTGGTCGCGGCGCGCGACTTCGCCGGCCACCGCCTTCGCCTGCGCGTGGGCATCGCCACCGGCACCGTCGCCGCCGGTACGGTAGGCAGTCCGGAACGACAGGCCTATACCCTGTACGGCGACACGGTGAACCTCGCGCAACGCCTCGAGCAGATGAACAAGGAGTTGGGCACGCTGTGCGTCGTCTGTGCGAAAACGTTCGATGCTGCCGTGTCGGCCGCAGCGGATGCCACGGCGATCGGGACCGTTCGCGTCCGCGGCCGCGCGGAGCCGCTCGACGTGTATGCGATCGAGCACGTGGCCTATCGTTCTGATCGCGGACCGGGCGACAAGAATGAAGATCGAGGGTGAGTGACGGAGGGCCCGCGCGCAAGACATGTATATTGAGTTTCCGTCGCAGACCATCCAAGAGGGCCGCATGCCGATCAAATCCATTCTGAAATCCACCGTGGTGGCACTGGCGATCGTGACCGGTGGGCCGCTCTTTGCACAGGGCACGCCCATCGATACGGCGGCGTTCGACGCGCTGATCGCGAAGGGCCCCGTCGCCGATGCTGCGACCATCGCATCGAGCACCTGGGCCAGCAAGGTCAAGCAGGCCGGCACGCTGCGCCTCGGCGGCACGCAGACTTCGAATCTCTTCTCGCTGCTCAACGAGAAAGACGGCAAGACCCGCGGGTTCGACGCGGGCCTGGCCCAGCTCATCACCCGCTACATCCTGGGCGATGGGGCCAGGTACCAGTTCACGCAGGTGACCTCGTCCACGCGCGAACAGGTGCTCATCAACGATCAGGTGGACATGGTGCTCGCCACCTACTCCATCACCCCCGCCCGCGCCGAGAAGATCTCGTTCGCCGGTCCCTACTACACGTCGCAGGCCGGGGTGCTGGTCAAGGCGAACAACAAGACGATCCAGTCGTACAACGACCTGGCCGGCAAGAAGGTCGCCACGCAGGCTGGCTCCACCGGGCCCGCGATACTGGCACAGTACGCACCCAAGGCTGTCGTGCAAGAGTTCCAGACGCATCAGGAAGCGCTCGACGCACTGCGCCAGGGGCGCGTGGACGCCTACGTTACCGATTACACGCTGCTGCTCAACGCCCTGAGCCTCGGAACCGGCGACACGAAGCTGGCGGGCGCGCCCTTTGGTGCGCAGGACCCCTACGGCGTCGGACTGCCCAAGGGCTCGGACGGTGTGGCCTTCATCAATGCCTTCCTGAAGAAGCTGGAAGCCGACGGGACCTGGGCCAAACTCTGGACGATTGCCATCGGACAACGCACCGGCAGCACAACGGTTCCGACGCCGCCAGCCATTCCGTAACCGATGGGCGATGTATCCAGGCTCCTAGCCGACTACGGGCCTGCCTTCGGGCAGGCCCTTTTGCTGACATGGAAGCTCACGGTCCTGTCGTTCGTGCCTGGCTTCCTGCTGGGCATGCTCGTGACGGTGCTTCGGCTCCTCCCGGTGCCTCCGCTGCGCTTCGTCCTGACCGTCTACGTCGAGATCTTCCGCAACATTCCCAGCGTGGCGCTGCTGATCTTCATCGTGTTCGCGCTGCCCGATCTCGAGGTCGTGATCGACTATGAGCCCAGCGTGATCCTGACGCTGGCGCTGGTCTGCTCCGCGTTCACGGCGGACTACCTGCGCTCGGGCATCAACACCATCCCCGGTGGCCAGATCGAGGCCGCACTGAGCCTCGGCATGCGGCCGATGCAGATCATTTCCGCGGTGGTACTGCCGCAGGCGCTGCGCGCAGTGGTGCAGCCCCTGACCTCGCTGCTCATTGCGCTGATGTTGTCGACGTCGCTGGCGTCGCAGGTGCCGTTTCCGGGAAGGGAACTCACCGCGCTCGTGGCCAGGATCGCCAACGACTCCGCCGCCGGCATTCCTGCGTTCGCGGTGGCAGCCGCGATGTACGTGGCGACCGGGTTGCTCATCGCCTGGGCTGGCGCCACCCTGGATAAGAAGCTGCGGATACTGCGATGAGCGCCGCCGGGCCGCCCCAAGGCGCTCGCCCCCCTGGGGGGGAAGATCGCGCAGCGACCTCCGGGAGGGAACATGCAAGCCGCCAGCTGGACGACATCCTGTTCGGCGCCCCGGGCCCCCGGGCCCAGGTCGTCATACGGGCGGCAAGTGTCATTGCAGCGTCCATGCTGCTCCTGCTGGCTGCAGGCATCGTGTTCCGGTTCCATTCCGCAGGGCAGCTCGACGCTCGATTCTGGGAGTTCTTCGCGTGGCCGACGACCTGGGCCTTCCTGGCCAGAGGCCTGCTCGGCACGCTGGCATCGGCGGCGATGGCCGCCGTCATCGCGCTGGCCTTCGGGCTGGCGCTGATGATGGGGCGCCGGGCGCGGCTGCGGTTCGTGCGTTGGCCGAGCATCGCGGCCATCGAGTTCCTGCGCGGCACGCCGACGCTGCTTCTCATCTATGTGTGTTTTCTCGTGCTTCCGCAGGTCGGGATCAAGCTCGGCACCTACTGGATGTTGACGTTGCCCGTCGGCTTGAGCGCAGCCGCCGTGGTGGCCGAGGTGTATCGCGCAGGCGTGCTCGCCGTTCCCCGCGGCCAGGCCGATGCTGCGCGAAGCCTGGGGCTGACTGAACACCAGGCATTTTTCTTCGTCGTCTTTCCCCAGGCCCTTCGCTACATCGTCCCGGCACTGGTCGCGCAACTGGTCATCGTGGTCAAGGACACCACGTTCGGCTACGTCGTCACCTACGGCGAACTCATGCAGAACGCCAAGGTGCTCATCGCCAACTACCACTCGCTGGTGCCGGTCTACCTCGTGGTGGCGGCGCTCTACTGCCTCGTCAACTACGCGATATCAGGGGCGAGCAAACGGCTCGGGGGGCCGATGCATTGATCTTCGCCAGGTTGAGTTCCATGCGGCAGCGCCCTTCAGTGCCCTTCAACGCCCCAGCGGCAACTCCAGGTTGAGGAACACGGCGTAGCCTTCGAGCCGGTTCCTGGCCTCGAACTCCCAATAGGCGCGCAGGTTGGCGTAGGCGGGCAGCCCACCGATGCTGAAGACGTAGCCGATCTCCGGACCGATCGCGGCGACCTTCGACTTGAACGGCCCGAGCTTCGCACCGGCGCCGCTGTCGCCGGTGAGCTGGTAGTACACATAGCCGGCAATCCCGACCTGCCAGTTGGCGGACAGGAACTGCGACGCCGCCCAGTCCAGATGGGAGTCGATGCCGTTCTGGTATTGGGTGTCCTTGTTCTCCCAGTTGTAGGTCACGCCGACCACCGCCGAGAACTCGCGCCCGGACTTCTGATCGAGATAGGTGTAGCCGCCGCCGGCGTCGATGGCGGCATGTCCGATGCCGATGTTGGCCAGCCGCTTGCTGTCGTAGTCGCCGACCGGGATGTCGCCGGTCAGGTAGGTCATCCAGTTGTGGACGCCCTGGCTCCACGCGAGGCTCGCGACGGGGTACAGGTCGGTGAAGCCCGATACTGAATCCTCGACATCGAACGCGGTGCCGCGCGGGGACAAGAGCAGGTCCGCCGCCGTCGAGTTCCTGCCGTAGCCGAAGCCGAGCCCGATGGCGGCCTGGCCGCCCAGCACCTTGTGCTGGGGCGCGTAGGTCGGCTGGACCAGCAGCAGGGGCAGGCGCGAATTCAGGCCGACGGTCACGCTATCCCCTCGTGGCAAGACCTCGCCGGCGGACGCATTTCCGCTGTAGTAGTAGCCCACCATGGGCAGTGACCAGCCCGGGGTCGCCGGCACCGCGGCCAGGCTCGCGTACTGCCCGGAAAACCAGAACGGCACGCCGCCTTCGTCACCGTGCGCAGGGCCACCGACCCCCAGCGCCAGCGCCAGAAACACCGCGGCACGCTCATGCCGCATCACACGCCAGCCACCGCGACCGAGACGCACCGCTTCTGGTCGTCGAGGTAGTAAGGCAGGAGCGAACGCTGCCGCTGCAACCAGCGCGAGCGTCGCGGCGGCGCGCCGGGCAAGGGCGGGAGATTTCTTGGTTCCTGACACGGATTTCCCATGGCATTGACTATTGGATCGCTTCGATATCGCCCGGACGCCAGGTCTTGTCGAACCATGGCTCGAGCGGGCTGTACAGCCGCAGCATCGCGAACCAGCCCTTGCCGGGGACCGTCTGAATCCAGTTGCCTTCCTTGCCCGCCGGCGGTCTTGGACCGAAGTAAAGATCGACAGAGCCATCCGCGTTGAATGCGACCTTCTGCTGACCGCCTTGCATGGCGGGATAACCTGTGCCAGCGCCTATGGCCGGGTAGCGCTGGTCGGTCTGCAACAGGGAACGGGTCTGCGAATCGTAGACGGTGACCGACCAGAAGTTCTTCTGGGGAATGTCCTTCGGCAGCGTGAGTTTGTAGGTTCTGCCACCATCGAGCCACTGTCCGGTCGAATCCTTGGCGGCCACTGCGTATTGCGAACCGGCGCCGACCATCTTCGCGGCCATCGCCGGTGTAATGCCCGTCGCCTGATAGAAGAAAAGAACACGGCTGTCGAGTTGGCGCGCCCCGTCCACGAGGAAGTCGTAGCCGCCCAGGAAGCCGGTGTGCCACCCCGAGCCTCCCTTGCCGTAGTAGTAGATTCCCTCCTCGCGCGGCGAAAAGGCGATCGCACGGGCCGTGGCATTGCCGACGGCCACCGCCTCGGTGAGGATCGCCTTCATGCGCGCATCGGGCTGGAAGGGCTTGCCCTTGACGATGCCTATCGACGCCATCTGGCCGGTGATCTCCGGTCCGATCACACCGGCAGGCTCCGACTGGACGAGATCGTTCAGGAACTCCCAGTACTGATAGGTGTTCGGCGCGATGGTGTTGATCTGCACCATCGAGCCGTTCTTGTTCGGGACGGGGCCATGCGCCTTGCCGGCTTCGCTCAAGGGGTAGATGCGCGCATGTTCGCGCAGGCTCTCGAGCGCGGGCTTCACATCGCCGTCGACCGCGAAGTTGCGCATCGGCGCCCACAGCTTGTAGGTCGGCGAACGCACGACGAAATAGCCGTCTGGAACCTCACCCTTGTAGCCAGGAGGCAGGAACAGGTATTTGCCGCCCTTGCCCTTGTCAGGGCCGACAAATCCGAGGTCGGTGACATAACGGAACCAGGCGTCATCCACCAGGCCCAGAACGCGCGGCGGCACCTCGAACACCAACGGGCCGCCGGTCAGGTCGAGGTTCAGCCAAGTCGTCGCCGTGACCGTGTTCGGGGTCAGGTACATGCCGGTGGAGTCCATCATCTGCTCCATCGTCAGCAGCGTGTTGTCCGGCACGCCGATGTCCCGCGGCCCTTTCATGGCTGCCCACATGCTGACGCCGCGCAGCGTGTTCAGATAGGTTTCCACCGCACGGGCGAAATCGAGGTTGTCGTAGACCTTGTCGATCGTCGCCGCGTCGGGCATGCCGTTCGAGAAACGAAGCGTGCCCAATCGCGTATCGACCACGTCCGGCGTGGTGATCTGCGGCGGAATCGTCGTGGTCATCTTCATCATCGGCGACTGCGCCCAGGCAGCCGGCGACAGGCAGACCAGCGCCCCGCACAGCAAACCCGGCACGAGTACGCGTTTGTGCTTGTCCATCATGGTCTCCTTCGGGTTGCTCGGGTGTACGGCATCACTGCCAATGCCGCGGCGCATCGGCCGTTGACCCTGTCTTGGCCGGGCGGGTAACGGACTTCAGCGAATCTCACGTCATGGCCCGACAAGAGGCCGGCAATCGCAAACTGGGGGCAATGTACCGGCCCCGCCAAACGGGGCCGGCGCATCGAAGGGCTGGGCGGCCATTCGCCACCTTGGCGGCGAATGGCCAGGCCTTTCCCCTATTGCACTTGCGTCACCCCCGGCGGATTCCAGGTGCCGGCGCCGACCGGAAGAACCGAGGGCGGCGTTTCCGTGGGCCAGTACAGGCGCATGTTCAGATAGATCGGCCCGTCGGGTGCCGGCAGCCAGTTCGACTCCTTGCCCTTGCCGGGCGAACCCTTCTGGATGTACAGCGTCAGCGAGCCGTCGGCGTTCTTCTTCATCCCCGGCAGCATCGGCGCGTTGATCAGGTAGCGGTTGATCGGGTTCTCGACCAGCAGTTGGGTCTTGCCGTCGTACATGGTCACCGACCAGAAGGCTTTGACCGGTGGCAGTTCGCCCTTGGCGAAGGTGAGCGTATACGCGTGCTTCGAGCCATCGAGCGGCTGGCCTTGCGCGTCCGAGCGAGTCAACAGGTACACCGCCTCCGCCGCGTCGTTGCCGAAAATGCCGGCCTTGGCCCCAGCGGCGCGCAGCAGCCAGTCGCCGTTGTAGAAGGCGCGGTCGCCCCACGCGGAGCCCGCCTGCCAGCCGTTGATGTTCTTGCCGATCTTGTCGGCTGCCTCGTCGATTTTCGCGACGGCTCCCTTGATGGCCTCACCGAACGCGGCCCGTTGCTCCGGCGACAGGGCCTTGAAGTCGAACGGCTTGCCCGCGCCGATGCCGATGCTCGCGAACCGCTTGCGCAGCGGTTCCTCCACCGCCGCCGGGCCGGTAGCGGGAGCGAACTGCAGCAGGAGGTTCAGGTAGGCCGGGAACTCCGTCGTGAACGGGACATCGCCGGCGAACTTTGGCCAGTCGACCTCGGGTGCCGGAGGGGGCGCGGGCTGGCCGAGGAACGCGGACAGCGTTTGCAGCTTGTAGCCGGCCTGGATTTTCTTGACGTTGTCCATGTCGGCCGGATTGAACAACTGCGTGCGGAAGATCAGAAGGCTGAAGTCGGTCTCGGATTGGAACACCTTGGCGACGCCCGCCGGCTTCTCGCCCTTCCAGTGTGGGCCGGCGATCAGGTAGCAGCCGGCATCGTTGCCGGTGGCGCGGCTGCCGATGTAGCCGTAGTTGAAGGTATACATGTCGATGAGCTGCACCGAGTAATAGCGCTTCTTGTCGACCGCCGGCACGCACAGCACCACGGGCTCGGCACGCAGGTCGGCTTGCGCCGTCGAATACGGCGTGTCCGCGTTAGGCGTGACGACCGCCGTGTCCTTGGGCGTGAAGGTTCGCGCGTCGCTCCAGATCTGATTGAACGGGCCCTTGTACTGCGAGGACGACTTGTCGACGTTGAACTCGTACATCGCCTTGTAGGCTGCGATCATCGGGAAGCCGTAGATGTAGGCTTGCTCCGCGATCGCCTTGGTTTCGGCGACGCTCGACGCCTCTGCGCCGGCAGGGGCGGCGTTCGGCGCTGCCGCCGACGCTGCGGAGGCGGTTGCCTGCTGCGTCGCTTGCGCGGTAGTGTCGTTGGACTGCCCGCACCCTGCGAGCGCCATGACGACGATCGCTCCGCACAAGGTGCTCCACGCAAGCGCTGGTCTTGGCTGCTTCATTGAATTCTCCGTTGGTCTACGCACGTCGATCGTCAACAAATTGATCCTCGATTCCCTTGCCGCTGGATCGCGCGGCCTGCAACGGGCCTACTGCACCGGCTTGATCGCCGGTGGGTCCCAGGTGCCTTCACCCGGAGGCAGGATCGACGGCGCCTCGGTCTTCGGCCAGTACAGGCGCATCACCAGGTAGATCGGTGCGTCCGGTGCGGGCAGCCAGTTCGACTCCTTGTCCTTGCCGGGCGAGTCCTTCTGGATGTACAGCGTGAGCGAGCCGTCCGCGTTCTGCTTCATCGTCGGCAGCATCGGCGAGTTGACCAGGTAGCGGTTGATCGGATTCTTGATCAGCAGCTGGGTCTTGCCGTCGTACATCGTGATCGACCAGAACGCGTTGACCGGCGGAAACTGGCCCTTGGTGAAGGTGAGGGTGTAGCTGTGCTTGCTGCCGTCGAGCGGTTCGCCGTTGGCGAGGTTCCGGGTGAAGGGATACATGGCCTCGACGCCGTCGTTGCCAAGGATGCCGGCGGCGCCGGCGGCCGCGCGCTTCAGCCAGTCACCGTTGTAGAACGCGCGGTCCCCGAACGGGGAGAAAACGCCCCACCCGTTGATACGTTTGACCCCGGACTCGAGGTACTGCTTGATCTTCGCGTCGCCTTCCTTCATCCCGGCGACGACTGCGGCTTGTTGCGCGGCGGGGAGGGACTTGAGGTCGAACTTCTTGCCTGGTCCGATGCCGACGCCGGCAAGCCTGGCGCGGATCGCCTGCTCTTCCGGCCCCGGCGGCGCGAACTGCAGCGCAAAGCCAACGTAATCGAAGAAGTCGGACTGCATCGACGCCTTGTCGATCTTCGGGAAGTCGATCGCCGGGGCCGCCGGCGGAGCCGGCTGTTTGAGGTACGCCGACAGCGGCTGGACCTTGTAGCCCGCCTGCACCTTTTCGACGTTGGGCATGTCGTCGGGGTTGAAGAGCTGGGTGCGATACACCCCCAGCGCGAACTGGCTGCTGGACCGGAATACCTGCTTGATGCCGGCCGGCTTCTCGCCCTTCCAGTCCGGACCGACGACCATGTAGTCGCCGGCGTCGCTGCCGGTGGCGCGGCTGCCGATGTAGCCGAAGTTGAACGAGTTGAGGTCGGTGAGTTGCACCGAGTAGTAGCGGTCCCTCGGCACCGCCGGCACCGAAAGCACCATCGGCTCGGCGCGCAGGTCCATCCACAGCCACGAGTACGGCGTGTCGCTGTTGGGCGTGACGATCGCCGTGTCCTGGTAGGTGTACACCTGCGTCTCGTTCTTGATCTGGTTGAACGGCGCCTTGAACTGGCCGGAGTCCTTGTCCACCGCGTAGTCGTACATGATGTTGTAGATCATCACGACGGGCAGGCCGTAGAGGAAGCCTTCCTCGGCGATAGTCTCGAGCTTCGCGGCATCGGGCGCCGACGTGCCGGCGGCCGCGTCCGCCGTCGCCGTTTGGACCACGGGGGCTTTCGCCTGCGCGACGGGTTCGGCGGGCTTGCCGCAGCCGGCAAGCGCCAGCATCGCGATCGCCCCGCACAGAAACCCCGACACGATTGCGCGTTTGTGCTTGTCCATCATTTTCTCCACGAGGTCACTACTGTCCGGTTAAAGGCGGTCAATGGGGCGCCGGATGGCACCCCGCCGTGCTACTGCACGCGCTCGACGTCGGGCATGGTAAAGCTGCGGGACCAGAAGCGCGCGTCGCCGTCGTAGATGCGCAGGAACGGCGCCGGCTTCTTGCCTTCCGTCGGAATCCAGTTGGCTTCCAGACCGACCGGTGCCTCGGGGCCAAAGTAGATGTCCACGCTGCCGTCGGCGTTCTTCTTCATCTTCGCCACGTCGTAGGACGACAGGCCCACCCGCTGCTGCGGGCTGTAGATGAACGCCCAGGTGGCGTAGTCGTAGATGATCAGCGACCAGAACTGCTTGACCGGCATATCCGCCGGCACGCGCAGCTTGTAAAGCGCGCCGGCTTCCAGAGGCTTGCCACCCTTGTCGGCCACCGCGAACAGGTAGACCGTGGCCGGCATGGGACGGCCTTCCTTGAATGCCGCGGCGATGTCCGCCAGGCCGGGAATCTTCGGCGCGTAGTAGATGCCCACGTGGTACATGTCCGAGCGTTGGGTGTACCAAAGCGCGTCGGGCATGTCGAAGTTCACGCTGCCTTGCGCATCCGTGAGAAAGTAGTAGGACCAATGGCGGTCCGGGTAGAAGAGATTCTTCGACTGCTTTTCGAACACCCGGCCCTGCATGTAGAAGTAGGCGTCGACCACGCCACGCTCCATCGCCGCCTTGTACTTCAGCGGCGGATCGAAGGGCTTGCCCGGCTCGATGCCCAGGCTGTGCAGCACGCCCATCATCGCCTTGTCGCGCGGCCGCACGGGCTCGTCCACCAAGGCGGCATGCAGATCCTGGAAGTAACGGAAGTCGTAGTAGGGCAGCGTATGGAAGGGCTTGTCCCAGGAGTCGGCGAACTGCGCGGACTTCGGCGGCGCCGGCTCGGACAGCGGATGCATCTTCAAGGTCTGCGCATAGGCGTGCGCATCGGCGTCGCTCATGCCCGCCAGCCTGACCGAGCGGAAGGCCAAATAGATGCGGTAGCTGGGCGAGCGCACGGCGATGTGGCCGGCGGGCACTTCACCCGTGTAACCCGGCGGCAGGAACAGGTAGCTGCAGCCCTTGCCCTTGTCGGCGCCCGAGGGGCCGACGCCGGCAATGGTTTCCTGCCAGGCGTCGACCACCTGGCCGTAGAGCACGCCCTTGTCCGAGGCCGGCGGCACGACCAGCACCACCGGCCCTTTGCGCAGATCCGTGGTCGCGGTGATGTAGGGCGTGTTGTTGTTGGCCGTCAGGAACTCATGCCGGGGCAACAGCGGTCTGGACATGGCATCGATGACGTTGTCGCCGATGCCGAGCTGGTCGAGCCCGCGCTTCGATCCGTAGATGCTGACCGCCGGCTGCGACCAGACCACGGCCTCGAAGGCGCGCTGGTAGATGCGCTGCTCGTCCAGATCGGCCACCGAAGCTTTGGCGCCGGGCGCCGGCTGGCCGCCGGCGGGCTCGGTCTGCGCCCGGGCCGCAGGAGCGAACGCGGCCGCGGCCGCAAGCGCGAGCGCCGCGACGGCGCGCTGGGCAAAGACAGGGGACCTCACGTTCTTCAGCATGAGTGGTTCCGTGATGAGCGGTTTCCTGGGCCGGCTATGGGTCTCTTGGTACTCGCCAGGGCCAGTCAGTTAGCCTTTACGACTGCCGGCGGCTGCCAGTTTCCGTTCAGGATCGAGGGATTCTTCTCGCTGCGGCCGCGCCGCACGGCGTCGACGATGGCTGCGCATTCGATCGATCTCCAGTGCTTCGTGCAGGCCGCCTCGGAGCCCTTGCGGGCCATGGCCTCGCGTGGAGGGCGCCGCGAGTCGGCGCCTGTTGGGCCGTGACACAATCCCAAGCATTCAAGGATAAGCCTTCATCGTGTTGGCAACAAACCACTTTGCGCCACGCGTCAGCGCGTCGCCACTGGCAGACGCTCCGCTGATCTCGGTGGCGGCCTTGACCGGCGTTCCCGATTTCGTTCGGAGTGCGTTCGGTGAGCGGGTGTTCAGGAAGGCGCATCGAGCAGCGATGCTGGACTTCGAGCTGATCGAGGACAGCGATTGCTTCATTCCGCAACAGACCATGACGACGTTCGCCGAGGCGGTCGCGCGTGCGGCCGGCGAAGAACACCTCGGCCTGAAGCTGGCGCCTCATCTCACGATCGCCGACTACGGCTCCTGGGGTGAATATCTGCTCGGCGCACGTACGCTCGGCAACGCGATACGACGGGCAGCGGCAACGATGGACTTTCATGCCAGGGGCGACGCGCTGACGCTGGACCTGATCGATGGCCGTGCGCGGATCAGCTATGTCAGTGCCGCACGAGGACTGGACGGATACGCGCACGTGGCCTGGGGCACCATTGGCGTGATCATCAGCCTTTGCAGGCCGTACGTGCCTCCCTCCTGGCGTCCGCAGCACATCGAAGTCGATCTTCCGGCGCCGCGCCGACGCACCCTCGCCGAGGACACGTTCGAATGTCCCGTGGTCTACGGTGCGCCAAGGCTCGCGGTATGGCTAAGCGCCGGCGATCTTCGCGCTGTCACCCGTCGAACCACCGGCAGGCTGCTCACGGTCGGGGACATGGCGCGCGAGCGTAGCGAGGTCCATCGCATCAGCGGACTCAAGGGCGTGGTCGCGCATCAGGTCTGGGCGCAGATCCTGACCGGAAGCGTGTCGATCGAGAGCACCGCGCGGTCGCTGGATACCAGCGTGCGAACGCTGCAGCGGGAACTAAGTCGGGAAGGTGCCGATTTCCGTACGATCGTCAACGCTTTGCGCGGCAAGCGCGCCGTGGAACTGCTGCGCGAGACCGACGCATCGGTGACCCAGATCTCGACAACCTTGGGCTATTCAGCACCGCCTCATTTTGCGCGCGCGTTCCGCAAGGCGACCGGCATCGGCCCCAGCGAGTTTCGGCGCAGATGCGCGCCAGGCGGTCGCAACTCGGGCGCTGACTCGCGGCAAAAATGGACATGAACGTCGCGGCTCCAAGTGGATTTCCGTGGAGCCCACTGGAACATGGAAATCTGGAACATTCAATCTGAATCAACGTCTTACGACGCCTCTTTGGCTTCCTCGGAATTCCATGGAGCGAAGCTGTGGAGCGGGTGAAGGGAATCGAACCCTCGTCGTAAGCTTGGGAAGCTTCTGCTC
>CAYTOT010000072.1:0-19114 GCA_964439475.1 uncultured Alcaligenaceae bacterium
TGCCGGCCGAGGCCAGCTTGTGGTTGATCGTGCTGGCGATGGTGACGTTGCCGCCGTAGATCAGGACCTCGCCGGTGGTGGTGATGCTCGATGGCTGGAGCCCCGGGGTGATCGCCTTGACGATGACGTCCGGACGGAACGACTGCGCCGTGAGGCTGCCCGGTTGGTTGGTGGCGTAATAGTTGACTTGGAGGAACGGCAGCGTCTTGTTCGTGGTGTACCCGGCGACCACGTTGTAGAGCTCGACCGTACTGTCGTCGGAATACGAGTCGACCAGGATGCCCTGGTCCGAGAACATGCCCACCAGCGTGTCGGTGCTGCCGTCGATGCCGGAGCGGACGTTCCCCGCAGCCTGCAGCGAGATGAGATCGGTGGACGAGATCGAGCCTTCGTTGACGATGTTGCCGGAACCCGCCGGACCCGAGATCGTCAGGTCGGCGGCCGCAGGGCTCACGAAGCAGCAGGCTTCCTCGAAGCCGGTGTCGACATTGAACAGGCGATTCACCGTGACATTGGTGACGCCGTTTACCGTGGCTTGGCTCGCCGAGGCGATCACGCCGGCGTTGACGACGGTCCTCTTGCCGAACAGGTTGCCCGTGTTGAGCACGTCGACGTTGTTGCCGGCCACCAGGACGTACCCTGCAGGCACGTTCGCCGTCAGGTCGCCGTTGATGGAGCCGGCGATGGTGACTCGGCCCGGGGTGGCCCCCGTGGTCGGCAGCGGACCGAAGGTGAGATAGGACGTGCCGAGCGTCTGCCCCGGTGGATTCACCCACCCGTTGTTGGCGACGAAATCGGCGATCGACGTGGGGTTGTCCATGTTCGCGCCGACGAGGCCCACACCGGTCGGCGCGACGATGCGGCCGCCCGCGCCGACGACGATGCCGTTGGCGTTGGACAGGAAGAGCGCCGGTGCGAAGGAGCATACGCCGCAGCTGGAGATGGGCGCGGCGGTGGAGACCAGCGTGCCGAAGATCTGCGACGGATTGCCGCTCGCATCGATGTTGAGCACCGCCGAGTTCGCCGAGATCGCGCCGTAGTAGAGCGTGGCGTTGGCGCCGAGGTTGAACCCCTCCGGATTGGTCGCATCGACCGGCGCACCGGTGCCCCCCCAGCGGATCACCACCTTGCCGTCGATGCCGATGCCGGTGCCCGAGACGAGGTTGACGATGGGCGTACCCACGTTGCCGTACGACGTGCCAGACGAACCGAGACTCGTCGCGATGATCCTCCCCGCACCGGGCATCTGGTTCGGCGTGGGTGCAGCGAGCCCCTGGGTTGCCGCGACCGTGGCAGCCACGGCGATGGCCACCTCCCTGACTGCAAAGCGCTTCAGCTTTTTCGACTGCATGTACTCGACCCCCCCTGTGGGTTGACGGAACGTGGAACACAATTGGTTGGGCGCAGCAAGTATCGCGCCAGAGTCCGGACTAGGGCATGAGCTGCCCGCCGTTCACCTCGATGACCTGACCCGTGACGTAGCTCGAGAGCGTGTCCGAAGCGAGGTAGAGGAAGGTGCCGGCGCACTCGTCGGCGGTGCCGAGGCGGTTCATCGGCACGGTGGCCTGCATCGCCGCCATCTGCGCCGGCGTCGAGTAGCGCTCGTGGAAGGGCGTGGTGATGACGCCGGGCGATACCGCATTGACGCGGATGTTGTCGCCGACGAGCTCCTTGGCCCAGCCGCGCGTCACCGTCGAGACGAAGCCCTTGGCGCCGGCGTAGAGAATCGCTCCGCCCCCGCCGCCGTGGCGGGCCGCGATCGAGGTGACGTTGATCACGTTGCCGGCCTTCTGCCGCTTCATCACCGGCACGACCTCCCGCATGAACAGCGCCACCTGGGTGCAGTTCAGCATCAGTACGCGATTGATGTGTTCGACCGTGTAGTCGGCGATCGCCACGCGCCCGAGCATGCCGCCGGCGTTGTTGATGAGGACGTCGATGCGTCCGCCGAAGGCCGCCAGCGATTCCAGGACGATGCGCTTGATCTCGCCCTCGACCGTCACGTCGCCGCCGACGGCCACCGCCTGTCCGCCCGCGGCCTTGATCCCGGCCACCACCTCGGCGGCCTGGTCGCGGCTGGCGTTGTAGTGGACCACGACCTTCGCGCCTGCCCTGGCGAACGTCTGCGCCGCGGCCGCTCCGATGCCCGTCGATGCGCCTGTGATGAGGACCACCTTGCCTGCAATATCGGCTGCCATGTCCTGCCCCTCCTGTCGATGACGATGAGAATCGATCCAGCTGCCGCCCGGACGCGCCAGCCGTATCGAGCGCGCTACTTCATGCAGATGCCTTGCTCGCCGCGCGCCCGCCGCGGCAGGCCGTCACGGACTCGCGCAGGGCCACGACCGCATCGGGCCGCGGGAAGCTGCGCCGGTAGGCGAGCGCGATACGCCGTGTGGGAACCGGTCGCGCGAACGGCACCGGCACGACCATGCGGCTATGGTACTTGGGGGTGAGCGCGTCCCGCGGCAGCACCGAGATGCCGAGGCCGGAGGCGACCATGTTGCGGATCGTCTCCAGCGAGTTGGTGCGCGGCACGTGGGCGTCGGAGCGGTTGAGCTCCGGACACGAGTCGAGCACCTGATCGCGGAAGCAGTGCCCGACGTCGAGCAGGATGGTGCTCTCCCCCGCGAGCTCCGAGGGCTGCACGGCCTTGCGCTTCGCCCACTTGTGACCGGCAGGTACGACGACCTGGAAAGGCTCCTCGTACAGGAACTCGGTGACCACGCCGGGGGGTGCGAATGGCAGCGCCACGATCGCGACGTCGAGACGGCCCGATTTCAGCCCCGTCTCCAGGTTCTCGGTGAGATTCTCCTCGATGTCGAGCGGCATCTGCGGCGCACGCTCGTGCAGCGCGGGAACGAGATCGGGCAGGAGGTACGGCGCCACCGTATAGATCACACCCAGCGACAGCGGCCCGTAGAGCTGGTTGCGGCCGGACTGCGCGATCTCGCGGATCCGCGACGACTCCTCCAGCACGCGCTGCGCCTGCTCCACGATGCGCTCGCCCACGGGCGTGACGGTGACCTCGCTCTTGCCGCGCTCGAAGACCTGCGTGCCGAGCTCTTCCTCGAGCTTCTGGATCGCCACCGACAGCGCCGGCTGGCTCACGAAGCACTTCTGCGCGGCGCGACCGAAGTTGCGCTCCTGCGCAACCGCCACGAGATAGCGGAGCTCGTTCAACGTCATGGCGCTGTCCGGTGCCGTACCGGCCTACTGCTGCGGCCGCCGCGCGGCAAGGAAACGTGAGAACTCCTCGCCGGTCTCCGGGTGCTTCAATCCGAGCTCGACCGTGGCCTCGAGGTAGCCCTGCTTGCGGCCGCAATCGTAGCGGCGACCCTCGAAGCGGTAGGCAATCACGCGTTCGGCGTCCATGAGGCGCGCGATGCCGTCGGTGAGCTGGATCTCGCCTCCCGCCCCGGCGCCGATCGCCCTCAAGTGCTCGAAGATCGCCGGCGTGAGCACATAGCGGCCCACGACGGCCAGCGTGGACGGGGTGGTGCCCGGCTTCGGCTTCTCCACGATCCGGGTCATCGTGGCGACGCGCTCTCCGGGACGCATCTCGCGCGTCTCGACGATGCCGAAGCTCCCCACGTCGTCGGCGGACACGTCCATCACGCCGATGGTGGAGACGTTCTCGCGGGTCGCGACGTCGACCATCTGCCGCATCACCGGCACCTCGGCATCGATGAGGTCGTCGGCGAGGATCACGGCGAAGGGCTCGTCGCCGACGACCGGCGCGGCGCACAGCACGGCATGCCCGAGGCCCAGCGCCTCCGACTGGCGAATGTAGATGCAGTTGATCCCGGGCGGCGTGGCGTCGCGCACCTGCTCCAGCAGCGCCGACTTGTGGCGCAGCGCGAGCTCGGTCTCGAGTTCGTAGGCCTTGTCGAAATGATCCTCGATCGCCCGCTTGTTGCGGCCGGTGATGAAGATCATGTCGGTGATGCCGGCGGCGGCGGCCTCCTCGACCGCGTACTGGATGAGCGGCTTGTCGACGACCGGCAGCATCTCCTTGGGACTCGCCTTGGTGGCGGGCAGGAAGCGGCTGCCGAGGCCGGCCACGGGAAATACGGCTTTGGTGATCTTCTTCATGCTGGCCCTTTCCTTGCGTTGTGGGCGCTCAGGGTGCCGGGCGCGCCGCAGGGACGAGATCGCGCAGCCCCGCCTCGTCGAGGATGGGCACGCCGAGATCCTGCGCCCTGGCGAGCTTGCTCCCGGCCTCCGCGCCGGCCACGACGTAGCTCGTCTTCTTCGAGACGCTGCCGGCCACCTTGCCGCCGGCCTCCTCGATCATCGCCTTGGCTTCCTCGCGCGAAAGCGTGGGCAGGGTGCCGGTCAGCACGAACGTGAGATCGTGCAGCGGGCCGTGGTCGCGCGCCCGCGGCAAGCCCTCCTCCCAGTGCACGCCGGCCGCACGCAGTTGCGCGATCCCTTCACGATTGTGCGGCTCGGCGAAGAAATGGGCGATCGACGCCGCGAGCACCGGGCCCACGCCGTCGGTCCCGACGAGTTCCTGCTCGGTCGCTTTCATCAGCGCGTCCATGGTGCCGAAGTGCAGCGCGAGATCGCGCGCGGTGGCCTCGCCGACGTGGCGGATGCCGAGCGCGAAAATGAAGCGCGCGAGCGTGGTCGCCTTGCTCTTCGCGATCGCCGCCACGACGTTGGCGGCGCTCTTGTCGGCCATCCGCTCCAGTCCTGCGAGCCTGGCAGCGTCGAGTCCGTACAGATCGGCCGGCGTACGCACCACGCCGCCGTCGACGAGCTGCTCGACGAGCCTGTCGCCCAGGCCCTCGATGTCGAGCGCCCGGCGGCTTGCGAAGTGCAGCAGCGCCTGCTTCCTCTGCGCCGGGCACACGAGTCCACCCGTGCAGCGCGCCGCCACCTCGCCGGGCAGCCGCACCACGGCCGAGCCGCATTCCGGGCAGGTCGAAGGCATCACGAATTCGCACGCGTCGGCGGGCCTGCGCTCGGGCAGGACGCGGACGACCTGCGGGATCACGTCGCCGGCGCGGCGCACGATCACGGTGTCCCCGATGCGCAGGTCGCGGCGGCGGATCTCGTCCTCGTTGTGCAGCGTCACGTTGGAGACCGTGGTGCCGCCCACGAAGACCGGTTCGAGCCGGGCCACCGGCGTGATGGCGCCGGTGCGGCCCACCTGCACGTCGATGGCGAGGAGACGGGTGGGCATCTCCTCCGGGGGAAACTTGTGCGCGACGGCCCAGCGCGGCTCGCGAGTGCGAAACCCGAGGTCACGCTGCGTCTCGAGGCTGTCGACCTTATACACGACGCCGTCGATCTCGAACGGCAGGTCGTGGCGACGCGCCTCGATGGCGGCATGGAAGCGGGCGAGGCCGTCGGCGCCGTGGACCACGCGCCAGTCCCGGTTCACCGGCAGGCCGAAGCCGGCCAGCGCGTCGAGGAGCCCCGCCTGCGTGGTGGGAAGCTCCATCCCCTCCGTCTCCCCGAGCGCGTAGGCAAAGAAGTGCAGCGGCCGTCGTGCCGTGACGGTGGAATCGAGCTGGCGCACGGCGCCGGCAGCGGTATTGCGTGGATTGACGAACAGCCGCAGGCCGGCCGCGGCCTGCCGCTCATTGAGCGCGGCAAAGTCGGCGCGCGTCATGTAGATCTCGCCGCGCACTTCGAGCACCGCCGGCGCCTTGCCCGTCAGGCGTGCGGGGATCCCGGGAATCCTGCGCACATTGGCGGTCACGTCCTCGCCGGTCTCGCCGTCGCCGCGCGTGGCCGCCACCGCGAGCGCGCCGCGCTCGTAGCGCAGGCTCATCGCGAGGCCGTCGAACTTGAGCTCGGCGCAATAGGCCACGGGCGGTGCGTCGGCCGGAAGCTTCAGCTCGCGGCGGATGCGGGCGTCGAACTCCGCCGCACCGGCCGCCGTGGTGTCGGTCGCGGTCTGGATCGACAACATCGGCATCCGGTGCCTGACCGGCGCGAGCTCGGCCACCCGCGTGCCGCCTACGCGTTGCGTCGGTGAATCGGCGCTGCGCAGCGAGGGATACCCGGTCTCGAGGGAAACGAGCTCGCGAAAGAGGGCGTCGTACTCGGCGTCAGTCAGCGTGGGCGCATCGTCGACGTAGTAGCGTCGATCGGCCTCCTCGATGAGGGTGCGCAGCTCCGCGGCCCGGTGCTGCACGCGGGGCGGCACGGCAGCCATGGACGCCGCTTTCCTAGGCCCCGAAGAGCGCAAGCGCGCGCGGACTCCCCGGCTCGATTCCGCTTTCGCGCAGCGCAGCGGCCGCGGCGTCGACCTGGCCGCGGATCGCCGCGAGCGAGGCGTCGTCCAGCGGACGGCGATTGTCGTCGACGAGTTCGCCGCCGAGCGTGAGGGCGAGCCGCTTGGCCGCAAGCTTCATCTGGTCGAAGGCCCGTGGCGGGTCGGTGACGCGCGGCACGTCGAGGACGAGCACGACGCCGTTAGTGGCGGACGCGCGCAGCGTCTCCGCGGTGAACGGCTCGTTGCGCAGGTTCTGCAGCGAATAAATCACCGCGCCCGTGTCCTCACTCGTCCACTCGAAGCGCCCGCCGGGCACGAGGTGGAAGCCCGCGGCCTCGGCCATCCCGCGCAGCTTGGTGCCCGGCACGCTGCCGCCACCGCTCGCCAGCACGGTGACTCCCACCTGGACGTCGACGTCGGCACACAGGCGATCCAGCGTCTCCGCCCTCTCCGCCTCGGCGCCGACATCGGGTACCGACATCGCCGCCGGCAGGTGCGGTGCAAGTTCGCTCATCACGCGCATGAACGTGTCGAGCTGCGCCCGGCTGGTGGCACCATTGCGATCGGCCAGCAGCAGGCAGGCCGCGAGCTCCACGAACTCGCCGCGCGTGTCGGCGGCGAGGTGTTGCCACAGGGCATCGGGAGCCGCGCGGCCGAACCAGCGCAATCGCTTGCCTAGCCGCGCGTGCAGTCCCGCCGCCACGGCGCCCACGCCCACCGGGTTGGCGGGCTGCAGCGTCACGATGCACTCGATCTCCGGATCGGGCCTGCGCATGGTGCCGCCATCGTCTGCCGCGTGGCGCGGGAGCGCATCCGGAGCCTCCGGCGCATCGGCCTCCCGTGGGTCCGCGGCCACCGCCGGGAGGTCGTGCTCGATGATCTCCTGCGGCGGTTCGAAGCGGTCGGGTCCGCGGTCGTTCGTGGGCGGACGGTAGGCGGCAGTGCCTTCCCGGGGAACGTTGCCGGCCGTCTCGGCCGTTCGCAGCGTGGGCTCCACGCGCCGCGCCGCCGGCGCGTTGGCCGCGCCGGGGGCGGCGGCGCTGCGGGAGGAACGATCGTCGGTACGGCGCCGGGCCTGCCGGACCACCCACCAGTTGTAAACGAGGACGCCGACCACGAGCAGGATGCCCGCAGCGATGAGCGACAACTGGAGCGGACTCATCGGCAGCGTCATTTACGGCGCCCTCTTTCGCATAGGGCGCGAGTATAGCGCGAAGGAATTCGATAACCCGGCTGTTGCCGCGACCGCATGCATCACGCGGCCGCGAGGCTCAGCGCTTCCGCGATGTCGACGGCCACCACGCGCGACGCGCCGGGCTCGGGCATGGTGATGCCCACGAGCTGGCTCGCCATTTCCATGGTGATCTTGTTGTGCGAGATGAAGAGGAACTGGGTGGTCCCCGACATCTCCTTCACCATCGCGCAGAAGCGGTCGGTGTTGGGGTCGTCGAGGGGCGCGTCGACCTCGTCGAGGAGGCAGAACGGCGCCGGGTTGAGCTGGAACAGCGCGAACACCAGCGAGATCGCGGTAAGCGCCTTCTCGCCGCCCGACAGGAGGTGGATCGACGTGTTGCGCTTGCCGGGTGGCTGCGCGATCACCTGCACGCCCGAGTCGAGAATCTCCTCGCCGGTCAGCACGAGGCGCGCGTTGCCGCCGCCGAAGAGCGCCGGGAAGAGCTTGCTGAAGTTGCCGTTGACGGTCTCGAAGGTCTGGGCGAGAAGGTCGCGCGATTCGCGATCGATCTGCCTGATGGCCGTCTCGAGCGTGCTCATCGCCTCGGTGAGGTCGGCCGCCTGCCGGTCGAGGTACTCCTTGCGTTCGCGTGCCTTCGTGAGCTCGTCCAAGGCGGCGAGGTTGACGGCGCCGAGTTCGGCGATCGCGCCGGTCAGGCGCTCGATCTCCCCGGGCAGCGTGCGCGCGCTGCCCCAGGCCTTGAGCGCGTCCGGCAGCGCGGCGACGTCGGCGTGCGCCTCGGCGAGCTGCTCGGTGAACTGGACTTCGGCAAGCGCGGCCGCCTGCTCCTTGAGCTGCATCTCCTGGATCCGCGCGCGTGCCGGCTCGAGCTTCTGGTCGGCGGCAAGGCGCGCTTCCTCGGCCTCGCGCAGGTGTGTGGCCAGCGACTCGAGCCGATCGCGCGCGGCGGCAAGCGCCTCTTCGGCAGCGCCGCGACTCGCGAGCTCGGTGGCGAGGCTCGCCTCCACCGGCGCCCAGTCCATTGCCGCCCGTTCGCTCGTCAGCTGCGTGAGAAGGCTGCGCTGCTGCTGGTCCTGGCGGGCGATGTCGGCTTGCCGCCGCTCGAGCTCGGCAAGACGATCGCGGCAGCGGCGCTCCGCGAAGTCGGCCTCCTGCGTCGCACGCTCGGCGTCGCGGACGCGCTCGCGGCCCCGCGCGAGCGCCACCTCCGCCTCGTTGCGCGCGGCCCGGGCGGTCTCGCGCTTGGCGTGCTCGTCGTGCAGTCCCGACTGCAGGCCGGCGATCGCGTCGTCGATGGCGATGCGCTGGGCCGCACCTTCCTCGATGCGGCCCGCGAGGTCGTCCATGTCCTGGGTGAGTTGCGCCCGGCGCAGGTCTGCGGCGGACGCTGCCTGTCGCAACTGCACGAGCTCGAGCTCGAGATCGTGCACGCGTCGCTGCTGCGATCCGGCGGCGAGGCCCTCGGCGTGGTACGTCTGCTGGGTCGCGGCCAGCTCTTCGGCGACGGCGTCCCGCTGCGAGCGCGCCTCGTCGGCATGCGCGCGGGCGCCGGCGAGCCTTTCCTCGAGATCCTCGAGCTCGCGCTGCCGGGCGAGCACGCCGTGCAGCTCGTTGTCGGGCGCGAAGAACGCCACGGCCTGCGCGGTCACGAGATGGCCGTCTCGCGTGACGAGCGCTTCGCCGGGACCGAGCGCGCCACGCCCCTTGAGCGCCGCGACGAGGTCCGGCGCGCAGCGGATGCCGGCCACGCCGTCGGCGACGATGCGCGCCACGTCGCTGCGCTTGAAGCGCACCTTGGCAAGCAGCGCGTCGGCCCGCTCGGGCACGCCCTCGCCCGCCGGCGCTGGCGCATAGGCTGCGACCCGGCGCGGCAGCGACGCACCGTCGGCAACCCACGCCGCGACCTCGTCGAGACGCTCGAGCTCGATGGCCGAAAGTCGCTCGCGCAAGGCAGCCTCGAGGGCGTCCTCCCAGCCGGGCTCGATGTCGAGCGCCTGGTACAGCCGCCGCGCCTGCGCGAGTCCATGGCCGGCGAGCCACCCATCGATGTCGCTGCCATGGCCGATCCGCGCCTGCAGCGCAGCGAGCGCCTGCTGGCGCGCGGTGAGGTCGCCGAGCGTGCGGCTCGCCTGCTCCCAGGCATCGGCGCTGCTGCGCTGGCGACCCTGCAATGCCTCGACGGCGGCGGCGAGCGCCGCGATCGCCTCCTGCTTGCCCGCGAGATCGGCATTCTCCTGTGCGAGCTGCTCCTCGACGTCGCGGATGAACTCGGTGGACGGCGCGGTGATGCCGCCGAGCTCCTGCTCGAGCCGCGCGCGGCGCTCGGTGAGGGCATTCGACGAGGAGATGGCATTCTCGCGGCGCGTTTCCGCCACGCGCAGCGCCTGTTCGGCCTGTGCGATCGCCTGCTGCTGCGCGGCGAGCACCTTGTCGGCCTCGGCGACGTTCGTCATCAGGGGCGGCAAAGCGTCCTTCGCGGCCTCCTCGGCCTCCGCCGCCGCCTCGCGCGCGGCTCCGGCCTCGGCGAGGCCGGAATCGGCCAGCGCGCGCTCCGCATCGAGCGACCCGGTCATGCCGGCGATCGCCGCCAGGGCCTCCTCGAGCTTGGCCACCTGCGCCTCGACGCGGGTTTGCGAGTCGCGCGCGAACGAGAGCTGCTGCTCGAGCCGCGACACCTCCGCGTTGGCGGCGTAGAACGCGCCCTGTCTGTCGTGGAGCGCGTCGCCGGCCGCGAAGTGATCCGCACGCAAGCCTTCGAGCCTCGCCTCCGCCGCGCGGAGGTCGGCCTGGATGGCTTCGAGCGCATTGGTCGCGGTCACGATCTCCGCGCTGCACTTCTCGCGCCCGCGCACTGCATCCTGCTGCCGGGAGAACCACAGCATGTGCTGCGATTGCACGAGGCGCGCGTTGAGCTCGCGGTACTGGCCGGCGACTTCGGCCTGCTCCTCGAGGCGCGTCAACTGCCCGCCGAGCTCGGTGCGGATGTCCTCCACGCGCGCCAGGTTCTCGCGCGTGTCGGAAAGACGCCCCTCGGTCTCCTTGCGCCGCTCCTTGTACTTGGACACACCCGCGGCCTCCTCGAGGAACACGCGAAGCTCCTCGGGCTTGGCCTCGATCACCCGCGAGATCATGCCCTGCTCGATGATCGCGTACGCGCGCGGGCCGAGGCCGGTGCCCAGGAAAAGGTCGTGGATGTCGCGGCGGCGGACCGGAATGTTGTTGATGTAGTACGTGGAGTCGCCGTCCCGCGTCAGCACGCGCTTGATCGAGATCTCGGCGTACTGGCCCCACTGTCCGCCGATGCGGCCCAGGCTGTTGTCGAAATGGAGCTCGACGGAGGCGCGGCCCACCGGCTTGCGCTCGCCCGCGCCATTGAAGATCACGTCCTGCATCGACTCGCCGCGCAGGGCCGATGCCTTCGATTCGCCCAGCACCCAGCGCACCGCGTCGATCACGTTCGACTTGCCGCACCCGTTGGGCCCCACGATGCCCACCAGCTGGCCCGGCGTGCCGATGGTGGTGGGGTCGACGAACGACTTGAAGCCGGCGAGCTTGATCTGCGTGAGGCGCAAGGTGAGGATCCGCGGAAGTGATGCCGAAGGGGCGCTGCTGGGCGGGGAGGTGCGACCCCTCGCGAAGCCCTCGATTATAGCGGAAAGGGGTCGCTCGCCCGGATGGTCAGGACGCTCCGGCGGGCACGGCGACACGCGGCGGCAGCCTGCCCTCCTCGACCGCGTGGCACGCGACCGCGGCCGCCTTCCTGGCCCCGGCCGGGCGCAGCGCGGGAGCCTCCCGGCGGCAGCGGTCGCCGGCGTAGGGGCAGCGCGGATGGAACGCGCATCCGGACGGAGGATCGAGCGGATTCGGAACTTCCCCCGCGACGGCGGTGCGCTCCTTTCCGCTCATCTCGAGGTCCGGGACGGCGTCGAGGAGCATCCGGGTGTACGGGTGCTGCGGATCGGCGAAGAGCGCGCGCGTCGGCGCGAGCTCCACGATCCGCCCGAGGTACATCACGCCCACGCGGTCGGCGATGTGATGCACCACCGCGAGGTTGTGCGAGATGAAGAGGTAGGTGAGCCCGAGGCTGCGCTGCAGGCCGCGCATGAGGTTGAGCACCTGCGCCTGCACGGAGACATCGAGCGCCGAGGTGGGCTCGTCGCACACGAGGAACGCGGGACGCGTGGACAGCGCGCGGGCGATCGAGATGCGCTGCCTCTGTCCGCCGGAGAACTGGTGCGGATACTTGCTGCCGTCCGCCGCGGCGAGGCCCACCTGTCCGAGGAGATCCGCCACGCGGGTCTCGAGCGCGCGCCGCGAGGTGCGCGGCGCCTGCGTGCGGATCGGCTCGGCCACGATGTCGATCACGCGCCAGCGCGGATTGAGACTCGCGAACGGATCCTGGAAGATCATCTGCATGCCCTGGCGAGCGCGGCGGAGCGCCCGCGCCTCGCGCGTGGCGGCCTCACCCGCGATAGGCACGCCGTCGTAGACGATGGTTCCATGCGTGGGCGGATAGAGGCCGGCGATGAGACGCGCCACCGTCGACTTGCCGCAACCCGACTCGCCCACGAGGCCGAGGGTCTCGCCTCGGTCGATGGTGAAGTCGACGCCGTCGACGGCCCTGAGGATCGTGCGCGCCTTGCCGGCCAGGATGCGATTGAGCCAAGGCGGCGAGACGTCGAAGTGGCGCGCGACGCCGCGCATCGCGAGCAGGGTGTGGCCCGTTGGGGGCGATGTCCCGCCCTGGTCACCGCCGCGACCCGTCGCCGGTTCGTTCCCGGGGCGGCCCATCCGGCTCACGCCGCGGCCGATTCCGCAACACGCAGCCAGCATGCCGCGTGCGTGGCGGCAGCGGGCGCGAGCTCGGGGCGCTCGCGACGGCAACGCTCGAAGGCGTGCGGGCAGCGAGGATGGAAGGCGCAGCCGTCGGGAATCGCATCGAGGCGCGGCATCGCGCCGTCGATCTGCGTGAGCTGCTCACGCTCGTCCACGATCGACGGGATCGAGCCCATGAGTCCCACCGTGTACGGATGCTGCGGACGATGGATGACGTCGCCAACGGGCCCGATCTCGACGATGCGCCCCGCATACATCACCGCCACGCGATCGGCCGTCTCCGCGATCACGCCCATGTCGTGCGTCACGAGCATGACCGCCGTGCCGTGTTCTCGGCACATGCGCTTGAGGAGCTGGATGATCTGCGCCTGGATGGACACGTCGAGCGCGGTCGTGGGCTCGTCGGCGACGATGAGGCGGGGCTTCGCGGCGAGCGCGAGCGCGATGACGACCCGCTGGCGCATGCCCCCGGAGAACTGGTGCGGATAGGCATCGATGCGCCGCGCGGCGGCCGGAATCCCCACGTCTTCCAGCAGCCCGACGGCGCGCGCCCTCGCCTGCGCCGGCGACATCGGAAGGTGCGTGCGGATCGTCTCCACGAGTTGCTGTCCGACCGTGTAGAGCGGATTGAGCGAGGTCAGCGGATCCTGGAACACCGCGCCGATCTCGCGCCCGCGCACGGTGCGCATCGCGCCGTGGGGCAGGTTGTCGATGCGCCGGCCACCCAGGCGAATCTCGCCGCCGGCGATGCGACCCGGCGGATCGATGAGCCCGATGATCGCAGCACCCGTGATCGACTTGCCCGCACCCGACTCCCCCACCACGCCGAGCACCTCGCCGGGAGCGATGGTGAACGATACGTCGGCGACGGCAACGAGCGTGCCGCGCCGGGTGGGAAACTCCACCCGCAGGCGCTCGACCGCGAGCAGCGGAACCGCCGCTGCGAAACCCCTTGCAGCAGCGTCCGCGTGCGCCGTCACCTTGCCGCCGCCGTCGTGCAACCGGGAGCGCACATCCCCGGCTGCCGCGCGGTCCTCGGTGCCACCGTCACTTCGCGGCCGGCACCGTGCAGCCCGCGATCGGCTCGACGAAGTCGACGACCGGTGACCAGTTGGGCGAGATGGTGTTCTCGAACTGGGCGTTGAGGTAGTAGCGCTTGCAGGGCTGCACGTCGAGGTTCAGCACTTCCAGCCGCGGTCCTCCGGGCCATCCCGGCGCGTTGGCCTGCAGGACGATGCGGCGCTGCCCCGGCTCGACGCGGACCACGTTCGGGTCGGGAAACGCCCCCTGGTTGTCGACCATGTTGATCATCGTCGGGCGCCGGTTGACGATGGTCATGTTGTAGCGCGCCCCGGTGAGCTCGCTCCACGTCGGCCCCCAGGTCTGGCAGCCGGGGAGGAACGCCGCGCCCATGAGCGCCGGGACCATCAGGAATGTCGTCTTGCGCATGCAGAACCCCTTCGTCGATTGCTGGCGGGGGGGCGGGATGCCTCCCTGGCGCCACATTGCAGGTGAAAGTGGAGTACGGCGCCGTGACGTGCCGCACGCTGGCGTCTCATCGCAGCCGCGGATTGAGCGCATCGCGCAGCCAGTCGCCGAGCAGGTTGATCGACAGCACCATCACCACGAGTGCAAGACCGGGAAAGATGGTAATCCACCACTCCCCCGAGAACAAAAACTCGTTGCCGATGCGGATGAGCGTCCCCAGAGACGGCTCGGTGGGCGGCACACCCACCCCGAGGAACGAGAGGGTGGCCTCGGTGAGGATCGCGGTCGCGATGTTGATCGTGGCGAGCACGAGCACCGGCCCCAGGACGTTCGGCATGAGGTGACGCCACATGATTCCGCCCGCCGATACTCCGATAACACGTGCCGCCTGGATGTATTCCTTGCTCTTCTCGACCATCGTCGAACCGCGCACGGTGCGCGCGTACTGGACCCAGTTCGACAGGCCGATGGCGAGCACCAGCACGAGCACCGCCACGCGGTCGTGCTCGCCGCGCGGCATGGCTGCCCGTGCGACCCCGTCGATGAGGAGGGCGATCAGGATCGCGGGAAACGACAGCTGCACGTCGGCCACCCGCATGATGAAGGCGTCGGTCTTGCCGCCGGCGTAGCCCGCGAGCAGCCCGAGACCCACGCCAAGCACCATCGCCAGCGCCACCGAGGCGAGGCCCACGAGGAGCGAGATGCGCGCCCCGTACATGATCGCCGAGAGGACGTCACGACCGTTCTCGTCGGTGCCGAGGAGAAAGCGCGGGTCGCCACGTTCCTGCCACACCGGCGGCAGGCTCGCGTCGGCGAGGCTCAGCGTGCGCAGGTCGAAGGGATCGTGCGGTGCCACGAGGGGCGCGAACACCGCGCCAAGGACGCACAGGAGCAGGACGGCCAGCGAGGCCATCGCCACCTTCGAATGACGGAAGCTCCAGGCCAGATCGCTTCCCCACGCCGCCCGAAGCCTCGCATGCAGCGTGGGTGCGGGGGCTGCGGCCACCGGGCCGGACACGCCGGTCACAGCGCCTCCAGGCCGGCCAGTGCCGCCTGCACGGCCGCCTGCGCCTGGGCGTAGACCTTGCGCTGCCACGCGGGGCCATCGTCGTGAAATGCGGCGCGCACCAGAGCCTTGATCGCGTCGCGCGTCCCGGGCGGGGCGTCAGGATGATTGTCGAGCCATTGGTCGGCGCGCAGCGCCTTCAGCACGTCCATCATGGGCAGCGTGCCGTACTCGAGAGCGATGCCCGCATAGGCAGCCGCGGGGCACTCGTCGTATGCCGCCTCGTTGTTCACCCCGGTGAGCACCGCGCTGGTGGACGAGGCGTCGTGGAAGGAGGTGACGTCGTCCCCCCACCACGCCCTGGTGCGGGCGATGTCGGCGGGAACGTCGCGGCCGTTGTAGATCTTCTCGCCATGTGCCCAGGGGCCGAGCCCGGTGTGAAAATCGATCCAGGCCAGTCGCCGCGCCGGCGCCGCCAGCCGCCGGAGGACATCGCGGAGCACGACATTGCTCCAGGCGGGGGCCACGCCGCCATAGAACAGGCCGTCGCGGAACTCGCATTGACCCGCGGTGACCGCCTGCTGCAACGCCCGCTCGCCATGGAGCAGCACGTAGCCGGCGAGGCGCGCCTCGTTGGCGAATCCGGGCGGCCACGTCGGCGGCACGATGAAGCCGTGCACCTCGGCATAGGCCGCATTGGGTGGGAGCGGCTGCCTGAAATCCCGGAAGTTGCGGTTGAGGTCGATGTTGTCCTCGTTGGTGCGCCGCAGGTGCGAGAAGCCGTACGGGTTGAGCGCGTGCACGAAGACGACGCGCGTATCCGTCCCCGCGACCGTTGCCGCGAACGCGCCGTCCCCGAGGAATCCGACCTGGCAGCCGGATCCGCAGAACCCTTCGGCACCGTGGGTGCCGGAGGTGAGCAGGAGGGCATTGCGCGCGTCGGGGCGTCCGAGGACGGCGACGTCGATGGTGAGAGCCTCGCCTTGCGCCCCGCGCCGCGACGGATGCGTGTGCGTCTCGACGGCAAGCCCGCGCGCCTCGGCTGCCGCGACGAATCTCGCGCGCGCCTCCGCGTAGGTGGCGGAGAAGAATGCGGCGGGATCGCGATCCATGGGCGATGCCCTCACGAGGCCCGCGAAAGCGGCATCGCCGCCTCCGCCAGCGCCGCGAGGTAGCCAGCGCCCAGGGGAATCACCGCGTCGTTGAAGTCGTAGGTGCTGTTGTGCAGGAAGCAGCCTCCCTCCGCACCCCCCTGTCCGAGGCGTGCGAAGGCGCCGGGCTTGGCCCGCAGCATGAACGAGAAGTCCTCCGCGCCCATCGATGGCGGCAGGTCGCCCACCACGTTGTCGGCGCCGACGAGCGTCGCGGCGACCTCCGCGGCGAAGCGCGCCTCGCGATCGTGATTGATGGTGGCCGGATACACGCGCTCGTAGTGCAGCGACGCCCGGGCGCCGAAGGCGGCGGCGATCGACGGCACGAGCTCCCCGAGCCGCTTCTCGATCATGTCCTGCGTGGCGGGGCGGAAGGTGCGCACGGTTCCCACGAGCCTCGCGTGCGCAGGAATCACGCTCATGGCACCCGGGTGCCCCGCGTGCATCGCGCACAGGCTCACCACGGCGGTATCGATCGGATTCACGTTGCGGCTCACGATCGATTGCACGGCCGTAATGATGTGTCCGGCAACGAGGACGGAATCGATCGCCGCGTGCGGATGCGCGCCATGCCCGCCCTTGCCGTCGATGACGATCTCGATGCGGTCGGCAGCGGCCATGGCGGGACCGGGCGTGATGCCGATCCGCCCGGGCGGCAGGCCCGGCCAGTTGTGCAGGGCGTAGACCTCATCGGCAGGAAAGCGCTCGAAGAGGCCCTCGGCGATCATCGCCTTGGCGCCCGCATGCCCCTCCTCGCCCGGCTGGAAGATGCAGTACACCGTGCCGTCGAAGTTGCGCGTCTCGGCGAGGTATCGGGCCGCGGCCAGCAGCATCGTGGTATGGCCATCGTGTCCGCAACCGTGCATGCGCCCTTCGTAACGCGACTTGTGCGCGAAGGCGTTCTCCTCGTGGATGGGCAGCGCGTCCATGTCGGCGCGCAATCCCACGCTGCGCACCGCCGGGTCGCGGCCGCGGCCGCGGATCACGGCGACGATGCCGGTCTTGCCGATGCCCGTGTGGTGCTCGATGCCGAGCGCGGCGAGTCTCTCCTGCACGACGCGCGCCGTACGCTCCTCCTCGAAGCCGAGCTCGGGGTGCGCGTGGAGGTCGCGCCGGATGACGGTGTACTCGTCGTGCCAGCGGGCGATGTAATCGGACGGCTTCATGGGGTTTGCATCCTCAGTGACCGGCGGCGGCGCTACGTTCGATGCGCAGGCGCGGGTCGACGGCGTAGTAGAGCAGGTCGACGACGAGATTGATGATGACGAACACGAGGGCGATCAGGCAGAGGTAGGCCGCCATCACCGGGATGTCGGCGAAATACACGGCCTGGATGAAGAGCAGCCCCATCCCCGGCCACTGGAACACGGTCTCGGTCACGATCGCGAAGGCGATGATGGAGCCGAGCTGCAAGCCCACGATCGTGATCACCGGCACCAGCGTGTTCTTCAACGCATGCCCGAAATGGATCGCGCGGTCGGTGAGGCCGCGGGCCCGGGCGAACTTGATGTAGTCCGTGCGCAGCACCTCGAGCATCTCGGAGCGGACGAGCCGCATGATGAGCGTCATCTGGATGAGAGACAGCGTTATCGTGGGAAGGATCAGCGCCTTCCTGCCGCTCGCGGTCAGAAGGCCCGTGGTCCACCAGCCGAAGGCCACGGTGTCGCCACGTCCGAACGAGGGCAGCCACCCCAGTTGCACGGCAAAGACGAGGATCAGGAGGATGCCGATCAGGAAGGTGGGCAGGCTGACGCCGACGAGCGACGCAGCGAGCAGCACGTGCGAGGCCAGCGAATGCCTCCGCAGCGCGGTGAAGACCCCGAGCGGGATGCCCACCGCGACCGCCAGCAGTGCGGCCGCGGTGGCAAGCTCCATGGTGGCCGGCAACCGCTCCTTGATGAGCGAGGACACCTTTCGGGCCTGACGCAAGGAGAGCCCGAACTCCCCCTGGACGGCATTGCCCACGTAGCGCAGGAACTGCACGTAGAACGGCTGGTCGAGGCCGAGTTCGCCGCGCAGGCGGGCGCGCTCCTCCATGGTGGTGTCCTGTCCCACCATGAACTGCACGGGATCGCCGGTGAAGTTGAAGAGGCCGAAGGCGATGAACGCCACGACCAGCATCACGAGGGCGGACTGCAGCACCCGCCGGAGGATGAACGCGAGCATCGCGCCCTGTCATGGGGGGCGGCACGCCGCGCGGCGCATCTCACTCCCCGGGGCCGCGGTCGCGCGGACACGGGGAGCGAAATGCCGGAGCGGCGTCCCGCGCGCGGGCCCTACTCCTTGATGTCGACGCCGTAGAACGTGTGGCGGCCGAACGGCGACAGCTTGAAGTCGACCACTTCCTTGCGCACGGGCTTCAGCTGCACCGCGTGCGCAATGGTGAACCAGGGCGCCTGCTCCTTGAAGATCACCTGCGCCTTCTCGTACAGCGGGGTGCGCGCGGCCTGGCCGTTGGTGACCTTGGCCTTCTGGATGAGCTCCTCGTAGGGCTGGTAGCAGAACTTGGCGACGTTGCTGCCGTTGCTCTTGGCCGAGTCGCAGCCCAGGAGGTTGGCGAGGAAGTTGTCGGGGTCGCCGTTGTCGCCGGTCCAGCCGAGCATGCCCATCTGGTGCTCGCCCGCCTGCATGCGCTTGCGATACTCGCCCCACTCGAAGCTCTTGATCTCGGCCTTGATGCCGACCTTGGCGAGGTCGGCCTGCATCAGCTCCGCGATCCGCTTCGCATTGGGGTTGTACGGACGCTGCACCGGCATCGCCCACAGGTCGGTCTCGAAGCCGTTCGGGTAACCGGCTTCGGCGAGGAGCTTCTTCGCGGCGACGGGATCGTAGGGATCGTCCTTGACCGCGTCGTTGTACGACCACTGCGTGGGCGGGATCGGATTCTTGGCGGCCACCCCGGTGGTGAGGTACACGCCGTCGATGATGGCCTTCTTGTTGATGGCCATGTTCACCGCCTTGCGCACGCGCACGTCGTCGAAGGGCTTCTTGGTGGTGTTGTAGGCGAGGTAGCCGATGTTGAGGCCCGGCTGCTCGAGCACCTGCACGTTGGGATCCTTGCGCATCGCGTCGAGGTCGGCGGGGTTGGGATAGGGCATCACGTGGCACTCGCCCTTCTGCAGCTTGGCCCAGCGCACCGACGAGTCGGGCGTGATCGCGAACACGAGGTCGTCGATCTTGGCCTTGCCGCCCCAGAACTGCGGGAA
>CAYTOT010000073.1:0-18940 GCA_964439475.1 uncultured Alcaligenaceae bacterium
TTCGCCACCTCATACCGCCCCCGGTCACACGTCAAAATCACCCCGCCCACCGGCAACGGCCGATCCGCCCCCAGCCGATACGCAAACGACGTCGGCAACTGCCACGACGGCAGCGCCAGCGCCCGCGTCGGCCAGGCATCATACGAATCCCCCGGCACGTGATAATGACCGCTAAAATACACATCCGGCGGCTGCTCTCCCCCCTTCACCGCCCCCAGGAACACATGCGACGCCACCCGCGACGCGAACAAATTCTGCGTCCACGGCAGCCGCCCCGGCCCCAACGGCGGATGATGCGCTCCCTTAATCCGCACCCCATCCACCGTCACCATAACCGACTGAAACGAATGAATCTGCGCCCGCGTCCCGTCCCGCCTCTCCGTCTCGGCCGCCACCACCGCCCCGATGTCCCGCCCAATTGCATTATCCATCCACGAATTCGGCCCGCTATGCGCCTCCGTCCCCCGCAGCACATAGATCAAATCCCCCCGCTCCCTGTCGATCAACTCCAGCAGCGGCATCAGCGCGTCAATCGCCAGACTCATCTGCCCGTCCGGGTGCAACTCCACCAGGTCATACTTCGAATGCTTGTTATCGTCGGCCAGCTCCCCATTCAGAAAGAACACGAGCCGCCCCCCGGCCCGCTGCTGCGCCTCCCCCACCTCATCCCGGAACGCCAGGAACCGGCTATAAATCCACCGCTGCTCCCGCCCCGTCCGATACGTCCCCCCCGAATACAAATTCACCACCGGCGGACACAACCCCGCCTTGCTGTTGCAATGCAGATCACTCAGCAGGACTACCGTCGTCGTCATACACCGCCGCCCTCCCCATCTGAAAAGCCGCCACCAGGAAGAGCCGCGCCCTGGCCCTCATCGTCGCGAACGTCCACTCGTCAGCCTTCATCACGACATCCAGCCCCAGCAGCGTCGCGATCATGTCCAGATTCGCCAAATGCGACTCCTCTACCCCTTCGCGGCTGTACCATTCCGTGACCAGCGCCTCACCCTCGGCCAGATACTCCCTCAACTCTTGTGGTTGCTCAGTCATAATATTTTTGCGGCCGGAAGGCTGTAGCAAGGCCCGCGCCTCCCGGCCAAAAAGCAGGGCCGATCCCTGTCGCTACCAGCCACACACCGCCGGAATCGTCAAACGCTCACCCGGATAAATCAACTGCGGCGGCAGAACCCGCGCCCCCGCCGCATAAATCCCCCGCCAACACGTGCACGGCGTCAGCGGATTCGCCCCCGGCCGCAGCGGCATATCGCCATACCACGCGCAGGCGATCCCCCACAACGTCTCGCCGCCCCTCACCCGATGCACACCGCGCGCCGCGATTGTCGTCGCCGTGGGAGTCGCCGTCGGCGCAACAGGCGTCGGCGCAACGGGCGTCGCGCTCGGCAAAATCTGCGCCGTGGGCGTCGCGCTCGGCGTCATCGGCGTGGAGGTAGCCGCCGGCGTCCGCGTCGGCGCGCGTGTCGCCGTGCCCGTCATCGTCGGCATGGAAGTAGCCGTAATAGTGGCCGGGGGTGGTGGTTCAGCCCGACACCCCCGGCCGATCATCAGGGCCGGCCCTGCCGCCACCAAAACAAGCACCATGCCGATTATAATAATCCGCACGTAGCTTCTCTCATTCATCTCGCGCCGCCCGCAGCGCCGCCGGCGTCTTCTGCGCCTCGTGCCCGGCAAACGTCGCCCCCAGCCCGGCAAGGAACGCCAGCAGCAACCCCATCCCGCCCAGCGTCTCCACCGTCGCCGCAAACGTCGGCACCAGCACCAGGCCAAACACGGCCGCCGTCGCCTTCCCCGCCGCCTTCCGCCAATCGAACGCCACCCCATCCTCCAGCCACTTGCGCACGTAGGGATAAAACACCCCAACAAACGCCCCGCCCAGATAAACCCCCACCACCAAAGCCAACTCCTGATTCATCGTTACACCTCGCTTGTCTACACTTGTCTACCAGTCAAACACAACAATCCGCCAACAAATCGCCAGCTACACCCCTCCACTCGCCGCCATCCCCTCCATGCGTTCCAGCAGCAAATCCACATCCACCAGCGCCGCCCCCACCTGAAACCCCGCTTCCTCCAGCCGCACCCGCAACTCCCGCAACCCCGACACCACCTCATCCAAAACAACCGGCGGCTCCGGCTCATCCGGCGGCTCCACCACCGCCGCCCCCAGCGCTCCAATCGTCCTCCCCCTCATCCACGGCCGCACACCATTCACCTCGCTGCCGTCCGACGCCGCACCAATCAGCGGACTACCCGCCAGCGGCCGATAATCCTCAACATCCACGCTCCCGGACTCCGGCGCAACCAGCAACGGATCACCCGCCACATCCCCCACCCCTGCCGCACCCACCGGAACGCCCGCCCCATTCCCGCTAAACCACCCGTTATTCCGAAACGTCACCCCCTCCACACCCGCCACCATGCCCAGCGAAACCCCCGCCGGCGCGTAAAAGATATTGTTCTCAACCAGACTCTCCACATGCGGCCCCGGCCCCAGCACATTCGCGCTAATCTGGATCGCCTCCTTCGTCTTGCTGATCCCCTTCGGGTCCGTCCACACCTCTCCAACGAACGTATTAAATCCGATATACGCCCCGTTCAGCTGCGTCTCATATTGCACCGTGTTATTTGCCACGTGCAAACACGTCCCCCCGCCGATGACCACGTTCCCATACACCCGCTGCTCACGACTGTTCCAGTGCCCCGTCATACTGCTGCCGTCGTCATTCCGATTGCTCTCGTCCCCAATACGAATAGCCGTCGGCGCGGTGCGTTTTTTATACGCCTCTCCCAGATAGTCGGCCTCCTTCGTGTGATAGATCAGGTTATACCGAACGTGACTATCCTGCGTCCGATTAATGTAAATCGCCACGTGATTCACCGTGTGGATGATGCAGTGCTCAACAATCGTCCCCAATCCGCCCCGGTCGACGTTCACCCCCTCCTTGCACACGTGGTGCAGCGTGCAATGCCGCACCCAGACATCCTCGCAGTCGCGCAACATCATACCGCAGCCGCTCCCCTTGTTCCCCACCGCAAACCAGCCCTGCGAGATATAGCTGATCTCGCAATAGCCAATCTCCACCCCCCGCACCTTCGCGCCTCGTGGAATCCCCGCCACGATGATGCCGTTGCCATAAGTCATGAATATCTCGCAGTTCAGGATTCGGGCGTTATGCGCGTTCGCCCCCACCCCAATCCCCTCCCCGCCCGAATGCTGCACCCGCAACCCGCTCACCGTCACATCTGCGGCCGCAATCCCCAGCAACTCCCCCGTCGACGCCCCCGGCCGCCCGTGCATCGCATAGCTGCTCCTGCTCCCCACCGTCGGCACATACCCCCCATGAAACGTCGGCGTATGCCCCTCATCCGCCTCCCACGTCGTCCCCGCCTTGTTAATAGTCAACGGCTCGGTAAACCACGTCGCCGGGTCCTCCTTGTTGCCGCGCAGATAAACCGTATCACCCCCGCCCACGGCCGCCAGCGCCCGCTTCGGCGTCCTGAACGGCGCCTCACTCGTCCCCGCCACCCCGGCCCCATCCGACCCGGTCAGAAAATCCACATAATACGTCGTCATCAGAACCTCCCTTCCGGCCTCAATTGCCGGACCAAATCCCGCAACTCCGACAACCGCTTTCGCCGCTTCATATAGCTCACCAGCGACCGCGCCTTCGCCTCCTTCGTCTCCCCCGCCACATCCTCAAAATCCACCCCCAGCCGCATCGCCAAATCCCTCATATCCTCCAGATTGAAAAACTCCGCGATAAACTGCTGCAACGCCACCGCGTCCACCCCCGCCGGCTTGCCGTCCTTCACCGGCCCGCCCTCCTTCACCGGCGGCCGCCACGCCGGCGTCATGTCCGCCGCCTCCAGCTGCCGCGTCAGCGACGCCACCCCGCTCCTCAGCTCCCCCACCTCCTGCCGCAGGTTCTCCGTCTCCTGCCGCAAAATCTCCGTCTCCGCATACTCCCGCGCCCGCGCCACCTCCAGCTCATCCACCCGCCCCGTCAAAAAACGGATCGTCTTCTGCTGCGCGTCGATCTGCTCCTGCATCTGTCCCCGCAAATCCGAGAGCGTCTGAAACTGAAACTCCGCCTGCCGCTTCCACATCAAAAACGCCGCCAGCACCGGCAACGTCACCGCCGCCGCCACCGCCACCATCCAGAATATTTGCAGACCCTCATCGATTGCGTCCGTCATTCCCCCGCCACCTCCACCATCACAAACGCATCCGCCGACGTAGGCGCCCAACCCGTCGTGCTGATCCGCAACGTAATCGGCTCCCCCGCCTCAAACCCATAGCTGCCCACCGAAGCCGTCTCCTCCACCGTCAGCCGATTCTCGCTATCGATCGTCGCCTCCAGTCCACTCGCCGACCCCGAAATGTAAACCTTCACCGTCAGCGACCCCGCCGTCTGCTGGCTGCTCATGCCCACCATCAGCGCCGTCACCGACCCCGCAAACGGCAACACCAGCGGCCCATGCAGCGCCGACCCAAACCGCGACAGCGTCACATTCGACTGACTCGTCGGCACCGACCCCTGCCCCCATCCCGCAAAAAACAGCGCCCCCCGCCGCCGCGTATAAACCTGGCCCGCCGCCGTCGACGACAGCACCGCCGTATCCATCTCGTCCGCCCGCCGCTCCAGCCTCATCGTCCGCGTCAGCAGATTGCTCTCCCCCAGGAAATCCGCCAGCAGCGTCCCCCCCTCCAGCGGCCGTCTCGACGTAACCACCGACAGACCCGACATCGATCCGGTCAACATCACCGCACCTCCAGCAACACCAGATCACACACCCCGTCATCCGGGAAAAACTCCCGCGCCCGCACCTCAAACATCCCATCCACCCCACCGAACCCATACGAATACAGCCGGCAACTCACCGCATCCCCCACCCCATAATCGCCAAACCGCCCCGGCGCCTCACTCACCACCGACAACCCCAGCACCCGCGTCGGCCATGCCGTCTCCTCCAGCCGCTTGCTCGCCGTCGCGTCCAGCGTCGACTGCTCCACCACCCCCGACCGCAACTCAAAGTCCTCCCGCATCCCGTGCCGGGCGATACTCGCCTGATTCATCACCGTCGTATACACCCGCGAATCGGCCGCCCAGCCCTCCCCATCGCCCGCCATATGCCACACATTCACCGCCTCATCGATCTCCCGGTACCGAATCGCGCTGATATTCCGGCTCTCCACCAGCGCGATATTCGCCTTGTCGCTCCCCTTCCGCTCATACAGGTTCACGTAAAAGACAATCGCCCCGCCCTCCAGCGCCGGCGTCACATCAAACGCCCCCGCGCTCAGATTCCCCACCAGGCTCTCCGCCGCCACGTCATACAGCGACTTGAAGTTATACTCCGGACTGTGCGCCTGCCCGCCCTGCCAGATAGACCCCAGCTTCAGCCCCGTCGGGTACGTCACATTCGCCTCACCCACCAGCGCCGACAGAATCGCACCCACCTGCGCGTTCGCAAAATACCGGCTGCGCGGCGTCCGCCGCATCGCCATCAGCCACTCCCCGCTATACGCCTCAAACGTCACACCCGCCCCCGACCAGTCCCGCGCCCCCGTCAACACCCCACCCCAATCCGGCAACCCGTTGTCAAACGACAGCAGCACCTTGTTACCCTCAATAAAATACTCAGGAATCAGCTTCGGGTCCGTCAGCGCCATCGTAAACGCCACCGCCCCCATCCCGTTCCACCGCCACGACACCCGATGCACCGCCGGGTTAATCTCCGTCAACACCCGGCCGCTTGCGTCCGCCACCAGGAACCGGATCGACACCCCCGCCGCCGCCAGCAGCGAGAAGACCGCCTGCGAAATGAGCGCGCCACGATAGATACCGGCCGCGTGCTTCCGGTCGTTCTCATCCAGCCCCCCATCCGCCCGCGGCGACACGACGGCAAACACCCCCGCATACCCCGCCACCGACCGCCGCTTGTCCTCGCTATCAATCGCCATCTATCTACTCTTCATTCGTAATTCGTAATTCGTAATTCGTAATTCCTTACGCATACTCCCCCCGCGTAAACGTCGACCCATCATCACTCAACACCGCCGTCCCCACATCCGCCGAATCCCCATCATTCCGCACCTTGTCCGCCGTCGCCGTCGTCGTCCGCTTGTTCCGCGCCAGGATAAACAGCCAGTTAATCTTGTCCTTCAGCGAACTCGTCGCCGCCGGCACACTCCCCGGCTCCCCAAACGTATCCGTCACCAGCACATCCACCATCTGCGCATTCACATCCCCCGCCGTCAACGTGGACAATCCCGCCTGAATCTCCGCCACCGCGCTCGCCGCCAGCGCCGACGAATCCACCGCATCCGCCGCCAGCGTCATCGCACTCCCCACCGCCGCCGGCGACGCCGGAATCAAATCCGTCTTCGCCTTAATCGCCGCCACCTCCGTATCCACCGCCGCCAGAATCGCCGCCACCTCCGTGTCCACATACCCCGCCACAGTGCTCAACGCGCTCGAGGTCGCCAGTCCGCTCTGAATCTCCGCCACCGCGCTCGCCGCCAGCGCCGACGAATCCACCGCATCCGCCGCCAGCGTCATCGCACTCCCCACCGCCGCCGGCGACGCCGGAATCAAATCCGTCTTCGCCTTAATCGCCGCCACCTCCGTATCCACCGCCGCCAGAATCGCCGCCACCTCCGTATCCACAAAATTGTCCACAGCGTCCAGAGCCGCCGCCGTCGCCAGCCCACTCTGCACATCCGACACCGCCGGATACCGATTCTGCAAACTAAAATGCGCCAGCACCGCATTAACCGCCTTCCCGTCAATCGTCGCCCCGCTCAACACCACCGCAAAATCATTCCCCCCCGCATAAAACGACCCATCCGACCCCGTCGTAATCCGCACATGGTGAATACCCGTCAGCGAATCGAAATCCTCATCATCCGTCACCCCCGCCGTGCTCTGCGTCGTCCCGTTCCCCTTATACACCGAGATCGTCCCATTCGTCCCCCGCGTAATCGATGCCCCCGACCCATCGTTGCTCGACCACAGAAAATCAATCGTCGCCCCAGCCGCATAATTGCCCAGATACATCATGCCAACACACCTCCAACCTTCGACATCAACGGCGCCCGCTGCCCCACCTTCCGATGCGCATGCCCACTCAACGTCAACTCCTTAATCTCCACCGCCCCCATCGTCCACTGCGACGACGACGTCCCATTCACCCCACTCACCGTATACGCCCCCGTCGCCCCCGCCGCCGTATAAAGCGACACAAACGTAATATCCGACTGCTTCGCATACCCCGTCTGCCCCTCCCCCATCCGCACATCATCCGTCCCCGCCGTATAACTTCCCCCGTCCGCCCGCCGCTGCGTCCCCCCCCCCCCCACCCACCCCTCCCCCGCCCCCCTCGTCAACCCCCCCCAAAACGTCGTCCCGCTCCCCGTATTCGTCCCGCTCGCCCCCACCGGCGCCCCCTGGTGCACCCCGCTCAAATAAAACACCTCCACCGCATCCGACTCCATCACCCCGCTATACGACGCATTAATCGTCGCCGACCCGCTGGGCGGCGCGATCTCATACCACCACTCCACATAGTGATACTGCCCCGACGCATACTCATTCCGAATACTCCCCCCGCTGATCTTCGTCAAATCCGTCGACCCCCGCTTCACCGACGAAATCGTCCGCGTCGTGCTCGCCCGCGCATGCACACACACCAGCAGCAACCCATCCGACACCGACGGCGCCGTATGCGTCACCGCCGCACTGCTCCGCGAAGTCCCGCTATCCGTAAAATAATGCGACCCATTCCACCCAATCGCCATCGCCTTACCCCAATTCGTAATTCGTAATTCGTAATTCAGCGGACTCCTGTCCGCCTACACCCTCCACCGCCGCTCAAACTCAATATCAATATCCACATCCACCAGCCCCACCTCTTCATACTTCAGCGTATTCGCCCCTGGCTGAAGCCTCAGCAAATGTTTCCGGCTTCCCCCAACGATATTGAGCGCCTGATACTGGGGCGAGTTGTCCGTCAGATACGTCACATCATGCGTATCGGTGTTGATCTCCAGATTCTGATTCAGGTCCATGCCGAAATCGACCTGTAATGTGTCCCCCGTCGTGGTATTCGTCAGCGTCCCCTGCAATCGATAAGTCGATTGCTCCCCGCCAATCGTCACCGTCGGCGTATAGCTGCTGTTCAGTGCCAGCGTCACATCGGCCGCCTCCACCCGCATGGGCTTCGTATTCTTGGCGTACTCCGACATGTGCAACTGCACATACCTCGCGTTCGAAGCCAGCGTGATATTCTGCGACCACGCCGTCCAGGCATTCAAGACCGAAACAGGCACCGTATAGCTCGTCGTCCAGGATGCTCCATCGCTGCTGGACCGCACCCGGAGCGCCGTCCACTCATTTCGGCTGTAGTAATACTCCCCGTTCTGGAAATTGGCCGACACAATCCCGCACGGATTGAACAGGCTCCAATACGCCTCAATCGCCGTCTTGACCCCGAGGTCGGCGCAATCATCCCTGATCCCCAACTCCCCATACGGGCTGGCGCTCGCCGCCTGATTTCCCCCATACCGTGCCGTATTCCTCACATTCGTAAACCCCCACACCGCCGCCCGTGTGGCCCCCTCCTCATCAAAATCGTCATAATCCCACGACGTATTCGACGACCCCGACAGGACAAACATCGGCTTCCTGGTGTTATCAATCGCAGGAGCTGCCATACTGGCGCTGCCATACTCAATCCATATCTCATGCTGAATCCAACGCACCACCTCTCCGGCCAAATGTGGCCCGCTCGTCGTCCCCCTGACCGCCCGCGTCACCCCCGTGAACATCTTCAGCGCCGCGTCCTTGCCCGTGTAGGAGCACAACTCGTTGCCAATTTCCAGCAATCCCGTCGCCGGAAAGTTGGTGATGTCCTCATTCACATATATTCCGTCGCCCGTTATGGTAACCAGCGTCCCCGCCTGCCCCGCCTGCCAGTCAAGATTCACCCACACCTTCGTCGTCGCCGTATTCACGTTATGCAGCCAGTAATTCGCCTCCACCCCGTCCACGATCACCCGGATATCATTTCCCGCCGCCGAAGCAAAATGCGTGCTCCCGATCCGCGTATCCAGCCCTCCGTTCACAATATCCACCGGATACCGGCTCGCGGCCGAACTCGCCCGCCACCTCACCGAAATGAACCGCCGATAACTGTTCGCCCCCGTCGCATACGCTCGCGGCGTGATCGTGATGATCGGATACGCATCGTCATTAACCCCCGCCGTCCCGTTACTCACCGCCACCGTCGCCCCGCTCGCCGCCACATCCCAATGCTGTGACGTCGGCGTCACGCTCCGCAAGCGCACATCCCCATGGCTCCGCAACGTCACCAGATAGATGTACGGCGTGTTCGTCGGAATAAACCGCACGCACAGCATCTTCAGATACCGCGCATTCGTCCCCCCCTCATCCACCACCACCAGCACCTTCGGCGTCGCGTCCTCGTTATCGAACCACGCCCGCAACGTATCCGCGCTTCCCGCCAGCGCCTCCACCTCCATCATCAGCTCAACACCCTGCCGCGTCACCCCGCCGATCAGCGGGTGCGCCCCATGCCGCGCCACCGAATGAATCTCCAGCTCCGGCAACCCCAACTCCGGCCCCACGAAATAAGCCGCAAAATTAGTCCCGTCGTTGATTTGCGTATTGCCATCCCAGCTATAAACGATCATCGCCCACCCCCGCGCAACGCATCCAGCTCCTCGAGGAACGACACCGGATTCCCCACATTCGGCAGCACGATATTTCCATAGATATTGATCGCCCCACCCCCAAACGAACGCTCCGCTCCGGCCCCCGCCGTCGCCGGCCTCGGCAACACCGACGGCATCACCGGCGTCCGCGCCAGCCCCGCGTTCACCGCCACCGGAGCCGCCAGCTTCGCCCCCGCCAGCCGAGCCGCCGCCGTTCCCATCGCCGCGTCGATCGACCGCCCCACGGCCGCCGCCAGCTCATCCCCCCGGCCCAGCCGCCCCGCCGCCGTCTGCATGAAATTGTCCATCAGCGCGAACGCCACCTTCGACGGCGATGCAATCCCCAGCGCCGCCTTCGCCGCCGCCACGGCCGAATTCACCGCATCCTTAATCGCGTTCACCAGCCGGCTCTTCCCCGTCGCAATCGCCCGCACCATCCCATCGATCAGCGCCGCCCCCGCGCTCACCCCCGACTGCTCCAGCGCGCCCCGTCCCCCATTCATCTCCGCCAGCACCGCCCGGATCACCTCCTCACCAATCACCCCCGCCTTCTTCGCCTCACCCAGCCCCGCCGCAATCGCTGCCGCCACCACCTGCACCACCGCCGCGATCACCCGGCTCTGCCCGCCCATCACCCCATCGGCCGTCGCCTCCATCATCGCCCCGCCCACTTCCTCAAACTTCCGCGCCCCCACCATCCCTGCCGCCTCGGTCGCGCCCAAAACCACCACCACAGCCCCCATCACCGCGCCCTGCCCCGCCGCAACCCCCGTCTGCATCGCCGCGATCAGCGCCGTCGCCAACGCCGACCCCGCCCCCGCAAACTGCCCCTCCGTGTTCATGAGCGACCCCGCAATCGCCGCCAACGCCCCCTGCACCGAGCCGCTCGTCCCGGCCCCCGCCAGCGCCGCCAACTGCGCCACTGCCGCCTGCACCTCAGCCACCAGCTGCTCCAGATTCGCCCGGAACGCCGCCGCATATCCCACTGCCGCCCCAATATCTCCCGCTGCCGCAAAAGCCCCCGTGATCTGTCCCGCCGACGTGACGATATAAACCAACGTCGCCTCAATACCCGGCGTCTGGATACCCGCCAGTTCCACCAGCCCCGCCATCGCCGTCCTTGCCTCACCGACGACCCCCGTCACGCCCGTCGCGAACGCCTGCGCCGAGGCGATAGCCTCCTGCCCCAATCGCATCGCCGCCGTACTCAGCCCGGCCACCAGTGTCCCGGCTACCGCCATCAAATCACCGGTAAACTGCATGGCACTGGCTCGAATATCGGCCGCGGCCGAATACGCCGCCAGCGCCGCCAACGCCTCCAGCGCCGGCTTAATCACCTCAAACAGTTTCCCGATACTCTGGGCCATTGCCGACGCCTGCCCCAGCGCGTCCCCCGCAACCACCGCCGACTGCGTCAGCCCGGTCACCAGCAACTGCGTCACCGCGATCAAGTCGGCCGTAAATTGCTGCGCCTTGGCGAGCAAATCCGCGCCCGTCACATAATCCGCCAGCGCCGCCAGCGCCTCCACCCCCGGCTCCACCACACCCAGGATGTCTTCCGCGTGCCCCGCAAACTCGGCCGCCTGCGCCGCTGCCGTCCCCATCTCCACCGAAGCCGCCGCAAACGCCGCCCCCAGCGCCCGCACGATCGCTACCAAATCGGCCGCAAACGCACCCACCGCCGCCTGCACCCCGGTAGACGGCACATACGTCGCCAGCGCAACCAGCGCCTCGATCCCCGTCTCCACCACATCCAGAATATCTTCCGCGTGCCCCGCAAACTCGGCCGCCCTCTCCACCGCCGCCACCGTCTCCGCCGACGCCGCCGCAAACGCATTGGCAATCGCCGTCACCACCCCCACCAGTTGCTCGCCAAACACCCGCGCCGCCCCGACAAGCATCGCAATCGGCGCAAACGTCGCCAAAGCCGCCAGCGCCTCAAGCCCCGGCTCCACCACGTCGAGGATATCCTCGGCATGTCCCGCAAATTCAGATGCGGCCGCCGTCACCGTCCCCATCTCGGCCGAAGCTGCTGCGAGCGCCGTCGCCAAAGCGCCCACCACCATCATGAGGTCAGTCGCAAATGACCATACGGCGACTACTGCATTTGTCGCACTCACGTAGGTCGATAGAGCGACCAGCGCTTCAATCCCCGGCTCCACCACATCCAGAATATCTTCCGCATGCCCCGCAAACTCCGCCGCCTGCGTCATCGCCGCCAACGCCTCACCCGAAGCCGCCGCAAACGCCCCGCTCAACGTCGTCAGCAACGTCACCAGATCCGCGCTAAACGCCACAATCGCCGGCCGCAGCGCGTTCGTGTCCCCGCTATAGCCCGCCAGCAACGTCAACGCCGCAATCGCCGGCTCCACCAGATCCACCACCGCCCCAATCGTGTCCGCAAAATCCCGCACCTGCGCCAGCACCGCCTCGCTGAACGTATTCGCCTCGATGAACGCAATTGCCACAATCCGCAGCGTATACGCCAATTGCGCCACCCCATAGTGGAAGTCGTCCAGCCCCACCCGGCCGAACTCATCCAGCGCGTGCATCGCCTCCACCGCCGGCGTAATCATGTCCGCCACAGCCTTGCCCGTATCGGCGAAATCCCGCACCTGCTCCAGCAGCACCGACCCGAACGTGTTCGCCTGAATAAAGGCCAGCACCACAATCCGCAACGTATACGCCAGCTGCGCCACCCCATAGTGAAAGTCATCCAGCCCCACCCGGCCGAACTCATCCAGCGCGTGCATCGCCGCAATCGCGGGGGCGATCATGTCCGCAATCGCCCCACCCGTATCGGCAAAATCCCGCACCTGCGCCAGCAGCACCGACCCGAACGTATTCGCCTCGATGAACTTAATCACCACAATCCGCAGCGTATACGCCAGCTGCGCCACCCCATAGTGAAAGTCCTTCAGCCCAATACGACCGAACGCATCCAGCGCCAGCATCGCCGCAATCGCCGGCGCGATCATGTCCGCCACAGCCTTGCCCGTATCGGCAAAATCCCGCACCTGCTCCAGCAGCACCGACCCGAACGTGTTCGCCTGAATAAAGGCCAGCACCACAATCCGCAACGTATACGCCAGCTGCGCCACCCCATAGTGAAAGTCATCCAGCCCCACCCGGCCGAACTCATCCAGCGCGTGCATCGCCTCAATTGCCGGGGTGATCATGTCCGCAATTGCTCCGCCCGTGTCGGCGAAATCCCGCACCTGCTCCAGCAGCACCGACCCGAACGTGTTCGCCTCGATGAACGCAATCACCACAATCCGCAGCGTATACGCCAGTTGCGCCACCCCATAGTGAAAGTCCTTCAACCCGATACGGCCGAACGCATCCAGCGCCAGCATCGCCGCAATCGCCGGGGCGATCATGTCCGCGATCGCTCCGCCCGTCTCCACGAAATCCCGCACCAGTTCCAGCAGCCCCAGGCTAAACGAATTCACCTCCATAAACTTCGAGATGATGATCCCCAGGCCCAACGCCAGTTGTTCCACCCCCCGCTGGAAACTGTCGAGGCTGATCCCCCTGAACACATTCAACTCATACAGCGCCTTCAACAGCGGCTCAATCGTGCCGGCAATCGCCTGAACCACCTCCACGAACGCGCCCAACTCCTCCAGCGCCTCCGCCCCCAGCGAATTCGCCCCCGCCACCACGTCGATCAGCCGCTTCATCAAATCACCCACGGCCGCCAGCGCCTTGTCAAACCCCTGCCCCACGCCCCCAAACGCACTCACATTCAACGCCGCCCCCAGCGCCGCCCCAATCCCCTCCGCAATCGCCGTCATCGCCTCCCCAAACGCCTTCACCCCCTCCAGTTCGGCCGCGCTCGCCACACCGTTGATGGCATCGATAATTAGCCCGACTCCCTGAGTGATGCCAAGGGCGACGCCGGCGTCAATATTCACGCCAACCGGAATAGCGAATCGGGACGGGGAGTGCTGTTCGAATGCCGGGGGCGTTTCCTCTGCCGTTCGTGCGCCAATCCCCGCCAATGCTCCCTGGATTAGGTCCCACCCGCCGGAGATACCGTCCGCAATACCGGCCACAATATCACGGCCGATCTGACTCAGGTTGCCGACCGCGTTGGCGATCGCCGAGCCGATGTTCCCCACCCATGCGCCAACGGCCTGCGTCCAATCAGAGACCAACCCCTCAGCCGCCAGGGCGATCTGTGCCAGAATATACGCCCCAATCTCCAGCCAGCTATACCCCTCGGTCTGGGTTTTCAGGTCCGCCTGCCACGTGGCGATCTTCTCCGAAACGGCCGTCTTGAAGTCCAGGAAGGCATCGGTAATGGCGTACATGATGTCATAGCCCACCTGATACCAGTTGACCGTCTCGACCCAATCCGTGAACGCCTGAATCCAGCCGCTTAACTTCTCGGTCACCTTGTCATGTGACTCCGACAACTCGGCGCCGATCTTATCCGCGATAGATTCGGCAACGTCGCCCCAATCCTCAGCTCCCGCCCAGCCGAATATCGCCTGCTCCCAGCTATCGAGTGTGGAAATAACACTGTCGGCCGCCTCACCCAGCGCCGTGCCCACCATCTCACTGATCACGGCCGCCACCCCGCTCCAATCCTCCGCCCCCGCCCAGTCAAAAATCGCCGTCTGCCACTCGCCGAGCTTCGCCGCCACCGCGTCCCCAAACTCGCCCAGTTTCTCTCCCACCATCCCCGCGATCTTCTCGCCAACCCCGCTCCAATCCTCCGCCCCCGCCCAATCGAAGATCACCTGCCGCCACTCCGCCAGCGCCGCCCCCGCGCCCTCGCCAAACGACCGCAACCCCTCAATGACCGCGCCGACCAGATTCACCCCCAACTGAATCCAGTCCGTCCCCGTGACAAAATTCCAGATAAACGTAACGATCCCCGCCACGGCCGTCGCAATCAGACCCACCGCCCCCACAATCCCCTTCACCAGCAAGTCCACCAGCGTGTAGCCCAACTGCCCCCAATCCACCGACTGGATAAACGACGTAATACTCGTCAGCAGCCACTCCCACCGGCCCGCTGCCGCCTGCCCCAGCGCCGCCATCCCCGCGAAAAACTTCTCCACCAACGACTGCCCCAGCCCCGCCCAATCAACCCCCTGGAACCACGCCACAATGCTGTTCCACAGCCCCACCAGCGCCGCCCCAATCTTCACCCCCGCCGTCTCCACAAACGCCGTCACCGCCGCCCAGCCCGACTCCCACGCCGACCGAAACGCCGCCATCGCCGCCGTCGTATCGCCCGACAGCAACGCCCTAATCCCCTCAAACACCCCCTGCAACGCCGACCACAGATTCAGCGCCAGCGTCTGAATCCCCAGGAAATTCGTCTCAAACGCATTCCGCACCAGCGCCACCGCCAGCACCAGCCCCGCGAACACCGCCACAATCGGCGCAACGACCTGGATGATTCCCCAGAGAACCGGAATGACCACACTCGCAATGGCGATCCCCAACACCACCAGCACATCCTTCCACGACACAAACGACGCAATCGCCTGCGCAATCGGCCCCAGCACATTCCCCACGGCCGTCAAAACCCCCTCAATCTGCCCCTTCAGCGTCGCCGCCTGCTCGGCCGGCATCCCCAACATCTCGGCCATCCCGGCGACGGAATCGGCAAAGGCCGTGATGACCGGCGTGCCGCCCATGATCGCATCGAAAAACGACGCCAGCGCCCCACCGAAGGCCTCGAACGTGTCAACGATCATCGGCAAACTGGACGCCGCCAGATCCGCAAACGCCCTGGCCAGCGCCGTCAAAACAGGCAGGAACGCCGAGCCGATGCCGATACGAATCGTCTCGATAACCCCGTCCAGCGCCTCCATCGCCCCGCTGAACGTCTCCGTCCTCGCCCGCGCCACCTCCTGAATCGTCGCTGCCGCGGCGATAGCCTTCTCCATCGCCGTCCAGCCCTCGGTGCCCTCCATCAGCAAAGTCGCCATCGCCTTCATGCCGTAACTGCCGGCCAACGTCGCGATATACTGGTTGCGCTGCTCCTCCGTGAGTTGCGAAACGGCCGTCGTCGCCTTCCCGGTAATAGCCTCCAGCCGCTGAATCTCCGCGTTGGCGGCCGACTGCTGGCTGATGTACTTCGCCAGTTGTGCGTCCGTCAGCGTCTTGAGTCCCGCGTTATGCTTGTAGATCGCATCGGTCGCCTGGGCATACGACTTCTGCGCCAACTCCAGTTGATGGTTCTGCTCCGCCGTCCGGCCGCCGACCATAACCGTGCGCTCGTTCAATCCATAGAGCGCCTGGCTCAGATCGCCGATAATCTGCGGCAACTGCCGCATCGTGCCGTCGGCGTTATAGATGCTCACCCCCAACTCGTTCAGCGCCTTGGTGGTGCCCGGAGTGGTGGACATCAGATTGTTGAGCATCGACTTGAGCGCCGTCCCCGCCTCGGCCCCCTTAATGCCCCGCGTGCTCAAAATAGCCAGTGCCGTGTTGGTGTCTTGCAACGAAAATCCGAACTGCGCCGCCGTCGGCCCAATCGTCCCCATCGCCGCCGCCAGATCCGCCACCGACGCCAGCGACGCGTCGGCCGCCTGAACAAAATTGTTCATGGCCATATTCACAAACGCCGCCCGCTCCTCCGTCGTCTTCATCTCGCCGCCGAAGGTCGCCAGCGTAATCGCCGCCAGGTCGGCCGCCTGCGCCATACTCAGTTCCGACGCCGCCGCCCCGTCAATCGCCGCTCGCAGCGCGCCGCTCAGCTCAACGTTCCCCGCCAGATAGCCGTTCAGATCCCCGAAAATCTCGCCCGTCGTCAAGCCGGCCTTGTACAGCGTCGTCATCGCCTCGGCCGCCCCTGCCGCGCTCACCCCCACCAGCGAGGTATCCGCCCCCACCGCCATCGCCGCGTCGCGCATCGAGTCAAATGACTCCCCCGCGCCCTTGGCCGCAATAGCCAGCAATGTCACCGCGTCCTGAAAATCGGCCGCCACTCCGATGCTGCCTGCGATAGCCGCCGCCGCCGCCCCGGCCGCAGCCCCCAACGCCGTGATCGACGCCACCCCGATGGCCTGCAAACTCGCAAACCCCTTCGCCGCGATCCCCCCCGAATCCCCCAGCCCCTCCACTTCCCCGCGAAGCGCGCGAATACCGGACGAGGCCTCGTCCTGCAACTTGGCGATGATCGCTAACTCAGCTGCCATGCCCTATCGACCTCCTCGTCCGGCCTTCGCCTTCTTCTCCGCATCCTTCTGCCGCTGCTCGTCAAACCGCGCCTCGGCCGCCTGATACGCCAGCAGCTCCTCGATATACTGCGGGTCCAGCGCGTTCACCTGCTCCGGCGTCCACCGGTAGCGCGTCGCAAACAGCACGTACATGTCGAACTCACCGCTCGCCACGTCCTTCGGCCCCACGCCCTGCAACCGCCGCAGCCACCGGTTCTCCACCCGCGTCAGATACCGCTCCCGCGGCGACGCTCCGGCCGCGGCTACTTCCCGTTTGGGCTTTTCGCCTTCTTCGGGTCATCCGTGCGCGGCTTGTTCAGCTCATTCATCCGGCCGTGCACCAGCCGAATCCACCACTCACACTCCACCACATCGATGTCAACCCACACGGACCGCCGATACCGAGTCCCCTCAAACAGCGGCCCCTCCCAGCCCGTCACCGCGTGCCGCAGCGCCGCGATCATCTGACCCACCGGCGACATCGGAACCCGATACGGCTGCGCCGAATCGTCCCCCTCTCCCGCCTGCGCGAATTCCATTTTGTACGAGGCTTCCTCAATCTGGATCGTGTCCCCCAGGCTCAGCTTCGCCTTGATGAAAACCGTGTTGATCTCCTGCCCGTCGTCCGGCTCATTGCCGAATCGCACAGCCACCGGGGGTGTCGTTCTATCTACCAAAATTCCCATCGTCGTGTTTCTCCTTTCCGAAATGCAAAAACGCCGCTCGGACGGGGCAATCCCCATCAGAGCGGCGTGTATCCAGGACGTTTCACGTCGCCGGCCGCGACTGGTTCGTCACGGCCGATATTCGATTGATATTATTATATACTATAAAATAATATACATGACACCCCTTCACGTGAACAGGCGTTCACTCGACACCCACACCTGACGGTAGCGAACATCCGTGCGCCGACATATGGGGGAAACTCTTGCGATCAGTGGACGGGTGTGCTATTCTGCCTGCATGCGCCCGTAGCTCAATGGTTAGAGCGATTACATGCTAAGTTTTAGGTTGCTGGTTCGAGTCCAGCCGGGCGCAATCAAACGATGCTCGTAGATTAGCAAAGATTGACATCCTGTGCGGTCCTCTGCTAGAATGATGTCAGCATGTAATCGCCTGATCAGGAATACTCGGATTAGGCAACCGGCAGGATGAGTGATTAACGTCGCCCGTCCCGTCCCCCCGGCAGCCCCCGCAAGGGGGCTGCTTCGGTTTCACCCCCGGCCGTCACTTGAATCGACTCATATCCAACTCCTCCACCAGCTTCGCCCCCTTGATCAAATTGCACCGTCCATGCGTCACCCGCAGATTCTCCTCGCTGTGTGCTCCGCCACGGGAAAGGGGTATGACGTGGTCGTAATGCACGTCCTTCTTGTCCACCGATCGGCCGCATAAATAGCAGACGCCCCGGTCGCGCTTCCAGATGCGCTTGAAGTCTGCCTCCTCGACGGCTGCGCCGGCCTTTCTGGCTCTCCGTTTCTCGACCTGTTCCGCATACCTTTCGGGGTTGTCACGTCTCCAAATTAATATTCTTTCCTTTATCTTCTTCGAGTTGGCATGATAGTAGTCTATTCCTTGCTGTTTTATTCTGTCAGCATTCCGTGATCGGTAGTTGGAATCTTTCATAGCAATAGCTTCCTTGTGCTCCTCCCGATATCGACGGCTTCTCTCTCGCTGTATGTCTGGGTTGTCAGATCGCCACTGAGCATTGCGTTTTAAAACAACCTCGCGGTTTGCTTCATAATGTCGTCGGGCACCCTCGCGTTTCTTTTCCAAAAGTACTCCCCGATTTTTATTGCGGTACTCTCTCTCACAGTCCTTACACTGCGTGTACAATCCGTCCACACGATTCCTGTCCTTTGCAAATGCATCAAGCGCCAACACCCTCCTGCATCGTGAACATTCCTTCAAATTCCCAACTGCTCTCATCACAACCTCCATAACAATGAAATCCACAACAATACGACCCCGCACGGCCGCGCTCTACCAAACGGCCGTG
>CAYTOT010000074.1:0-18824 GCA_964439475.1 uncultured Alcaligenaceae bacterium
GCGTTCCGAAAAGTACCCGTCAGCGTCAACATAATTTACGGATAGACTCTTAGCGGCTGTCAGCTGTCGGCTATCAGCTTTCGGCTACTGCGCTGCCGCGTGATCCCGCTGCGCTCTTGCTGACAGCGGACAGCTGACGGCTGACAGCTAGAAAATCGTGTAGATGAACGGCGCCAGCGCCGATCCGTGGCCGAACACGATCAATGCGCCCATGACCACGAGCATCGCGATGAGGGGTGCCAGCCAGAACTTCTTGCGCGTGCGCATGTAGTCCCAGAGGTCGCGAAAGAGGTCGAGCATGGCGCGGATTCTACACGCGCGCGGCGCGCATGCCGGCCGCCACGCCCGTCCGGCCGGCGCGCGCGTACAGCGCAAGGCACGCCACCGTGACGAGGTACAGCGCGAGCCCGAACGCGAGCGCGGCGGTGAAGCCCACGAACAGGCCCAGCACGCGGCTGCCGAAGATGCCGACGATCGACAGGCAGCCGTTGATGGCCCAGAACCACGGGATCATCGCGCGATGCCGCGGCGTGGCGAGCCGGATGCCGATCGGGAAGAACATCCCCATGAGGAAGGCGAGCGGGAAGATGGCGAGCACCGCGATCACGGCGCGGGCCGCGCTGCCGTAGGCGATCGTGGCGTCCTGCACGTCTGGCCACAGCACGCGGAACAGGATGCCGTATGCCACGATCCCGAATGCCGCCAGCGCTGCCGGCCGCACGGGCGCACGCAAGTCGATGCGCTGCGATACCGCGCTGCCCAGGCCGCTCGACAGCAGGAAGGCGAAGAGCCCGACGCCCAGCGTGTAGACCGGCTTGCCGAGGAACAGCTGCAGCTTGAGCAGCATGCTGATCTCGATGAGCATGTAGCCGGCGCCGATCGCCGCGAAGTAGACGAGCATCGCCGGCAGTCCCGGCGCCGCGCGCGCCGCCGCCCCGCTGCCGTCGTCGGCGTCGGCGCCCAGCGCGAGCGGCCCGAACAGGAAGACGATCGAGATCACCACGAAAATGAGGCCGTTCGACACCAGCGGATTGGCGAGGATCGCGCGCGTCCACTCGCCGGCCGTGCGCAGCACCGCGGGGTTGAAGGCGTAGTGGAAGGGGCGATCGTCGGTGGAAGGCTGGATCGTGAACGGCAGCGTCGCTTCGAGCGCGGGCAGGTCCGGAGCCTCGACCGCGTCGGCGTAGATCGTGCGCGTGGGACCCGGCGGGAACAGCGGAACGAAGTCGAGGTCCGCCACGAGCTTCTCGAAGCGCCCCCGCTCTTCGGCGGTGAACGGGCTCATGCTCACCACGATGTGCACCAGGTCGTAGTCCTCCTTCACGACGCCACGCAATCCGGCGATCAGCACATGGTCGGAGAAGCGGCTTCCCGGCCGCAGCGCTTCCAGGGTCTCGCGCAGGCCCACGAGCGTCTTGACCGACGGGATGTACGGCAGCGCGAGCGCCTTGCGGCCGCGCAACGCCTCGACGAGATCGGTGCGCGTGTTGTACATCACGTGCGAGAAGACGCCGTCGGGGGCGAGGTGCGTGAGGTAGCCTTCGAGCGCCTCGCGCGTGAAGAGGTCGTCGATCTTGATGACGTCGAGCTTCTCGATGTTGGTGCCGCCCACGATGGTGAAGTCGATGAGGTCGTAGCGGCGCCCGGAACGCATGACGAAGCTGCGGCCCTCGTCGGCGTAGGCCTTGACGTCGGGGCGTCCGTAGAGGTCGCCGCTGAAGTCGCGGAGCCGTCCCTTCATGATCTCGTCGACGGTCACCTCGCTGACATCGACCGCAGTCACGTCGCGGGCGCCGTGGTGGAGCGCGTTCAGCACCTCACGCCCGCCGCCGGCACCGATGTTGAGCACGTTCGCATAGCTGCGTCCGATGAGGTACTGCATCGAGATGAGGTCGGCGTCGAGCCAGCGGCCGATCTTGCCGAAGTCGCCGTCGAACTGCGTGATGTACGTGGTGTAGCGGAGGTTGTAGTTGACGAGCGCGAAGTCGGGCACCGGGCCGTCGTAGCGGCTCGACACGCCCCAGCCGCGGAACTTCTCCCATTGCTGCGGGATCGTGGGCTTGCGGATGATCGTCCAGGCGTCGAGCGACCAGCGCTCGAAGTCGAGGTCGCGTGACGTGGCGTCGAAGGCCCGGTACTGCGAGTGGTTCACCTCGCCCAGCGTGTTGAAGCGCTTCACGTCCAGGATCGAGGATCCGGACGCCGACAGCCCGAGCACCGCCACCGCTAGCGCCGCCGCCAGCGCATGGGGGAGTACGTGACGGCGCGTGCGCAGCGCGTGCGCGACGGCCAGGAGCGCCGCGGGGAGCGTCGCCACGATGATCGCCTCCGGGGCACGAAGCGGCCCGAGCATGGCGACCGCGGCGAGGCAACCGATCGCCGCGCCGGCAAGATCGGCTGCATACACCGGACCGACGCGCTCGGCGTTGGCGGCGAGCAGCACCGTGATGGCGAGACCGCCGCAGAAGAAGGGCACGATGGCGGTGACGTACGCGACGATCTTCCACGCTTCGGCCGCCACCGAGGGTGCATACGAGAAGTCGCCATGGCTGATCGGCAGCGACATGATCGCCACCACGCTCGCCGCGGTGGCGACCACGAAGACAGCGAGATAGCCGTGGGGATCGCCGCGTCCCGCGGCCTCGCGGCGGAAGCGCGGGACGGCGTACACCACGATGCCCGACGCCGACATGCCGAGCAGCGCCACCGCGATCGCCGTGATCGTGTTGTAGTCGCCGACCAGCACGCTGAAGATGGCGCTGATCAGCACCTCGTTCACGAGCAGGGCGAAGGCGACCGTGAAGATCGCCGCCATCGGCGCGAGTCGGGTCATGCCTTGCGGAACCCTCTAGAAGACCTGATAGATGAACGGCTCGGACTGCGGCCCGCGCGTCATCAGGATGAGGATGAGCGTACCGACCACGTACACGATGAGTCCGATCACGATCCAGCGGCGGTACTTGCGCCAGAATCTCCTAACGGGGCCTGTCGGCTCGTCCATGGACGTCCTTTGCTATGAAGTCGAAGGTGGCGTCGGCGATGATCGCGTGCGCCGCGGCGTTGGGGTGGGCGTCGTCGAGGGCGACCCACAGGGCGTGCGGATCCTTCGTGCCCGCGAACGCAGGCGTGACGTCGAGCGCCGCGATGCCGTTGCGCGCAAGGAAGTCCATCACCTTGGCGTGCTCCTTCGCGAACGGATAGTGTGCCGGATCGTGCAGCTCCGGCAGCAGCACCACCTTGAGTGCGATGCCGCGTTCGGCCGTCGTCCGCTTCAGGAGGAGCAGCGCATCCTGCGCGGCCTTCCATCCCGGCCGGTCGTCGGCGTACAGCCCCGAGTAGTACCCCTGGAACGAGAGGTTCCGGTCGAAGCGGGACACGAGGCTCTTGATGCGCGACCAGAAGAACGTGATGAAACGGCTGTTGCCGAGCGCTTCCCAGCGGGAGACGACGGGCGTCGGCTCGGCATCGTTGATGAAGTAGAAGAGCACGACCGCGTCGGGCTCGTACTTCAGGCCCTTCTCGAGGAACAGGTGCACTTCCTGGACGGTGTTGTAGTTGCCCGCGCCGAAGTTGAGGACCTCGGTGGGTTGTTGCGCGGAGAGCTTCGCCTCCAGGCGGTCGGCGAACGACGTCTCCTGCGCCACCCCCCAGCCCAGGGTGAGCGAATCGCCGAGGAAGACGTAACGGCGCGCGCCGTCGCGCTCGACAGGGTAGTCACGGTCGCGCAGGCCGTCCTTGTTGATGTCCACCGGCACGCCCATGAGCGTCGCGTGCGCGCCCGGCCGGTGCACGTGCCCGATGTCCGGATTGGGCGAGCGCTCCTTCACCTCCATCGCGTATCGCGTCATCTCCACGTCATAGGAGATGACCTTCCACGTGTACAGGCGCATGAGGAGCTCGCCGAGGCCGAAGAAGATGCCGAAGGCGATGAGAAATGCAAGGATCGGAACGATGCGCTTGTTCATGAGCTGCGTGCGGCGAGCAGGGGCGCCACCTTGGGTGCGATGACGCCCGCGAAGATCGCCTGCGCCTTCGGATTGGGGTGCGGATCGGTGGGCAGGATCACGAGGTCCGCGAGGTTCCTGTCGGCGAACGCCGGCGTGGTGTCGACCACGCAGGAGGCATGGCGCGCGGCCGCGGCTGCGAGCGTGCGTGCGTTGGCGGCGTCGGCCTGGTTCATGTTGAGGATGACGAAGCACAGCGCCGCACCGTGGGCGGCGGTCACTCGCGCGGCCTCCTGCATGATCGCCTCCATCGGCGCCAGCTCGGTGGCGGAGTATGGCCCGTGGTCAGGCGCGACCCGCGCCATGCGCGCGCGAATGCGTTCGACCACGAAGCTCGACCAGAAGGGATGCGTGACGGGGCCGGGCACGTAGGGCGTGGAGTAGAACGTCTCGGGATAGACGAGGCGCGGCGTGTGCGTGCTGAACTCGAAGAGAACGAGCTCGGGGCGGTAGGCGAAGACCTTGGCCTGCAGCACCGCCAGGAGCTGACGTGCGCTGTATCCCCCCACGGAGAAGTTGACCGCCTCGTGGCGCCGCGAGGCGTCGAGCGCATCGAGTCGGCGCGCGAGGTCCTGGTGCCACGCATCCTCGAGCGCCACCCCTGCAGGCATGGAGAACGACGATCCGACGATGGCGATCCGCGCGGTGCCAGGAGGCGGTACCAGGGCGCGTTCGACGTCGCGCAGGCCGCGGCTGTCGGTCCGGAAGGTCGCGAGCTTGAAGTACGTGTCGAGTCGTGGCTCGAGCTCGTACACGACTCCAGGTTCGGTCGCCCGGCGAATGAGACCCGAGACCCACAGATCGTGGACGCTGTCGATCCGCGCACGGCTGAAGGCGGACCATCCGAAGAGATAGACGCGATAGGTTTGCTCGATCGCGCCCGCGGTCAGCAGCACGGCCAGCAGCACGATCGCCATCCGGCCGGGTAAACGCTGCATCCCGTTATTTTATCGCATATTTCCCCGCGGACGCGGGGTGCTATCCTGCGCCGTGCCCATGATGGACGTTGCCCCCGGGTGTAACCATTGAGCCGTCTCGTGATCGATGCCCGGCTTGCCGGGCATTCCGGCATCGGGACCTACCTTTCGGAGCTCCTTCCACGCGTGCTTCCTGCCGTCTCGGCATGGCGGCCGCGCGTCCTCGTCGCGCCGGCGCAGCGATCTGCCATCGAGGCGTGGCTCCCGCCGCGCACGAGCGTCGGGACCTGGGACATCGCCCCCCTTTCCATGGGCGACCTCGTCGCCGCCCCGCCGGAGCTCGCTCGCGGAGACGTCCTGTGGACGCCGCATTTCAACGTCCCGCTGCGCAGCCGCTGCCCGCTCGTCGTCACGCTGCACGACCTCTTGCCGCTGACCATGCCCTCCCTCGGCGGACGGTTCCGGGCCGCGCCGGTGCGCGCCTGGCTGCACGCGATCCGCAAGCGCGCGCGCGCCGTGCTCTGCGTGTCCCAGTTCACACGCGCTGAAGCGATGCGCCTGGGGCGAATCCCGGCCTCCCGGACGATGGTGACGCACCTCGCGGCAGGCGACGCGTGGTTTCGCCCCGCCGCCGATGCCGTGGCACGCCCGGGCGACGCCACGCGCACCATCGTCTGCGTGGGCCTCTTGAAGCCGCACAAGAACATCGCCCGCCTGCTGCGCGCCTTCGCGCGCCTTCGTGAACGCATCCCGCATCGGCTGGTTCTCGTCGCGCGTCATCACGGCCTTCGCAACGTCGACCGCGAGGCGCTCGACCTCGCGCTCGCCATGCCGGAGCGCGTGGAGCTCGTCGAGTCGCTGCCCTTTGCGGACCTCGTGAGCCGCGTCTCCGCAGCCGAGTTCGCTGCGCAGCCGTCGCTGCACGAGGGCTTCGGCCTGCCCGCGCTCGAGGCGATGGCCGCGGGCGTGCCGGTGCTCGCAGGCCATGCCGGCGCGTTGCCCGAGGTCTGCGGGGAGGCGGCGCAGTATTGCGATCCCGCGTCGGTGCGCGACATCGAGCGCGCCTTGCTCGCGCTCGCAACCGATTCCGGGCTCCGCCGTCGCCTTGCCGCCGAGGGCCGCAAGCGGGCCCGCACCTTCTCATGGGACCGGTGCGCGCGCCTCACGGCCGATGCGCTGCACGCAGCGATGACGGACGTCACGGCGTGAGCAAGGGCGGACAGGCACCGAAACGCGACGTGCGAAGGGTGGTTTCATGAGTCCGCCTGCCCGCCGGGTGGCGGTCGTGCACGACTGGCTCGACACCTGGGGCGGCAGCGAGAGCGTGCTCGCCGAGATCCTGCGCGCGTACCCCGAGGCGGAGCTCTTCACGCTCGTCGACTTCATGTCCGATTCGCTGCGCGAGGGACTAGGCCGCCGCCATGCGCACACCACCTTCCTGCAGCGCATCCCCGGCGCGCGCCGCCGCTTCCGCAGCATGCTTCCCCTCTTCCCGCGTGCCATCGAGAGTCTCGACCTCGCCGGCTACGACCTCGTCCTGTCGAGCTCGCATGCGGTGGCCAAGGGGGTACGCACGCACGCGCGACAGGTGCACCTGTGCTACTGCCACACGCCGATGCGCTATGCGTGGGACCTGCGCGAACAGTACCTCGGCCAGACGAATCTCGCGCACGGCGTGCGCGGCCTCGTGGTCAATCGGATCCTCGATCGCCTCCGCGACTGGGATCGCGACGCGAGTTCGCGCGTCGGCACGTTCATCGCGAACTCCGCCTTCGTGCGCGAGCGGATCGCGCGTTGCTACGGCCGCGATTCGGTGGTCATTCCGCCGCCGGTGGACACCGCGTTCTTCACGCCCGCCACCGGGCCCCTCGACCGGTCCGCGGGCGCGTACTACTTCGCCGCGTCGCGGCTCGTCCCGTACAAGCGGATGGACCTCGTGGCGGAGGCCTTCGCCGCTCTCCCCGATGCACGGCTCGTCATCGCGGGAACCGGTCCCGAGGAGCCGCGAGTCCGCGCCGCGGCGCTCAGCAACGTGGAGTTCATGGGCCACGTCACGCGCGAGCGCATGCGCGATCTCCTGCGCGGCGCACGCGCCTTCATCTTCGCTGCTGAGGAAGACTTCGGAATCCTGCCCGTCGAGGCGCAGGCCTGCGGAACGCCCGTCATCGCCTACGGGCGCGGCGGTGCGCGCGAGACCGTCCGCCCGCTCGGCGAAGCGCGGCCGACGGGCCTCCTGTTCCCGGAACAGACGGCGGCGGCGATCGCCGCGGCGGTGGTCCGCTTCGAACAGCAGCGCGGGATCATCGACCCCGCCGCCTGCAGGCTGCAGGCACTGCGCTTCTCGACCGAGCGCTTCGCCACGGACTACACGGACTTCGTCGAGCGCACCTGGCGTGCCGCCACGGCGGGGAGATAATCGCGCCCCATGGCCCGTAGCGTCCTGAAGCCGCATGCCGCGCTGTTCGCGGCGATCCTGCGCGTCTGCGACCCCCTGCTCACGGTGGTGACCGGCATCGTCGCCCATCGTCTCTACCTCGGCGACTGGGAGCCCCCCGATCCCTACCTCCTGTTCCTCGCCGTGGGTGCACTCGGCGTCGCCACGGTATTCCCGCTCTTCGAGCTCTACCAGGCGCAGCGCGGCGCCGGAGTGGCGGAGGAACTGCGCCGCCTGGTCTACGCCTGGCTGCTGCTCGCCGCGATGATCGGCATCGCGATGTTCGCCAGCAAGTTGGGGCAGACCTACTCGCGGGTCTGGGTCACCGCGTGGGTGGCAGGCGGCTTCTCGATCACCGCGGCGTTGCGGATCGGGATCCGCCTCGGCCTGCGGGCACTGCGCAGCCGCGGTTTCAATCAGCGGCACATCGCCGTCGTCGGCGCCGGAACGCTGGGACGCACGGTGGGACAGCGGCTCGCGGGAACGCCGTGGGCCGGCTTCAACGTCAGGGCCTTCTACGACGACGACCCCGCCAGGGCAGGGCGCGGGATCGCGGACCGCGAAGTGCTGCCCATCGACGACCGCCTGCGCGCGGACGTGGCCATCGGCGTGATCGATCAGGTGTGGATCGCGTTGCCTCTGCGCGCCGAAGCCCGCATCCGCGGCATCCTCGAGATGCTCCGCGAGTATCCGATCGAGATCCGCTTCGTCCCCGACATCTACAGCTTCCACCTGCTCAACCACTCGATGACCGACGTCGGCGGGCTGCCGGTGATCTCGCTCACCGAGACACCGATGTCGGGCGTCAACCGGATCGTCAAGGCGGTCGAGGACTACACGCTCGCAAGCCTGTTCCTCGTCCTCGCGTCACCGTTCATGCTGCTGATTGCGCTCGGCGTCAAGCTCTCGTCCCCGGGGCCGGTGCTGTATCGCCAGGAACGCGTGACCTGGAACGGCGAGCACTTCGCGATGCTCAAGTTCCGCACCATGCCCGTCGATGCCGAGGCGGGAACAGGACCCGTCTGGTCCCGGCAGGGAGAGAAGCGCGCGACGCCCCTCGGCGCATTCCTGCGCCGAACGAGCCTCGACGAGCTGCCCCAGTTCGTGAACGTCCTGCGCGGCGAGATGTCGCTCGTGGGCCCGCGGCCCGAGCGGCCGGAGTTCGTGCAGCGCTTCCGCCAGGAGATCCCGGGCTACATGCAGAAGCACCTCGTCAAGGCGGGGATCACGGGGTGGGCACAGGTCAACGACCTGCGCGGGGACAGCGATCTGTCGCAGCGGATACAATACGACCTGTACTACATCGACAACTGGTCCTTGTGGTTCGACCTGCGCATTCTGGTGCTGACGCTTTGGCATATCCTGACGAGCCACAACGCCCGCTGAGCGCAGGACCGGGCGCCGCCGCGACGGCCGGCGCCGTGCCGTATCGACAGGTCGCGCGCGGGGCGCTCCTCCTCTTCGCCGCCGCCTTCGTCGTTTGCCTCGTCGCCTACCTGGCGACGAGCGTGCCCGGATCGTGGTTTCCGGGCGCCTCCACGCAGGTCATCGGCGCACGTGCCTTCACCGTGAACCGCGGCACCGCCATGCCCGACGGCGACGCCATCGCCATCAGCGCCACCGACGCCTCCGGGCTCGCGCTCATCGCCGCCAATGTCGAAGCCCGTTCGATCGACTATCCGATCGTGGCGTGGAACGGCTTCGGCTTCCGTCCCGATGCCGACGTGCACTTCCTGTGGCGGACCGACTATGCGCCCAACAAGCTCCACTCGGTTCCCGTGCCGATCGTCGCCGGGCGCCTCTCGCCGGTGACGATGGCCGGCAATCCCGACTGGATGGGACGCGTGCTCGGCGTCGCGCTCGCGATACGCGGCAAGATCGGAGAACCGGTGCGCGTCGTGAACGTGAAGCTCAAGCCCGGCGGCGCATTCGGCCAGATCGCCGACCGCGTCGGCGAGTGGTCGGCCTTCGAGCCGTGGTCTGGCACGTCGATCAACACGATCACGGGCGGCGCGGAAGTGCAGGAAGTGCCTCTGCCGACGCTGCTCGTCGTTGCCGGACTCGTCGCGCTCGCGGTGTGGGTCGCGTTCGCCTGGCGGCGGCGCGGTCTCGCGGCATTGCCCGCCGCCGCAGCCATCGTCTTCCTCGCGGGGTGGATGGTGCTCGATGCGCAGTGGATGCTGAACCTCGGGCGGCAGGCCGCGGCCACGCAGGCGCAGTACGGCGGCAAGGACTGGCGTGCAAGTCACGTCGCAGCCGAGGACGGCCCTCTCTTCACGTTCGTGGAGAAGGCGCGCGCGAAGATCCCGGCAAAGGCTCGCGTCTTCGTCGTCGCGGACGCCGCATATTTCCGCGGCCGCGCGGCCTACCACCTCTATCCGCACAACGTGCTCTTCGACCCTTTCACCGACTCGCTGCCGCAGCCATCGTGGCTGAAGCCCGGCGACTACGTCCTGGTCTGGCATCGGCGCGGCGTGCAGTTCAATCCGAGCGAGCACAAGCTTCGACTCGGCAGCGGCGAACCCGTCGCGGCCGAGGCGGTGCTGATGGAACCCGGTGCCGCGCTCCTGAAGGTGCTCTAGGATGGACGCGCTTGCCCTCGTCGCCGGCAATCTCCTGCCATGGTGGCTCGGCACATGTGTCCTGCTCGCGCTGCCGCGCCGGCAGGACGCCGCGAGCCCGGGCGAGGTCGCGTGGACCTGCGGCGCCGGATATCTCGTCGGCGCGTTCCTCCTCACCGTCTGGATGCGCGTCCTCTCGGTCGCGGGCGTGAGCTTCGGCATCGTCTCGATCGCCGCCCCGCTGGCCGCACTCGCCGCCCTGTCGACGTACCTCGCGCACCGGCGCGCCACCGCTGCCTTCGGTCCCGTGCTGCGCACGACATGGGGGAGCCTCGTCGGCTCGCCGGGCCTCGAGGGCGCCGCGCGCATCGCGTGGTGGTGCGCGACAGGCTGGCTGGCGCTGCGCTTCGCGCTCCTCGCCGTCGAGGTCGGCATGCGGCCCCTCTATCCGTGGGATGCGTGGACCCAATGGGCGACCAAGGCACGCGTGTGGTACGAGCTCGGCCAGATCGCGCCCTTCGCACGGATCACGGAGTGGCTCGCGGCCAATGGCCGGGTGTTCTTCGACGCGTCGCCGGAGTATCCGCCGACCATGCCCCTCCTGCAGGTGTACAACAGCCTGCTCCTCGGCCGCTGGGACGACACGCTCATGAACTGGCCGTGGTGGCAGACCGGCGTCGCGCTGGCCCTCGTCATGTACGGCGGACTGCGTTCGCTGCGCGTGTCGGCCCTCGCGGCGCTCGCCGGCGCGTTCCTCGTGTCGTCGCTCCCGCTGGCCAACGTGCACGTCGCGCTCGCGGGCTACGCCGACCTCCCGCTCGCGGCGACCTACGCGGCGGCCGCGCTGGCGCTCCTGCGGTGGATCGACGGCCGCGACCTGCGCGATGCCGTGGCGGTCATCGTGCTCGCCGTCGCCTGCACGCAGATCAAGAACCCGGGATGGTTCTGGGCCGCCACCCTGGTGCCCGGCTTCATCGTCGCGAAGTGGCCGCGGCACGGCATGCGCATCGCCTTCGCAGGCTTCGCCGCGGCCGTCATCCTTCTCGTGGCGCTCGCACGCTTCAAGCTGCGCCTGTTCAACTACGAGCTCAACCTGACGTATGCGCCGGCATGGGGCGACCTCGCCGAGAGCTACTTCCTACTCGGCAACTGGAACGTCCTCTGGTACGGCGCGATCGCCGTCGCGATCCTGGCGTGGCGCAGCCTCCTCGCGCCGAGGCTCGCTCCGCTCACCACGATCCTGATCGCGGGCCTCCTGTTCCTGTTCGTGGTCTTCGGCTTCACCACGGCGAGCTACTACATCACCGACCAGACGACGGTCAATCGCGCAACGCTGCATCTCGCACCGCTCGTCGTCGTGTTCATGATCCTGGCGTGGCAGTCCTTCTCCGTGCGCTGGAGCAACCGGCACGCGCCACCCGCCGTGGTCCCGCCGCGGTCGACCCCTGCAAGCTGAATAGCCATGCCGATCTTCGCCCTGACGATCTTCGCGAGCGCCTTCCTGCTGTTCCTCGTGCAGCCGATCATCGCCAAGCAGATCCTGCCGTGGTTCGGAGGCTCGGCGGCGGTATGGGCCACCTGCCTCGTCTTCTTCCAGACCACCCTGCTCCTGGGCTACGCCTACGCCGACTACGCGGTGCGACGCCTGGCGCCGCGCACGTCGGTGCGGCTCCATCTGGCGCTGCTCGCGATCAGCGTCGTCGCGTTGCCGATCATCCCCGCAGCTCACTTCAAGCCCGCGGGTGACGAGAACCCGATCTTCCTGATCCTCGGCCTCCTCGCCGTCACGATCGGACTTCCGTACTTTCTCCTGTCGACCACCAGCCCGTTGCTGCAGGCATGGTTCGCGCGCCGCTTCCCGGGACGCAACCCCTACCGGCTCTTCGCGCTGTCGAACCTCGCCTCCCTGCTGGCGCTGCTCGGCTATCCGTTCCTGCTCGAGCCGTGGATACCTACGCACACGCAGGCGTGGGTGTGGTCAGCCGGGTACGGCGTTTTCGCCGCGCTCGGCTGTGGCGCGGCATTCGCAGGTCTCAAGGCGGCCGCGGGAGACGCCACCGCGACGGACACCCCAACCGGAACCGCGGCGGACACCCCAACCGGAACGGCGGCCGTCACCTCCGCGCGATCCGGTCCCGAGCCGCCACCCACCCTCGCGCGACAGCTCCTCTGGTGCACCCTCGCCGCCACGGGATCGCTGCTCCTCCTCGCGGTAAGCAATCACATCACGCAGAACGTCGCGGCCGTTCCCCTGCTCTGGATGCTGCCGCTCACGATCTACCTCGTCACTTTCATCCTCTGCTTCGACGGCAGCGGCTGGTACCGGCGCAGGTTCTTCCTGCTCGCCGTCTCCGCGATCCTCGGCGTGATGGCCTGGGTCATCGTTCCGTCCTCGGAGGTGACGCACCACCTCGCGATCCAGGTCGGCGTGTTCAGCGCGGGCCTGTTCCTCGCATGCATGTTCTGTCACGGCGAGCTCGTGCGGCTGAAGCCCGCGCCGGAATGGCTCACCCGCTTCTACCTCATGGTGTCGCTCGGCGGCGCCGTGGGTGCCGCGCTCGTGGGCATCGTCGCGCCCATGGTGCTTCCGGCGGACTTCGAACTCCCGGCCACCCTCGTGCTGTGCGCGCTCCTCCTGCTCTGGCAGTCGCGGCATCTCCCGGTGCTCTTTCCGGTCCTTTCGGCCTCGGCCCTCGTGTCCACCGTCGGCTTCGGCGTGTGGGGCATCGTCGAGTTCTACGATTCGACCATCGAGGCCAGGCGCAACTTCTACGGCGTGCTGCGCGTGCAGGAGACGGGGGACGAGGCCAACGGCAGGCGCCGTCAGCTCGTCCACGGCAACATCATGCACGGCAAGCAGTACCTCGCCGACGACCTCCGCCGGCAGGCCACCAGCTACTACTCCGCGAGCTCGGGCGTGGGACGGGTGATCGATGGCCTGCACCCCCGCCTCGCGCCGATCCGGGTCGGCGTGATCGGCCTCGGCGCGGGAACCCTCGCGACGTACGGCGCCACGGGCGACGTCTATCGCTTCTACGACATCAACCCCGGCGTGATCGACATCGCGAAGCGGAACTTCAGCTACCTGTCCGACAGCGCCGCCACCATCGAGCTGCCGCTCGGCGATGCGCGCCTCACCCTCGAACGCGAGCCGCCGCAGGACTTCGACGTGCTCGCCATCGATGCCTTCAGCAGCGACGCCATTCCTGTCCACCTCATCACGAGAGAAGCGGTCGCGGTCTACCTGAAACACGTGAAGCCCGACGGCGTGATCGCCTTCCATGTGACGAACCGCTATCTCGATCTCGTTCCCGTCGTCGAGGCCATCGCCCACGACCTCGGCCTGACCGCGCTGTGGATCGACGACGGCGGCAATCTTGCGCTGGCGAACTCGTCGAGCTGGGTGTTGCTCTCCCGCGATCCCGAGCGGCTCGCCGATCCCGGGCTCGTCGAGGCATCGACGGCCATCACGCCGCGTCGCGACTGGCGCGTGTGGACCGACGATTTCAACAATCTGCTCCAGGTGCTGAAGTAGCGATGGACGGCTCCGCCCCGCACGCCGATCCCGCGCCCTATCGCGCGCTGGTGCATCCGCCGAATGCCCGACACATCGAGGTCATCGACCAGCGGGCGTTGCCGCATGCGATCGCCCGCGTGCGCATCGCCGATGCCGGGGTCGCGGCAGACGCGATCCGGACGATGTGGGTCCGCGGTGCGCCGCTCATCGGCGCGGTAGGCGCCTACGGCCTCGCCCTGGCACTCGACCGCGACGCATCCGACGCGGCGCTCGCCAGCGCCCACGCCATGCTCGATGCCACCCGCCCTACCGCCGTCAACCTGCGCTGGGCTCTCGACCGCGTGCGCGAGAGGGTGGCGCCCCTGCCCACATCCGCCCGTGCCGACGCCGCCTGGGCGGAGGCCGATGCCATCGCCGCGGAGGACGTGAAGCTCAATCGTGCGATCGGTGAGCACGGCATTTCGATCCTGCGCGGCATCGCGGCGAGGCGTCCCGGCCCCGTGCGCGTCATGACCCACTGCAATGCCGGCGCGCTCGCCACCTGCGGATGGGGCACGGCGACCGCGCCCATCTTCATGGCCCACGCCGAAGGCTTGCCGCTGCACGTGTGGGTGAGCGAGACGCGTCCGCGCCTGCAGGGCGCGACGCTCACCGCGTGGGAGCTCGCCCAGCGTGACGTGCCGCACGCGCTGCTGGCGGATGGTGCCGCGGGTCTGCTCATGCGACGCGGCGACGTCGATGTGGTGCTGGTGGGCGCCGACCGTGTCACGCGCGACGGCGACGTGTGCAACAAGATCGGCACCTACGAGAAGGCGCTCGCCGCGCGCGACAACGACGTCCCGTTCTACGTCGCGCTGCCCTCTCCCACCATCGACTGGGCGCTCGCCTCCGGTGATGGCATTCCGATCGAGGAGCGCAGCGCCGACGAGGTGCTGCACGTCGCCGGCCGCGACGAGGCGGGGCAGACGACCCGCGTGGCCATCGCCCCGCACGGCACCCATGCGGTCAACCCCGCCTTCGACGTGACGCCCGCAAGACTCGTGACCGGGCTCGTCACCGAGCGCGGCATCGGCGAAGCCTCGCCGGCAGGACTCGCGACGCTGTTCCCCGAGCGCGCGTAGCGACGCAGCCCCGCTACTTCCGCTCCACGCGCTCCCGCACGGCCGCGGTGAGCAGGTCGACGCAATGCTCCACGCTGTCGCGTGCGGTATCGAGCGTGATGGCCGGTTCGGCCGGCACCTCGTACGGCGCGCTCACGCCCGTGAACTCCGCGATCTCGCCGCGGCGTGCCCTGGCGTAGAGTCCCTTGGGGTCGCGCTGCTCGCATGCGGCGACGTCGGCGGCGAGATACGTTTCCAGGAAGCGCTCTGCGCCGATGATGCGGCGCGCCATCGCTCGATCCTCCTCGTAGGGGGAGATGAGCGCGGTGATCACGATGAGACCGGCGTCGTTCATGAGACGAGCCACCTCCGCGGTCCGGCGCACGTTCTCGTGCCGGTCCGCAGGTGCGAAGCCGAGGTTGCTGTTGAGTCCGTGCCGCAGGTTGTCACCGTCCAGCACGAAGCAGGCATGCCCGGCATCGATGAGGCGCCGCTCGAGGGCGGCGCTGATCGTCGACTTTCCGGAGCCGGACAGCCCGGTGAGCCACACCGTACGCGGCAGCTGGCGCAGGATGCATGCGCGTTCAGAGGCATCCACACGGCTGCGCTGCGGGAACAGGTTGCCGCCTGCCGCGCCGGCCGCTGCGTTGGCGGATCCGGCCGCGGCCTTGGGCGCGACGGTCATCGCCGCACCCCGCACGCTTCCGAATGGGGGCACAGGGACGCATCCACCGGCGTGCAATCGAGGCTGGCGGACATGGACATCGAGCGTTTCGCGGCAGGCATGTGAAAGAAGCGGGAAAAGGCGAAGGATTCTAGCAGTCGCTCACCCCCGTGTTCGGCAAAGCGCAGCGCACCCTCAGATCACGCCGTCGGCACGGAGCCGTTCGATGCGCGTCGCGTCGTAGCCCAGCTCTGCCAGCACGCGCTCGCTGTGCTCGCCAAGCGCCGGGACCGCTTCCATGCGGGCGTCGGTCATTCCCGGCGGCAGCAGCGCCGGCACGCTGCCGGCGGGTGTCGCGACCGTGGTCCAGCGCTTGCGCGCCTTCAGCTGCGGATGCTCCCAGACCTCGGCCATGCCGTTGACCCGGGCGTTCGCGATCTGCGCGTCTTCCAGCAGCGTGACCAGTTGGGTAGCGCCGAGCCGCTCGAAGCGCCCGACGATGATCGCGTGGAGCGCGTCGCGGTTGGCTACGCGGCGCGAGTTGGCGTTGAAGCGCTCGTCGGTCGCGAGGGCGGGCTCGCCCAGTACCGTCGTGCAGAACGCCTGCCACTCGCGCTCGTTCTGCACCCCCAGCATCACGCTCCCTCCATCGCCCGTCGGAAACGGTCCATAGGGATAGATCGTCGCGTGCGCAGCACCGCTGCGCGGCGGGGCTGCCGCGCCCTGGAAAGCGTAATACATCGGAAAGCCCATCCACTCGACCATGCTCTCGAGCATCGAGATGTCGATCCGCTTCCCGCGTCCGGTGCGTCCGCGCTCGAGCAGCGCCGCGAGTATTCCGCTGTACGCGTACATGCCCGCCGCGATGTCGGCGATCGAGCAGCCCGCCTTCGCGACGTCCGCGGGCGTACCGGTCACCGACAGGAAGCCCGATTCGCTCTGGATAAGCAGATCGTAGGCCTTCCTGTCGCGGTACGGACCGTCGGCGCCGTAGCCCGAGATGTCGCAGACGATGAGGCGCGGATGCCGCGGCGCGAGCGCCTCGTAGGCGAGACCGAGGCGGGCGGCGGCACCCGGCGCCAGGTTCTGCACCAGCACGTCGGCCCGATCGAGCAGCCGCCCGAGGATGTCCCGCGCGGCCGGGTGCTTCACGTCGAGCGCCAGACTCTCCTTCGAGCGGTTGACCCAGACGAAATGCGAGGCCTGTCCCGCCACCCGCTCGTCGTAGGCTCGCGCGAAATCGCCGACGCCAGGACGCTCGATCTTGACGACACGCGCACCCTGGTCGGCGAGCTGGCGCGTGCAGAACGGCGCCGCGATCGCGTGCTCGAGCGTGACGACGGTGATGCCATCGAGCGCACCCATCAGGGCCGTCTCATCGGAACGGTCGCATCAGAACGACCTCGGCAGGCCGAGCACGTGCTCCGCGACGTAGGCGAGGATCAGGTTGGTCGAGATCGGGGCCACCTGATAGAGCCGCGTCTCGCGGAACTTGCGCTCGACGTCGTACTCCTGCGCGAAGCCGAAGCCCCCGTGGAACTGGATGCAGGCGTTGGCCGCCTCCCAGGAAGCCTTGGCCGCAAGGTACTTCGCCATGTTCGCCTGCGCGCCGCAGGGCTCGTGCGCGTCGAAGCGGCGACAGGCCTCCCAACGCATCAGGTTCGCTGCCTCGACCTCGATCAACGCTTCGGCGATCGGAAACTGCACGCCCTGGTTCTGACCGATCGGGCGGCCGAACACGATACGTTCCTTCGCGTAGCTCGTGACGCGGTCGATGAACCAGTAGCCGTCGCCGATGCATTCGGCGGCGATCAGCGTGCGCTCGGCGTTGAGGCCGTCGAGGATGTACCGGAACCCCTGGCCCTCCTCGCCGATCAGGTTCTCCGCGGGAATCTCGAGGTTCTCGAAGAAGAGCTCGTTGGTCTCGTGGTTGACCATGTTCGTGATCGGGCGCACGGTCATCCCCGACGTCTCCGCCGCGCGCAGGTCGACCATGAAGATCGACATCCCTTCGGACTTCCTCGTGACCTCGGCCAACGGGGTCGTGCGGGCGAGCAGGATCATCCAGTCCGAATGCTGGACGCGCGAGATCCACACCTTCTGGCCGTTGACGACATAGCGGTCGCCCTTGCGCACTGCGGTGGTCCTGATCTTCGTCGTGTCCGTGCCGGTGGTGGGCTCGGTGACGCCCATCGACTGCAGCCGCCACTCGCCGCTGGCGATCTTCGGCAGGTACATCTGCTTCTGCGCGTCCGAGCCATGGCGCAGCAGCGTTCCCATGTTGTACATCTGTCCGTGCAGCGCGCCCGAGTTGCCGCCCGCACGGTTGATCTCTTCCATGATGACCGATGCCTCGGCGAGTCCGAGGCCCGAGCCCCCATACTGCTGCGGGATCAGCGCGCCCATCCAGCCGGCCCTGGTCAGTGCCTCGACGAAAGCCTCCGGGTAGGCGCGGTTGGCATCGATTCGCCGGTGATACTCGTCGGGGAACTGGCGGCACAGGTCGCGCACGCCGTCGCGGATGTCCTGGTAGCCGTGGTCGGAAATGGAATGCATCGTGGCGGTTCGCGGGTCAGGTGGCTTGACGAACCGGGCCCGCTCAGGCGAGGTGCGCGACCGCCTCCGTCGCGAGGAAGCCCTCGTGGTCCTGGGCCCACAGGCGGATTCTGCGCTCCCCGTCGCGGGGCTCGGCCTCCGGCTGGGCACAGACCGCGAAGCGATGGAGATCGAACAGCGGGCGTACTGCCCTGAACTCGAAGCGGCGGACGCGGGAGTCCGGCACCTCGCGGCGCAAGAGGTCGAGGAGCAGCGTGGCGACCAGCGGACCGTGGACGACGAGCCCCGGATAGCCCTCGACCTCGGTGACGTAGCGGCGGTCGTAGTGAATGCGATGCCCGTTGAAGGTGAGCGCCGAGTAGCGGAACAAGAGCACCGGATCGGGGACGATCTCGCGCGAGAACGCCGCATCGGGGGGAGCACGACGGGGTTCGGGCGCGGCCGCCCCGGGCGCCGGATGCTCGCGGAAGACGATGTCGTGCTTCTCGGTGATCGCCACGCCGCGCGCGTCGGCGATCTCGTGGTGAACGGTGACGAAAGCGAGCGCGCCGCTGCGTCCCGTCTTCTCCCGAACGTCGGCAATGCGGGATTCGCGCGTGATCGCGTCGCCTACGCGCAACGCGTGATGGAATTCGATCTGGCTGCCGGCCCACATCCGTCGTGGCAGCGGCAACGCCGGCAGGAACTCGCCGCGCGCTGCGTGACCGTCCGGACCGATTCCGCTCTGCCGTGCGCGCGGGGTGAAGTACAGCCAGTGCCAAAGCGGTGGCAGATCGTCGCCGGACCGCGGCTCAGGGTCGTCACGATCGAGCGTCGCCGACAGCGCGGCGACCGGCGCCGCCGTGACGACATCGGAGCGCCGCTCGATGCGGCCGATTGCGTGTTCAGGATGCATGACACGCCACCCTCGCCGGTCTGCTTCGATCCGCGTCGATCGCCGTGGCACTGGCGAGGAGTACGGCCCTCATCGGCTTCATCGTTTCATCCTCATCGTTGTTCGAGGTGACCACAAGCGACAACGCCCAGCCATGGTGGATGGCTGGGCGTTGCGGGTGTAGGTGCCTGACAATG
>CAYTOT010000075.1:0-18361 GCA_964439475.1 uncultured Alcaligenaceae bacterium
TGATCGCGAACACGAGGTCGTCGATCTTGGCCTTGCCGCCCCAGAACTGCGGGAAGGCCTTGTAGCGGATGATCGCGTCCTTCTGGTACTGAACGAGGTAGAACGGCCCGGTCCCGATCGGCTCCTGGTCGATCTTCTCGGGCGTGCCGGCCTTGAGCATCGCGTCGGCGTATTCCTTGGACTGCACCCCGGCGTACTCCATCGCGAGATTCGACAGGAACGGCGACTCGGGCTTGTTCAGCGTGATGCGCACCGTGTAGTCGTCCACCTTCTGGATCGACTTGATGAGCTTGCCCATGCCCATGTCGTTGTAGTACGAGTGGTTCGGGCTCGTGACCTTGAAGTACGGGTTGTCTTCCTTGCCCTGCCGCTCGAGCATGAAGATGATGTCGTCGGCGTTCATGTCGCGCGTGGGCTTGAAGGCGCGGTGGTTGTGCCACTTGACGCCCTTGCGCAGCTTGAAGGTGTAGACGGTGCCGTCGGGCGAGATCTCCCAGCTCTCGGCGAGACCCGGCACGACCTTGGTGGTGCCACGCTCGAAGTCCACCAGCCGGCTGTAGATCTGGCTGTTGGCGTCGAACGAGGTACCGGTGGTGTTGACCCCGGGATAGAAATTCTCGGGACTGCCTTCCGAGCAGTACACGAGGGTCTTCGCGCCGGCGAGGCCGGCAGCGCCTGCGGCAACGGCGGCCAGCGCGGCTACGAGAGCAGAGCGGCGCAGCGCCGCGGTGGTCGTCGAACGACGGGCTTTCATGAACATCTCCCAGTGAGGAACGCAACGTGGTGGCGGCAACGCAACCTGGTGGTGACGTCCGGCCGGGCTCGTGACCCGGTGGCCGCCGGAGGCGCGATTATCCTTCGGTTTCGAGGAATTTTTCAGCCAGATGACAGGCGACCTCGCGCCCCCCCACCGGGCGCGGCGGCGGACGTTCCGCGCGGCAGCGGTCGATGGCATGCGGGCAGCGGGTGGAGAAGACGCAGCCCGCCGGCGGCGACAGCGGCGACGGCAGTTCGCCCGTGAGCACGATCCGGTCCTTGCGCGGACCGTCGAGGGACGGCGTCGCCGCAAGCAGGGCCCGGGTGTACGGGTGGAGCGGCCGGGTGAAGATCCGCTCCCGCGGGCCCTGCTCCATGGCAAGCCCCAGGTACATCACCAGCACGTCGTGGGCGAGGTAGCGGACCACGGCAAGGTCGTGCGAGATGAAGAGATAGGCGACCCCGAGGTCGCGCTGCAGGTCGGCCAGGAGGTTCAGCACCTGCGCCTGCACGGACACGTCGAGCGCGGAGACCGGTTCATCGGCCACCACCAGTGCCGGGTCCAGCATGAGCGCACGCGCAATGGCGATGCGCTGCCGCTGGCCGCCGGAGAACATGTGGGGATAACGGTCGTAGTGCTCCGGGCGCAGCCCGACCTTGGCGAGCATCGCCCGCGCCCGCGCCGTGCGCGTCCCGGCGTCGAGGTCGGCATTGATCGCCAGCGGCGTCTCCAGGATCGCACCGACCTTCTTGCGCGGATTGAGCGAGCCGTAAGGGTTCTGGAACACCATCTGCACCGACCTGCGCAGCGCCCGCTGCTGCGCCGCCTTCACGCGAACGGCGTCGATGCCGGCAAGCGAGAGGGTGCCGGCGGTCGGCGGTTCGAGGAGCGCCACCACGCGACCCAACGTGGACTTGCCGCAGCCGGACTCGCCGACGACGGCGAGCGTGCGTCCGGCCGCCAGCGTGAAGGAGATGCCGCCCACGGCATGAAGCTCCGCCGGCGGCGCGAACATGCCGCGACGGATCGAGTAGCTGCGGCGCAGGTCGCGCGCGGTGACCACGTCCCGCGCCGACGCGTCAGCGGGCGGCATTGCTGCCGTGACGCTGGCCGTCACTGGACGACTCCCTGGGCGGCGCCATCCCGCGCACGCGCGGCGTCGCGCTCCGGCAACGACAGCGGATAGTGGCAGCGCACCTGACCATGCTCCCAGGCGCGCAGCGCCGGACGCTCCCCGCAGCGCGCTGTCGCATGACGGCAGCGCGGAGCGAAGAGGCATCCGGCAGGACGATCGCCGGCACCGGGCACAAGCCCCGGAATGGTGGCGAGGCGTCCGCCGGCCGCGTGCCGCTCCGGCATCGCGGCGAGCAGTGCCTCGGTGTACGGATGCTGTGGCCGTACGAAGATGTCGGCGGCGGCACGCTCCTCCATGACCTGCCCGGCATACATCACCGCGACGCGGCGGGCGATGTCCGCCACCACGCCCATGTTATGCGTGACGAGCACCAGGGCCATGTTCCGTTCGCGCTGCAGCGAGCGCAAGAGGTCGAGGATCTGGGCCTGGATCGTGACGTCGAGCGCGGTCGTCGGCTCGTCGGCGATGAGCAGGCGCGGATTGCAGGCGATCGCCATCGCGATCATCACGCGCTGGTTCATGCCGCCCGAGAGCTGATGCGGATAGTCGCGCAGGCGCGCTTCCGCCGCAGGAATGCCGACGAGTTCGAGCAGTTCGATCGACCGCGCGCGCACGCCCTTGCGATCGAGCCCCAGGTGCAGGCGCAGCGTCTCCGCGAGCTGGAAGCCGATCGTGAAGCAGGGGTTGAGGCTCGTCGTCGGCTCCTGGAAGATCATCGCGACCTCGCCGCCGACGATCCTCCGGCGCGCGCGGTCCGAGAGGCGCAGCAGGTCGTGGCCGCCGAACACCAGCCGCTTCGCGCGCACGCGCCCCGGATAAGCCACGAGTCCCATCAGCGCGAGCATGGACACGCTCTTGCCCGAGCCGGATTCGCCGACGATGCCGAGCACGTCGCCCTCGTCGAGGGTGAGGCTCACGCCCTCCACCGCGCACAGCAGCCCCCCCTGCGTGGGGAACTCGACATGGAGGTCCTCGATCTCGAGCAGGGGCATGGCGTCGTGGCTTCAGCGCTTGAGCTTGGGATCGAGGGCGTCACGCAGGCCGTCGCCCAGCAGGTTGAAGGCGAGCACCGTCAGCAGGATCATGACGCCCGGAAACGTCACCACCCACCAGGCGCGCAGGACGAACTCGCGTGCGTCGGCGAGCATCGTGCCCCACTCCGACGCCGGCGGCTGTGCGCCGAGGCCGAGAAAGCCCAGTGCGGCGGCATCGAGGATCGCGGTGGAGATGCCGAGCGAGGCCTGCACGATGAGCGGCGCCGCGCAGTTCGGGAGCACCTCGTCCAGCATGAGGCGCGTGCGCGTCGCGCCCACCGCCCGCGCCGCCGTGACGTAGTCCTTGGCGGTCTCGGTGATCACCGCGGCGCGGGTGATGCGCACGTAGTGCGGGAGCACGACCACGACCACCGCGAGCATCGCGTTCATGAGCCCCGGCCCCAGGATCGCCACGATCACGATGGCGAGCAGCAGGGAGGGCAGCGTCAGGATGATGTCCATGAGCCGCATGATCGCGGTGTCGACGAAGCCCCGGAAGAATCCCGCCACGAGTCCCAGCGTCACGCCCACCACCATGGCGATGACGACGACGGCGACCCCGATCAGGAGCGACAGCCGGGCGCCGTAGATGAGGCGGGAGAGGATGTCGCGGCCGATGGCGTCGGTGCCGAGCGGGTACGCCCAGCTCCCGCCCGCCTGCCACGCGGGAGGCTTCAGGAAGACGGCGTTGTTGGTGAGGTCGGGCGCGTGCGGCGCCAGCACGGGTGCGAAGATCGCCACCAGCGAGATCGCGATCACGAAGGCGAGTCCGGCGACCGCGCCCTTGTTGGCGCTGAAATAGCCCCAGAACTCGCGCAGCGGCGTGTGGGGCCTGGCCGCGGCGGGCGATATCGCGACAGCGCTGGCGTCAGCGGGCATGGCGGATGCGTGGGTTGATGATGCCGTAGGCGATGTCGACTGCGAGGTTCACTGACATCACGATGAGCCCTAGCAGCAGCACGCCGCCCTGCAGCACCGGATAGTCGCGGCGGGCGATGGCCTCGATCATCCATTTGCCGACCCCCGGCCAGGAGAAGATCGTCTCGGTGAGGATGGCGCCGGTGAACAGCACCCCGACCTGCAGTCCGATCACCGTGACCACCGGCACCAGCGCGTTGCGCAGCGCGTGCACCGTCACCACGCGCAGGCTCGACAGGCCCTTCGCGCGCGCCGTGCGGATGTAGTCCTCGCCCAGCACTTCCAGCATCGCCGAGCGCGTCATGCGCGCGATGATGGCGAGCGGCTGGGTGCCGAGCACGATCACCGGCAGAACGAGGTGCGAGAGCGCGGAGCGGAAGGCGCCCTTCTCGCCCGACAGCAGCGCATCGATGGTGAGGAAGCCGGTCACGGGTTCGATGAAGTAGCGCACGTCGATGCGACCCGACACCGGCGTCCATCCGAGCTGCACCGAGAAGAGGAGGATCAGCAGCAGGCCCCACCAGAAGATCGGCATCGAGTAGCCGGTGAGCGAGAGCCCCATCACGCCATGGTCGAAGGCCGAGTTGCGCTTGACCGCCGCGACGATTCCCGCCGGAATGCCCAGCACCAGCGCGAAGACGATCGCGCCGATGGCGAGCTCCATGGTGGCCGGGAACAGGCTCAGGAACTCGCGCAGCACCGGCACTTGCGTGATCATCGACTTGCCGAGATCGCCCTGGAGCACGCGGCCGATGTAGATGCCGTACTGCACGAATACCGGCTGGTCGAGGCCGTACTCCTTGAGCAGCCTGGCGTGCCGCTCGGCGTCGATGCCGCGTTCGCCTGCCATCGTCTCGATGGGATCGCCGGGCACGAGACGGATCAGGAAGAACGCCACCAGCGTCATGCCGATGAAGGTCGGCACCAGGAGGCCGAGGCGCGTGAGGACGAAGCGGATCATCGCGGCCGGGCGGGCGTCAGGCGGGCATCGCGTCGCGGAGACGTGCCGCGCGCGTGGCGTACAGGCAGATCCCCGCGGCCACCGACACGTTGAGGCTTTCGACGGATCCCACGAGCGGGATGCCGACGATGCGGTCGCAGGACTCGCGCGTCAGCCGGCGCAGGCCGGCGCCCTCGGCCCCGAGCACCCACGCGATGCCGCCGCCGAGGTCGGCGGCGGGCAGCGCCTCGCCGCCGGCGTCCGCGCCGAGCACCCAGATGTCGCGCGCCTTGAGGTCGCGCAGCGTGCGCGACAGGTTCGTCACCGCGACCACGGGAACGGTGTCGGCGGCGCCCGACGCTGCCTTGGCGACCGTGGCATTCACCCCCACCGCCCGATCCTTGGGCACGATCACCGCCTGCGCGCCGAAGGCGTCGGCGCAGCGCAGGCAGGCGCCCAGGTTGTGCGGATCGGTCACGCCGTCGAGGACGAGCAACAGCGGCGCCTCGGTGAGCGTGTCGAGGACGTCGTCGAGCGTGACGTGAGGCATCGCGGCATCGACGATGGCGACCACCCCCTGGTGCCGTCCGTGCCCGGCAAGCGCATCGAGCCGGGTGCCGTCGACGGGGTGAATCGCCACGTCGAGCGCCTGTGCCCTCGCCGCCAGGTCGCGTGCGCGCGGATCCTGCCGTCCGGCAAGCAGGTAGAGCGCGTGGATCGCCTCGGGACGCTGGCGCAAGCGCGCGGTCACGGCGTGGAACCCGAACAGCGCGCGGGTGGCGGAGGTGGAGCGCAAGGACACGCGGAGGTCGAAGGGCGATGGCAACGGCGAGCGCTCTGTCGGACGCAGGATCCGATCGGGCACGCGCGCCCGGCATGGTAATGTACCGCCGCCGCGGCGGCGGCGTAAGGACCTGCCGAATCCTGCATGGCCGCGGCAGGTTTCGCCGCAGCGGATCCCGACCCATGATCTCCGACGACATCAGCTATTTTCTCTCCGGGCTCCTGATCGTCGTGGGCGGCCTCCTGCCCATCGTCAATCCGCTGGGAAGCGCGCCGATGTTCCTCGCGATGACGCGCGGCGCCGATCTCGCGACCCGCCAGATGCTGGCGGTGAAGATCGCGGCGAATACCTTCATCCTCATCATGGGGTCGCTCATCTTCGGCGCCTACGTGCTGAAGGTCTTCGGCCTGTCGGTGCCGGTGGTCCAGGTGGCCGGCGGCGCCGTGCTCTGCGCCCTGGGCTGGAACCTCCTCAACCAGGACGACGACGGACCTCCGGCCAGCACGTCCGCCAATGTCGACACCTCCTGGGCGCTCATGCGCGCGTTCTATCCCCTCACGCTCCCGCTGACGGTGGATCCCGGCGCAATCTCCGTGGCCATCACCATCGGCGCGAACCATGCCCACGGCGTGCAGCGCGTCATCATCGCCTTCCTCGCCGGCGTCACGGGAACGGCCCTCATCTCGCTGTCGGTCTGGCTTGCCTATCGTTACGCGCAGCGCGTGGCGCACTGGCTCGGGCATACGCGGCTGATGATCGTGCTGCGGCTGTCCGCCTTCATCGTGCTGTGCATCGGCGTGAGCATCACCTGGAACGGGATCAAGGGACTCGCCACCGAGTTGTCGTTCGCACCGCCCGGGATCGTCGTGCCCGATCCGGCGGTCCCTCCGTCCGGCCTGGCGCCGGGCATCCCGGGACGTGCACCGGCCCACGGCGCGGCCCCTCCGGGGACGTTGCCGTCGCCATCCCTTCCCGCTGCCCCCGGGCCCTCGCCGGCGCCACCGGCGCGCTCGACGCCATGACCGACGAGATCCGCGGGCTCTTCCAGGGATCCCTCCTCACCTTCGCCGCGCTCTTCCCGATCGTCAATCCCCTGGGCATCGCGCCCATCTTCCTCACCCTGACACGCGACCTGAACGATCCCGAGCGGCGCAACCTCGCACGCAAGGTCGCCGTCAACGGACTCGTCCTTCTCCTGGGATCGCTCTTCGTAGGCGACATCGTGCTGGCGTTCTTCGGCGTCTCGGTGCCGGTGGTCCAGATCGCCGGCGGCCTCGTCGTGGCGAGTCTCGGCTGGCACCTCCTGCAGGCCCCCGACGAGGATCAGGCCTCGCACCAGCCGGAAGGCTACGAAGCCATGGCCTCGAAGGCACTCTATCCGCTGACCCTGCCCCTCACCGTGGGGCCGGGGTCGATTTCGGTGGCGATCACGCTGGGCGCAAACTTCCCGTCGACGCCGCAGCCCTTCGCATGGGACGCGGCATCGGCGTCGATCGGCATGTTCCTCGTCGCGCTCTCGATCTACGCGTGCTTCGCGTATGCCGACGTCGTCTCCCACCGCCTCGGCAAACGCGGCCTCGCGGTGGTGATGCGGCTATCCGCCTTCATTCTCCTGTGCATCGGCGTGCAGATCCTGTGGAACGGTACGGATGCGCTGCTCGGGATCACGCAGGGGCGCGGGGGCTGAAGGGGGACTGACGGATGGGGCCCCGTGGAGGCAGGCGACCGCGCGACCGGGCAGGCTGCGGTGGCTTGGACCCGGGAAATCTGCTATATTTTCTGGCTTGCCTGCGCATTCTGCGGCCCCCGCCGCAGGAAGCGCCGGCTGCTTCCGCAGCATCGCCGGTGTAGCTCAGTTGGTAGAGCAGCGCATTCGTAATGCGAAGGTCGGGGGTTCGACTCCCTCTACCGGCACCATAACAACAATGACTTACGGTGCTTGAGCGAATCCACCGGAGCCCGGTAACAGCACCGTAACAGCAGCGCCACGCAGCCGACGCGGGCGCCTACGTGCCGCGCGCCGATGCGCGAGGGACGCGCCTATGGGCGATGCCACAGGTCCGACTTGGGTAGGTGCCACCCTGCGGCGTAGCGGCTCGCCGCTTCGCCTCGGCCACCAGCGCGTCGCGCTTCGTGAGCTGACCACCCACCTCAATGCCATGGCACTCATCCACGCTTGACGAGCAACACGGTTACTCAGTCGCGATCTCGACGAGGATGCTTGCCACCCTCCTTCATAGCCAGCTGCCCCGCCAGCGCCAGGCTGGCGCGCACCATGTCGTTCACCCGCGTCTGCCAGCCAGCGCCCGTTGCGCGCAGAGCAGCCAGCACGTCGGGATCAAGGCGCAGCTTCACCGGCTCCTTGGTCACGGCGGCCACGCTTCCGGCAGGACGCCCACGCCGCCGCGCCGCGATCTGCGCTGGTGTATGCACGCGCCCGGCAACACCCGCCTTCGCCTCGGCCAGAGATTCGCGCAGCCCCGGCAGCGCCCGGCGTGCATCGGCCTCGATGGCGGCTGCCACCTTCTCGACGTTCAGCTTCTTCAGGGTCTTCATTCGCATCAGCTCCGCTTGATGTCCTTGGGTTTGACGTTCCCGATCCTGGCCTTTGCGTAGGCCATGGCCAGCAACACCACTTGATCTGCGACCAGGTGTAGCGGCCAGCGCCGCCAAAGAGCTGGTTCGACCCAAGACCTTGCGCCGGTTTCGTACGATGGTGGCCCCCATCTTGTCATGCAAAGCTCGCCAGCAGGTCGATCGCCCACTGCCGCGCGCGCAATCGCCGGCGCGCACGGCCGTCGCTGCCCTTCGCGAATGCGGGACCGTGGTAGCGCGCCACCAGCGCGCGATTGCCGGTGTGCGAGGCGCGGCCCACGGCTCGGCCGGGTCGTGCGAGTGCATCGGCGAGGAGCTGCGCCCGCTGGCCGCACAACACCACGACGTCGCAGTCGGCGAGTTCGTCGAGGACGCGCGCCACGTTGCCGGGCACGAGGATCTGTGCGGGCGTGGCCTCCGATGCCGCGTGGCCCAGGCTCGCCGCAAGGACCTCCGTATGGGCGTTGGTGATGCGGTAGTCATAGCGCGCGGCGGTCGGAAAGCGCGCAGGGTCCGCGGCGTGCAGGTGCTCGAGCGCGAAGTCGAGGTTCTCCCCCGTGACACCGGCGACCGGCATGCCCGAGGCGGCCTCGCGCGCGCCGGGCGTGCTGAAGACGAAAGCCACCGGGTGCTTGCCGGGGTTGTAATGGGCGGTTTGGCAGTGACGCATGGCGCGGATATATACACCAAGGCTTGGGGTGCGCGGCTCGCTCAGGCTCGATGCACGTCGAGATTCCACGGAAGTCGCGACGTACCAGGGGTTCCTTCCTGCCATAGCTACATAGCATTGGAGCTATTGACCACCCGCAACCGCAAGGCGTAAGGTCCGGCGCATGGACGCCTCCACTTCCTTGCTCGTTCTACGCTATCGGGAGCAGGCTGCCGCGGTTCCCAAGCACGTCAGGGTGCGGGCGGCAGTGGTGGAGGCGGTCCGCGGCGGCGACCTGGCGGCCGGCACCAAGATCGCCGGCGAGCGCGATCTGAGCGAAGCGCTGGGTGTGAGCCTTGGCACCACACAGAAGGCGCTCGGACGACTCGTGGACGAGGGCTTCCTCGTTCGTCGCCAGGGCCACGGCACCTTCGTGGGCAGCGCGCGTCAGCCGGTCTCCGGCTCCTGGCATTACCGCTTCCTCGGCGCCGACGGGCGTGGCGAGATGCCCGTGTTCGCCACGTTGCTCGAGCGACGGATCGTGGGCGGCGATGGGCCGTGGGCGGAGGCGCTGGGCGCCGATCCCGAGGGCTACGTCCGCCTGCGGCGCCGACTCGACGTCGGCGGCGAGTTCGCCTGCAGCAGCACCCTGTGGCTCCGGGCGAGCCGCTTCGCGCGCCTCGCACGCATGGGTCAGCGCCGTCTTTCCGACGTCAACCTCAAGGCGGTGCTGGAGGCGGATTTCGCCGCGCCCACCTTCACCGCGACAGGGATCGCGCACGTGGTCCCGATCGACGTCGAGGACGCCACCGCGATCGGCGTCAGCAAAGGCAGCTGCGTCCTGCGTGTGCACATCGTGGGACGCTCGTTCGGACGCGAGCCGATCACCTTCCAGCGCATGGTTGTGCCGCCCGTCTCCTCCGGACTCATCCTGAATTTTCTGCCGCCGGATGCCGGCGATCGCTTCTGACCAGACACTCGCCGCAGCCGCACATGCAACGCAACGTCGCCCTGAACCGCCTTCCTTATCCGCCGGACGTCCTCGGCCGGGTCACGCTCGACGACGCCGGCCCCATCGTCGCGGGCTCCATGGCCACGCTGCGCGTGACCTATACCGCCGGCAAGTTCGGCATCGACGACCAGGGCAGCGTACGTTTCCTCTTCCGCTTCGCGAGCGATGCCGGACGGCCGCAGTTCGAGCGGCCGAACGCGCCCAACTACTGCACCGTCAGCGCCTCCAACGGCACCAGGCTCGTGCCCGAGTACCATCCGCGAGGCTCGTTCCGCCCTTGGTTCAAGGCCGTACGCGTCAACGTGATGCGAGATGCGTTGCGGCCGGGTGACACGCTTTCGCTCGTCCTTGGCGATCGCTCGCAAGGCAGCGCCGGGTGGCGGGTGTCCACCATGCGCGAGCCGCGCTTCGAGGTGCGCGTGCAGGCCGATCCGTTCGGCACCGTCGTGTATGGCGACGTCGCGGGTGAGGCATTCGTGGAACTCGTGCCGGGCGCACCCTACCGCCATGTGCTCGTGCTGCCCACGCGCCGCCAGGTCGACCAGGCGTTCGAGCTGTGCCTGCGTGCCGACGACCGCTGCGGCAATCCCGTGGCTTCGCTGCGCGGCCGGATCCGCTTCGAGGCGGACGGCCCGATCCAGGGCCTCCCGCAGCACGTCGACCTCGACGGCGCCGCCACGCTGCACGTGCCGAGGCTTGGCGTGGCGCGACCCGGCGTCGTGCGCGTGCGCGCGTTCGATGCCCAGGGCGCCCTGCTCGCCGAATCCAACCCACTGGTCGTGGAGTCCGGCGGCACCTTGCCCACGGCCTGGGGTGACTTTCACGCGCAGAGCGAGGAGACGATCGGCACCAACAGCGCGCGCGACTACTTCACCTTCGCGCGCGACCTTGCGTTCTGCGACTTCGTCGGACATCAGGGTAACGATTTCCAGATCACCAACGCGTTCTGGCGCGAGCTCAACGCGTTGTACCGCGAGTTCGATGCGCCCGGCCGATTCGTGACCGTCCCGGGCTACGAGTACTCGCCCGTCACCCATCTCGGCGGCGACCGCAACATCTTCTTCTTCGAGGAGGGGCGGCCCATCCGCCGCTCGTCGCACGCACTGGTCGAGGACACGTCCGATCTCGCCACCGACTGCAATCATGTGAACGACCTCTTTGCGGCGTTGCGCAGCGACCAGGAGAACGCGCTCGCATTCGCGCACGTCGGCGGGCGCTACGCCGATCTCGCCGCAGGCCACGACGGACTGATCGAGCGCTCGGTGGAGATTCACTCGTCCTGGGGCACGTTCGAATGGCTGCTCTTCGACGCGTTCTCCCTCGGCCATCGCGTCGGGGTGGTGTGCAATTCCGACGACCACAAGGGGCGCCCCGGCGCGAGCCACCCGGGCGCCTCGATCTTCGGCGCCTACGGCGGGCTCACCTGCGTGTTCATGCCGTCGCTCACGCGCGCGAGCCTCTGGCAGGCGATGCAGGATCGCCGTCACTACGGGACCACCGGAGACCGCCTGGACCTGACCTTCGAGGCCACGTTCGACGCGCCCGCGCGGCGCTACCTCGCCGATCCTCTTCTCGTGCGCGATGCGGCCAGCGAGCCGGTCGCTGTGGCGATGATGGGCGACATAGTGGCCACCCGCGGAACCCGGGCCTGCGTGCGCTTGCGCATCGAGGCGGGCGCGCCCGTCGAACGCGTGGACCTGCGCGCGGGAGCCCGCACCGTGGCGACGCTGCGCCCCTACGACGCCGCCTCCCTCGGCCGCCGCATCCGCGTGATCTGGGAAGGCGCCGAGTATCGCGGGCGCGGACGCATGACCACGTGGGACGGCCATCTTGCCTTCGACGGCAACCGCATCGTGACGCACGCGCCCATCAACTTCTGGCACCTGGAGAAGTCGCTCGATGCGGACGGTGACCACGCGCTGCGCTGGGAATCGGTCACGACCGGCAACTTCGCCGGCGCGGACATCGCGCTCGAGGATGCGCAAGCGGGAATCCTCACGATCGAGACGCCGCACGTGAAGGCGACGCTTCCCGTGGCCGACATCGGCCTCGACGACATCGTGTTCGACGCCGGCGGGCTCGAGCGGCGCGTGCGCGTATTCCGCCTGCCCGACCGCAACGACGCCCGCAGCTTCGCCTTCGAACGTGACGTCGATCTCGCTGCGAACGGCGACACGCCCCTTTACGCGCGCGTCACGCTGGAGAACGGCCACCAGGCCTGGTCGAGTCCGATCTACGTGATCCCCGAGCGGTAAGTTCGAGCTGCCTGCCGTTGTCGTCAAACCCCACCTCCACTTCCCGACAGGTGATTCCATGAAGCGACTTCTTTGCCTCTTCGTCAGCCTGGCGACCGCGATCGCGACGCTTTCCGGTCCCGTCTTCGCGCAAGCGTTCCCGAGCAAGCTCGTGACGCTCGTGGTTCCCTACGCGCCCGGCGGCGGTCACGACGCCATGGCGCGCCTCGTCGCCGAGCAACTGGGCAAGCGCCTCGGCCAGAGCGTGATCGTGGAGAACAAGTCCGGCGGCAACGGCATGATCGGCGCGGAGTACGTCGCGCGAGCCGCGCCCGACGGCTACACGATCCTCTTCGCCTCTCCTGCCGAGATCGTGATCGCTCCGAGCGCGTACAAGTCGATGCGCTACGACCCGATGAAGGACCTGGCGCCGGTCACGCTCGCCGGCATCACGCCGCTCGTCATCGTTGCCAATCCGTCCACCGGCGTGAAGACGCTGCCGCAGCTCATCGCGTACGCCAAGGCCAATCCCGGCAAGCTCTCTTTCGGGACGGCCGGCAACGCCAGCTCGCAGCATCTCGCGGGTGAATGGATCAACAACCTCGCGGGTATCGACCTCCTGCACGTTCCCTACAAGGGCGCGGGGCCGGCCACGACGGCCGTGCTCGGCGGCGAGATCCCCTTCGCGATCGTCGGCATGGCCCCGGTGCTGCCGCACATCAAGGCGGGCAGGCTCGTCCCCGTCGCGGTAACCACCAAGGCGCGCGTGAACTGGGCGTCCGACGTACCCACCGTCGCCGAGACCCCGGGGATGGCGGGCTTCGAGGTCTCGCACTGGATGGGGGTGTTCGTGCCGTCCGCAACACCGGCGCCGATCGTGGCGAAGCTGCAAGCGGAGTTCGCCGCGGTGCTCCACAGTCCGGAAGTACGCGGACGCCTCGCCACGATGGGCATCGACCCCGTCGGCAATACCTCCGCGGAGTTTCGCGCGTATCTCGAGGCGGACCGCGATCGCTTCGCCAGCATGTACAAGATCGCCAAGCTCACGCCGGAGTGACTCGCAACGCTCCCTGTTCGCTTCACCCATGCCGTTCGTCCGGATGCCGCCATGACCCAGCCCGCCTTCGCCTTCGTCCCCATCGACACCCGCCGCACGCAGGGCAAGCCCCGCTGCACCGGCCTCACCATGGTCATCGACGACGGGCTGCCTCTCGCCTATGTCGAGAGCGTGCTCGACATGGCGGCGCCGTGCATCGACCTCATCAAGGTGAAGACGGGAACCGCGCGCCTCTACCGGCGCGAGCTCCTGATGGCCAAGCTCGCGCTGTACGGTCGGCACGAGGTCAAGCCGTTCATCGGCGGGCAGTTCCACGAATACGTCTTTGCAACCCTTGGTGACAAGGCGCTACCGGCGTTCTATGCCGAGGCCATTGCGCTCGGCTTCCGCACCATCGAGATCTCCGACAACACCGTCCCGCTGACCGATGCGCAACGCGAAAGCCAGATCCGCGGCGCGGTCGCCGCGGGACTCGAAGTCTTCGGAGAAGTCGGTTCCAAGGACACGCTCAGCAATCCACGACTCCTCGTGACGCAGGCACGCATCTGCCTCGACGCGGGCGCCTCGCTGGTGCTCGTGGAGGCGGCCGAGCTCGTCGACGAAGCGGGCCAGGTGCGCCCCGCCACGCTCGATATCCTCAAGCGGGACCTGCCGCTCGACCGCATCATGATCGAGCTGCCGGGTCCATGGATCACCGGCGTGCGCGCCTGCGACATCGAAGCGATGAAGAAGTGGCTCTTCGCCGAGCTTGGTCCGGACGTGAATCTCGCCAACGTCGGCGTGACCACGATCTTCGATACCGAGGCTCAGCGCGTCGGCCTCGGGACCGGCGGGCCTCGCGCGGACGTGGCGCGCGAAGCCTGACGGCCCGGCGCGGTGAAGCGCACCGTCGCGACGCGTCAACCCAGCGCCCGCGTCACCCAGTAGCACCCCGCCGCGATCGCCGCCGCCGCCGGCAGCGTCACCACCCACGCGACCACGATCCGTTGCGCCACGCCCCAGCGCACCGCGGCGGTCCGCCGCGCGGCGCCCACGCCCACGATGGCGCCGGTGATGGTGTGGGTCGTCGATACCGGTACCCCGAGGCTGGTGGCGAAGAAGAGCGTGATCGCCCCGCCCGTCTCCGCGCAGAACCCCTGCACCGGCTTCAGTTGCGTGATGCGCGATCCCATGGTGTGCACGATGCGCCAGCCGCCCATGAGCGTGCCCAGCGCCATCGCTGCCTGGCAGGTGATCACGACCCAGAACGGGACGTGGAAATCGCCTTCCAGCATGCCCTGCGAGTAGAGCAGCACGGCGATGATGCCCATCGTCTTCTGGGCGTCGTTGCCGCCGTGTCCGAGCGAGTAGGCGCCGGCCGAGAAGAGCTGCATGATCCGGAAGCGGCGGTCCACGTGGAAGGGCGAGCGGCGCCGGTGCGCCCAGGTCACGATCAGCACGAGCAACTGCGCGAGCACGAAGCCCAGCAGCGGCGACACCACGATGCCCGCGGCGGTGACGGCGAGGCCCTTCACCACCACGGCGGAGAGCCCCGCCTTGGCGACGCCCGCGCCGGCGAGGCCGCCGATCAGGGCATGGCTGCTCGACGACGGGATGCCGAGCCCCCATGTGATCGCATTCCACGCGATGGCGCCGACGAGCGCGCCGAAGATCACGGCGCCATCCACGATCCCGGGCGCGATGATCCCGGTGCCCACCGTCGTCGCCACGTGGAGGCCGAACACCGCGAAAGCGATGAAATTGAAGAACGCCGCCCACACCACCGCCGTGGATGGACGCAGCACGCGCGTGGCCACCACGGTGGCGATCGAGTTCGCCGCGTCGTGCAGGCCGTTCATGAAGTCGAAGGCGAGCGCGACGAGAATCAGCGCAACGAGGAGAGGGAGGCCGAGCGCGGAAGGGTCCATGGGTGCGCCCGGAGCCGTCCCGGAGGCGTCAGACGTGCTTGGTGGTGACCGCCTGGATGGCGTTGGCGATGTCGTCGCACTTGTCGACGACGTTCTCCACGAGCTCGTAGAGCTCCTTGCGGTCGACGTAGGCGACGATGTCGATCTCGCCAGCGCGCAGCTGGGCGTGCAGGTCGGTGAGCGCCTGGTCGAAGGCGTCGTCGGCCTCGCCCTCGATCTCCCCGATCTCGCCGCAGAGCTTGAAGATCTTGCGGTGGTCGCGAGTCAGCGAGTCGAGGTAAGGCATCACTTCGCGGAGGCGCTCCGCGCAGGCGACGATGCCGTCGGCCATCCGCACGAGCTCGGGAGGGAAGCGGCGAACGTCGTAGCGGGCGATGCCCTTGGCGGTGTCCTCGATGAGGTCGACGGCATCGTCGAGCTCGCGGCCCAGCGAGAGGATGTCCTCCCGGTCGATCGGGGCATTGAAGGTGCGGTTCGCGGCGAGGAAGATGCGGCGCACGACGACGTCGGCCGCCTTCTCGATGGCACGGATCGCGGCGACGTGGCGCTCGATGTCGGCGCCCGCCGTGATCATCGTGCGCAGCTCGGTAGCGGCTTCGAGGATGCGCGACGCCTGCTCGCAGAAGAGCCCGGTGAAGCGTTCCTCGGGCGGCATCAGCGCCCCGAACAGGTTGAGACCCACGTTACTCCCTATTCCGGCTCGCGCGTGGCGGACGCGCGGCCGACATGGCCAATCCAGCGCGCGGTGAGCTTTTCCTGCACGGCATTCTGCCGCAGGCGGAGGTCGAGCGCGGTGAAATCGACCTCGTCGAGCGGCTGGTCCTGGTTGAAGCAGGAGAACACGTACGACTCCTTGCCGGTGAGCGGATCGCGATGCAGCTGCAGACACTGCGCGCAGACCTCTTTCATCATGCACTGCATCGGCGAGTTGATCGACGCGATCGCCCGGTGCCGGGGATCGAGGAAAGGCGCCAGGACGCCGTGCCGTGCACGTCCGACGGCAGCCATCATCCGGTCCGAACCGATGGCGATGATGCGGTCGCAGTCGCGGAAGGCAATGGGCTGGTCGCCGAGCGCGCCCTCGGCATAGGCCTGCATCGCCCGCACGATGTTGCCCACGAAGCTGCGATCCTGGGGACGCTCCGGCGCGAAGCCCGGCTCCTCGTCGCAGCACCACACGACGACGTCCGCCGCGGCCTCGATCTCGGCCACCTTGTAGCGGTCGATCATCCGCTTGTAGCCCGCGAAGTAGAGCACGCGCGAACCGGCGTTGCGGAACGCCTGCCCGATCGAGAAGAGCACGGCATTGCCGAGGCCTCCGCCCGCGAGCACCACGGTTTCGCCCGGCTCGATCTCGGTCGGCGTGCCGGTGGGTCCCATCAGGATCACCGGCTCGCCGGGCTGCAACTGCGCGCACAGGTTCGACGAGCCGCCCATCTCGAGCACGATGAGCGATACGAGTCCCTGCGCCCGGTCGACCCAGGCGCCGGTGAGCGCGAGGCCCTCCATCACGAGACGCGTGCCGCCGCGGACCGGCGCCAGCGCCTCGTAGTTCTGCAGGCGGTAGAACTGACCCGGCGCGAAGCGCTCGGCGGCGGCCGGCGCCCGGACCACCACCTCCACGATCGTGGGCGTGAGGCGCTCCACCCGCTCCACGCGCGCTCGCAGGCGATCGTCGAGCCCGTCATAGAACTGCGCGTCGGACAGCGCCGACGCCGGCGCCACCTTCGCGAGCATGCGATCGACGATCGGCCAGCCGAGCTTAGCGCTCCCCATCGCCTTCACCACGTTGCCGAAGAAGGAAGGATGGAGGTCACCGAAGAAGCTCGTCGCGCGACCGTCGGGGAGCACGTCGGTGAGCACGGCCGGTTGCTCCGGCTTGGCGAGGCCGCGCGTCACCTTCACCGGCTCGCCCGCCTCGTCGAGCACGCGGAAGTACTTGCCGTCGAGGTGGAAATGCGAGGCGCCCTCGCGCGCGAGCACGGTGTTGGGCTGCGTGCCGGCCGCGATCAGGATCGTGCGCGCGGGGAGCGTGGCCCTTCCGTACTCGTGCCACACCCCATCGCCGTCGGTCTTCTGCAGGGACACCGCGAGGCCGGTGGCGGCACCCCGCTCGTCGATGTCGATCGCGATCGGGGTGAGGCCTTCCGCGAAGCGGATCCCCTCCTCCAGCGCCTTCTCCACCTCCTCGTGGTTGAGCGTGTAGGAGGGACTGTCGACGAGCCGACGCCGGTAGGCCACGGTCACTCCGCCCCACTCGTGCAGCATGGCGGCGATACGCGCGGGCCGCCCGGCGCGGGCCGCGGCGGCCCGCTCCTCGCGCAGCGCGCGGGCATGCGCGAGGAACTCCTGCGCGACGACCGCCTCCTCGAAACTCCACATCGCCTCGACGGCGTCGCGGCTCTGCTCCGCCACGAGCGCCTCGTAACGGGCGAGGAACTTCTCGACCTGCACCGGGTAGTAGGCCAGCGACTCGGTGGCGGTGTCGATGGCGGTGAGGCCGCCGCCCACGACCACCACGGGCAGGCGTACCTGCATGTTGGCGATCGAGTCGCGCTTGGCGGCCCCGGTGAGCTGCAGCGCCATCAGGAAATCGGAGGCCGTGCGCACGCCGTTGGCGAGCCCGTTCGGGAGATCGAGCACCGTGGGCTTGCCCGCACCCGTGGCCAGCGCGATGTGATCGAAGCCCATCGCGAAGGCGCCGGCGTCGTCGAGCGTGCCGCCGAAGCGCACGCCACCGTAGAGCACGAAGCGATCGCGCCGCTCGAGGAGGAGGCGCACGACCTTGAGGAAATTCTTGTCCCAGCGCACGGTGATGCCGTACTCGGCCACGCCGCCGAACCCGGCCATGAGGCGCTCGTCGAGAGGCTCCATGATCGAGGCGGCATCGCGGATGGGAACGAAGGACGCCCGTTCGCCGGCGATGGTGATCCCGCTCCACGCCGGGTCCAGCGGCTCGATCTTGAGCCCGTCGATGCCCACCACCGTGTGTCCCGCATTGACGAGGTAGTGCGAGAGCGTGTAGCCGGCGGGCCCGAGCCCCACGACCAGCACGCGCTTGCCCGTGGGCTCCACCGGCAGCGGATGACGCAGGTTGAGCGGATTCCAGCGCGTGAGCAGCGAATAGATCTCGAAGCCCCACGGCAACTCGAGGACGTCCTTCAGCAGCCGCGTTTCCGACTGCGGAATGTCGACCGGGTCCTGCTTCTGGTAGATGCAGGCCTTCATGCAGTCGTTGCAGATGCGATGCCCGGTGCCCGCCACCATCGGGTTGTCGATCACGATCATCGCCAGCGCGCCGAGCGGCCAGCCCTCGGCGCGCAGCTTGTGGAACTCGGA
>CAYTOT010000076.1:0-16108 GCA_964439475.1 uncultured Alcaligenaceae bacterium
TGTCCAAGGCGCGCTTCGAGTTCCGCTGGGAGGACCAGTTCAACCTGGGCCTCGATCCCGACAAGGCCCGCGAGTTCCACGACGAGACCCTGCCGCAGCACGGCGCCAAGCTCGCGCACTTCTGTTCGATGTGCGGTCCGCATTTCTGCTCGATGAAGATCACGCAGGACGTGCGGGAGTTCGCGGCGAGGCAGGGGATCGCCGAAGGTGATGCGCTCGCGCGCGGTATGGAGGCGAAGGCGGCCGAGTTCGTGGAGAAGGGTGCGGAGATCTACAGCAAGGCTTGAGACTCGGTCGCCGCACGACGGGCCTTCGGCCTGCTCGCTCCGCTCGCCGCGCGGCTCACTCGCGGCATCCTCGCACCAACCGTGCAGGCCGCAACGTCAGCGCGTCGGCCGCCCCTCGGTCGCCGCACGACGGGCCTGCGGCCTGCTCGCTCCGCTCGCCGTGCGGCTCACTCGCGGCCTCCTTGTGCTGTCGGTGGTTCGCGCGAGGACAGCGCGTCGGCCGCACCTCGGTCGCCGCGCGACGGGCCTTCGGCCTGCTCGCTTCGCTCGCCGCGCGGCTCACTCGGCCCGCGGATGCTCCTTCACGCGGCTCACGAGCTGGGTGGGGTCCACGAAGCGCAGGGCGATGAGCAGCCACACGAGGGTGACGGCCATGTAGATCATGGCCATCGCATCCACCGACTGCGGCGCGCGCACGCCTGCCGCAAACACCGCGTAGTACAGCGCCACGACGAGCGTCTGCGAGTCCGTTCCGGCCGTAAGGAAGGTGAGCTCGAACATCGCGATCGTTCGCACCAGCACGAGGAGCGACGCCGCCAGCATCCCGGGAGCGAGCAGCGGCACGAGCACGTGCACGAACATGCGTGACGTGCTCGCGCCGAACACCCGGGCCGCCGACTCGAGGTTGGTGTCGATCTGCTCGACGAAAGGCGTCATCACCAGGATCACGAACGGCACCGCGGGAATCAGGTTGGAGAGGATCACGCCCCAGATCGTCCCGCCCACGTGCGCCTGGTAGAGCACGGTGGCGAGCGGGATGCCGTACGACATGGGCGGAATCATCAGCGGCAGGAGAAACAGCAGCATCAGCGCGCGCTTGCCGGGGAATTCGCGGCGCGCGAGCGTGTATGCGGCGGGCAGGCCGATCACGATCGACAGCACGACCACGGCAAGCACGACCTCGATCGTCACCCACAGCACGTGCAGGAGCTGGAACTCCTTCCACGCTTCCGCGTACCACGAGACCGTCCACCCGTCGGGGAACCAGGTGCCGAGCCAGCGGCTCGCGAACGAGCTCGTGGCGACGGCAACGATGATGAGCCCCACGTTCACGAGGAAGAGCACCATCACGCCGGTGAGGAGGGCGCGCCACGCCCGCTGGTGCCATTCGGCGGCGACGGCGACACCGCGCGCGCTCCCGGCGGCGCTGCGCCCCATCGCTTCCCGAGGGCGCGCACCTCCGGACGGCGAGGTCGTGTTCATCCCTTGCCCCCCACCACCGGGCCGCGATAGAACACCCGGCGCAGGCCGAGCACCGCCACCACGATCGCAAGCTGTACCGCGCCCATGATCATCGCGATCGCCGACGCCAGCGAGTAGTCGTACTGCTCGAAGGCGGCCTCGTAGGCCGCGATCGAGATCACACGCGTGGGCCCGGCAGGCGAGCCCAGCAGCACCGCCGACGGAAATACCGAGAACGCCTGGACGAAGGCCAGGCAGAAGCACATCGCGAGCCCCGGCGCCAGCAGCGGCAGGTAGATCTGCGTGAACTGCTCGCGCGGACCCGCGCCGAGCGTGGACGCCGCACGCGCGAGCACCGGATCGATGCCGGTGATGTACGACAGGATCAGCAGGAACGTGAACGGAAAGCCCGAGATCACGAGCGAGATCAGCACGCCCCAGTAGTTGTGCGTAAGGCGGATGGGACCGTCGTACAGGTGCAGGAGCTGCAGCGTCTGCGAGAACCAGCCCTTGGGGCCGAAGTAGAGCAGCATGCCTTCGGCGACGAGCACGGTGCCCAGCGTGATCGGCACCACCAGCAGCATCGTCACCCAGCGCTGGAAGCGGCTCTTGCGGCGCAGGTGATAGGCGATGGGCAGCGCCAGGAGCACGTTGACGATCGTGGCCGGAAGCGCCAGGCGCAGCGTGATCCAGATCGTGTTCCAGAGATTGTCGGTATCGAAGAAATGGAGGTAGTTGGCGAGCGCCCCGCCCTCCTTCGGCTGGAACGACAGCCACAGGCCGTACAGGAACGGGTAGACGAACAGCAGGAGCATGAACGCCGCCGCCGGTACCACGAGAAGCAGCGTGCGGTCGAAGGGCGCGCGGCGCGCGGCGGGCGCGACGGTGGTCATGACGTCGCGCCGTCCGAGGGATAGACGAGCGCGCGCTCCACCGGGACGTGCAGGCGGACCGGCTCGCCGCGGCGCAGCGTGACCGGACCGCGCACGTGGAGCACGGCACCTCCGGGAACGACCACGTCCACCAGCGCGTCGCGACCGGCGTACTCCACGCCGTCGACCGTGCCGTCGATGGTGTTCGACTCCGATTCGCCGTCGCCGATCGCGATCTCCTCGGGGCGGATCGCGAGCATCGCGCGCTTGCCGGTGGGCGCCTGCTTCACCCGGCCGGTGAGCGCGAGGCCGGGGCCGCGCAGGGCGGCGGTCGCGCCACCGTTGCTCGTCACGTCGAGCTCGAGCACGTTGCGATAGCCCATGAAGCGCGCCACGTGCAGGTTCGCGGGCTCGCCGTATACCTCCGGCGGCGGACCCACCTGCTGCACGACGCCATCCTTCATCACCACGATGCGGTCGGCGAGCGACAGCGCCTCGTCCTGGTCGTGCGTGACGTAGACGGTCGCGCGGTCGAGTTCGCGGTGAATGCGGCGGATCTCGGCGCGCGTCTCGATGCGGAGCTTCGCGTCGAGGTTGGACAGCGGCTCGTCCATGAGCACGAGGGGCGGCTCGATCACGATGGCGCGCGCGATGGCCACCCGCTGCTGCTGGCCGCCCGAGAGCTGGCCGGGGAGCTTGTGCGCCTGTCCCGCGAGCTGCACGAGGTCGAGCGCGGCATCGACACGCCGTGCGATCTCGTCGGAGGCCACGCCGCGCATCTTGAGGCCGAAGCCCACGTTCCGTGCCACGCTCATGTGCGGGAACAGCGCGTAGTTCTGAAACACCATGCCGAAGCCGCGCTTCTCCGGCGGCAGCGTGTCGATGCGCTGGTCGTCGAGCCAGATCGCGCCGCCGGAAAGCGGCAGCAGTCCGGCGATGCAGTTGAGCGCCGTCGACTTGCCGCACCCGGAGGGACCGAGCAGGCAGATGAAGTCGCCGCGGCGGATGGTGAGCGACAGCTCGTCGAGCGCGTTGAATGTCTTGCCGTGCTGGCCGGCGAAGCGGCGCGTGACGCGATCGAGCTTGAGTTCGGAGAAGTCGTGCTGGGTCATGGCGGCATCGCAGGCAGCGGCATCGAGGGCGGCGGTATCGAGGACAACGGCACGACGGCAACGATCGCGGCAAGGCTGCCCCGCGGTCGCGGCGCGCCGGAGGGACGCGGCGCCCGTTCGCTGGTGGTGCCGCGAACAGGCGTCACGCCGGCACCGGGACGGCGGGAAACGCCGGGCCGCCCCAAGTTTCCGCCCCCTCGCGGGGTGGACGCCGCAGCGCGGCGGCCTCGGGGGGGATCACTATTTCGTCTTCTGCGCGCCGACCTGCTGATCCCAGATGCGGAATGCCTCGACCTGTCCCTTGGCCTCGAGGGACTGCGTGTGCGGAAACTCGGCCAGCCATTTCTCGTACTCGGGCCGCCCGAACTCCTTGAGCGCGGCCTGGCTCGCCGCCGGCGCCATCGACAGCGGCACGTTCTTTACCGCCGGGCCAGGATAGAAGTAACCCTTGTCGTAGGTGAAGGCCTGCGCCTCCGGCGTGAGCATGAATGCCATCACGTCGAGGATCACCGCGAGCTTGGCGGGAGATACGCCCTTGGGCACGACCATGTAGTGGGCATCGTTCACCCATGTCATCCCCTTGAACGGCGCCACCTTGAAGTCCTTGGGCACGATGCCGAGCACGCGGGGGTTGATGTCCCAGCCGGTCATCGTCACCGTCATGTCACGCGAGCCTTCGCCGAGCTCCTTCATCACCGCGCCGGTACCGGTCGGGTAGTACTCGATGCAGGAGTTGAGTTCCTTCAGGTAGGCCCAGGTCTTGTCCCAGCCGTGGACCGGATCCTTGGGATTCTTGTCGCCGAGGATGTAGGGCAAGCCCATGATGAACGTGCGTCCGGGACCGGAATTGGCCGGACGCGCATAGATCAGCCGGTTGGGATTGGCCTTGCACCACGTGAGGAGTTCCTGCGGCGTGGTGGGCACCTGCTTCACCTTGGCCGGGTTGTATTCGAGCAGCGGCCCGGCCGGCATGAAGGTGACTTCGATCCCCTGATTCTGCGCGAGCTTCTGCATCGCAGCAGCGGCCGGCTGGTAGTTCGCCATGAGGTTGGGGAACTTGCTCGCATGGTCCGGCAAGAGCTTGACGAGCAACCCCTGCTCGATGCCCGCCGCGAGGAAGTCGGTGCCGGTCAGCACGAGGTCGATGTCCGAGCGGCCGGCTGCCTGCATCGCCTTGAGCTTGCCGGGCAACTCGGGGGACGGCGCCTTGGTGAAGGCGAACCTCGCGACCTTGTCGGGGTGCTTCTTCGCGTAGAGCTCGAACGCGTCCTGGGTCAACGCGAGGTTGCCCGCGACGTCGACCACGTTGATCGTCACTGGCGACTGGGCGAGCGCCTGACCGGTGAACAGCGCCGACAGCGCGAGCACCCCCAAACCCACTGCGGCCACACGCAACACACCGCGACGCGCCTGGCTGCGTACTTCGAAGTTCACGGACATCTGTCGCACTCCTCCTGTTGTTGGGACAAACGGGCGTCCGCCAAGGGGTCGCCCAGCGTCGACACGCAACCTCCCGACACGCAGAATCCTGGTAAAAACCCTTGAAAATCACCGGGAAAGGCGGTGTTTCTGGTATGCTAGCATACAAGCTGAAGTGCCTGGACAACCGATGACCATCAACATCTCGCGCGGTGCAGGCCGCTCCGGTGCCGCCGGTTCGGCCTACGCGTGGCTGCGCGACGAGGTCCTCTCCGGACGCCTGCGGCCGGGCCATTCGCTGTCCGAAGCCGACGTGGCGCAGCGCCTCGGCGTGAGTCGCACGCCGGTGCGGGAAGCCATCATCCGTCTGCAGAGCGAGGGCCTGCTGACGGTGAGGCCACAGGTCGGGACCTCGGTCGCGCCGATCGACGTCGAGGCGGTGGCCGATGGCCAGTTCGTGCGCGAGGCGATCGAATGCAGGACGGTGGCCCTCGCCGCCCGTGCGCCCACGGCTGCCGACCTGCGGACGCTGCGCGCGCTACTGCGTGCGGAGGAGAAGGCGGCCGTGCGCGGTGATCACCGGGGCTTCCTGACGCTCGACGATCGCCTGCACCAGCACATCGCCGCCATGGCGGGACGCCCCCGCGCGTGGCGCACGATCGAGGCGGTCAAGGCTCAACTCGACCGCGTGCGTTTCCTCTCGATCGAGGACCCGGCGTGGCTCGCGACCATCCACCGCCAGCACGAGGAGATCGCGGAGCGCGTGATCGCCCGCGACGCCGAAGGCGCGGCGAGCGCGATGTCGACACACCTGCGCGTGGTGTTCGAGTCGATCGCGACCATCGCGCGAACGACCCCGGAGTACTTCCGCAACGTCCCGGGCGGGGCGGCCCCGCCGGCGCCGGTCGCCGCCTACGCGTCGGCGCCGCGCAGGCGCACCACGTAGCCGCCTGACTTCTCGTCGCGCTCGAGGTCGAGCGCCCCCGTCGACTGGGCCGCCTCGAGCATCGCGTTGAACGAACGGAACCCGTGGAAACTCTCGGAGAACTGCGGCCGCACGCGCTTGATCGCCTGCTTGATCATCGAGCCGAAGATGCGTTCGCTGCCGCGCTCCGAGGCGAGCGCCTCCAACGTGTCCACCACGATGGCGATGCCCGCCTGACGGCGGTACTCGGGATCGGCGCGCGCGTCCTCGGCCGACGGCGCGGCAGCGTCGGCATCGGTGGCGTCCGGCGGAACCGGTAGCGCGGACTCCCCCGAGGGCCCGGGCGTCGCTTCGGAGGCCTGGGCGAGCGCCGCATTGCCGACCGCTGCCGCGACACCGCTCGCCCGGCGCCGGGACTTGCCCGCCGCCGTCCTGGCCGGCTTGGCCGCGGCATCCTTGGCGGGCGCCTCCGCGGCTCCCTTGGCGACGGCGTCCTTGACGGGCCCCTTCACGGCATCCCTGGCGGGCGCCTTCGCTGCGTCCTTGGCGTCCTTCGCCGCTTCCTTCGTACTCGCGGCGCGGCGCCCCTTGCGCTGCTCGCGAACGAGGTCGTCGTAGTAGATGAACTCGTCGCAGTTGGCAATGAGCAGGTCCGACGTCGAGTTCTTGACCCCCACGCCGATCACCGTCTTGGCGTTCTCGCGCAGCTTCGACACCAGCGGCGAGAAATCGGAGTCGCCACTGATGATGACGAAGGTATCCACGTGCTCCTTCGTGTAGCAGAGGTCGAGGGCGTCCACCACCATGCGGATGTCGGCGGAATTCTTGCCGGACTGGCGCACGTGCGGGATCTCGATCAATTCGAAGTTGGCCTCGTGCATCGGTGCCTTGAACGCCTTGTAGCGCTCCCAGTCGCAGTAGGCCTTCTTCACCACGATGCTGCCCTTGAGGAGCAACCGCTCGAGGATCCGCCTGATGTCGAGTTTCTCGTAGTTGGCGTCGCGCACGCCGAGGGCGATGTTCTCGAAGTCGCAGAACAGCGCCATGCTGGTCACGTCGGAGGGAGCGGCCATGGTCGTTTCCGTAAGGGAGCCGCTATCGTCGCACGAGCGCCGGCGCCGCCTCGGCTGGCGCTACACTCGCAGGTTCTTCACCGGAACACCGCACCATGCCCTTGCCCCCGCTATCGCTCCTCGAAACGCGCGTCCTCGGCGTGCTCGTGGAGAAGCAGCACACGGTCCCCGATACCTATCCGCTCACGCTGAACGCTCTCGTCGCGGGCTGCAACCAGAAGACGAGCCGCGACCCCGTGCTCGAGGCGAGCGAGGCGGAGGTGCAGGCGGCCCTCGATCGCCTGCGATCGCTCGCGCTGGTCGTGGAATCGAGCGGCGGGCGCGTCATGCGCTACGCGCACAACGCAGGACGGGTCCTGGGCGTGCCCGCGCAGGCCGTGGCCATCCTGGCGACGATGATGCTGCGCGGCCCGCAGACCGTCGCCGAGCTTCGCATCCACAGCGAGCGCATCCACCGCTTCGCGGACATCTCGTCGGTCGAGGCATTCCTCGACGAACTCGTCGCGCGCGGCGATGGCGCACTCGTGGTCGAGCTGCCGCGTGCGCCCGGTACGCGCGAGACACGCTGGATGCACCTGCTCTCGGGGATGGACGAGGCGACGGACCGCCGTGCGGCCGCCGGCAACGACGTCACCGTGAGCCCGCCAGGCGGGCGCGCGGAAGAACACACGGGGACCGGGGGCGGCTCGCCGGGCGAGTTGGCGACACTGCGCGCGAACGTCACGCGGCTCGAGGGCGAGATCGCGTCGCTGCGCGCCACCGTGGAGCGCATCGTGGCCGAGCTGGGCCTGCCTTCGGGGTCGCCAGGGGCGCGTGAGCACATTGATCCGTAGCGGGATGCGGGCAACAATAGTCGTCCACCAACGATCGCGAGGTGCATCATGGGAATGCTCGACGAACTCCTGGGCAGTCTGATGCAGGGAGGCCTGTCCGGCGGCGCGCCGGATCCGCGTCAGGGCCTGCCCGGCGGAGCCGGAATGCCCGGCGGGGCGGGAATGCCGGGGATGCCCGCCGGAATGCCGGGGATGGGCGCCGCGGGCGGTGGCGCACTCCTCGCAATCATCCTGCAACTCCTGCAGAGCAATGGTGGCCTGTCGGGCATGCTCCAGCGGATGCAGCAGTCGGGTTACGGGGATCAGGCACAGTCGTGGATCGGCGCAGGTCAGAACCAGGGACTCCCGGCCGACGCGCTGTCGCAGATCTTCGGCTCCGGCGCACTCGACCAGCTCGCCCAGCAGTTCGGAATGTCGAAGGAGGACGCGTCGAGCCAGGTCGCGCAGGTGCTGCCCGAGGTGGTGAACCGCATGACCCCCACCGGCAGCCTTCCCGACGATGGCGATGATCTCGTCTCGCGCACGTTGAACGAGTTGATGCGGGGGCAGCGCTAGCGACACCCTCGCCTTCAGTCCTGCCGCCAGGGCAGCCTCGCCATCTGCCAGCCGTTGACGCGCCGCTGCCCCTTGTCGTTCCGGTCGCCCTCGAAGCCTTCGAGGATGTTGTACGCGCGCGCGTAGTCGTGCGCGGTCGCGAGGGTCGCCGCGTATCCCGAGCGCACGCCGCTGCGGCACAGGAACGCCACCGGCGCGGCGGGATCCACCGCCTCGCGCAACTCTTCGAGGAAGCTCGCGTTGCGGACCTTGCCCGGATAGTCGTACCACTCGATCGGAATGCTCCCGGGCACGTAGCCGATGAGGTCCCGCTCCGCCCTGGTCCGGGTGTCGACCATCTTGATCACGCCGGCGTCCAGCAGTGACCAGGCCTCGGCGGGCGTGAGCAGGCCGGCGTAGGCAACGTCCTTCTCCTTCGCGCGCTCGGCGGCGGCGGCGAAGATGGCGGCAGCATCGATGGTCATGGCGAGCCCTCCTGTCGCCGATTCTAGCGCGGGGGTGTGCGACAATCCGCCCGCGCCACACGTCTTCGCCCGCCGCTTGGATCCTTTTCCCTCTCTCGTGGTCGCCCTCGTCCTGGGCATCGTCGAGGGCCTCACCGAGTTCCTGCCCATCTCGTCGACCGGCCACCTCATCGTGGCAGGATCGCTGCTGGGTTACGTCGGCGACGAGGCGAAGGTCTTCGAGATCGCCATCCAGTCGGGTGCGATGCTCGCCATCGTCTGGGAGTACCGCGCGCGCTTCGCCCGCGTGCTGCGCGGCGCGACGCGCGAGCCGGCGGCGCAGCGTTTCATCGTCAACATCGCGATCGCCTTCGTGCCGGCCGCCGTGCTCGGCCTCCTCTTCGGCAGCGCGATCAAGGCGAGCCTCTTCCACCCGGTCCCCGTCGCGCTCGCTTTCGTCGTCGGGGCGCTCGTGATCCTGTGGGTGGAGCGCCGCGGGCGCGGACCGGTGGCGGCGCCCCGCGTGGAAGAGGTCGACGACATGACCGCGAGCGACGCGCTCAAGGTCGGCATCGCCCAGGCCTTCGCGCTCGTCCCCGGCATGTCACGCTCCGGCGCCACCATCATCGGCGGCATGCTGTTCGGTCTCTCGCGCAAGGCGGCGACCGAGTTCTCGTTCTTCCTCGCCGTGCCCACGCTCGTCGCGGCCGGCGCCTGGTCGGCGTGGAAGGCGCGCGCGCTCCTCGCGCACGCCGACCCGGCGTTCTTCGCGGTCGGCTTCGCGGCATCTTTCGTGTCGGCCCTGCTGTGCGTGCGCTGGCTCATCCGCTACGTTGCGCGGCACGACTTCGTTCCCTTCGCCTGGTATCGCATCGCCTTCGGCGTGACGATCCTCGCCACGTCGTGGGCGGGGATCGTCCACTGGGCGTGAGAGCGGGGCACGCCGCACCCGCGGCGTAGAATGGAAGAACTCGTCCGCGATACCGGTCTTTCGAAAGGTCACGCCATGGCTCCCGACAACATCGAGCGCGCAGCTCCCGCGCTCGCCGATTCCAAGCTCCTGCGCTCGCAGTCCTTCGTCGATGGTCGATGGATCGATGCCGACGACGGCGCGACGCTGGACATCGTCAATCCCGCCACCGGCCGCAAGATCGGTGCCGTCACGGAATGCGGCGCCGCCGAGACCAGGCGTGCCATCGAGGCCGCCGACCGCGCGTTGCCCGCGTGGCGCGACATGCTCGCGGCCGAGCGCAGCGCGATCATGCGCAAGTGGTTCGAGCTCATGCTCGCGCACCGGGCCGACCTGGCGCTCATCCTCACCTCCGAGCAGGGAAAGCCCCTCGCCGAAGCCGACGGAGAGATCGCCATCGGCGCCGCCTACGTCGAGTGGTTCGCCGAGGAAGGCAAGCGCGTGTACGGCGACGTGATCCCGACCGTGGGCAAGGATCGCCGCCTCGTGGTCGTGAAGCAGCCAGTGGGCGTGTGTGCTGCGATCACGCCCTGGAACTTCCCGAGCTCGATGATCACGCGCAAGGTGGCGCCTGCGCTGGCGGCCGGCTGCACCGTCGTGATCAAGCCGGCGGAGGCGACGCCCTACTCGGCTCTGGCGCTCGCCGAACTCGGCGTGCGCGCCGGCTTCCCGCCGGGTGTGCTCAACATCGTGATCGGCCGCGCGGCGGAAATCGGCAGCGAGATGTGCGCCAACCCGACCGTGCGCAAGCTTTCGTTCACCGGCTCCACGGAGGTCGGACGCATCCTCATGAAGCAGGTCGCGCCCACCATCAAGAAGATCTCGCTCGAGCTCGGCGGCAACGCGCCCTTCATCGTCTTCGACGATGCCGATCTCGACGCTGCCGCCGATGGCGCGATCATCTCCAAGTTCCGCAACGCGGGTCAGACCTGCGTGTGCGCCAACCGCATCTTCGTGCAGGACAAGGTCTACGACGCGTTCGCCGCGAAGCTCGCGGAGCGCGTGGCCCGGTTCGTTGTGGGTGACGGGACGAAGGCCGGCGTCACCCAGGGACCGCTCATCAACGGCGAGGCGCTCGCCAAGGTCGAGGATCACGTGGCCGACGCCAGGGCGCGCGGCGCCAGGATCGCGCTCGGTGGCAAGCGCAGCGACCTGGGCGGCAACTTCTACGAGCCCACGATCCTCACCGACGTGACGGACGAGATGAAGATCTTCAGCGAAGAGACCTTCGGCCCGGTCGCGCCGCTCATCCGCTTCAAGGACGACGCCGAGGCGATCCGCCTCGCCAACGACAGCGAGTTCGGTCTCGCCTCGTACTTCTACAGCCGCGACCTCGGCCGTTGCTGGCGCGCCGCCGAGGCGCTGGAAGCCGGCATGGTGGGCGTCAACACCGGGCTCATCACGACGCAGGTGGCGCCGTTCGGCGGCGTCAAGCAGTCCGGGCTGGGCCGCGAGGGCAGCAAGTACGGCATCGACGAGTTCGTCGAGGTCAAGTACATCTGCTTCGGCGGCATCTGACCGCCGCGCACGTGCACCTCGGAAACGAGGTCCGCTGCGAACGGTATCGCTGCCAGGCAGCAGACGACGACGATCGCCCTGGCGCGTTCGAGCAACCTCGCACCCAGGCGAGGCTGTGCGGCCCGCACGCCGGCGCCGAAGCGCTCGTTCCCCCACGTTCCTGTGGTCATCGCTATCCCCTTGGTCCGCCGTGACGCGAACCCACTATGGGCGCTTCCGGCACGGGACGGAGGGGAAGAATCCGCAAGCCCGACTGCGGAAAATTCGCGCGGCTACCAGCCAGGCGGGAGCTTCTTCAGCACCGTGATGCGGCGATCGTCGACGTGGAGGTAGCCGCCACCCACGAGATCCTTCATGAGCTTGCCGATCATGTCGCGCGACGCGCCGACCCGGTCGGCGATGTCCTGCTGGGTGAGGCGCTCGGGCACCATGACACGTCCGTCCTGCTCGACGGCAAGCGTGTTGACGAGCCGCGCGAGGCGCCCGTAGACGTCCGACAGCGCCAGGCTCTTGACGTTCTCCGTCGCGTTGCGCGCGCGATGGATGAGCGTGCGGATCAGGTGCTGCGCAAAGTCGGGATTGGCCGCGATGAAGTCGCGGAACTTCTCGCGCGTAACGATCGCGCAGGTGGTGGGGTCGACGGTGATCACCGACGCCGAGCGCGGGGCGCCTTCGAGCGACATCTCGCCGACGTACTCGCCGGGCCCGCTGAAGGCGATCACGACCTCGCGCCCCGCCTCGTTGCTCGCGTAGACCTTGACCTTGCCGGAGAGCAGGATGTACAGCGAGTCGCCGACGTCGCCTTCGTGAATCAGCACGGTATGGCGCGGAAAGGTGCGCACCACGCCGGTGGCGGCGATCGCGCGCAGCGTGTCGTCGGCGAGTGGCCTCGGCGCACCCGGGATGCCGCCGGCGTCCGCCACGGCTTTGTTGTCATCGCTCGTGGTGGTCATCAGCGCGAATCCTAGCACGCACGGGGCGCCGACCCCATCGGCAACGGGGGTATGGGAACGGCCCGGAATCGCCACCGCAAGACGCGACGCGCATGCCGGCGCGTCAGCTGTACTTGCGGGCGTCCTCGATGACCTTGCCGTCGTTCGGGAGCTCGCCCGGAAGCCGGAACGCGACCTCGCCGCGCAGCTTGGTGATCTCGCGGATCGACGCGACGATCGCATCAGCATGCGACGACGCGTTGCCGGGAATCTCGACCACGAGCGTCATCCGGTCGTTGCCTTCAGGATTATCGACCACGAGCCGCGCCTTCACGATCTCAGCATGGCGCTTCACGATCGCCGCCACTTGGGCGGGATGCACGAACATCCCCTTCACCTTGGTCGTCTGGTCAGCGCGGCCGAGCCAGCCCTTGATGCGCATACTGGTACGGCCGCAAGGCGACATCCCGGGAAGCAGCGCCGAGAGGTCGCCCGTGCCGAAGCGGATCAGCGGATAGTCGGCGGTCACGAGCGTGCTCACGACCACCTCCCCCACTTCGCCAGGAGCGACGGGGTCGCCGGTGCCCGGACGCACGATCTCCACGAGCACGCCCTCGTCGATCACCAGACCTTCGCGCGCCTCGGTCTCGTACGCCACGAGTCCCAGGTCCGCCGTGGCGTAGGCCTGGTAGCCCGCGATGCCGCGCGCCGCGAGCATCTCGCGCAGGCTCGGCAGGAACGCCTCACCGGAGACCATCGCGCGGGTCAGCGTGGGCAGTGCGACGCCGAGCTCGTCGGCCTTCTCGACGATGATCTTGAGGAACGACGGCGTGCCCACGTAGCCGTGTGCGCCGAGATCGGCGATCGCCTGCACCTGCAGCTCGCCCTGACCCGTGCCGCCCGGGAACACGGTGCAGCCCAGGGCATGCGCGGCTGTCTCCACCATCGATCCGGCAGGCGTCAGGTGATATGAGAAGCAGTTGTGGACGAGATTTCCGGCACGGAAGCCGGCAGCGAAGAGCGCCCGGGCGAGCCGCCAGTAGTCCGGCTGCGCGCCCTCGGGTTCGTAGATCGGCCCGGGACTCTGGAACACACGGCGCGCAACGCCCCAGCGCGTGGCGGCGAGGCCGCCGAACGGACGCGCCGCCTTCTGCAGTTCGAGCAGGTCGGACTTGCGGGTGACCGGCAGCGTGGCGAGCGCGGCGCGCGAGTCGATCGCCGCGGGATCCACGCCGGCCAGCGCCTTCGCGAAGGCGGGCGCCCCCGCCTTCGCGTGCGCGAGCTGCCGCCGCAGCTGCGCGAGCTGCTCGCGCTCGCGCAGCGCGGGATCGCGCGTCTCCAGGGTATCGAAATGCTCGCGCATCACGACAGCCACCGCTTGCGCCGGCGATAGTGCTTGACGTCGCGGAAGCTGCGCCTGCCTGCCGACGACAGCCCCAGGTAGAACTCCTTGACGTCCTCGTTGGTGCCGAGCGCCTTGGCCTCGCCATCCATGACCACGCGGCCGTTCTCGAGGATGTAGCCGTAATCGGCGTAGCGCAGCGCGACCATCGTGTTCTGCTCGGCAAGCAGGAACGACACGCGCTCCTTGCTGTTGAGGTCGCGCACGATCTCGAAGATCTCCTCCACGATCTGCGGCGCCAGGCCCATCGACGGCTCGTCGAGCAGGATCATGGTGGGTCGCGCCATCAGCGCCCGGCCCACCGCGGTCATCTGCTGCTCGCCGCCGGAGGTGTAGCCCGCGAGGCTCGAGCGTCGGGTCTTGAGGCGCGGAAAATAGTGGTAGACGCGCTCGAGCGACTCGGCGATCTCGCCGCGTGCGCCCTTGCGCGTGAAGGCGCCGGTGAGGAGATTCTCCTCCACGGTGAGATGCGCGAAGCAGTGGCGCCCTTCCATGACCTGGCACACACCCATGCGCACCAGGTCGTTCGTGGTGAGCTTGTCCACGCGCGCGCCCTTGAACTCGATCGTGCCCTTGGTGACGTCGCCCCGCTCGGCGGCGAGCAGGTTGGAAATCGCCTTCAGCGTGGTGCTCTTGCCGGCGCCGTTGGCGCCGAGCAGCGCCACGACGCTCCCCTCGGGCACCTCGAGCGAGACGCCCTTCAGCACGAGGATCACGTGATCGTAGATCACCTCGATGTTGTTGACCGAGAGGTACTTGGGAGCGGCGGTGGCCAGTGCTTGCATGCTTTTTTCGGCTTTCAGCTGTCGGCTGTCAGCTGTCGGCTGTCAGCTTTCGGCTATCGGCAGGACGATCGGGGAGGTGCCGCATCGAGTTTCCGTGAGCCATCGGCTGTCGGTCCGCGTCATCGGGTCGGGCGCTGCGCGTCGCCGCGCAGCGCCCTTGCCGAAAGCCGACAGCGGGCAGCCGGAGAGCGTCAGCTCTCCTTGCTGCAGTCGCGCGGCGTGATCTTCTTCTCCGCCGCGTACTTGGCGGCGCTCTCCTCCACCATCTTGCGGACCATCGCCTTGTCGCCCGACATGAACGGGGTGAGCGGCTTCCAGCCGTTGCCGTCCCATTGCTGGAAGCGGACCATGGCCGAGCCTTCGTGATCCTGGCAGGTCGTCTTGATCGCCGGGAACATGCCGCCGGCGCCCAGTTCCTTGATGCGCGCCTCGGTGAGGTTCAGGTGCTCGAGGCCCCAGCGCACCTGCTCGGGCGTCATCACCTTGCCCTTGCCGAACTTGGCCTGCGCGGTGCGGATCGCCTCGACGATGATGATCCCGTAGCTGACCCCCCGGGTGTGATAGATCGAGCCCAGGCGCGACGGATCCTCGAGGTTGCCCTTGCCGTTGGCGTAGAGCTTGTTCTTGATGTCCTGCATCACCGGGAAGTTCGTGCCGGGCGCCGAGAACGCCGCCGTGACGTAGCCCTTGGCCGCATCGCCGGCTGGAATCACGTCCTCTTCGGATCCGGCCCACCACACACCCAGGATCTTGTCGGCCGGATAGCCGACCTTGGCCGCGGCCTTGAGCGCCGTCGGATTCATGACCCCCCAGCCCCAGAGGATCACGTAGTCGGGCTTGGCCTGGCGGATCTGCAGCCACTGCGATTGCTGCGTGTTGCCCGGGTGCGCGACGGGGATCTTGATGAACTCGAAGCCGTACTTCTGCGCCAGCGCCTCGAAGACGGGCAGGGGCTCCTTGCCGAAGGCCGAGTCGTGGTAGAGGTCCACGATCTTCTTGCCCTTCAGCTTGTCGAGGCCACCGACCTTCTCGCCGAGGTAGGCAATCATCGCCGCCGCCTGGCTCCAGTAGGTCGTGCCGATGGGGAAGACCCACTTGAATATGTGACCGTCGGCGGCGTTGGCGCTGCCGTAGCCGAAGGTGGTCATCGGAATCTGGTCCTGACCCACGCGGTCGAGAAGGCCGTAGGCGATGCCGGTGGACAGGGGCTCGACCGTGCTGGCGCCGCCCTTGACCTTCTTCAGGCGCTCGTAGCACTCCACGCCGCGCGACGCGTTGTACTCGGTCTCGCACTCCTCGTAGGCGATCTTCACGCCGTTGATGCCGCCGGTCGCGTTGATCAGGTTGAAGTAGTCGATGGCGCCGCCGAAGTAGCCGGAGCCGCCCGCCGCGTACGGGCCCACGCGATACGACAGGATCGGGATGAACTGCTCGCTCTGCGCGGTGGCGGTGGCGGCCACGCCGAGCATGGTGAGGCCCAGCAGGGCCGATTTCATGGACTTCATGATGCTCCTCCTATCGGAAGTCTCTCCTGGACGGAGATGGGAAAACGACAACGGGCCGTGCATCTTGGTCGCATCCGGTGCATTCGGCAACGGCTGTCTACGGGTCCGCGCCGGGTCCCAACGGCAGCGCGGCGAAAACGGAAGTTGCCCCCCGAAGCGAGCTTCGCTCGCCTCCCCCCAGGGGGCGGCGCCTTGGGGCAGCCCGGCGGCGCCTAGTCCGTTACCCCCCCGAAGCGAGCTTCGCTCGCCTCCCCCCAGGGGGGCGGCGCCTTGGGACGGCCCGGCGGCGCCTAGT
>CAYTOT010000077.1:0-15927 GCA_964439475.1 uncultured Alcaligenaceae bacterium
GCTTCTTGCCGGCCTTCTGCTTCTCGAGGAGCTTCTTCTTGCGCGTGATGTCGCCACCGTAGCACTTGGCGAGCACGTTCTTGCGCAGCGCCTTGATCGTCTCGCGGGCGATGATGTTGGCGCCGATCGACGCCTGCACCGCCACGTCGAACATCTGCCGCGGGATGAGCGAGCGCATCCGGGACGCCACTTCCCGCCCGCGGTACAGCGATATCGAGCGGTGCACCATCACCGACAGCGCGTCGACCCGCTCGCCGTTGATGAGGATGTCGAGCTTGACCACGTCGGCGGCCCGGAACTCCTTGAACTCGTAGTCGAGCGAAGCGTAGCCGCGAGAGACGGACTTCAGCTTGTCGAAGAAGTCCATCACCACCTCCGCCATCGGCAGTTCGTAGGTGAGCATGACCTGACGGCCCAGGTACTGCATGTTCTTCTGCGTGCCGCGCTTCTCGGTGCACAGGGTGATCACCGGTCCCACGTATTCCTGCGGCATCAGGATCGTGGCGGTGATGATCGGCTCGCGGATCTCCTCCACGCGGGACGGATCGGGAAGCTTCGACGGATTCTCGATCTCGATGACCGTGCCATCGCGCTGCAGGACCTGGTAGATCACCGTCGGCGCGGTGGTGATGAGGTCCATGTCGTACTCGCGCTCGAGGCGCTCCTGCACGATGTCCATGTGCAGGAGACCCAGGAAGCCGCAGCGGAAACCGAAGCCGAGGGCCTGCGACACCTCCGGCTCGTAGTGCAGCGAGGCGTCGTTCAGCACCAGCTTGTCGAGCGCGTCGCGAAGCGCCTCGTACTGGTTGGACTCCACGGGGTACAAGCCCGCGAACACCTGCGGCTTCACGTCCTTGAAGCCCGGCAGCGGCGCTGCCGCGCGCCGGCCGGCGATCGTGACCGTGTCGCCGACCTTGGCGGCGTGGATCTCCTTGATGCCGGCGATGATGAAGCCGACCTCGCCCGCGGACAGGCAGTCGCGGGCGACCGACTTCGGCGTGAACACGCCCACCTGCTCGCAGGGGTAGGTGGCACCGGTGGCCATGAGCTCGATCTTGTCCTTGGGCTTGAGCGTGCCGTCCATCACCCGCACGAGCATCACCACGCCCACGTAGTTGTCGAACCACGAGTCGATGATGAGCGCCGACAGCGGCGCCGCAGGATCTCCCTTGGGCGGCGGCACCCTCGCGATCACGGCTTCGAGGATGTCGTCGATGCCGACCGCGTTCTTGGCCGACGCGCGAACGGCGTCGGTCGCGTCGATGCCGATGATGTCCTCGATCTCGTCGATCACCCGCTCGGGTTCCGCCGAGGGAAGGTCGATCTTGTTCAGCACCGGCACCACTTCCACGCCCTGCTCGATCGCCGTGTAGCAGTTGGCAACCGTCTGGGCCTCCACGCCCTGCGAGGCGTCGACCACCAGGAGCGCGCCTTCACACGCCGCGAGCGAGCGCGACACCTCGTAGGCGAAGTCGACGTGGCCCGGGGTGTCGATGAGGTTGAGCTGGTAGGTTTCGCCGTCGCGCGCCTTGTACTGGAGCGCCGCGGTCTGCGCCTTGATCGTGATGCCGCGCTCGCGCTCGAGGTCCATCGAGTCGAGCACCTGCTCGCTCATCTCGCGATCGGACAGGCCGCCGCAGCGCTGGATGAAGCGATCGGCCAGCGTCGACTTGCCGTGGTCAATGTGGGCGATGATGGAGAAATTGCGGATGTTGCGCACGGGGGGCCGTCAAAAGTCGAGGGGCACCGCCTGGTGCCCCTTCGGGAAAGCCTTGAATTTTAACTGATTCGCGGGCCCGGCCGGCCACAGCCTGCAAGCTATGGGTCAGCGGCCGCCACCCGCGAGCGCCCGCTCGACGGCTTCCGGGGCGAGATGGTAGTGGCACAGCTCCTGGCCGCCCTCCGGCGGGCCCAGGAAGAGCACGGGAACCCGCTCGCCGTGGGCGCGCTCGAGCGCCGGATGGGCGTCGACGTCGATCTCGACGATCGCGGCCCCGTGACGCCGGGCGATGGGCGCGAGCGCATCGCGCATCGCCTCGCACAAGTGGCAGTACGTGCGCGAGAGGAGCGTCAGTACCGGAGCGCGTGCCCCGGCCTCCCCGTCGCCCGCGTCATTCGCCATTGAGCGCGCGCACGGTGGCGAAGAACTGCTGCTCGCCGCGCTTCATCTGCAGCGTGACCGACCCACCCTTGTCGACCTTGGCGAGGAGCTCGTTCACCTGCGCGGCGCTGCGCGCTTCGGTCGTGGTGCCGGAGCGCACGATCGCGAGGATGATATCTCCCGGCTGCACGTTGCCCCGCACCGACGGTGCCACGTCCTCGACGAGCACGCCGAAGCGCACCGAGGCTTCCTTCTTCTGGTCGTCGGTGAGGTCGGAAAGCACGAATCCCATCCTGTTCGGCTTGGCCTTCTCCTTGGGGGCCGGCCTGTTGCCGCGCGACGTGGTCGAGCCGCCGTCCTCCTTCATCTCCGCCACGGTGATCTGCAGGTTCTTCTGCGCCCCCTTGCGCCACACGGTGACGTCGATCCGCGTGCCCGGCCGCACGCTCGAGATGATGCGCGGCAGTTCGGACTGCGAGCGCACCTCCTTGCCGTCGGCCTTGAGGATGATGTCGCCCACTTCCACGCCCGCCTTGGCCGCGGGCCCGTCGCCGTCCACGCCATTGACGAGCGCGCCGCGCGGTGCACCCAGGCCGAAGGCCTCGGCCTCCTCCTTGCTGACCTGCTGGATCTGCACGCCGATTCGGCCTCGCGTCACGCGGCCCTTCTCGCGCAGCTGCGACACGGTGTTCATCGCCACGTCGATGGGAATCGCGAACGCGAGCCCCATGTAGCCGCCGGTGCGCGAATAGATGAGCGAGTTGATGCCCACGACCTCACCCTTCATGTTGAAGAGCGGCCCGCCCGAGTTGCCGGGGTTGATCGCGACGTCGGTCTGGATGAACGGGACGAGGTTCTCCTGCGGCAGGTCACGCCCCTTGGCACTCACGATGCCGGCAGTCATCGTGTTCTCGAGTCCGAACGGCTTGCCGATGGCCACCACCCACTCGCCGACCCGCAGCTTGTCGGGATCGCCGATCACGACCTTGGGCAGATTGGCAGCATCGATCTTGAGGAGCGCCACATCGGTACGTTTGTCGGCGCCCAGCACCTTCGCGGTGAACTCGCGCTTGTCCGACAGGCGGACGGTCACCTCGTCTGCGCCGTCGACCACGTGCGCGTTCGTGATGACCTCGCCGTTGCTGCCGACGATGAAGCCCGAGCCCACCGCCTGCGCCTCGGGCTCACGCTCGGGCGCGCGCCGCGGCGGGACCTGCCCGAAGCGGCGGAAGAACTCGTAGAAAGGGTCGTCCTCGGACAATTCCGGCATGCCGCGGCGGGCGCGCGCCTTCTGCGTGACGTCGATGGACACGACGGCAGGGCTGTTGCGCTCGTAGAGGTCGGTGAAGTCCGGCAGCATGGCCGCGCGTCCGGCGACGGCGGGCGGCGATGCGGGAGCGGACTGCGCCCAGGCGATCGGGCAGCCGAGCGTGAGGATGGCGACCGCGACACTGCTGCGGACGTGGGAGCGGATGGACATGGAGGAATACCTCGAATCTCGCGCCAGTGGGACGCGGGTGGCGTTATGACGTTATGACGCTACTGCTTGCGGCCGACCGACTGCGCGATCTGCCGTACGGTGGCAGGGGGCGCCTCGCCTACGACCACCACGCGGTACGCATCGTTGCGCGCCGTGTACTGGGCGAGGCTGCCGGTCTGGGTGAGGCCGATCTGCGTCTGGGTCACCGTGAAGGGCTCGATGAAGACGCTGATGGCGACCAGCCCGTCGGAATAGACCAGGTGCACCGATGGCTCGGTGCGCCCCGGAAAGGTCCGGTAGCCCTCCATGATCTTGGTGAAGCCGCCCGGAAGCTTGTTCACCACCCAGTCGGTGTCCTTCAGCACGACCTCGCCGGGCCCGCCCCGCTTCACCTTCCAGTCGGCGGGCACCGACGTCCACGACGGCTTCAGCATGTCGCGGTCGAGCTGCGCATTGACCGTGACGTCGGTGAACACGAACTCCTCGAGCACCTCGCCGCGCTCGTTCACGAGGCGGGACTTCAGCAGCAGGCCGGTCGCGGGATCGGCCCAGAACCGGTGGCCGTAGCGCATGCCGTCCTTGGGATCGAACACGGCCATCTCGGTCACGCGACCCGCCACGCGGCCGCCCGGCACCAGCTTGAAATCGTAGTACTGGGCGAGGTTGGCCGTCTGCTCCGGCGAGAGCGACGGGAACACGTTGCGGATGGTGCGCGGCTCGATGCGCACGACCTTGGCGTCGGGAAAGTAGTAGCGCACCTCGGTGGGCGTGCGCACGATCTCGCGCGCCGGGCCGTCGAGGCTCAGGAGCTTCTCCGCCTCTTCACCGTTCTCGTAGAGGTGGGCAAGCCGGAAGGTCTCGAAGTTGTTGCTCTGCCGGACCATCACGGTACCGGTATACGAAAGCGTACGCGCGGCCTGCGTGACCTTCGTCATCCACTGCGCGGCGGCGCCCTGGGCGCGCGCGAGCGGCGCCGCCATCAGCAGCACCGCGAGGAGCAGGGCGTGGCCGCCGGGCGGCACGATACGGCGAATCGGCATCATCGAGTTGCGTGCTTCTATTCGTCAGGGGCGTTCGTCGACGGCCGTGGGAGCGGTGGCGGACGCGGCGCGCAGGTACGGTGCGCCGCCCTGGAGCGCGAGCGGCGCGTATTCCTGGTGCGCGAGGAGGTACTCGTTCGGAACGTCGGCGGCGGGAAGGCGGGGCTGCGCCCCCGCACGCATGGTGGCGGCCTCGCGCGCCTTGGCGATGCCGGTGGGGGGAACGTCCACCATCGAGTACGCCGTCCAGCCGACGACGGTGACCGCCGCGATGGTGGCGGCGACCGCCCAGGCGAAGGTGGCGGGTTGCGACGTCCGGCGGGACGCCGCCGGGGCGGGCGCGAGGACCGTGGGCTCGGCGGCGAGCGCCGCGCTCATGCGCGTCATGAATGCCGCGCCACCGCCGGGCCCGGGGGCGGCGCCGCGAAGCTGATCGCCGATGACGTGGTAGCACAGCCACGCCGCGCGCGCTTCGGGAGACTTGAGCTGCACGCAGCAGCTGTCGAACTCGACGCCCTCGAGCTCGCCATCCATGAGGCGCGAAATCTTCTCGTTCATCACCATCTCCGGTTCTCGTCGGTCCCGAGCTGCGGCCGCAGTTCCGCGGCAATGGCCTCGCGCGCCCGGAAGATCCGGGAGCGCACGGTGCCAATCGGACAATTCATCACTGCTGCAATCTCTTCATAGCTCAACCCTTCGATCTCGCGCAGCGTGATCGCCGTGCGCAGATCCTCGGGCAACGCATCCATCGCCTTGTTCACCGTGGCCGCGATCTGCTTGCCGATCAGCTCGTCCTCCGGCGTGGCGCTGTCCCGCAACTGCTCCGCATCCTCGAAACTCTCGGCGTCCTCGTTGTCGAAGGACGTCGACGTCGGCGCGCGGCGGCCCATCGCGACCAGGTAGTTCTTCGCCGTGTTGATCGCAATGCGATACAGCCACGTGTAGAACGCACTGTCGCCGCGGAAGCCCGGCAGCGCGCGATAGGCCTTGATGAAGGCTTCCTGCGCGACGTCCTCGACTTCCGCCGGGTCGCGAACCAGCCGCGACAACAGCCGACCCAGCTTGCGCTGGTACTTCATGACCAGCAGTTCGAAAGCGTGCTTGTCGCCCTTCTGCGCGCGCTCCACGAGCTGCTGATCGACTTCGCGATCACCCATCCGCGGGTAGTCCCTGATTCATTCGTTGTTGTCCTGCCGAACGGCAGGTGCGGTGGCCGGAGAGTGCTCCACCCTGGCCATGCCGCGGGATCTTGCCGCAGCGCTCGCTTGCCGTAACAGACTGTAACCGTGGGGTTAAGTTCATTCGTCGATGGCGGCGGTCAATGGACGGTGCGGCCAGGAGCGGCACCGAGGGTCCGCGTCGACCTGTCCAGGACAAACACGGCCCGGAGGTCGCCCGTCACGAGCCCGCGACCGTTGCGTACCGCGGGCACGGCGTGCACCGCCAGGGCATCGCGCGAATGCCCATCGAGGAAGCCTGCCTGTTCGAGCGCGGCGATGGTAACCGGGAGCAGCGCACGGCGTGCGCCGTCGTCGAGCTTGATGGCGATGCCCAGGCCACGGCCGCGAAGGCCGATCGCCTGGACGGCTTCGGCGCCGATCTTGGGCAGCCAGTCACCGCCTCCGGCACGGGCCAGGACGAGGTCGCTGCGTCCTTCGCCGGAGACCATCTCCGGATGCGCGATCATCGCCGCCGCCAGGGTCGCGGGCGCCGCGCCGTAGGGGCCGTTGCCGTCCCCGGCAGCGAGCCGCGCGTAGGCCAGCGCGAGCCGGCCCAGCGGGACGGCATAGTTGGGCAGCGAGCAACCGTCGATGCCGGCAGGCATGTCCTTCTCCGCCATCCCGGTCATCACCGCCACCGCACGCCGCACCTCACGCTGCAACGGGTGCGATGGCTTGAGGTAGTCGTCCCTGGCATAGCCGCAGGCCACGCAATGAGCGAGCATCCCGGCGTGCTTCCCGGAGCAGTTGTGCGCGAGCGGTGAATACGGTGGTGGCGGCGGCACCTCGCCGCGGACCTCGTAGAAGCCGGGTGCCTGGGTGCCGCATCGAAGGTCGCCGGCGGCGTTCCCCGCCCTGGCGAGGATGGAAGCCGCCGCTTCCACGTGCCGCGGCTCGCCCGAGTGACTCGCGCACAGCAGCGCCGTCTCGGGCATGGTGAGCCCGAAGCGCTGGATGCCGCCGGCGGCGACGAACGGCAGCGCCTGGAAGGGCTTGAGGGTGCTGCGCGTGAACGTCACCCGCTCCGGATCGCCGGCGGCAAAGAGGATGCGGCCGTCGAGGTCGACGATGGCGAGGCTCCCGTGATGGACACTCTCGACGGTGCCCCCGCGAGTCATCACGGCGAGCGGCACGGAGCCGGTGCGAGGCGGGGACGAGCCGGGAGATTCGGTCAAAGGCGGGACGGGTACGCGAGGCAATCCGCCATTATCCCCTACCGCCGCGCGATCGCGCGGGCGACGGCGCAACCCGCCGCCCGCGCGTCACCTTCATGTTGCGGCGAGCGCCACTCTTATCTGCTCGAGCGCCGCCGGATCCTCGATCGTGGTGAGATCCCCCGGATCGCGTCCTTCGGCCAGCGCCTGGATCGAACGGCGCAAGAGCTTGCCGGAGCGGGTCTTGGGAAGCAGCGTCACGAAGTGCACCGTGGCCGGGCGCGCGATGGCGCCGAGCTCGCGATCGACCGTGTCCATCACCTCCTTGCGCATGGTGGCGACCCCGTCGGGGGTGGCCACGCGAGCGGAATCCTTCACCACCGCGAAGGCCACCGGCACCTGTCCCTTGACCGGGTCGGCGACCCCCACGACCGCGACCTCGGCCACGCCCGGATGCGCCTGCACCGCCTCCTCGATCTCGCGCGTGCCCAGGCGATGCCCGGCCACGTTGATGACGTCGTCGGTGCGGCCGAGCACGAAGTAGTAGCCGTCGTCGTCGCGCGTGGCCCAGTCGAAGGTGGAGTACACGAGCCTGTCCGGGAACGTGCCGAAGTACGTGCGGACGAACCTGGCGTCGTCACCCCACACCGTCGACATGCAGCCCGGGGGCAAGGGCGGCACCAGCGTCAGCACGCCCTTCTCCCCCGCAGCAGCGGGCTCGCCGGAGCCGTCCTTGAGCAGCTGCACGTCGTACCCCGCGGCGGGAAACGACGGGCTGCCGAACTTGCGCGGCGTGTCCTCGATGCCGGGCTGCGCCGAGAGGATCGGCCAGCCGGATTCCGTCTGCCAGTAGTTGTCGACGATCGCCACCCCGCCGAGCGCCTCGGAGACCCAGCGCGCGGTGGGCTCGTCGAGCGGCTCCCCGGCGAGGAAGAGGTACCGCAGCGACGACAGGTCGTGCTTGCGCATGAACGCCGGATCCTGCTTCTTGAGCACGCGGATCGCCGTCGGCGAGCTGAACATCGTCTTTGCCTTCGTCTCCTCCACGATCTTCCACCAGATCGCAGGATCGGGCCGGATGGGCAGCCCCTCGTACATGATCGTCGTGGAGCCGTTGAGCAGCGGGCCGTACACGATGTACGAATGCCCGACCACCCAACCGATGTCACTCGTGGTGAACATCGTGTCGCCCGGCTGCACGCAGAAGATGTCGCGCATCGATGCAACCAGCGCGACCGCGTAGCCGCCGATGTCGCGCTGCACGCCCTTCGGGTTGCCGGTGGTGCCGGACGTGTAGAGGATGTACGACGGCTCGCTCGACTCGAGCCACGCGCAAGGCACCGCGGCGTCGGCGTGCTTCGCGCGCAGCGTCGCGAAGTCGAGGTCGCGCCCGGCCGCGCGCGGCATCCTGCTGTCGAGCCCGCGATCGACGATGACCACGTGCGCGGGAGGATGCCTCGCGAGGCGGCAGGCGTCGTCCACGAGATGCTTGTACGGGACCGGCTTGCCGCCGCGCATGCCGGCGTCGGCGGTCACCATCACCTTGGGCCGCGCATCGTCGATGCGCAGAGCGAGGCTCGCCGCCGCGAAGCCGCCGAACACCACCGAGTGGATGGCGCCGATGCGCGCGCAGGCGAGCATCGCGAACACGGCCTCCGGCACCATCGGCATGTAGATGAGCACGCGGTCGCCCTTGCCCACGCCGAGTTCCTGCAGCATCGCCGCGCAGGCGTTCACCTCCGCGTGCAGGTCGCGATAGCTGTAGCGGGCGGTCTGCCCCGTCTCGGTCGAGATGTAGACCAGGGCATCCTGGCTGCCCCGCGCCGCAAGATGGCGATCGACCGCGTTGTGGCAGAGGTTGGTGCGGCCGTCCACGTACCAGCGCGCGAACGGAGGCCGGGAGTAGTCCAGCGTGGCGGTGAAGGGCGCGTGCCAGTCGATCAGCGCAGCCTTCTCCCGCCAGAAGGCGTCGCGGTCGTCGAGCGAGCGCCGATGGTAGTCGCGATAGCGTTGCATTCGATCCTCCTTCCGGGCGATGCGCGTCAGCCCCCGTGCGTGTCGGCTCCGATGCGCACGACCGTGCGGCCGCGGACGAGGCCCTTGAGATAGGCGTCGAAATGGCTGGGGAGCTCGTCGAAGTCGATGGTGCGCACCTGGTCGTGGACGCGGTCCGGGCGCCACTCCACGGCCAGCTTGTTCCAGATCCTCTGGCGCAGTGCCATCGCCGTATCCGTGCTGTTGATGCCGAGCAGGTGCACGCCGCGCAGGATGAACGGCATGACCGTGGTGTCGAGCTTGTAGCTCGCGGCGAGGCCGACCGCCCCGACCACCCCGCCGAACTTCTGCACGGAGAGCAGCCACGCCAGGATCTCGCCGCCGAGATTGTCGATGGCGCCCGCGTAGGTCGCCTTGTCGAGCGGGCGGATCTTCGACAGGTCGAGCGCCTGGCGCAGCAGCACCTCCTTCGCGCCGATCCCCTTCAGGTAGTCCGCCTCCTCTCCCTTGCCGGTGATCGCCACGACGTGGTAGCCGAGCTTGGCCAGGACCTCCACCGCCACCGACCCCACACCGCCGGTGGCGCCGGTCACCGCCACCGGGCCGTTCGCCGGGGCCAGTCCGTTGTGCTGCATGAGCTCGACGGCGAGTCCCGCCGTATAGCCGGCAGTGCCCACGGTCATGGCGTCGAACGCGGTCATGCTCTCGGGACGGCGCACCACCCAGTCCGCCGGCACCCGCACGTATTCGGCGTACCCGCCGTCGTGGGCGACACCCAGGTCGTAGCCGTGCACGATGACCTTGTCGCCCTTCTTCCAGCGCGGATCCGACGACGCCTCGACCGTGCCCGCCATGTCGATGCCGGCGATGCACGGGTACTTGCGCATGATCCTGCCCGTGCCGTTGTGCGAGAGCGCGTCCTTGTAGTTGATCGTCGAGTACTTGGTGCGCACGACCACCTCTCCGTGGTCGAGCTCGTCGATCGAGGCCGTGACGAAGCGGCTCGACACGACGCCGTTCTCCTCGAACGTGCGGTAGGCCTTGAATGCGGTCATCGTTGTTCCTCCTTCGGTGTGGTCTTGCAGCCGGTAGTCGTCAGGCAGGCACCGTCGACGGTTGCGGGGTGCCTTCGTTGATGTGAGGCAGCGCCATGTACTCGTGGGTGCGCATCTCGACGAGCCGGCTCACGGTGCGCGGGAACTCCTGCGCGTTGCGGCCGGCGACGTAGAGCGCTTCCGCGGCGGCCGCCGCGGAGGCCACGAGCTTGACGCGGTGGTCGTACAGGATGTCCACGAGCCAGGTGAAGCGGCGCGCGCGGTCGCCGTCGGCAGCGGACATCACCGGTATGCCGGAGAGGAACACCACGGCGAAACGCTGGGCGAGCTCGAGGTAGTCGCGCTGCGAGCGCGGCCCGTCGCACAGCGCGGCGAAGTCGAACCAGATCGCGCTGCCGGCGCGCCGCCGCGCGACGAGCCGGCGGCCGTCGATGATGATCTCGCGGGGCTCGTCGGGGCCGTTGCGCATGGCCTCGAACGCGGCGCGCATCGCGGCCTCGGCCGCGGGTCCGTCGGGCACGAGGAAGGTCTCGACGCGCTCGAGCGTGCGCAGGCGGTAGTCGATGCCGCCGTCGACCTCCACCACGTCGAGCCACTTGCGCATGAGCGCGATCGTCGGCAGGAAGTTCTCGCGCTTGAGACCCTCCGGATAGAGCTTCTCGGGAGGATAGTTCGACGTCATGACGAAGACGACGCCAGCGGCGAACAGCGCCGTGAGCAGGCGTCCGAGGATCATGGCATCGGCGATGTCGGAAACGTGGAACTCGTCGAAGCAGACCAGGCGATAGCGCTTCGCGATGCGCTCGGCGACCGTGGCGAGGGGATCGACCTCGTGCGCGAGCGTCTTGAGCTCGTCGTGCACGCCGCGCATGAAGGCGTGAAAATGCACGCGCGTCTTGCGCCGGATCGGCACCACGGCATGGAAGCTGTCCATGAGGAAGCTCTTGCCGCGGCCGACGCCGCCGAAGAGGTACAGGCCACGGGGAACCCGCGGCGGCGAGAGGAGCCGCTTCAGCGTGGACTGCCGCGCGCTGCGGAAGGCCGTGAGCTCGTCGCACAGGACCTGCAGCCGCTGCAGCGCAGCAAGCTGCGATTCATCGAGGGCGGCGCCACGCTCGGCAAGGCGCGGCGCGAGGTAATCGAAGAGCGCGCCGGCAGGGCGCTGCGCTTCCGCGGACTCCTCCGTCACGACACCCTTTCGCTGTCCTTCCTGTTCCTGCCCCGGCCCTTGCCCACCTGCACGACCCGCCGAGCCTCCCGTGCGCGGGTCCATGGACTGCATCCTAGAGATTCAGCGTGCGGCCGTCCACTGCAAGGGCGGCCTCGCGCACGGCTTCGGACAGCGTGGGATGGGCGTGCACGATGCGCGCGAGGTCCTCGCTCGACGCCCCGAACTCCATGGCCACCACGCCTTCGCTGACGAGTTCGGACACCATGGGGCCGATCATGTGCACGCCGAGGATGGCGTCGGTCTTGCGGTCGGCCAGCATCTTCACGAGGCCGCGGGTATCGCCCATCGCGCGCGCGCGGCCGTTGGCGGTGAACGGGAACTGCCCGGCCCGGAAGTCCACCCCTTCGGCCTTCAGCTGCTGCTCGGTCCTGCCCGCCCAGGCGATCTCGGGCGACGTGTAGATGACCCACGGGATCGTGTTGAAGTCGACGTGCGGACGCTGCCCCGCGATGCGCTCGGCCACGGCCACGCCCTCGTCCTCCGCCTTGTGCGCGAGCATCGGGCCGCGCACGACATCGCCGACCGCCCACACGTTGGGCAGGTTGGTGCGGCAATCGCCGTCAACCTCGATGAAGCCGCGCCCGTCGCGGCGAAGCCCCACCGCGTCGGCGCCGAGCCCATCGGTGAACGGCACGCGCCCGATGGAGACGATGAGCCGGTCGTAGGTCGCCGTCTGCGCCTTGCCGCCGGCATCGGCATAGCTCACGGTCACCGCCTTGGCGCCGACCTCGACCTTGCTGATCGTGACGCCGGTATGGATCGCGAGGCCCTGCTTGGCGAAGAGCTTCTGCGCCTCCCGGGCGATCGTCACGTCGACGGCCGGCAACAGCGACGGCAGCGCCTCGAGCATCGTCACCTCGGCGCCCAGGCGGCGCCACACGCTGCCCATCTCGAGTCCGATCACGCCGGCACCGACCACGCCGAGGCGCTTGGGCACCGCCCCTATGGCGAGCGCGCCGTCGTTGTCGAGCACGCGCTGGTTGTCGAAGGGCACGCCGGGCAGCATCCGCGGCTTCGAGCCGGTGGCGACGATCACGTGGGCGCCGGTGAGCTCCGCGGTCGCCTTGCCCGCCACGTTCACCCGCCACCGCTCGCCGTCCCGGCCGGCGAACGAACCGAGGCCGTGGAAGAACGCGACCTTGTTCTTCTTGAAGAGGTAGAGGATGCCGTCGTTGTTCTGCGCGACGACCCGGGCCTTGCGCGCGAGCATCTTCGCGACGTCCATCGTCACGCCGGTGACGCCGATGCCGTGCTCGGCGAAGGCGTGACCCACCTCCTCGAAATTCTCCGAGGATTGCAGCAATGCCTTGGACGGAATGCAGCCGACATTGGTGCAGGTGCCGCCCGGCGCCGGCTTGCCGTCGGGCCGCGTCCAGTCGTCGATGCAGGCGGTGGCGAAGCCGAGCTGGGCGGCGCGGATCGCGGCCTCGTAGCCGCCGGGCCCCGCGCCGATGACGATGACGTCGAACTGTTGAGCCATGAGGTGATGTCGCTTCAGCGAGAGGCGGCGTTGCGGCCGTCGGTGACGCCGGGTCTGGTGGGCGGCATGGTCAGATGTCGAGCAGCAGCCGCGCCGGATCCTCCAGCGCCTCCTTGATCGCCACCAGCGACAGCACGGCCTCGCGGCCGTCGACGATGCGATGGTCGTAGGACTGGGCGAGGTAGTTCATCGGCCGGACCACGACCTGCCCGTTCTCCACCACTGCGCGCTCCTTCGTCGCATGCACGCCGAGGATCGCGGACTGCGGCGGATTGATGATCGGCGTGGAAAGCATCGAGCCGAACACGCCGCCGTTGCTGATCGTGTAGGTGCCGCCGGTCAGTTCCTCCACGGCGAGCTTGCCGTCCTGCGCACGCTTGCCGAAATCGGCGATCTGTCTCTCGATGTCGGCGATCGACATCTGGTCCGCGTCACGCAGGATGGGCACGACGAGGCCGCGCGGGCTGCCCACGGCGATGCCGATGTCGTAGTAGCCGTGGTAGACGATGTCGTTGCCGTCGATCGACGCGTTGACCAGCGGGAACTTCTTCAGCGCATGCACCGCGGCCTTCACGAAGAAGCTCATGAAGCCGAGTTTCACGCCGTGTTCCTTCTCGAACCGATCCTTGTACCTGTTGCGCAGGTCGATCACCGGCTGCATGTTCACTTCGTTGAACGTCGTGAGGATTGCGGCCGTCGACTGCGACTGCACGAGACGCTCGGCGATGCGGGCACGCAGGCGCGACATCGGCACGCGCTGCTCGGGACGCGATCCCTGGGCGACGGAAACAGGCGGCGCCGGCGGTGCCTTGGCCACCGCGGGCGCCACGGCGGCGGCAGGCTGTACCGCCGGAGCCGCACTCCTGGCCTCGGCGGCGGCGATCACGTCGCCCTTGGTGATGCGGCCGCCGCGGCCGCTGCCGGCCACCGACGAGGGATCGATGCCCTCCTCGGCCATCATCTTGCGCGCCGCGGGCAGCGCGGCGGCGCCCGCGCCCGGGGCTGCGGCAGCGGTTGCCACCACCTTCGCGGCAGCGGGCGCGGCGACCCGTGCTCCGGCAGGGACCGCCGACGCGGCTCCGGCGGGCCCTGCCTCGCCCGGCTTCGCCTCGGCAGCGCGGGCGGCGACGGCCCCCTTCGGCGATGGCGCGGCCGCCTTCCCCTCGGTGTCGATGACCGCGATGACCTCGTTGCTGGTGACCGTCGAGCCGTCGGGCTTCACCACCTCGACGAGCACGCCGTCGCCGGGTGCCGGCAGCTCGAGCACCACCTTGTCGGTCTCGACGTCGATGAGATTCTCGTCGCGGGCGACGGCGTCTCCGGCCTTCTTGTGCCAGCTGACGAGCGTGGCCTCGGAGACCGACTCGGGAAGCTGCGGGACCTTCACTTCGATACGCATTGGGGACCTTCTACGTTGTAGCCCTGGCGCACGTCCTCGACGCGGCTAGTGGGCGACCACCATCTCGCCCGACTTCAACTCGGGCGCGAAGGCGTCTTCGATGAGTTGCTTCTGCTCTACCAGGTGCTTCTGCGAGTAGCCAACGGCCGGCGATGCCGAGATCGGGCGGCCGGCGTAGGCGAGCACCATCTTGTCCGGCGCATCGGCGCGCAGGTACGCGCGCAGGCGATACCACGCGCCCTGGTTCTGCGGCTCCTCCTGCACCCACACGACCTCCCCGGCGGCGGGGAACCGCTCGAGCACCTCGTGGAACTCCGCATGCGGAAACGGGTACTGCTGCTCGAGGCGGACGATCGCGATGTCGTCGATCTTCTTCTCGCGGCGGTACGAGACGAGCTCGTAGTACACCTTGCCCGAGCAGGCCAGCACGCGCCTCACCTTCCTTGCGTCGAGCTTCTCCGTCTCGCCGATCACCGACTGGAAGCCGCCCTTGGCGAGCTCGTCGAGCGAGGAGACCGCTTCCTTGTGGCGCAGCAGGCTCTTCGGGCTCATGACCACCAGCGGCTTGCGGTACTTGCGCAGCATCTGCCGGCGCAGCATGTGGAAGACCTGCGCCGGCGTGGATGGCACCACGACCTGCATGTTGTGCTGCGCGCAGAGCTGGAGGAAGCGTTCCGGTCGCGCCGACGAGTGCTCGGGGCCCTGCCCCTCGTAACCGTGCGGCAGCAGCAGCACGAGGCCGCAGACGCGCCCCCACTTCACCTCGCCCGCGCTGATGAACTGGTCGATGACGACCTGCGCGCCGTTCACGAAGTCGCCGAACTGCGCTTCCCACACGACGAGGCGCTGCGGATCGGACGTCGAATAGCCGTACTCGAAGGCGAGCACCGCCTCCTCGGTGAGCACCGAGTCGATGATCTCGCAGGTGGGCTGATCGTCCTTCACGTGCTGCAGCGGCACGTACTCGCCCTCGTCCCAGCGTTCGCGGTTCTGGTCATGCAGCACCGAGTGGCGGTGCGAGAAAGTGCCGCGCCCGACGTCCTCGCCCGAGATGCGCACGCCGTAGCCGTCGTACAGGAGCGTGGCGTAGGCGAGGATCTCGCCCATGCCCCAGTCGAGCGGCGCCTTGCCGGCACCCATCGCCTTGCGGTCGGCAATCACCTTCTCGGCACGCGGATGCAGCTTGAAGCCTTCCGGCACCACGGCGAGGCGCTCGGACAACGCCTCGAGCGTGGCGCGCGGCACGGCGGTGTCGACGCTGTCGGACCAGTGACGGCCGGCATAGGGCGACCAGTCCACCGTGAACGGAGGCTTGTAGTTCGACAGGACGGTCTTGTTGGTGTGCTGGCCCTTGTCCATCGCGGCGCGGTAGGTGGCGACCATGCCGTCGGCGTCCTCTCCCGTGATCACGCCTTCGCTCTGGAGCTTGTCGGCATAGAGCTTGCGCGTGCCGCCGTGCTGCGCGATGCGCCGGTACATGAGCGGCTGCGTGAGCTGCGGCTCGTCGGCCTCGTTGTGTCCGAGGCGGCGGAAGCACACGAGATCGATGAAGACGTCCCGGTGGAAGCGCTGGCGATACTCGAGCGCGAGGTCCACGGCGAGCAGGCACACCTCAGGGTCGTCGCCGTTCACGTGCAGCACGGGCGCCTCGACCATCTTCGCGATGTCGGTGGAGAAAGTGGTGCCGCGGGCATCGCGCGGATCGGAGGTCGTGAAGCCGATCTGGTTGTTGACGACGATGTGGATGGTGCCGCCCGTGTAGTAGCCGCGGG
>CAYTOT010000078.1:0-15768 GCA_964439475.1 uncultured Alcaligenaceae bacterium
CGCTGTGCAGCCGCATCGTCTCCACCGATGCCGTGCGGCATGAGAGCAATGCGATTGCGCTGGCGCCCCTGATCGCACAGGCCCTTGCTGCCGACACCGAGGTAGCGACCCGCCTCGTGCGCCATCGCCGTCCACCCGAACCTCTCGATGACATCGACCCGACGGGTGCCGATTCTTTCACCACGACTTCCACACCCTGAGGATTTCTCTTGAAGCTCACCTCATTTGGCGGTGCCGGCACCGTCACCGGCTCCAAGCATTTGCTGAGCCACAACGGGAAACACATCCTGGTCGACTGCGGCCTGTTCCAGGGCCTTAAGAATCTGCGCGAGCTGAACTGGGAGCCGTTGCCGATCGCGCCGAAGGAACTCGATGCCGTGGTGTTGACGCATGCGCATCTAGACCACTCCGGCTACCTGCCAAGACTCGTGCGCGATGGCTTCCGCGGACGCATTTACGCGACCTCGGCAACCCGCGACGTTGCCGAGTTGATCCTCAAGGACAGCGGCCATCTGCAGGAAAAGGATGCCGAGTACGCCAACCGCAAGGGCTTCAGCAAGCACAAGCCCGCGCTGCCGCTGTATACCGTGCAGGATGCCGAGCGCGCGCTCAAGCAGTTCTCCAATGTGCCGTTCGGCAAGCCGACACCGCTTCCCGACGGTGCGACGCTGACGTTCCGCTACGCCGGGCACATCCTGGGGGCCGCCACGGCGGAGATCGACTGGGGCGGCAAGCGGATCGTGTTCTCGGGCGACCTCGGCCGCTACGACGACCCGATGCTGTTCGATCCGCAGCCCGTGACCGAGGCCGACTACGTGGTGATCGAGTCCACCTACGGCAACCGGACCCATTCCCCGAGCGATGCTGCCGAAGCACTCGGGGCCGTCATCGAGAAGACGGTCGGCCGCGGCGGCACGGTGGTCATTCCCGCGTTCGCGGTGGGTCGCGCACAACTGCTGCTCTATTACCTGTGGACGCTGCGTCAGGCCGGGCGCCTCGGCTCGGTGCCCATCTATCTGGACAGCCCGATGGCGATCAACGCCAGCGAGCTGCTCTGCGATCACCTTGCCGACCACCGCCTGCCCGCCGAGATCTGTCATGCCGCGTGCGGGATCGCCACGTACACCCGCGAGGTCGAGGCATCCAAGCAGATCACCGCAAGCCGATTCCCCAAGGTCGTCATCTCGGCCAGCGGCATGGCGACCGGCGGCCGCGTGCTCCACCACCTCGCGGCCTTCGCGCCCGGACGCGAGAACACGATCCTGTTCGCCGGCTACCAGGCCGCAGGGACGCGCGGCCAGGCGATGCTCCAGGGCGCACGCGAAATCCGGATCCACGGACAATGGGTTCCGGTAAATGCGGAAGTCGCCAACCTGCCAGAACTGTCGGCGCATGCCGATGCCAATGAGCTGATGCGCTGGCTCTCGGGTTTCCGGCACGCGCCCTCGCGCGTCTTCATCGTGCATGGCGAACCGGAGGCCTCCGAGGCGCTGCGCGTGCGCATCGACAAGGACACCGGCTGGCCTGCGTCGGTCCCCCGCTTCGGACAGGTCTTCGAGCTGTGAACGCGCACGCTGCCAAGACGGCCGATTCGCCCCCGACGCTGCGCGCCCGGCGCCTGGGGCTTCATGCCCAACACCAGTCGATCGCGATCATGCGGACCGATTGCCACGTGTGCCGCGCCGAGGGTCTGGCCTCCCGCTCCCAGGTGTTGCTCTCGGCCGGCGGGCGGCAGGTCCAGGCGGTGCTCTATCAGGCCGATGGCGACCTGGTGGCACCCGGCGAGGCGGCGCTCTCCGAATCCGCCTGGGAACGGCTGGGCGTCGCCGAAGGCACGCCCATCGAGGTCTCCCATGCCCCCACGCTGGACTCCCTGGCCAGCGTGCGACGGCGCATCTACGGCCACCGGCTCGACGCGGCCGCGCTGCAGGCTGTGGTCGCGGATGTGACGGCCGGACGCTATACCGACGTGCATCTGGCCGCGTTCCTGACCGCCAGTGCGGCCCTGCCGCTGGACGAGCAGGAAACCGTCGACCTGACCGCCGCGATGATCGACGTCGGCGAACGCCTGACGTGGAACGCTGCGGTGGTGGTGGACAAGCACTGCATCGGCGGACTGCCGGGCAACCGGACCACGCCGATCGTCGTCGCCATCGTGGCAGCCCACGGCCTGGTGATGCCCAAGACCTCCTCGCGCGCCATCACCTCGCCGGCCGGCACCGCCGACACCATGGAAACAATGGCGCCAGTCGATCTCGACCTCGCCACCATGCGGCGCGTGGTGGACCAGGAAGGCGGCTGCATCGCCTGGGGCGGCGCCGTGCATCTCAGCCCCGCCGACGATATTTTCGTGCGCGTGGAGCGGGAACTGGACGTGGACACCGAGGGGCAGTTGATCGCCTCCGTCCTGTCCAAGAAGATCGCGGCGGGCTCCAATCACGTCGTGCTCGACATCCCGGTCGGGCCGACGGCCAAGGTCCGCACGGAGGAAGCCGCACGCCGGCTGGGCGACCGTCTGACCGCGGTCGCCGCACGCTTCGGCCTGGCCGCCACGTGCATCCGCACCGACGGCAATCAGCCGGTCGGCCGGGGTATCGGTCCCGCCCTCGAAGCGCACGACATCCTCGCCGTCCTCCAGAACAGGCCCGATGCACCCACCGATCTGCGGCACCGGGCCGCCGTGCTCGCCGGCGCCGCGCTGGAAATCGGCGGCTCGGCGGAGCGTGGAGCAGGCTATGCCCTGGCCTTGGCCACCTTGGCTGACGGGCAGGCCTGGACGAAGTTCCAGCGGATCTGCCAGGCGCAGGGCGGCATGCGTGAGCCGCCCAGGGCCTTGCACATCCGCCCCCTGACCGCCGCTCGTGCAGGGCGCGTGGTCCAGGTCAACAACCGCAAGATCGCCCAGCTCGCCAAGCTGGCCGGGGCGCCCGAGGCCAAGGCCGCCGGCGTCACCATGGAGGTGGTACTGGGAGCCGATGTCCGCATCGGACAGCCGCTGCTTCAGTTGCACGCCGATACCGCGGGCGAACTGGCCTATGCCATGGAGTATGCGTCCCGGAACCCGGACATCATCGAAATCGCCACTTGAGGCGTCGCTCCGGTCTCTCGCTCACCAAGAGTCGAAGATGGGCGACTCATCGCTGCGTCCGTGACGACCAGTGGAGGTGCACGATCTTCCAGCCTTGCGCGGTCCTGCGCAGGATCGCAGTTTCGGTCGATGAGATCGTCAACGTCTTGTCGTCCTTGCTGGCGTGGATCTCACTCTCGCTGCCGACCCAGACCAGATCGCCCGATGCCTGGGCCGTCCGCCGCTTCAGTGTGATGTGGGCCGCCTTAAGGAACTCGGCATCATGCTTGGCGTGGCCGCCGAGATACTCGTCGCGCGTGCGCTCGGCACCGCCGCTTTCGAGGATCAGCACGGCAGGATCGAGATCGGCAGCCACGCCATCGAGGTCGCCTGCACTCAAGGCGGCGGTGAAGCGCTCGAGCACTGCAACCGCGTCGCCGGCCTCGGGGGCGATGGACTGCTCGGCGCCGGCCGTTTCGCGTCCGGCTTCCACCGGCGCCGCCTTGTGGTTTTCGTGAGCCCACGCGACGGGCATCGCCAGCGTCAGGGTGAGGGCCAGGGAAGTCATCAGTGATGATGATCGTCGCCGGCGGGCATCGCCTCCGGGGCCTCAATAGGCTCGAAGTCAGAACCAGAAGCGCAGGCCTACCACCCAGCGGTTGTCGGTTCGGGAATGGCCGCTGAGCCTGCGCAGGTCGGACGTCTCACCGAAGCTCCATTCGCGCTCAAACCCGATATACGGCGCGAACTGCCGCGTGATCTCGTAGCGCAATCGCACACCCCCTTCCACGGTGCTCAAGCCTGACCCGATGACTTCCGCAGGATCGGACTGCCCGAACCAGTTGGCTTCGACGCCCCAACTGGCGATAAGCCGGTTGGTGAACAGCATTTCGTACTCGGCTTCGACGATGGCCGCCGTCTTACCGCCTTCTCCGACGTAACCCGTTGCCGAAACCTCGAACTTGTAGGGCGCCAGCCCCTGGACGCCGAACGCGGCCCAGTTGCGCGGCGTTCCGCCTCCGCCGAAGTCACCGAAATCCCGGCGGGCGCCCACCACGACATCCCACCAGGGATGGATCGCACGTCCGTACATCACCTCGACCCGTGCGCGCTGCAGGCTTTCATCCAGGGCGTGACCCTTGGTCCTCAGCCAGAGGCGGTTGATGTCGCTCCCGACCCAGCCGATTCCCTCCCAGGCGATCTCCCTGCCTTCATCCGTGTTCGCCCATTCCAGCTGATCCATGAGCCAGAACGAGTTCAGGCTGGTTCCGTGCTTGTGGTAGTCCTTCAGCGGCGGGAATGCCGCCAGGCGATCAGCCTCGGTGACGGTGGGGATGGGTTCGCGTGGCAGGCCGAGCGCACCCATCCGAGAATGATCCATCTGCGAATGGTCGACCTGCGGACGGTCATTCTGCCCATGATCCATCTGCGAGTGGTCCGTGCCGGCATCGGGAGGCTGGGGTGCCGTCGCGGGCTCTTCCTGCGGGTCCGCCGTCGAACTCGACGTGACCGGCTGGCCATGCCCGGCATGCTGCCCGTAGGCCGCGACGGGAGGGAGCGTCAACGCTGTGGCCAGCGCAATCCACCGCATCGATTTCCTTGCGCGCATCATTCTTCGACCCTCACTTCCCGGAACATTCCAGACTCCATGTGGAAGAAGAGATGGCAGTGGTAGGCCCAGCGACCGAGTGCATCGGCGCGCACCCGGTAGCTGCGCTTCGTGCCCGGCGGCATGTCGATGGTGTGCTTGCGCAAGTGGAAGTTGCCCTGTTCGTCCTCCAGGTCGCTCCACAGCCCATGCAGATGGATCGGATGCGACATCATGGTGTCGTTCACCAGCACGATGCGCATGCGCTCGCCGTAGTTGAGGCGCAGCGGCGCGGCGTCGGCGAACTTGATCCCGTCGAACGACCAGGCGAAACGCTCCATGTGGCCGGTCAGGTGCAGCTCCACCGTGCGCCCGGGCTCGCGGCCGTCGGGGTCCTCGAACAGGCTCTTCAGGTCGGCGTACGTCGCCACGGTGCGACCGTTGCCGCGCAGGCCGATGCCCGGATCGGACAGTCGCGGCTCCGGCGTCATGGTCTGCATGTCCACCAGGGGATTGCCCGTTTCACTGGCCGGATGCGTCTGCATGCCGCCGCTTCCATGCCCGGCATGCGCGCCTTGTGCGGCTGGAGGCCCATGGTCGGCATGCGGGTCGGCAGACGCAGCCCCCGCGCCGTGGCCCGCGTGCGGGTCCGGCGCCGGCGCTGGCGCGGCGTTATGCCCGGCATGCGGATCGGCCGAGGGCGCTGTCAGCCCGGAATGGGCGCCGTGGCCGCCATGCCCCATGTCGGCCATGGTCAGCAGCGGACGCGGGTCCACCGCCGGCACCGGGGCACGCAAGCCCTCGCGGACCGCGAGCGTGCCGCTGACGTAGCCGGTGCGCGCGGAGTCCTGGGCGAAGATCGTGAAGGCGTCCTGCCCGGCAGGTTCGACGATCACGTCGAAGGTCTCGGCCGTGGCGATGCGGATCTCGTCTATCGTCAGCGGATGGACGTACTGACCATCGACCTCGACCACGGTCATCTTCAGCCCCGGGATGCGCACGTCGAAGTAGGTCATCGCCGCACCGTTGATGAAGCGCAGGCGGATCTTTTCCCCGCTGCGGAACAGTCCCGTCCAGTTGCCCAGCGACGTGGTGCCGTTCATCAGGTACGTGTAGGTGTGCGCGTTGACGTCGGACAGGTCGGTTGGCGTCATGCGCATGCGCCCCCATGCCGCACGGTCGCTCAGGGTCGCGCCCAACCCGTCCTTGCGCACATCACGGAAGAAGTCTCCCACGGTACGCTGGTAGTAGTTGTCATACTCCGACAGCTTCTTCAGCCGAGCGAACAGGCGGGCCGGGTCCATGTCGGTCCAATCGGACAGGAAGACCACGTAGTCGCGGTCGTAGGAGAACGGAGGGGGCGCGATGGGGTCGATGATCAGAGGCCCGTACATGCCGCCCTGTTCTTGGAACCCCGAATGGCTGTGGTACCAGTAGGTTCCGCTTTGGCGAACATCGAACTGGTACAGGTAGCTCTCGCCGCGATCGATGCCGTCGAAGCTCAGGCCCGGCACACCATCCATGTTGGCCGGCAGCAGGATGCCGTGCCAGTGGATTGACGTGGAGTCGCCGTGGATCGAGCCTGGGGGCAGGTCGTTGCGGACCCGCAGCTGCACCCGAGTGCCTTCCTTCCAGCGCAGGATCGGTGCAGGCACCGAGCCGTTGACGGTGATGGCAGGCCGCGTCTTGCCCGTGTAGTTGACCAGCGTCTCGCCTACGCTCAGGTCGAACTGCGTGCCCGACAGGACTTCGAGCTGGCCCGGAGAGCGCAGCGCCCAGCTCTGCTTCGGCCAAAGCCCCAGGCCCAGCACGGCGCCCCCCGCTACCAATCCCTGAACGAACTGTCGTCGAGACAGCAACAGCGGCTCGGCGGCGCTCGTGCCTGAAGGTCTGGATCGCATGCATGATCTCCTATGATCGGTATGGGCTGACATCGAGCCCGCCTGGCGCATCGCCACGATCCGGTTGCCAGACACGCGCGCCGGTGAAGGGCGCTGGCGTGGCTAGGAACGCGGCTCAGCGTGCGCATGACGCCCCACGTGACGGTGGCAGGAACGCCTGCTGGATGAGGAGCCAAAGGATCTAGGCAACGGTCGGGATCGAACGCAAGGGCGCGGGACTCGCGTCATGGTGATCAGGCTAAGAGGGGGTCACTTTCGGCGGGATGACCCCTCCATTACATTCCCGTCATTTCATGGTCATTCCCGCTCGCGGGAGGGCCTCGATGCCTGCGCGGTCGCGCCTTAATCTCGCCGGGCCTTGCGCTTGCGGACCCCACGGTTGTCGACCGCGCCGCGTCGGCGGTTGGGTTCTTCCGCCGCCGCCGCGGACGGCTGTTCGAGATCGGCCAGGATCGGGCAATCGGGACGGTCGTCCCCCGAGCAGCCTGTCGCCAGCTGCTGGAGTGTCGCTGCCATCTCCTGCATGTCGGCGATTCGCCTGTGCAGATCCTCGATGTGGTCTAGGGCGATGCGCTTGACGTCGGCGCTGCGCCGGCGGCGGTTGCGCCACAGCTGCAACAGGCCGTCGATCTCGGCGACGGAAAAGCCCAGGTCCCGCGCCCGTCGAACGAAGCGCAGCATGTGGATGTCCTTCTCGGCGTAGTCCCGGTAGCCTGCGTGTGTGCGGCCAGCCGGCGGGATCAACCCGATCTGCTCGTAGTAGCGGATCATCTTGGCCGACACACCCGAGGCCTTCGCCGCGTCACCGATGTTCATGTCATCCTCCTTTCGCTCCCACCCCTGTCGCACCGAAGCGCGCCGACACGGCAGTCCCTGTCGAAACCGCCGGCTGGCCAGCCGCCGCGGCGGCCATGGGCGGGCGGAACCGCCGCAGCCTGAGTGCGTTGCCGAGCACGAAGACGCTCGACAATGCCATGGCCCCTGCCGCCAGGACGGGTGAGAGCAGCACACCGTAAGCCGGATACAGCACCCCGGCGGCGACCGGGATCAGGGCCGCGTTGTAGGCAAACGCCCAGAACAGGTTCTGCCGGATGTTGCGGATCGTCCGCTTCGACAGCGCGATGGCGTTGGGCACGCCCTTGAGGCTGCCCGACATCAGCACTACGTCGGCCGCCTCGATCGCGATATCGGTGCCCGTGCCGATGGCGATGCCCACCTCGGCCTCGGCCAGGGCCGGCGCGTCGTTGATGCCATCGCCCACGAACACCAGAGGGCCATGCGTGGCCCGGAGCCTGCGCACCGTCTCGACCTTGCCCTCCGGCAGCACCTCGGCGACCACCTCGTCGATGCCGAGTCGACGGGCGATGGCCTCGGCCGTGCGCCGGTTGTCGCCGGTGATCATGGCCACCTTGAGGCCCAGCGCGTGGAGCGCGGCGATGGCCTCGGAGGTGGTGTCCTTGATCGGATCGGCCACGGCGATGACGGCCGCGAGCTCGCCGCCGATCGCGGCGTAGAGCGGCGACTTGCCCTCGTCGCCCAGCCGCTGCGCGATGTCGGCGAAGGCGGTCACATCCAGCCCCAGCCGGTGCATGTAACGGTCGGCGCCGATCTGGATACTCAATCCGTCCACCCTGGCCTCGACGCCGAACCCAGTCTCGGACCTGAAGCCGGCGACCGCCGGCAAGATCAGGCCTTCGGCTTGGGCGGCCTCCACGATGGCGCGGCCAACCGGGTGTTCCGACCTCGCTTCGACGGCCGCGATCCGCGCCAGCACCTGCGCGCGCTCGAAGCCTTCGGCCAGTTCCAGGTCGGTGAGCACCGGCCGGCCCTGGGTCAGCGTGCCGGTCTTGTCCAGCGCGACGACCTTCGCATCCTTGAGCCACTGCAAAGCTTCGCCCTTGCGGAACAACACGCCCATCTCCGCGCCGCGCCCGGTGCCCACCATGATCGAGGTGGGCGTCGCCAGCCCCATGGCGCAGGGGCAGGCGATGATCAGCACGGCGACGGCATTGACCAGCGCGAACGTCAGCGCCGGCGACGGGCCGAAGGCGAGCCACACCAGGAACGTCAGCAGCGCCAGTCCGATCACGACCGGGACGAACCACGACGTCACCTTGTCGACCAGGGCCTGGATGGGCAACTTGGAGCCCTGCGCTTCCTCGACCATGCGGATGATCCGGGACAGCACCGTGGACGCGCCCACCGCGGTCGCACGGAACGCCAGTGCACCGTTCTGATTGACCGTGCCGCCGACCACCGCGCTGCCGGCAGCCTTCTTCACCGGCACCGGCTCGCCCGTGATCATGGACTCATCCACGTAGCTGTCGCCCTCGACCACCTCGCCGTCGACCGGCACACGCTCGCCGGGTCGCACTTCGACGAGATCCCCCGGCGCCACCTCGCCCAGGACGATCTCGACCGTGCCCCCGTCACGGCGCACGCGCGCGGTCCGGGCCTGCAACCCGACCAGCCGCTGGATCGCCTGGGAAGCGCGCCCTCTGGCACGCGCTTCCAGGAACCGGCCAATGAGAATCAGGGTGACGATGACAGCCGCCGCCTCGTAGTAGACGTTGACCGCCTGCGCGGGCAAAAGCGCGGGCATGAAGGTCGCGACCAGCGAGTAGACATAAGCCGCCAAGGTACCGACCGCCACCAGCGAGTTCATGTCCGGCGCCAGGCGCCACAGCGCGGGGAACCCCTGCTGGTAGAAGCGCCGGCCCGGCCCGAGGATCACCAACGTCGTCAGCGCGAACTGGATGATCCAGTTCCATTGCATGCCGACGGTGCGCACGATCAGGTGATGCACGCCGGGCACCAGGTGCGCCCCCATCTCTAGCGCGACGATGGGCAAGGTCAGCGCGGAGGACACGGCCACCGCGCGTTTCAGTGCCGCCTGCTCGGCCTCCTTGCGGGCGGCGTCATCGGCTTCGCGCAAGGCCGCCCGGTCGATCAGCCGTGCCGCATACCCCGCGTCGTCGACGGCCTGGGTCAGCAGCCTGGCGTCCGCAACAACACCTTCCACCAAAGCGCGCTCGGTCGCCAGGTTGACACGCGCCGCCATCACGCCGGGGACGTTGCGCAAGGCACGCTCCACCCGTCCGACACAGGACGCGCAGGTCATGCCCTCGATGGCCAGTTCGGTCTTGCGCACAGCCTCCGTTCGCAGGGAGGCGCTTGGGGCAACGGAATCCATGGTGTTCATCTCGCCGGTGCAAGGGGTCAGAAAACAAGTCTGCGGCTTCCCATGGTGGGAAGGTCAACATCTGTATCGCCCGCGAAAGCCCTTGACCTTCCAACGATGGCAAGGCCCATGCTAACCGCACACAAGTCAGCAGGAGGTGCCCCATGTACACATTCCACATCCAGAACATGACGTGCGGCGGCTGCGTCCGAGGTGTGACGCGCGCCGTCGAGTCCGTCGACCCGCAGGCGCGGGTCCAGGCCGATGTGCCCGCTCGACGGGTGCAGGTCGTCTCCGCGCAACCGCGCGAGATCGTCGAGGCCGCCCTGACCAGGTCGGGCTACCAAGCGGTCGGCGTCGACCTGTGATGAATCGCTTGGTGGCGTCGTTCAAGTCTCGTTGAGCGGCTGGAAGCGGCGAGCGGGCGCTCGCCAGCGCGGTCGTCGCACGAGGCTGCACCTCGAGCGCGTGGACATGTTCGTTCAGCCGGACGCGTTCGGGTGGTCGGGCGGCGCTGGTCGTCGGCGCCGCCACGGCCACCCGCGTTCGATCTCGATCTGCAGGGCAACGCTCAGGAAGGTGCGGATCAGCACGATCAGGGCAAGGATCGCCACGCCATGCAGCGAGGGATCGATGGTGACGGTGCGGATGATGTCCGCGGCCACGAGGAACTCCAGGCCCAGCACGATCGCGCCGCCGAGTTCCTGCCGCAGGGCGTGATAGCGCGCCGTCAGACCGACTGCCTTGTGAACGAAGGCGACTCGGCCACACGCCAACAGGCTTCCGAGCGTGATGACGCCGACGCCGAACCACTCGAAGCCGGCCACCACGACCCCGATCGCAGCATGTGGCAGGTCGGCGCTCACCGGCGTGTCCGGTCAATGATGATCGTAGATGCCCACTCCCCGGATGTCGTTCCAGGACGTGGTCTGGTGGCAGAGCTGGCACTGCTCGGGCTCGGCGTTCCTGACGCCGGCGATCGGCTTGGACATCATCGCGAAGTGCTCCTTGTAGTGGCTCAGCGGCGCGAGATGGCACTGACCGCACTCGTTGGAACTGGGCAAGGGATGCCTGAACTCGGCGATCGACCACGTGCTCGTGGCGTGGCATGTCGCGCAATCGTTCCCGAACACCTGGACGTGAGGGTCCGTGGTCTTGTGGCAGCTCGCGCAGTCCAGCAGCGTCTCCTTGTAGGTCATGCCGTTGGCGAGCGAGCCGTTGCCCGGCAGTGCCTCCGGTCGGTGCGCCTTCAGGTGCGCGAGCAGCAGCGCGCCCTCGTGGCCCTCCGGGGCACGATCAAGCCAGCGCACGATGATGTCGGTCAACGCCGCATGGTCCATGCCCCGCAGGCTGTGGCCGGCGTCATGCTCCTTGTGGCAGGCCACGCAGTTGCTCGTCTCGGCGATGTTGGCATGGAACGCCGTGGGTTGCCGCTGCAGGAGCAGGGTTTCGTTGGCATGGCAGGCAACGCAGGTCGCATCCTGCACGCCTTTGACCGGCGTGTGGCAGGCCGCGCAATCCTCCTGCAGGAACGCATGCGCGCTCGACAGCGGGCCAGGTGAGGCCATGCGCTGCCACGTCGCGGCGTGCTGCGTCTGCGGTACAGCCTTCCACAGCGCGAGCGCTGCCACCGGCGCCAGCACCGCGAGCAGCGCGGCGATGATCGTTCCCTTTCGACTCATCTGAACCAGCGCAGCCCGAAGTAGATGCCGGCCATGATGTGCAGGGCCAGCAGGAGATAGAAGACGATCGAGAACGCGATGTGCGCCGACAGCCAGCCGGTGAACAGCTTGCGCACCCGCTCCTGGAACTGGACCGAGTACTGCAGGTCGCCGGCGGCGGACGCCAGCGGCAGCAGTTCGGCGCCGGCCTTGGCCGTGCCGGCGCCGCCGCCTGCCGGCGCCTGCGCGTAGGCCCAGTACGCCCCATCCAGGAGGCGCCACAGGCCGTCCAGCTGCGCCTTCTTCTCGCGGAGGTTCTCGGCGACGTAGCGCAGGTAATACTGGCCGATGAACCCGGTGAGCACGCTCAGCAGCATCGACGCCGTCAGCGCGATCCCGAGCACGCTCTGGAACTTGTGCCCGCTATGGAGGATGGCCAGCAGCGCGCCGATCAGGCCGAAATACACGTGCGCCTGCAGCAATGTGGCGAAGCCATGCTTGCGGGTGAACGCACGGCGCAGCGTGGCGCTGCGCTTGACCACGGTGTAGACGAGCGGCACCAGCATGAACGCGGCGCCCACGACGCCGAGCACGCCACCCCACAGGCTGCCAGCGAAGAAGGGAGCGCGGTGCACCAGGAAGCCCAGCCACAGCACCGCCAGCATCGACACGATGATCGTCGCGGCGAGGCGATCGTGCTTGCCCATCTAGGCATCCACCGAGATGTCGGCCGATGCCTTCGCCTGGCAGGCCAGGATCATCCCCGACGAGCGGTCGAGCAGGGTCAGGCTGTCGTCCACCGCCATGGTGACCTCGCCCGAGAGCAGTTTCACCTTGCAGATGCCGCAGTAGCCCTGCCGGCACGCATACTCGATAGGGACGCCGACGTCTTCGGCGGCTTCGAGGACGGTCTGGCCGGCGACCAGTGGCGCCCTTTTCCCGGATCGCTCGAAGCTGCAGGTCACGGCCGCAGCGGTGTCGCCGGCCTGGCCCGGTTCGGGGGGCGCCGGCTTGGGCGGGCTCAGGAACAGCTCGGAGTGGACCGACGCCGGATCGATGCCCAGTTTGCCCAGCTCGTTGCGGACCGCGTCCATCATCACCGGCGGACCGCACAGGTGGATGCGGCGCGAGCGGATCTCCGGGATCTGCCCCAGCAGTTCGGCGGTGATGAACCCACGCGGGCCGGTCCACGCGTCCGAAGGCTCGTCGCTCAATACGATGGACACGTGGAGGTTCGGATGCCGACGGGCAAGCTGGTTCAGCTCGTCGCGGAAGATCACGTTCTCCAGGTCCTTGCAGGCGTAGACCAGGTCGATCCGGCCGTTCCAGCTCTGGTCGGTCAGGTAGCGGATCGAGCTCATCAACGGCGTGATGCCGACGCCGCCCCCCAGGAGTACGACACTGTCGGACTCGACCCCGCGGAAGGTGAAGCGGCCATACGGGCCGGACGCATCGAGTAGATCGCCTTCCTGCACGTGCTCGTTGAGGTGGCCCGACACGATGCCGCCGCTTTCGTGCTTGACGGTCAGGTCGCACCAGCCGTGGCAGCACGGCGATGAGGCGATCGAATAAGAGCGCTTGACCTGTTTCCCGTCCGAGGGCACGGAGAGCGTGAGGAACTGGCCGGGCTCGAACTCGAAAGGCAGGGCACCTGTCCCCTCGACGGGTGCCAGGCGGAACGTCTTGACCCTGGAGGTCTCCAGGAAGATGCGCGCGACCCGCAGCTTGCCGACCCAGCTGCCCGTGGTGGACGCAGGCGTGCGCGCCTGCGGGGCGCCTTCGGGCGAAGCCACGGCAGGTGCCGGTACCGCGGGGCCTGGCGATGCGCCGGCACGCGGTGCAGGGGAGGACGCCGGAGACGCCGGCGCGCCCGTGCGCAACGTGGCCAGCACCGCGTTCGTACGCCGGTTGCGGGCGACGTACATCCACGCACCCAGCAGGGCAAAAACCGACAGCAGCGCCATCGTGAAGTAGTGAAAGCCCGACAGGCCGAAGACCCCGCGCGCCGGGACCGTGGTCAGGGGATCGGTCAGATTCATTTCGCGGCGGAACCAGTCCAGCGCGATGCCGCGCGGCGCTTGCCCCTCGGCCAGCGCGCGGTAGGCCGACAGACCACTGTCGAACTCGCCCCAGGCCACGCGCATCCGGTCGGACGCCTCCTGCAGGCCGGCGTAGTCGTTGCGCTGAACCGCATGCGACGCCTCCGACGACAGGGTCGCCAACTGCTGGATGCCTTCGTGCATCCGATGGTGGGCGAGCTGTTCGACGCCGGCGCGTCGCTCCGGAGGAAGGTCCGGCAGCGCCATCAGCTGGGGATACAGCAGCTTGTTGAGACGCCGGTCGCGGCCGCACTCGTCTCCGCGGCAGCCGCGCATCATGTCGTCCATCATTCCGCCCATGGAACCGCCCATCGACGCACCGGGCGAAGCCGGCATGCCGCCGGCCGCGTCAGGATGATGCGCGGCATGGTCGTCGTCGCCCATCGCTGCGCCCGCCGGCGCTGCGGGACCCATCGACATGGCTTGCGTCGAGCCGCTGCCTGGCATGGGCGCGTCGCCGGCAGGCGGCTGCGGTGCCGCCATGTTTGCGGGCGGGTCAGGATGATGCGCCGCGTGATCGTCATCGCCCATCGGCGGGTCCGCCGGCGGCGTGGCCCCCATCGGCATCCCGCCCATCGAACGGCTGCCTTGCGCGGCTGTCGTTCCCGTCGCGGCCGGCTGCGACGCGGTCGTGTTGCGGGTCTTGCCCGGTGGATGACCTGCGTTCGGATCGGCGGCTGTCTGCGCGCTGGCCGTTCCATACGCCAGCGACATCGCCAGCATGGCCGGGGCAACGATGCGCTTCCACCCCATGAAGCTTTTCGTCGACACGGCGGCCGCCCCCCTACATATGGCCCATCTTCTTCTTGGCCATGCCACCGCCCATGCTCGAATCCATCTTCTGCATGGTCGAATCGACTTGCTGCATCTGCTGCTCGCAGTTCTCCATATCCTTCTTCATCTGTTCCATGTGCTGCATCGCGGCGGACATGTCCATGTCATTGTGCGCGGACGCATCCCCGGCCTTCATCGACATGGCCTGCTGATGCATCTGCATGCTGCCTTCCTGCATCTGTCGGCCCATGGCCTCCATGGCTTTTCCTCGTTCACGCATCATGGCTGCCATCTCCTCCATGTGCGCCGCCATGGCCTCGGACGAGGCAGGCGGATTCTGTGCAGCGGGGGACTTGGCAGCCGGGGCGTGTGCCGCCGGAGCGTGGGGCGATGCGGGGGCGCTTGTGCTGGCGGGCGACTGCCCCATGGCGCCGGACTGACCATGCTTGTGCTTGTCGTCATCGGCCAGCGCCGAGCCGGCGAGCATCGCACCGAGCAAACAAACCATCACCAGCGACGGCCGACGATAGTGCCTCATGACAACCTCCGATTAAGTTGGCGGCGATTCCCATCGGGAACCGGCGGGTGCGGGGCACCCACAAGACAAACCGATCCGCGTTTGCGGCCGGCATGTTCGCTTCCACCCTACGTACGGCAAGCTGTCGACGGCATGACCCCGCCATTACGATGACGCAATCATCTCGTCATTCAACCAAGATCTTTCAATCAAGTGATGCGCGTATCGAGTTTGCTCCCTCGTGGACGTTCAGCCGCTTCCGAAGTGACAAGCGCATTGCATGAATGTAATGAACGGGTCATTCAGATGAAAGCCGGGCTTTCCTAGGCTGGCATCGGGCATACCTCCCCAGCCCATCAGGAGATTCCAATGAAGTCCGTCAAAGCGTCCTGGGTCATGATGTTGTGTGCGATGTTCGCCGTAGCCGTTCCGGCCTATGCGCAGCAGCCCACCGAAGAACCGATCATAAAGCTGCTGAACGATATCGCGGACAAGCCGGAGAACCATCTGGCCATCGCCGCGTACTACCGCACGCTGGCCCGCGATGCCTTGGCAGAATCCGAGAAGCACAAGGCGATGCGCAACACCTATCGCCATAATCATCAGGCGTTCAAGAGCGGGACCGCCACGGGTCAATCGCTGGCCAGGCACTGCGACAAGCTGGTCAAGCTGCAGGAGGAGACCGCTGCGGAATACGAAGAGCTTGCGAAGCTCCACGAAGCCGAAGCGTCAGCCAAGTAACCGCCAACACCCCACGTCAAATACCCCGCCCCATCCCCATCGATGGGGCGGGCGTCTGTGCTCCACGAACGTCGCCCGGTGCCGACCCGCGGTTTCTGAGCAGCCGACACAGTCGCCGCCGGTGCTGCGCCCCCAGCTTGAGACTGAGTGCCAAGGCTACTGCATCGGCTTGGTCGCGCCGGCACGCGCTCCCGCGACGCGCGCTGCCACGCCTGCAGTGGGTGCTTCCCAGTACTGGC
>CAYTOT010000079.1:0-13172 GCA_964439475.1 uncultured Alcaligenaceae bacterium
CGAGCCCCATGTCGCGGAAGGTCTCGTAGGTGATCTGCCACTCGCCGTCCCACTTGATGCTGTAGCCGCGATAGGGATCGGCCGGCTGGCTGATGAAGTGCTCGGCGATCGAGCCACCGGGGACTGACAGCGCGCCGATCGCGTCGCGCATGCCGAACATCCCGTACAGCGGACTGTCCACGGCGCCGGCCATGTCTCCGAGCACGTATTCCACAGGCAGCAGATCCTTGTGATGGCGCGGCTGGTCGCGCAGGCCCGTCTTGTCGACGGTCACGAGCTCGCGGATCGGCACCGGACGGCCGCCGGCGCCGCGCACGGTGAGCTGCAGCAGCGCATCGAGGTCGCCGTGCGCGGACATGGGAAGCTGCAGGCGGATGGGTGCCGGATACTTCGACGCATCGTGCAGGTAGGAGACGTCGTCGCCGCCGAGCCCTGCGCGCAGCGTGTCGATGATCTCGCTCTGGCGCACGCCGGCGAGCGCCGCCTTGGAACGGTCGACGTCGATCGTCCAGCGTGGCGCGGGTGCGATGCCGGTGCGATCCACGTCGACGACACCGGGCTCGGCGCGAAAGCGGCCCTCGATCGCTTGCGCCACCGCACGGCGTCCGGCGTCGTCGGGGCCGTACACCTCGGCAACGATGGGCGCCTGCACGGGGGGACCCGGCGGCACCTCGACGACCTTGATGCGCGCCCCGTGCGCGTCGGCGATGCGGGTCAGCTCCGAACGGACGCGGGTGGCGATGGCGTGGCTCTGGTCGGCGCGATGCGCCTTGTCGACCAGGTTCACTTGCAGGTCGCCGACCTCGTCACCGCTGCGCAGGTAGTACTGGCGGACGAGGCCGTTGAAGTTGATCGGCGCGGCCGTGCCTGCGTAGGCCTGGTAGTTGGTGACCTCCGGAACCGTCGCGAGATAGGCGCCCAGCGCGCGCAGCGCGGCGGCGGTGCCTTCGAGCGGCGTCCCCGCCGGCATGTCGACGACCACCTGGAACTCGGACTTGTTGTCGAACGGGAGCATCTTCAATACCACGAGCCCCAAGACCGGCAACGCCACCGAGCCGGCAATGAGCAGTCCGATTCCGATCCACAGCAGGAGCCGGTTGCGCGCCCCTGTCGCAGCGTCGAGGAACGGTGCGAACACCCGCGCGAACAGCCGATCCATGCGCCCGGCGCCGCTCGCTTCCGCAGCGCCGTGGCGAGCGGGCGCGAGCCAGATGCGCGCGAGCCACGGCGTGATGACGAAGGCGACCGCCAGCGAGATCAGCATGCCCATGCTGGCGTTGATCGGGATCGGGCTCATGTAGGGCCCCATCAGTCCCGACACGAACGCCATCGGGAGCAGCGCCGCGATCACCGTGAGGGTGGCGAGGATCGTCGGACCGCCGACCTCGTCGACCGCGTGCGGAATGATCTCGGCGAGCGGGCGGCCCGGTTCGAGGTCGCGATGGCGGTGGATGTTCTCGACGACGACGATGGCATCGTCGACCAGGATGCCGATGGAGAAGATGAGCGCGAACAGCGACACGCGATTCAGCGTGAAGCCCCAGGCCCACGAGGCGAAGAGCGTCGCCGACAGGGTGAGAATCACCGCCGCGCCGACGATCATCGCCTCGCGCCGGCCGAGTGCGAGCAGCACCAGCCCCACCACGCACGCCGTGGCAAAGACGAGCTTCTCGATGAGCTTTCGCGCCTTGTCGTTGGCGGTGACGCCGTAGTTGCGTGTGACCTCGACGCCGACGTCGGCGGGGATGACCGTGTTGCGCAGGTTGTCGATGCGTGCGATCAGCGCATTCGCCACGTCGACGGCGTTCTGGCCCGGTTTCTTGGTGACGGTGACGGTGACGGCCGGGTATTCGCGCGCCTCCTTGCCGCCCACACCGTGCCACACATACTGCTCCGGCGGCGGGGGACCATCCTCCATTGTGGCGATCTGCTCCAGAAAGACCGGAGCGCCGGCGCGCGTCGCCACGATCAGGCTGCGCAGGTCGCGCGCGTCGCGGAGGAACGGGCCGGCCTCGACCAGCGTCGCGCGATTGTCTGCGTACAGTTCGCCCAGTGTCGCGCCGCTGTTGGCCGACTGCAGCGCCGTGCGAATCTCGGCGACGGTCACGCCGGCGGCACTCATTCGCGCGGGATCCAGCGTCACGTTGAGCGCTCGCCGGGGCCCGCCGAGGGTGCGCACCTCGCGGGTGCCCGGCACCCGCTTGAGATCGGTCTCGATCGCGTGGGCGATGCGTTCGAGGTCGGCGGAGCCGGTGCCCGGCGTTTTCGCGAAGAGCGTGATCGACACGATGGGCACGTCGTCGATGCCCTTCGGCTTCACGATGGGTGGCAGCGTGCCCAAGTTGGCCGGCAGCCAGTCCTGGTTCGACAGCACGGTGTCGTATAGCCGCACCAGCGCCTCGGTGCGTGGCACGCCCACCTTGAACTGCACCGTCAGCACGGCCATGCCCGGCTGCGACACCGACAGCACGTGCTCGACGCCGGCGATCTGGCTGATGACCTGCTCGGCGGGGGCTGCGACCATCTGCTCGACGTCGTGCGCCGACGCGCCCGGAAAGGGGACGAGGACGTTCGCCATCGTGACGTCGATCTGCGGCTCCTCCTCGCGTGGCGTCACCATGACCGCGAAGGCGCCCAGCAGCAGCGCGGTGAGCGCGATGAGCGGCGTGATGCGCGCGGTCTGGAAGTAGCGCGCGATGCGTCCGGAAATGCCGAGTTCCGGCGTCGGGTGCTCCGCGGCCGTCATTGCCTGGCCGCCGCGACGGGATCGAGGGCGATGCGTTCGCCGGGAGAGAGCCCGGCCAGCACCTCGACCTCGTCGCCGGCCACGCGTCCGAGCCGGACCTGGCGAAGCTGGGCCCGTCCGTCGGCGGCGACCACGTACACGGCGCTGAACTCGGGGCGCCGGACGACCGTGCCAAGGGGGACCTGGAGCGCGGTGCCGGCGCTGCCGCTCAATGGCAGTTGCACGCGCGCGAAGACGCCCGGCGCCACCGCATCGCCGCCGTCCTGCAGGGCGAGGCGGACCTGCCGTGTGTGCGTGGCCGGATCTGCCGTGGGCAACACCTGCACCGACGCAGCCTCCACGCTACGTCGTGATCCGGAGATGCCGGCGAACTCGATGCGGGCAGGACGCGTGAGGTCGAGCGCCGCGACGCGTCCATCCGGAATCGTCGCGACCACTCGCATTTGCGCCGGGTCGTACAGGGTGACGAGCGGGGTGCCCGGGGTCGCGAGGTCGCCCTGCTCGGACGGGACCGTGGCGACGACGCCGGCGTAGGGCGCGATCAGCGTCATGTAGGTCGACTGCGTGGCCGCGAGACCCGCTTGCGCGAGGGTCGCGCGCGACTGCGCCTCGGCAGCCTTGAACTGGGCTTCGGCCTGGTCCATCGCCGCCTGGCTGATGTAGTGCTTCGCGTGCAGCCGGGCGCTGCGCTCGTACTCCTTGCGGGCGGCTTCGAGCTGCGCGCGCGCGGCGGCCGCCTGCGCCTGGCTCGCGGCGACCTGATCGGCCGCCACCCGGCTGTCGAGCCGGACCAGGATCTGCCCGGCCTTCACCCGGTCGCCGGCGCGCACGCGCATCTCGACGATGCGCGCGGGAACCTGCGCGGAGATGGCGCTCTGGCGGACCGCCTCCACGACGCCGTCGGCAACGTGGACGCTCTGGGCCGGCGCGGCCTGCACGGTGACGGTGGCGAGCGGCTGCGTCGCCGCCACAGCCGAAAGCGGAAGCGTTGCGGCGGCGAATGCGAGAATGCGGAACATGTCGTGTCTTCTGTTGCTCACCCGTGTGTCCTTGGGAGGTCCGGGCGGCGGGGCCCGGTGTTCGACGCGCTTCGGTGTGATACTATATAACCATATAGCGATATAGGCAAGGATAGCATGGACCGTTCCGTGAAGATCACCAAGGATCGTGATTGCGCTCTCATGGAGGGGCTGGACGATCGTGCGCTGGAGGAGGTGGCGGAGTTCTTCCGCGCCTTTTCGGTTCCGCTGCGGCTCAAGATCCTCAACGCGCTGCGCGCGGGCGAGCACAACGTCGGCGAGTTGACCGAACTCGTCGCCTGCAGCCAGGCCAACGTCTCGAAGCACCTGGCGCTGCTCGCGCAGAGCGGGCTCATCGCCCGCAGCGTCCGCGGCACCAGCACGTACTACCGCATCGTCGATCCACGGATCTTCCAGCTCTGCGATATCGTGTGCGGACAGATCGGGCAACGCCTTTCCGGACAGAGCGATCTTTACAGGACGTTCACGGGCGGCGCGTCGACAGCCCGCAAGCCTTCTCGAAGGACTGCCAGGCGATAGGGTGCGACGATGAGATCCGACGGCCGGCCGGCGACCGGGCAGGAGCAACTGGTGGCGGCGCTGCGCGCACCGGGAGGTCTCGCGCCCGATGGCGCGCGGCTCATCGAGACCCACATCTCGTGGGTGCTGCTGACCGGAACCGAGGTGTACAAGATCAAGAAGGCCGTTCGGCTGCCGTTCCTCGACTTTGGCACCCTGGCTGCGCGGCGCGTGTTCTGCGAACGCGAACTCGCCCTCAATCGCCGCTTCGCCCCCGCGATATACCTCGATGTCGTGGCGATCACCGGTACGCCCGAAGCGCCCGAGATCGAAGGCGACGGCCCGACGATCGAGTACGCGGTGAGGATGCGCGAGTTCGCCCAGGACGCGCTGTTTTCGAGCCTGCTCGAGCGCGACGCGCTCACGCCGGCACTCATCGACGCGCTGGCGCTGCGCATTGCCGCCGCGCACGCTGCGGCATCCCCCGCGCCGGCGGCGTCCGGCTACGGCGATCCTCGACGGATCCGCGAGCTCGCACTCGCGAACTTCGCCGAGATGTCCCCGCTGATCCCTGCTTCCGATCGAGCGGTGCTGGCGGCGCTCGAGGCATGGACGCGACGCGAATTCGACGCGCGCGCCGATGACTTCGCCAGACGCCAGGCGAATGCTGCGATCCGGGAGTGCCATGGTGACCTTCATCTTGCCAATATCGTCGTGCTCGAAGGCGAGCCGACGCTGTTCGACGGCATCGAGTTCAACGACGACATGCGCTGGATCGACACCATGGCCGAGATCGCTTTCCCGGTGATGGATCTCGAGTACCACGGCCATCCCGCGCTGGCGCACCGGCTGCTGTCGGCGTACCTCGGGCACACCGGCGATTACGCAGGATGCGCCGTGTTGCGCTTCTATCTCGTCTACCGCGCGATGGTGCGCGCCAAAGTCGCCTGCCTTCGCGCGCAGCAGCAACGCGATGGGAGCGACGAGCATGCCGCATCGCTTCGCGCCTACCGGGCCTGCCTCGACCTCGCCACGGCGTATGTCGAAGTCGGCCCGCGAGCGCTCCTGGCCATGCATGGACCGAGCGGCTGCGGCAAGAGTTGGCTCGCCCTGCGGTTGGTCGAGTGCCTCGGCGCCGTGCGTATCCGCATGGACGTCGAGCGCAAGCGCCTGGTCGGTCTTGCCGCCGGCGCCGACAGCGGGTCGTCGCTTGCGACCGGGCTCTACACCGCCGACATGAGCCGCCGCGCGTACGAGCACGCGCTGACCTGCGCGGAAGCGGTGGTCGAGGGCGGCTTCATCGCGCTCGTCGATGCCGCGTTCCTCATGAGCTGGCAACGCCGGCTGGCGCGCGATCGGGCGCACGAGTTGACGGCGCGGTTCACGCTGGTCGACTGCGTGGCCAGCGTGGCGACGTTGCGCGAGCGCATCACGGCCCGGTCGCAGGCCGGAGACGACCCTTCGGAGGCCGATCTCTCGGTGCTCGCGCACCAGCTCGAAAACGCAGAATCGCTGTCGCCTGCCGAGATCGACGACGCGGTGGTCTGCAACACCGAAAGCGCACAGGTTGCGATGGATGCCTGCGCGGCGATCGCCACGCGACTCGGCATCCGAAGCACCCAGCCCGCCGTTCAGCGCGCCGGCCGATGGCGGGCGTGACGATGCGTCGTCCGGGCGTTCAGCGATCGCGCGGGCGCGACGGCGGACGCCTTTGGCAGAGCGTGGAGACGCGGGCAGGATTCAGAACCGATAGCTCAACTCCGCGTACGCGGTGCGGCCTGGCTGTCGGTAGAAGACGAAATACTCGCGATCGGTCAGGTTGTCGATGGACAGGTTGAGGCTCCACTGGCGCGTCATGCGCCAGCCCACCCGGGCCGAGACCACCGTGTAGGCGTCGTAGGAGCCGAACACGCCCTGCGTGCTGTTCACGTTGAGGTCGTCACCGGAGCCGAACACGTGGCCGACGTAGCGAAGCGCGAGCAGGGCCGACCACGGATCGGCGTCGTACTCGAGACTGACCGATCCGCTGGTGCCCGGCACGTCGGTCAGCCGCTTGCCCACCATCGCGGGTACCACGTCGTTGGACGAAACCTGGTAGCGGAAGTGGTGCGTCAACGAGCCGGCGACGTGCAATCCGCGCAGGAGGATCGGCCAGCGGAGGCTCGCCTCGATGCCGTCGACGTCGGCTCCGCCGACGTTCTCGTTGCGCGTCTGGATCATGGTCGGTGTGCTGGCCACGGTGCGACGATAGATGAGATCCTCGAGCCGCTGCCAATAGAGCGAGACCGAGCCGCGTGCCCCTCCCCTGAAGGCCAGGTCGGCGCCGGCCTCGAGCGCCCGGACACGCTCGGGGACGAGGGTCGGGGAGGGTTCGCTGATGAGCGTGCGCGGCCCCAATTGAGCCACCGTGCGTCCGTACAGGTCGAGCAGCGCCGGCGGCCGGAACCCCTGACCGTAGGATGTGCGCAGCGACAGCCAGGGCTGCGCCTCCCAGACGAGTGCGACCTTGGGGCTGAACTGCCCGAAGCTTCGACTCGGATAGCGTTCCTCGGTTGCTGCCTCGGTGTACTGCGATGCGTAGCCCTCGGTCACGAAGCGATCGTAACGCCCGCCTGCATAGACCGCGAGATCGCCGCGCAGGTGATGCTCGCTCTGGAAGTAGAGCGCCGCACTGTTCGAGCTGCCGCCGTCGACGCCGAGCAGCGCGTAGCCGCTGTGCCGGTCGCGCCAGTTCGACAGGGCGACGCTGCTGCGGTCCATCGTGCTGCGATTGAGCGCCACGCCACCGATCAGCGTCCAGGTGTCCGACATCGGCTTGCGCAGCGACATGTCGGCATCGATGCGCCGGTTCGGCTGGTCGGTGAGGACGCCCGTGCCGTCTTCGTAGCCTGCCGTTCCGGGGGTCGGCTGTCCGAAGTAGAAGTCGTGGCGCAGCACGGCAAGCTGTGCGCGCAGCACGCTGCCGTCATCGAAGCGATGCTGCGCCCGAGCGAACGCACGCCGGTCCCGCTCGCCCGAAGGCGTGCTGGTGAACCAGTCGGTCTGTGACAGCGACAGCCGCTGCGTCGCGTCCCCATCGAGGAAGCGAACCGGCCCCGAGTACACGGGATTGCCGCTGGCGTCGGTCAGGAAGCTTCGCGGTGGCGAGTAATCCACCGAGTAGTCGGCCCAGCCCGCACCCACCACGACCGTCGTGGTCGGGGAGGGGGCGAAGTGGATGCTCAACTGGCCATTGCTCTGGGACCACGGCCGCGCTCCCTGCGTGCCGATCCAGTAGCGTGGCGCGCCCGACGGGTCACGGGTGGGACGCGCGCCGTCGACCCAGGTGCCGCCGGCGCCGGGCGCGGCCGTCTTGATCACGTAGTCGCTATCCGGATCGCCCCCACTCTCGCGCCACGCGGCGGACAGCACGATGCCAAGTCCGCCCTGATAGCGGTCGCGATACACGATCTGTGCGCCGCGCTGCTGCAGGTTGCCGGCGCCGCCGCTCACTTCGGCCGCCGGAGCGTCGGGACTGGCCGTGATGAAGTTGATCACCCCGCCCATGGCGGCACCGCCGTAGAGGGCCGAATAGGGTCCGCGTACCACCTCCACGCGCTCGACGCTGCCGAACGGGATCGCGGCGACGTTGACCCCGCCGGACAGGGCATTGTTCACCGGCTGACCCTCGATCATCACCAGCGTGCGCGGCGTGCGCGGGATGCCGCGCAGCGACAGGACGGCCTGACCCGTGCCCGGAAACGTTGCTCCCATCGCGGCGCCGCGAACATACAGGCCGGGCACATCGGCCAGCGCGTCGCCGAATCGCACGGGGTTGCGCAGCTCGAGTTCGGCCGCGTCGACGATCGACACGCTGGCCGGCACACCCAGCCACGCCGTCGGCGAGCGCGTCGCGGTGACCACCACCGAGTCGAGCTGCACCGGTGGCGGATCCGACACCGGGGCGGGCGCCTCGCCGTCCGCGGACCGAGGGACGGCAGATGGAACCGCGGCAGATGGGACCGCGGGGGACGGTGGAGATTGTGCGCTGGTCGGATGGGCCGAATGGAGGTACAGCAGCGTCACGAGGATCGTGACGGAAAGACGATGGCGCAACATGCAACCGGTTTGTTGGGTTTTGGATGGTACGTCCCTTGTAGGGGCGCAGCGCGGTGCATCTGTTGACGAACGTCAATAGGAGTCCAACGGGTCCCGGAGACACTTGTCCTGACGATTCGGGAAGTTCATTCGTGAGTGCATGACCTGACGACAGGAAAGGATTGGTTCCAGATGAGAAGGACAGAAACCGGAATGCTCAGCGCAGCCCGCGTCACCGGGATGATCGCGGCGATGTTCGCTGCGACGGCGATGCCATCGCTGGCGCAGTCTCCCACCCCTCACCGCGATCTCACCAAACCCGAGATGGAGTACCAGGCCGGCGGATCGCCGCTGGCGCAGGAGCCGATGCACCCGAGCGCCAACGCGAAGGCGCCGCCGATGACCGAGGCCGAGTTTACCAAGGCCCGCCAGATCTACTTCGAGCGCTGCGCCGGCTGCCACGGCGTGCTGCGCAAGGGCGCGACCGGCAAGCCGTTGACGCCCGAACTCACCACGGCACGCGGCACCGAGTACCTCAAGGTCTTCATCAACTACGGCTCACCGGCCGGCATGCCCAACTGGGGCACGTCCGGCGAACTGAGCACGGCCGACGTCGATCTCATGGCGCGCTACATCCAGCACGATCCGCCCACGCCGCCCGAGTGGGGCATGGAAGACATCAAGAAGACGTGGAAGGTGCTGATCCCGCCCGACCAGCGTCCGAAGAAGAAGATGAACAACTGGGACATCGACAACATTTTCTCGGTGACGCTGCGCGACACCGGCGAAGTGGCGCTGATCGACGGCGCGTCGAAGAAGATCATCAACATCGTCAAGACCGGGTATGCGGTACACATCTCGCGCACCTCGGCCTCGGGGCGCTACCTGTACGTGATCGGCCGCGACGGCAGGGTCAACCTGATCGACCTGTGGATGGAGAAGCCCGATACCGTGGCCGAAGTCCGCATCGGACTGGAAGCCCGCTCGGTCGAGACATCCAAGTACAAGAAATATACCGACGTGCTGGCGATCGCCGGCGCCTACTGGCCGCCGCAGTACGTCATCATGAAGGGAGACACGCTCGAGCCGCTGAAGGTCACGAGCACCCGCGGCATGACGGTGGATACGCAGGAATACCACCCCGAACCGCGCGTCGCCTCGATTGTCGCCACGCACCACAAGCCCGAGTTCATCGTCAACGTCAAGGAGACCGGCAAGGTTCTGGTGATCGACTACACCGACCTCGAGAATCTCAAGACCACGGAGATCGCGGCGGCCCGCTTCCTGCACGATGGCGGCTGGGATGCGAGCAAACGCTACTTCATGGTGGCGGCGAACGAATCGAACAAGGTGGCGGTCGTCGACAGCAAGGAGACCAAGCTCGCCGCGCTGGTCGACGTTGGCCGCATCCCCCATCCGGGCCGCGGCGCCAATTTCGTGCATCCCAAGTTCGGCCCCGTCTGGGCTACCGGCCATCTGGGCGACGAGACGATCTCGCTGATCGGCACCGATCCCAAGAAGCATCCGAAGAACGCGTGGAAGGTGGTGCAGACGCTCAAGGCGCAGGGCGGCGGCAACCTGTTCATCAAGACCCATCCGAAGTCGAACAATCTGTGGGTCGATACACCGCTCAATCCGGAAGCGAAGATCGCACAGTCGGTTGCCGTCTTCGACACCAGGAATCTCGACAAGCCGTTCGAGGTATTGCCGATCGGCGAATGGGCACAACTCGGCGAAGGCGCCAAGCGGATCACGCAGCCGGAATACAATCGCGCCGGCGACGAGGTCTGGTTCTCCGTCTGGAGCGCGAAGAACCAGCAGTCTGCGCTCGTGGTGGTCGACGACAAGACCCGCAAGCTGAAGGCGGTGATCAAGGACGACCGGCTCATCACGCCCACCGGGAAGTTCAACATCTACAACACGCAGCACGACATCTACTAGGCCTGCCGCGAGGCCCGGGCGACGATCGGGCCATCGCTGCGAGACCCGAGGGGCGGCTCGATGAGCCGCCCCTTCTCTCGGCGCAGCCGGCGCGGGCGCGGGCGCGGCGCGGCGGGTCCGCTGTCGACCTGTCGCCCACGCGTCCACCGCGCGGGAGCCACGGCACGACGTCCCTGGGCAGATCGACACCCGGGAATGTCCGCGCGGACCGGCCGGCAGGTGCGCAGCATCGGCAAATCGTGGTAGCGTTTTCAGCACCATGAGCGCCCCACGACATCTCGAATTGCACGTGCCCGAGCCGCCCGCGCGGCCCGGGCACGAACCCGACTTCTCCTACCTCCAGGTCTCGCCGGCCGGTGCGGTGCGCAAGCCGCCGCTCGATTCGCGGCCCGCGCAGACGCGCGACATCGCCGAGGCGCTGGTGCGGGTGCTCGACGACGACGGCCATGCCGTCGGCCCGTGGGATCCCAAGGCCGACCCCGGGCTGTTGCGGGACGGCTTGCGCGCGATGATGAAGACGCGCACCTTCGACGCCCGCATGCTCATTGCCCAGCGCCAGAAGCGGATGTCGTTCTACATGCAGAGCCTGGGCGAGGAGGCCATCGGCATCGGCCAGGTCATGGCCCTCGCGTCCGACGACATGTGCTTCCCGACGTATCGCCAGCAGGGGATCCTCATCGCGCGCGGCTATCCACTGGTCGACATGATGTGCCAGCTCTTCAGCAACGAGCGCGATCCGCTGCATGGCCGGCAGATGCCGGTGATGTATTCCTCGCGCGCGTGCGGCTTCTTCTCGATCTCGGGCAATCTCGGCCTGCAATACATCGAGGCCGTCGGCTGGGCGATGGCGTCCGCGATCCGGGGCGATACGCGCATCGCGTCGGCCTGGATCGGCGACGGCTCCACCGCCGAGCCCGACTTCCACAACGCGCTGACCTTCGCGTCGGTCTATCGGGCGCCGGTGATCCTGAACATCGTCAACAACCAGTGGGCGATCTCGTCGTTCCAGGGCATCGCCGGCGGCGAGGCGGCGACGTTCGCGTCGCGTGGGGCGGGTGCGGGCATCGTGTCGCTGCGCGCCGACGGCAATGACTTCCTCGCGGTGCTCGCGGTGTCCGGTTTCGCCGCGGAGCGTGCGCGACGCAACCTGGGACCCACGCTGATCGAGTGGATCACCTACCGCGCCGGCGCGCATTCGACGGCGGACGATCCCACGAAGTACCGGCCCGCCAACGACTGGGCGAAATTCCCTTTGGGCGATCCCGTCGCGCGCCTCGCCCGGCACCTCACCGTGATCGGCGCCTGGTCCGAGGACGAGCACGCGCGCACGCAGAAGGAAGTCGAGGAGGAGGTTGTCGCCGCGCAGAGGACGGCGGAGAGCTTCGGGACCTTGGCCTCGGGCCACGTCCACGACGCGTCGAGGATGTTCGACGACGTCTTCGAGGACATGCCTCCGCATCTCGTGCGCCAGCGCGAGCAGTTGGGGAGGTAGCCCATGGCCACGATGACCATGGTGCAGGCGATCCGGTCGGCGCTCGACGTGATGCTCGCGCGCGATCCGAACGTCGTGGTGTTCGGCGAGGACGTCGGCTACTTCGGCGGCGTGTTCCGTTGCACCGACGGCCTGCAGGCGAAGTACGGCAGCTCGCGCGTATTCGATGCGCCGATCGCCGAGGGCGGCATCGTCGGGGCGGCGATCGGGATGGGAGCCTACGGGCTGCGGCCGGTGGCGGAGATCCAGTTCGCCGACTACATGTACCCTGGCTACGATCAGCTGGTGTCGGGCGCGGCGCGCCTGCGCTATCGATCGGCCGGGGACTTCACGGCGCCGATCACGGTCCGCATGCCCTGCGGCGGCGGCATCTACGGCGGGCAGACGCACAGCCAGAGCCCGGAGGCGCTGTTCACGCACGTGTGCGGCCTGCGGACGGTGATGCCGTCGAACCCGTACGACGCCAAGGGCTTGCTCATCGCGTCGATCGAATGCGACGACCCGGTCATCTTCCTCGAGCCGAAGCGGATCTACAACGGCCCGTTCGACGGCCATCACGATCGTCCCATCGTGCCCTGGTCGGCCAATCCGCTCGCGGAGGTCCCCGAGGATCACTACGTCGTGCCGCTCGAGTCGGCCAAGGTCTTTCGCGCGGGAGCCGCGGTGACGGTGCTGACCTACGGAACGATGGTGTGGGTCAGCGACACCGCCGCCCGCGAGGTGGAGATCGATGCCGAGATCATCGACCTGCGCAGCCTGTGGCCGCTCGACCTCGAGACGATCGTCGCCTCGGTGAAGAAGACGGGCCGCTGCGTGATCGTGCACGAGGCCACGCGCACGAGCGGCTTCGGCGCGGAGCTCGCCGCACTGGTGCAGGAGCACTGCTTCTATCACCTCGAGGCGCCCATCGAGCGCGTCACCGGCTGGGACACGCCGTATCCGCACGCCCAGGAGTGGGCGTACTTTCCCGGGCCGGGGCGCGTCGGCAAGGCGCTGCGCCGCGTGATGGAGATGCGATGAGCATTCACGTGGTGAAGACGCCCGACATCGGCGAAGGCATCGCCGAGGTCGAGCTCGTCGAATGGAACGTGAAGCGCGGTGACACGGTGGCGGCCGACCAGGTGCTCGCGTCGCTCATGACCGACAAGGCGGCGGTCGAGGTGCCCTCGCCGGTGGCGGGGATCATCGTGGCGACGACGGGCAGCCCCGGCGACAAGCTCGCGGTCGGCAGCGAGTTGCTGCGGATCGAGACGGAGGCCACGGTGCCGGCCACCCCCGGCGCCGCACTCCCACCCGCAGCCGTGCGGCAGGACGCCGCAGACGCACCCGCAGCCGTGCGGCAGGACGCCGCAGACGTACCCGCAGCCGTGCGGCAGGA
>CAYTOT010000079.1:13272-15206 GCA_964439475.1 uncultured Alcaligenaceae bacterium
CACCCGCAGCCGTGCGGCAGGACGCCGCAGACGTACCCGCAGCCGTGCGGCAGGACACCGCAGACGCACCCGCGGCGGCGCAGCGGGACGGCGCGCCGCCGCCCGCGTTCGTTGCGACCTCGGCGCTCGATAAGCCGCTCGCCTCGCCGTCGGTGCGGCGTCACGCGCGCGAGCTCGGCGTGGAGCTCGCGGGCGTGCGCGGCACCGGTCCCGACGGCCGCGTGCTGCACGACGACGTCGTGCGACATGCCGCACGCGTACCCGGTTCGCCCGCCGCGCCGGACGTCACGCCGCCTGCGGCGACACGGCGCGTCACGCCTTCCGCTGCGCCGGAGCGCTACGCGCCGCGCGACGGCGAGCGCGCCGTGCCGGTCATCGGGTTGCGCCGGCAGGTCGCGCAGCACATGCAGGCGGCGCTGCGCATCGCGCACTTCACCTACGTCGAGGAGATCGACGTCACCGAGCTCGAGGCGTTGCGCGTGAAGCTCAACGACCGTCATGCGCAGGCGCGGGGCCGGCTCACGCTGCTGCCGTTCCTCATGCGCGCCATCGCCCTCGCCGTGGCGGACTTTCCGCAGATGAATGCGCGCTACGACGACGAGAAGGGCGTGGTGACGCAATACGCGGCGGTGCACGTCGGCGTCGCCACGCAGACCGCTTCGGGGCTCATGGTGCCGGTGGTGCGGCACGCGGAAGCGCGTGACCTGTGGGGCAACGCGGCGGAGGTCGTCCGTCTCGCCGATGCCGCCCGCAATGGCAAGGCCGCGCGCGACGAGCTCTCGGGATCGACGATCACGCTGACGAGCCTGGGGCCGCTCGGCGGCATCGTCACAACGCCGGTGATCAATGCCCCCGAGGTCGCGATCGTCGGGGTGAACCGCATCGTGGAGCGTCCCGTGATCCGTGGCGGCGCCATCGTCCCCCGCAAGCTCATGAACCTGTCGTCGTCGTTCGACCACCGCGTGGTCGACGGGCAGGACGCGGCGGAGTTCGTGCAGGCGCTGCGGGGCTCGCTGGAGTGTCCGGGACTCCTGTTCGTCGAATAGCGGATCGGCGCGGCCCGTTTCGGCAGGTCACGCCCGCGCCGGGGATTCCGGCTCGGGGGCGGCGGCGAGCGGCGCGTCCGCGAGCTCGGGCGCCGGCGGAAGGCCCGTCGCTTCGAGGATCTCCTGTTGCCCGAGCGTTTCGCGCTCGAGCAGGGCGTGCACCAGCGCATCGAGCTCTTTGCGGTGCTGCGCGAGGAGCCGCTTCGCGTCGTCGTGACAGCCGTCGATGATGCGTTGCACCTCGACGTCGACGAGGCGTGCCGTCTCCTCGCTGAAGGGCCTCTCGGCGCCGAATCCGGGAACGCCGCCGAGATACGCATTCTGGCGGGGCGCGAGCTGCACGAGGCCGACCGCGTCGCTCATCCCCCAGCGCGCCACCATGTTGCGCGCCAGAGCAGTTGCCTGCTCGATGTCGTTCTCCGCACCCGTCGTCCGGGTGCCATAGACGACCTCTTCCGCGGCGCGGCCGCCGAGCATGCCGACGATCTTGGCGCGCAGGTACGCTTCGGGGTAGCTGTAGCGATCGGTCTGCGGACGCTGGTAGGTCACGCCGAGCGCGCGGCCGCGCGGCACGATCGTGACGCGGTGCACGGGGTCGGCGCCGGGGACCAGCAGGCCGAGGATCGCGTGTCCGCTCTCGTGATACGCGATGCGCTCGCGATCCTCGTGGGTGAGGAGGAGCGGGCGCTCCGGACCCAGCACGATCTTCTCGAGCGAGTCGAGGAAGTCCTTCTGGCGCACCTCGCGCTGGTCGCGGCGTGCCGCGAGCAGCGCCGCCTCGTTCGCGAGGTTCTTGAGATCGGCCCCCGAGAATCCGGGTGTGGAAGCGGCGATCTCGCCGAGCGCGACGTCGCGCGCGAGCGGCACCTTGCGCGTGTGAACCTTTAG
>CAYTOT010000080.1:0-14737 GCA_964439475.1 uncultured Alcaligenaceae bacterium
AGCTCGATGTCGTTAGCGATCTGGTTGGAGACGAGGATCACCTTGCCGCCGCCCAATACCGCCGGCGTGACGTAGAACCCGAGGCAGATGATGAAAACGATGAGCGCGCCGGCGAGCACGCCAGGCAGCGACAGCGGAAAGTACACGGTCCAGAACGCGCGCGAGGGGCTGGCCCCGAGGTTGCTCGCGGCTTTCACGAGATCCTGGTCGATGGCGCGCATGGCGCCGAGCAGCGGCAGCACCATGAAGGGCAGCATGATGTGCACCATGCCCACGAGCGTGCCGGAGAGGTTGTGCACCAGCGCGAGCGGCTCGTCCCACAGGCCGAGCGCCATGCCCCACTGGTTCACGAGCCCCTGGCGCTGCAGGAGCACGAGCCAGGCATAGGTGCGCACGAGGATCGACGTCCAGAACGGCAGCATCACCGCCACGAGGCAGAGCGCCGCGGCCCGGCGCGGAAGCTGCGCGATGACGTAGGCCAGCGGATAGCCCAGCAGGAGGCAGATGCCGGTGGTGATGAAGCTCACCTTGAAGGTGGTGCCGAAGATCCGCGCGTACGACGGCTGCTCGACGAGCCGCCGGTAGTGCGCGAGCGTGAAGCTTCCGTCGTCGGCCTGGACGGAGAGGCCGAAGAGCCACGCCACCGGCAGCGCCATGATGACGAGGACGAGCAGCACGGCGGGTGCGGCGAGCCCGAGGAGGCGCAGGCGTTCGAGAAGGGCGTCGCGGCGCAGTTCCGCTGCCTGCGAAGCCGCTGCGGCGGCGGGAAGCGCCGTGGAGGTCACCGGGGGCCGCCGCTCCGCGCGTTATTCGCGGCGCGCGCCGGCCGCGTCGCGAAGCGGAAGCGTGCGACGGGGATCACGTGGCGCTCATCGGCAGCAGCACCGCGTCGCGCGCGGCGAAACCGAAGCTCGCGGTGGCGCCGCGCGCGGGCATGCGTTCGAGCGCGGCGGCGGTGGCGATGCCGCGCGCGCTGATGCGCGCACCATTGGGGAGCGCCGCCTGCACGAGGAAGCTGTCGCCCTGGTAGATCACGTCGGTCACCCGCGCGGTGAGGAGGTTGTGGCCGTCGGCTGGCGCACCGTCGGCGAGGAAGACGCGCTCCGGTCGCAGCAGCAGGTGACGCGGCGCGCCGCCTTCGGGCCAGGCGTCCACCAGGAGGGGCACGCCGGCGCAGTGGCAGGCGCCGTCGCGGACCTCGACATCGAGCAGCGTCGATTCGCCGATGAACTCGGCCACGAAGCGATTGGCCGGACGCTCGTAGAGCCGGCGCGGCGTGTCGACCTGCTGCACGCGTCCGCCCGCGATCACCGCGATGCGGTCGGACATCGTGAGCGCCTCGCGCTGGTCGTGCGTGACGTAGATCGTGGTCATGCCGAGCTTGTCGTGCAGTTGGCGCAACTCGATCTGCATGTGCTCGCGCAACTGCTTGTCGAGGGCCGAGAGCGGCTCGTCCATGAGCACGATGCGCGGCTCGAAGACGATAGCGCGCGCGAGTGCCACGCGCTGGCGCTGGCCGCCCGAAAGCTCGTGCACGCGCCGCTTGCCGAGGCCCGCAAGCTCGACCATCTCGAGCGCACCCTCGACACGCCGCGCGACGTCGGCGGCGCTTACCTTGCGCAGCTTCAGCGGATACGCGATGTTGGCTGCCACGTCGAGGTGTGGAAACAGCGCGTAGTTCTGGAACACCATCCCCACGTCGCGCTTGTGCGGAGCGAGGCGGATCACCTCGCGGTCGCCGAAGCGCACGCTGCCGTCGTCGGGGCGGATGAATCCCGCGAGCACCATGAGGAGCGTGGTCTTGCCCGAGCCCGACGGGCCGAGCAGCGTGAGGAACTCGCCGCTCGCCACGTCGAGGTCCACGCGGTCGAGCGCTGCCGCTCCGGCGTAGGTCTTGACGAGGCCGCGAACGGTGATCGGAATGGAGGCGGCGCGGGCCACGCCCGCGCCGCCGGCTGCAGCGACCGATGTCACGCGAGGTGCGCCGCGCGGAGCCCGCTTACTCCGTGAGCATGTTCTGGTACAGCTCGGCGGCGCGCGCCTCGTTCTTGATGTACCAGTCGAGATTGATGGGGATCTGCTTGGCCGCGTTCTCCGGTGACGACGGCAGCTTCTTCGCGTAGTCGGCCGAGATCGTGCCGAGCTCGTAGGCCTTCTTGTTGGTGGGACCGTAGGTGATGTACTTCGTGAACTCGGCCTGGTACTGCGGCTTGCTCATCTCGGCCAGCAACTTCATCGCCGCCGCCTTGTGGGGTGCGTCCTTGGGGATCGCGAAGCAGTCGTAGTCGAGCAGGCCCTGGTTGTAGGTGTAGGCGACCTTGCCGCCGTCCTTGGCGACGACGTCGAAGCGCCCGTTCCAGCCGGTGGTCATGTCGACCTCGCCGTCCTTCATGAGCTGCGCGTGCTGCGCGCCCGACGACCACCACACGGCGACGTTCGGCTTCAACTCCTTGATCTTCTTGATCGCGCGCTCGATGCCGCCCGGCTGCGACAGCACCTCGTAGACCTTGTCGGGCGGCACGCCGTCGGCCATGAGTGCGGGCTCGAGCGCGCCCGCGACAGTCTTGCGGTACGCGCGCTTGCCGGGGAATTTCTTCACGTCCCAGAAGTCGGCCCAGCTCTGCGGCCCCTTGTCGCCGTAGGTCTTGGTGTTCCACGCGAGCACGGTGGAGAAGACGTCGCCGCCCACGCAATACTCGCCTGCGAAGCCCGGCAGGAAGCTCGAAGCGTCGATCACCTTGTAGTCGAGCTTCTCGAGCAGACCCTCGGCGCCCGCGCGCGCCGCGCTGCCCGATCCGCTCGCCACGATGTCCCAGGTGTTGGCCCCCGCCTTCATCTTGAGGCGCAGGTCGCCGATGCCCGTGTAGGTCTCCTCCTTGACCTTCATGCCCAGGGCTTTGGCGGCGGGCTGGAACACCGCCTTGCTCTGGCCGTCCTGGTAGGAGCCGCCGAAGGACGTGATGGTGACTTCCTGCGCAGCGGCGGGCAAGGCGGAAAGCGAGAGCGCGACCGCCGCCGAGATGGCGCAGGTCGACAGGGCTTGGAACGGCGTGAAGGCTCGTGCGACCGGCATGGCGATTCCTCCGAGAGTGAAGCGCCCGGGCGAGACCCGGGTGAGCGTTGCAGTGTGGTGAGGGCGTGGTCTGCCGGAAAGGTCCATTATGAACTCACCGGCATACCGTTTTGCGGGCTGATTCGCGCTTGGGTCGGCCCGGCGCGCTCATGGCCGCTCGCTGCACTGGTAGCTTGCCCGCGCGAGCCAGGCCGGATCGATCTCGACACCCCATCCGGGGTCGGACGGAATCGTGACGTGGCCGTCGACCACGTCGTAGGGCGAGCGCACGAAGAGCCCCGCATGCCACGGGTAGTATCCGGCGTCCTCGATGCAGAACTCGAGGTACTTGCCGCCGTTGGGGATGGCGCCCAGCAGGTGCATCGTGAAGAGCGTGACCATGGTGAGGTTCGCGCTGTGCGGCGTGCACGGCAGCCCCGCGTCGGCGGCAAGCCTCGCCACGCGCAGCGTGCGCACCATGCCGCCCATGTAGCAGACGTCGGGCTGCACGATGTCGACCGCGCGCATGGCGACCATCTGCCTCCACACCGGCATGAAGCAGTCCTGCTCGCCGCCGGTGACGTCGATGTCGAGGGCGTCGCGCACGGCCTTGGTCTCGTCGAGCTCCCAGTACGGGCAGGGCTCCTCGTAGTGACCGACACCATGCTCCTGGAGCAGCCGGCCGACCTCGATGGCGCGCCGCACGCCGAAGGCGCTGTTGGCGTCCACCAGGAGGTCGGCCTCGTCGCCCAGGGCGCGGCGCATGAGGGGAACGATCTCCTCGGTGCGTCCCGGCCACTCGTCCACGTCGTGTCCGTACTCGGCGCCCACGCGGTACTTGAAGGCGGAGAAGCCGTGACGGTCGCGCAATGCCAGCATGCGGTCGGCCTCGGCCCGCGGGGTGATGTCGCGGCGCATCGACGACGCGTAGGCGCGCAGCCGTCGCGGCGTGCCGCCGAGGAGTTCGCACACGCTCTTGCGCTCGACCTTGCCGCGCAGGTCCCACAACGCGGTTTCCACGCCGCAGGTGGCGCGGCAGAGGTACGAGCCCGGGTACTTGTGCTCCTTCTCCGGCACGAGGTCGACGAGCGCCTCGATGGCGCACGCATCGTGCCCGAGGGCCCACGGCGCCACCTGGCGGTGGAGGATGGTGCAGGAGATGTCGGCGTTGTAGGCGGAGACCTGGCCCCAGCCCTGCGCGCCGGTGTCCGCCGTCACGCGCACGAAGCCCACGAACTCGTTGCAGAACGTTTCGATGCGCTGGATCTTCACGCCGGTGCCGGTCTCTCGCCGGGAGATTCGGGGAACGAGTCGATCATCGCAATCGCAATGGTTGTATCGAAAGGTCCATTTTGAACAATTCGTGATACCGTTCCCGCGATTCACGAGGAGTGCCGAAGGATGGTCAAGCGCGCCGGCGGGGCGCTGTTGCTGGGGGTGCGCATCGACCACGCCTCGGCGCGTCCGGTCACCACGCAGTTGTACGTCGCGCTGCGCGAGCTGATCCTCTCCGGCGGTGTCGCGGCCGGCGCACGCCTGCCGGCCACGCGCACGCTGGCGAAGGAAGCGGGCGTTTCGCGCACGACCGTGATCGAGGCCTTCGACCGGCTCGCCGCCGAAGGTCTCGTCGAGTCGCGCGTGGGTGCCGGGACCTACGTGGCCAAGGTGCTCGATGCCGCACGGCCCCGGCCGGCGGCGGTCGCTGCACCGCGCGCCGCTTCCGGTCCACCGCGGCTGTCGCGCGCGATGTCGCGGTCGGTCGCCCGCTTCGGCGAGCGCCGCGGCCTGCCCTCCGTGGCACGGGCCTTCGCCACGGGGCTGCCCGCTTTCGACGCCTTTCCGATGGCGCAGTGGGCGCGCCTTTCCGCCAAGCACTGGCGGCGCCACCGCAGCGAGGTGATGGGCTACGGCGATCCGTTCGGACATCCGGCGCTGCGGCAGGCGATCGCCGCGCACCTCATGGCCAATCGCGGCATCAAGTGCGATGCGGGGCAGATCTTCATCGTGACCGGAGCACAGCAGGCGTTCTCGCTCATCGCTTCGGCGCTCCTCGATCCCGGCGACCGCGTGTGGTTCGAGAATCCCGGCGCGATCGGCGCGCGCAACAGTCTGATCGCTGCCGGGGCGGAGCTGACGCCGGTGCCGGTGGACGAGCAGGGGCTGCGCGTGGACGAGGGGCTGCGCCGCGCCCCGCGCTTTCGACTCGCCTTCGTGACCCCCTCGCACCAGCAGCCGCTCGGCATGGTCATGAGCCTCGAGCGGCGCTTTGCGCTCCTCAATGCCGCGGAGCGGGCGCGGGCGTGGATCATCGAGGACGACTACGACGGCGAGTTTCCCTTCGGCGGCACGCCGCTGCCGACGCTGAAGAGCGTGGATGCCACCGACCTCGTGATCTACGTCGGCACCTTCAGCAAGTCGCTGTTTCCCTCGCTGCGCCTGGGCTACTTTCTCGCCCCTCCCGCGCTCGCCGACACGCTGGGCTCGATCATGCACAAGGTGATGCAGGGCGTTCCCACCTTCGTGCAGGCGGTCGTCGCCGAGTTCCTCGACGAGGGGCATTTCGCGGCGCATCTTCGCCGGATGCGCCGCATCTATGCCGAGCGGCACGAGGTGCTGTGCCGCGCGGCGCGCAGGACGCTGCACGGCCTCCTCGACGTCGTGGAGAGCCAGAGCGGGCTGCACACGATCGGCCAGCTTGCGCCCGGCCTCCACGAGAACGCCGTGGTGGAGGCAGCACTCGCGCGGGACATCACCGTGTCGGGCATCGGCCGCTATGCGCTCGCCAGGACATCGGCGCGTGGACTGGTGCTGGGCTTCGGCGGCGTGCCGCCCCCGGACATCGAGGCCGGCGTGGCGGTGCTGGGCGAGGTGCTCGAGAGGCAGCTCGCGCGGTGAGGAGGCCAGTGGCCTCCCATTTTGCCCAGAATGGACCTGCACGGCAGGCCATTCTCCGTGGCAGGCTTGCCATCATGCCCGCGCCGTGCCACGCATCGTGACCGCGTACGACTACGTCGTGGTGGGCGGCGGTACGGCCGGCTGCGTGGTCGCAGCGCGCCTTTCCGAGAGCGGCAGGCATCGCGTGCTGCTGCTCGAGGCAGGCGGCAGCGACGATCGCTTCTACGTGCGCATGCCGATCGGTTACGGCAAGTGCTTCTACGATCCTGCCGTCAACTGGATGTATCGCACGGAACCGGAGGCGTCCCTCGACGGTCGCCAGGGGTACTGGCCACGCGGCAAGCTGCTTGGCGGCTCCGGGTCGATCAACGCCATGGTGTACGTGCGCGGCCACCCCGGCGACTTCGACGACTGGTGCGCGCTCGGCAATCCGGGCTGGGATTTCGCCTCGGTGCTGCCGACCTTCAAGCGCATCGAGCATGCGCCGCACGGCGACGCCACTTGGCGCGGCCGCGGCGGGCCGCTGCACGTGAGCGACATCGAGGCCGACGCCCACCCCTTGTGCCGGCAGTTCATCGCCGCGGGCGAAGCCATCGGCGCGGTGCGCAACGCCGACTTCAACGGCGCGTCGATGGAGGGTGTGGGGTATTTCGAGAACAGCGTTCGCCGCGGGCGACGGACGTCGTCGGCGACGGCCTGGCTGCAGCCGGCCCGCTCGCGCCGCAACCTCTCGGTGGTGACGCATGCGCGTGCCACACGCGTCGGCTTCGACGGTGCGCGTGCGGTGTCGGTCTCCTACGTGGGTCGTGACGGCCGGGAGACGACGGTGCGGGCTGCTCGCGAGGTCGTGCTCTGCGCGGGCGCCGTCAACACGCCGCAACTCCTGCTGCTGTCCGGGGTCGGGCCGGCGCAGGACCTGCGCGCGCTCGGCATCGCCGTAGTCGCCGACCGCGCCGCGGTGGGCGCGCACCTGCAGGACCACCTGTGCATCGATTACCTGTACCGCTCGCGCGTGCCCACGCTGAACGAGGTGCTGCGCCCCTGGTCCGGCCGTCTGCGAGCGGGGCTGCGCTACCTCGCGTCGCGCCGCGGACCGCTCGCGATGTCGGTCAATCAGGCCGGCGGCTTCGTGCGCTCGCGGCCCGACCTCGCGCGCCCCGACCTGCAGCTTTATTTCTCGCCGCTGTCGTACGCGCGCGCGCAACCCGGCGTGCGCAAGCTGATGAGCCCTGATCCCTTTCCGGGCTTCCTCCTGAGCGCGCAGCCGTGCCGGCCGACGGGCCGCGGGCGCATCCGCCTGCGCTCGGCCGATCCGGCCGCGAGCCCGGTGATCGAGCCCAACTCGCTTTCTACCGCGCACGACGTCGACGCGCTCGTCGAGGGCGCGCTCCTGCTGCGGCGTCTCGCCGCCGCGCCGCCGCTCGCCGGCGTGATCGCGGAGGAGATGGCGCCCGGGCCGCGCGCGGTCACGCGCGAGGACCTCGTCGCCGACATCAGGGAGCGTGCCACGACCGTGTTCCATCCGGTGGGCAGCTGCCGCATGGGGCCGGATCCGCGTGACGCGGTGGTCGATGCACGCCTGCGCGCGCACGGCATCGCGGGGTTGCGCATCGTCGATGCGTCGGTGTTCCCCACGCTCACCTCCGGCAACACCAACACGCCGGTGCTGATGGTGGCCGAGCGCGGCGCTCAGTTCATGCGGGAGGACGCGACCTGAGGCTTCGTGTGGGCGGCGCGATCCGATGCGATTCGCCTCGCACGCCCGGCAGCATGCGGCGCCATGTCCTCCGTCATCTGTCGCAGTGCAGACGCATTCACGAATTCGAGGTGATCTCCGTGAGCACGACTTCGACCCGTCCACCCTTCACTCCCGACGCGCGCTTCGACGCCCTGTGGCGCGACGACGCCCCGGCGCCCGCGCTGCCGGACACGGCGCCGCCGGCGCAGGCCGACGTCGCCATCGTCGGCTCGGGCTACACCGGCCTCAACGCCGCGCTCGTCACCGCGCGTGGCGGACGCTCCACCGTCGTATTCGACGCCGACGATGCGGGCTACGGCTGTTCCACGCGCAACGGCGGCCAGATCTCCACCAGCATCAAGCCCTCGTACGACGCGCTCGCCAAACGCCACGGCGCCGAGCGCGCCTTCGCGATCGTGAAGGAGGGCCAGAGCTCGCTCGCGTGGATCAAGGAGTTCATGCGCGCCGAGGCGCTCGACTGCGACTTCGAGGTGGTCGGTCGCTTTCACGCCGCGCACAACGAAGCCCAGTTCAAGGCGCTGGCGGCGCGGGTGGAGCACCAGCCGAAGGGCCTCGAGGTCGACGCCCACGTGGTGCCGCGCGCGGAGCAGCACACCGAGATCGACAGCGACCTGTACTTCGGCGGTGCGGTGTACGGGCAGCACGCGAGCGTCCATCCGGCGCGCTATCACGCGGCGTTGCTCGCGCGCGCAAGGGAGGCGGGTGCGATGATCCACGCGCACTGTCCCGTGACCGCCGTCTCCCGCGAGGGAGACAGGTTTCGCATCCTCACGCCGCGCGGCACCACGCTCGCGCGCGACGTGATCGTGGCGACCAACGGCTACACCGGCAGCCTGACTCCGTGGCTGCGGCGCCGCGTGATCCCCATCGGGTCCTACGTGATCGCCACCGAGCCGCTGCCGGTGGCGACGGTCACGCGCCTCATCCCGCGCAACCGCATCGTGAGCGATACGCGCAAGGTCGTCTTCTACTACCGCGCCTCACCCGACAAGCGCCGCATCGTCTTCGGCGGCCGCGTGTCGCTCGACGAGACCGATCCGGCGCTGAGCGGTCCGTTGCTGCACGCCGATCTCGTGAAGATCTTTCCCGCGCTGCGCGACGTGCGCGTGAGCCACTCGTGGTGCGGCACCATCGCCTACACCTTCGACGAACTGATGCACGTGGGCGTGCACGACGGCATGCACTACGCCACGGGCTACTGCGGCTCCGGCGTGGGCATGGGGAGCTACCTCGGCATGCGCGTGGGGCAGAAGGTGCTGGGACTCGCGGAAGGGCGCACGGCATTCGACGGACTGCCGTTTCCCACGCGGCCGTTCTACACGGGCAATCCGTGGTTCCTCGCGCCGTCGATCAGGTATTTCCGGTGGCGGGACAGGATGCCGTGGTGAGGGGCGCGGCGCGGGCTGGGTGCGGGACGGCGCGGCTCGATCGAGGTGCCGTCGACGGAACGCGGCCACGTCCATGATCGTGAGACTTCCCGCGAGGGTGCCATGGCGTGACAGGCCTTTGAAAGCTTCATCGGGCTATACTCGCGCGCCGCCTCCATTCGCGGCCGCGCGATGAACCGTCTCCGCCGCTACCTGCTCCAGCGCCTGGGCCCAGGTCTCATCACCGGCGCCGCGGACGACGATCCGTCTGGCATCGCGACCTACTCCCAGGCCGGCGCGCAGTTCGGCTTCGGGCTCCTGTGGAGCGTGTTCCTCACGACGCCGCTCATGGTGGGCATCCAGGTGGTGTCGGCGCGCATCGGACGCGTCACCGGCAACGGGATCGCCGCCAACATCCGCGATCACTATCCCCGGCCGGTGCTCGCGTCCGTGGTCGGCCTGCTGCTCGTCGCCAACACGTTCAACATTGCCGCGGACCTGGCGGCGATGGGAGAGGCACTGCAACTCATCGTCGGCGGCCCGCAGCACGGGCATGCGCTCCTCTTCGGCATCGCGGTGCTGCTGATGCAACTCTTCCTGCCCTACCAGCGGCTGGCGCCGACGCTCAAGTGGCTGACCCTCGCGCTGTTCGCCTACGTCGCGGTGCTCCTGACCGTGCGCGTGCCGTGGATGGATGCGCTCGCGGGCACGCTCCTGCCGCGCGTGACCTTCGACCGCGACTACCTGATGCTCCTCGTCGCGGTGCTGGGCACGACGATCAGCCCCTACCTCTTCTTCTGGCAGGCTTCGCAGGAAGTCGAGGAGCAGCGCGCCCGCGCCGGCGACCTTCCGCTCAAGCGCGCGCCCGAGCAGGCGCGCGAGCACCTGCGCCGCATCCGGATCGACACCTGGTTCGGCATGGCGTTCTCCAACGGCATCGCGTGGTCCATCATGCTGACTGCTGCGGTGACGCTGCATGCGGCGGGGGTGACCAGCATCGCGACGTCGACGCAGGCGGCGCAGGCGCTCAAGCCGCTCGCGGGCGACTTCGCGTTCGTCCTCTTCGCGCTCGGCATCATCGGTACGGGCCTGCTCGCGGTGCCGGTGCTCGCAGGGTCAGCCGCCTACGCGGTCGCCGAGTCGTTTCGCTGGCCGATCGGACATGCGCTGAAGCCCGCCGAGGCGAGGGGCTTCTACGGGATCATCGCCTTTGCGACGCTGGTGGGTGTCGCGATCGACTTCACGCCGCTCGACCCTATCCGCGCGCTCTACTACGCCGCCATCGTGAACGGCATCGTCTCGGTGCCGATCATGGCCGTGATGATGCGCATGGCGGTGCGTCGCGACGTGATGGGCGCCTTCGTCGTCACGCGCAGGCTGCACCGGCTGGGGTGGCTCGCCACCGGCTTCATGGCGGCGGCGGTGCTGGTGATGTTCGGGTCGTTCCTCGTCTGACGCGGCGTCAGGCCCGAGGCAGTTCGTCCAGGCTCCATCGTTGTCGAAGGCTCCTCGATGGCCGGACACGGCGCCCGCTGGCGATCCCCATCCCCCATCGGCTTCGACCTTCGATCCAACGGCCGCAAATCAGCCACTCTTACACGACATCGACGACTTCGAGGAACGGGAAGCGATGGAAGTCCGCGTCCCGCGTGCAGATCTGCCGGATGCCATGCTCGCGCATGAGGATCGCGGTACGCGCGTCGTGCAACAGGTTGCCGCTCAAGTGGGGCAACTCTGCGATCACCTGTCCAGCCACATCCGCGTGGCGCGTCGTGGGCACCAGCATCCCGAGGCCGGGAGAGGCGAGCAGCGCCGTGATGAACTGCCACGCCTGCGGCACCTTCCAGGGCCGCGTCATCACCCGCGGATGCGTCGTCACGCGCAGGAATTCGTAGAGAACGCCCCAGGTCGTGAACCACGCGTCGGGGCGTGAGCGCTGGCGCTCGAGCCACGCTCGATCTGCTCGATCTCTGTGGGGCGTCCGTTCTTGTCGAAGAGCATCGGAGGCGCGCTGTAGAGGCGTAGGGGTGAGCCGACCCTTCTTCGGATCGGTCCGGATCCAGTTGCCGCGAGACGTCGAGTAGCGATGGCGACGGACCCGCGGTGGCGGCATGATCGCAGCCAGCCCCCCGTGCAATTCGAGCGAGGTCAACCGAAGGGTCGTGGCACCGCTACCCGGTTTGGCAGGGCCTCATCCGGCGGCCGTCATCCGCGAAGGATCGACCCACTCGCCCAGGGCGAGTTCGCGGACCCTGGCGGCGGGGATCGGCCGGCCGACGAGATAGCCCTGCACCTCGTCGCAGTTGCGCTCGCACAGGAACTGGAACTGTTCCGCGGTCTCCACGCCTTCTGCGACCACGCGAAGGCGCAGGTTGTGCGCCATCGCGATCACCGCGGAGACGATTGCGGCATCGTCGGGATCGGTCGCGATGTCGCCGATGAACGAGCGGTCGATCTTGACGCTGCCGATGGGGAACTTCTTGAGGCGCGCGAGCGACGAGTATCCGGTGCCGAAATCGTCGATGGTCAGGTGGACGCCCATCTCCCGGATCTCGAGCAGGGTCTCGGCCGCCCGCTCGGGTTGCGCCATCATCATGCTCTCCGTGATCTCGAGTTCGAGCAGATCCGGAGAGATGCCGGTCTGGGCCAGCGCGTGCGCCACTTCGATGACGAGCCCGCCGTCCGCGAACTGTCGCGCAGACAGGTTCACCGCCACGCGTATGGGCTCCGGCAACTCGTCGCGCCAGCGGCAACCTTGCACACAGGCCTGATGCAGGACCCAGCGCGCGATGTGCCGGATGAGGCCGGATTCCTCGGCGAGCGGGATGAAGCTCTCGGGAAGGATCTCGCCGTGCTCGGGATGATGCCAGCGGACGAGGGCCTCCACGCCGGTGATCGCGCCGGTGCGGATCGACATCTTGGGCTGGTAGAGAAGGCGGAACTGGTTCGATTCGAGCGCACCGCGAAGCGCCGCGCCGAGAACCATGCGCTCCGTCGTGGGCCGATCCTGGATTTCGGAGGCGAAGGCGAGGTTGTTGCCGCCGCACTCCTTGGATCGGTACATCGCGGCATCGGCGATGCGCAGCAGCGTCGTCGCATCTTCGCCATCCTCGGGATACATCGCCACGCCGATGCTGGCGCCGAGACGGCACTCCTGGCCTTGCACCACGACCGGCTCGGACAGCGCCTCCAGGATGCGCCGGCCGAACTCGTTGACGTCGACCTGATTGGAGACGTCCTCGGCGAGCACGATGAACTCGTCGCCACCGAGGCGCGCGACCGTGTCGACGTCGCGAACTGCGCGGGTGAGGCGCAGCGCGAGCGCCTTCAGTACGTCGTCGCCCGATATGTGCCCGAACGCGTCGTTGACGTCCTTGAAGCGGTCGAGATCGACGAACATCAGCGCCGCCTTGCGGTCGTGCCGGCGCGCAACGGCGATTGCGTGGTCGAGCCGCTCGAAGAACGCGGTCCGGTTGTGCAGTCCCGTCAGCGAATCGAAGCGCGCGAGCCGGCTGATGTTGGCTTCGATCAGCTTCTGCTTGGTGATGTCGAGGCCCACGCCGCGGTACCCGAGGAACAGCCCATCCGCGCCGAAGACCGGCTCGCCGCTGATGGCAACGTAGCTGAATCCACCTTCTTCGCGCGGAGCGCGCAGCACGACATCACGGAAGGTCGCGTGCGCCTTGAGATATCCCCGATACTCGTTCCAACCGCCGCGCAGCGTGGCGATCTGCGGTATCTGCCAGAGCGGTCGCTGCAGGTGCTGCGCGATCGCCGCGCCGATCGGGTCGGCGAGATTGCCGCTGACGGCCGTAAAGCGGAAGGTCGCGTCCTGGTCCCAGTGCCAATCGGACCCCAGCAGCGTGAGGCTCTGGAATCGCGCCTCGCGTTCGGCGAGCCCCGCGATCCGGTTCGTCAGCGCGGGATCCGGTGGACCCTTTCTCGGCAGCGGCCACAGACGGTGCGCCGGCTGTGCATCGCGAGCGCCTTCCGCATGCGGCTGCACGGGCAACGGGTCGCCTTCCCGAGCGCGGGAGTCCGCCGCCAGCACGGACGTACGACGCTCAAGCCAGCGCAGCGGCTGTCGCACCAGGTTTTGGAGCCGCTCCATGGGTGGGTCGATTGTTGTAGTGCACGATCTGTTGCGTCGTGCAGCGGCCGGGCAGGCGAACGCTCACGACGTGCCTTCACTAAGCAACGAACGGGCCAAGCGGGGGGGCGGGAAGGGCGTAAAAAAGATTCGCCGGCCGGGCGAACGATGTCGGTGCTACAATATCGACCCTTCACGACGGACCGCGGTCGGGCATGCAATCCCGAGCGGCGGCGCCTGCAGTGGGTCGTTAGCTCAGCTGGTAGAGCAGCGGACTCTTAATCCGTTGGTCGTAGGTTCGAATCCTACACGGCCTACCACAAATTCAAGGGCTTACCTTCGGGTGGGCCCTTTTCAGTTCCCGGCCTGTGACAGATTGGTGCCGTGAGCCTGCGCGGCCCGGGCACGAACCTCACCCAACCGTTGGGCATACGGCGCCAGATGATCGGCGGCAAGGTGCGCGTATCGCCGCACCATCTCCGTCGATGCCCAGCCGCCCAACTCCTGCAGTGCGTACAGCGGCGTTCCGTTCTGCACGTGCCAGCTCGCCCAGGTGTGGCGCAGATCGTGCCAACGAAAATCCACGATCCCCGCTCGCTCCAGCGCTGCATACCAAGCCTTGGTGCTGACCTGCGTGATCGCCTGGCCTCGGAAGCAGAACACGTACGTTTGATGCTTTCCTACCTGCTTGCCGATCAGCGCCACAGCCTCCGCGTTGAGCGGCACCGGGATCGCCTTGCGTGCCTTCGCCTGGTCGGGATGAATCCACAGTAAGGCTCGCCGCTGCCCGAAGAAGCTCTGGGCGGCGCGAAACGCACGCAGGCGGCGCTCGCCGCCAATCGGATCGCCATCGCTGTCCTCGCTCGCAACCTCGAACAACTCGCAGCCGTGCTCACTGCCGACGGCGCGCGTCAGCTCGTTCTTCCCGGTTCCAGGGGCGCCATGCAGCAAGACGTTTACACCTCGCCGCGCCGACTCGAACGCGCGCTTGAGGTAGGGCCGCAGTATCGCCAGCGACGGTGCGATGTGCTCGAAGTCGGTCAGCGCGAGTTGGCCAGGCGACGCCGGCGCGACCATGTCGCGCAGCAGGGTGACCGGGTCTGCCTCGTTGGAGACAATCTGATCGGCGAAGTGCTCGGACAGCAGGTCGAGCTTGCACCGCAATGTCGATGCCCCGCTGCGCTCAACTGTGACGAGGCCGGACCGCCCGAGAACACTCTGCGCCCTCAAGGATGCCTGGACGGCAACCTCGGGCAGGTCAAGCAGTGCCGCGAGGGCGTGGAAGGCCTTCACGGACGAAAGATTGCCGAGCCAGTCCGCAGTGTCGTCGAGCAGCCGCTCGTTCTGGATCAGGACGGCGAACTCGAGAATCCGGCAGTCGGCCTCGGTCAGCCCGACCAGATCCGCCAGGCGGGCGACGTTGTCGCGCAGGCACGCCGGGGCTTCGGCCTTGACGAACTTCTTCTCCACCACGCGGCGCAGGTCACGCAACTCGCGCCGAACCGCGGCGGGGTCGAAGTTGTTGCCGCTCGTTGAAAACTGACCAGCAAAACGAGGTTCTGCTCGCGGAAGAT
>CAYTOT010000081.1:0-14403 GCA_964439475.1 uncultured Alcaligenaceae bacterium
GTGATGGACAGCAACGACATCGAGCGCGAGCGCGGCATCACGATCCTCGCCAAGAACTGCTCGATCGAGTACGCCGGCCACCACATCAACATCGTCGATACGCCGGGCCACGCCGATTTCGGCGGCGAGGTCGAGCGGGTGCTCGGCATGGTCGATGGCGTGCTGCTCCTGGTCGACGCCGTCGAAGGGCCGATGCCGCAGACGCGTTTCGTCACCTTGAAGGCGCTCAAGCAGGGACTGAAGCCGATCGTGGTCGTGAACAAGGTCGATCGCCCGGGCGCGCGTCCGGAGTGGGTGGTCAACGCGACCTTCGATCTCTTCGACAAGCTCGGCGCCAACGACGAGCAGCTCGACTTCCCGGTGGTGTATGCCTCGGCGCTGAACGGCTGGGCCACGCTCGACGTCGCGGAAGCCAAGCGCGGCAGCGCGGGCGAGGGCGCGTCGATGCAGCCGCTGTTCGAGACGATCCTGAAGTCGGTCCCCGAGCCGACGGGCGATGCGGATGGCCCGCTGCAGTTCCAGGTGAGCGCGCTCGACTATTCGAGCTACCTCGGACGCCTCGGCATCGGCCGCATCCGCCGCGGCAGGATCAGGCCGGGCCAGCAGGTCGCGATCCTCGACGGCCCTCTGGCCGACGGCGCCACGGCGCGAACCGCGAAGATCGGCCAGGTGCTGGGTTTCCGGGGCCTCGAGCGCTCGCCCGTCGAGGAAGCGTCCGCCGGCGACATCGTGCTCGTCACCGGCATCGACGAGCTCGCCATCGGCACTACGCTCGCATCGGTCGAGACGCCGGAGGCGCTGCCGCCGATCATGGTCGACGAGCCCACGCTGTCGATGTACTTCCAGGTCAACACATCGCCGCTCGCCGGGCGCGAAGGCAAGTACGTCACGTCGCGCAACATCCGCGAGCGACTGCGCAAGGAACTCCTCACCAACATGGCGCTGCGCGTGGAGGAGACGGCCGACACCGACGCGTTCCTCGTGTCCGGACGCGGCGAGCTGCATCTGACCATCCTCCTCGAGAACATGCGCCGCGAGGGCTACGAGCTCGCCGTGTCGCGCCCTCGCGTGGTGCTGCGCGAGATCGACGGCGAGGTTTGCGAGCCCTACGAAAACCTCTCGGTCGACGTCGAGGAAGGCCATCAGGGGGCGGTCATGGAAGCGCTCGGCACCCGTCGCGCCGACCTCACGCACATGGAGTCCGACGGCCAGGGTCGCGCGCGCCTCGAGTACCGCGTGCCGGCCCGCGGCCTCATCGGCTTCCAGGGCGAGTTCATGAATCTCACGCGCGGCACCGGCCTCATGAGCCACGTGTTCGACGCCTATGCGCCGGTCAAGGGCGACATCCCCGAGCGCCGCAACGGCGTGCTGGTGTCGGCGGAGGACGGCGCCGCGGTCGCCTATGCGTTGTGGAAGCTCCAGGAGCGCGGGCGCATGTTCGTGTCGCCGGGCGAGGCGCTGTACGAGGGCATGATCATCGGCATCCACAGCCGCGACAACGATCTCGTGGTGAACCCCATCAAGGGCAAGCAGCTCACCAACATCCGCGCTTCCGGCAAGGACGAGGCGATTGCGCTCACGCCGCCGATCGATCTCACGCTCGAGTACGCGGTGGAGTTCATCGCCGACGACGAGCTCGTGGAGATCACGCCGAAGTCGATCCGCATCCGCAAGCGTTTCCTCAAGGAGCACGAGCGCAAGAAGGCGAGCCGCGAGGCGGCGTAGGTCCGCGAGTGTGGGGGAGACCAACGCGGCGGAGCCGCGGGGCGACACCAACACGACCCGGCGAGCCGCGAGGCGGCGTAGGTCCGCCGGTGCGCCGCGGCGTCCCGGCGGCGCAGCGCGCGGCGCGACGATGCGGCCGCGGACACGCCGGCCCCGCGGCTTCGTTGCGAGCCGAAGCGCCATGATCCCGCCGGCATGATTCGAGCGGCCCTCTTCGACCTCGACGACACCCTGGTCGACCACCACCACGCGGCGCTTGCGGCGATGGCGGGCGTGCGCGATCGCTTCCCCGTGTTCCAGGCGGCCGGCCTCGACGTGCTCGCCGGCGAGCACCAGCGCGTGCTCGAGCAGCTGCATCACGAGGTCGCCGTGGGTGCGCGCAGCGCTGCGGATGCGCGCATCGAGCGCTACCGGCAGCTCCTCGCCTTCGTGGGCGCCGGTCCCCATCTCGCCCCGGCGGCGGCCGAGCTGCATCGACGCCTCTACCAGTCGAACCGCCGCGCGGTCGACGGCGCGCTCGAGCTCGTGGTGCACCTGCGGGGATGGCTGCGCATCGCCGTCGTCACCAACAACACGATCGTCGAGCAGACGGCAAAGCTCGCGGCGTTCGGCTTCGCAGCGCACGTCGACGTGCTCGTCACGTCCGAGGAGATCGGCGCGGCGAAGCCTGACCCGCGGATCTTTCGTGCGGCGCTCGAGCGCCTGGGCTGCGAGCCCTGCGAGGCGGTGATGATCGGCGATTCATGGCAGGCCGATGTCGTCGGCGCGACCGGTGCCGGCATCCGCGCCCTGTGGCTCAATCGCCATGGCGCGCCGCATCCGGATCCGGCCGTCGCGATGCAGCTTCGCTCGCTCGCCCCGGCGGCGCAGGTGGCCGCGCTCGTCGCGCCGGATCACGCGCTGCTTGCGGGGGACGACGCGCTGCCGACATGACTGCGACGGCCGACCTCATGGCGATCGACCAGGCGGAGGCCTGCGCGCGCCTCGCCCTCGCCAACGTGGTGCGGGAGTATCCCGCGAAGCAGGATCACGTGCTGGCCGGTGCCGCAGACGTCCGCGGCCCGCTCGAGCTGCACCCGGCGTTCTACGGAAGCTTCGACTGGCATTCTTGCGTGCACATGCACTGGTTGCTGGTGCGCACCCGCCGGCTGTTTCCGGGCCTCCCGTCGCGCGACCCGATCGGCGCGTTGCTCGATCTCCACCTCGCCGCCGACCGGATCGCCGCGGAGTGCGCCTACTTCGCGCGTCCGCAGTCACGCGCCTTCGAGCGCACCTACGGCTGGGCGTGGCTGCTCGAACTCGACCACGAGCTCGTCCGGTCCGGCGACGGCCGCATCGACCACGCCCATGCTGGTCACGACGACGACGGCGGCAAGGCGGCGCGCTGGCACGGCGCGCTGGCGCCGCTCGCCACTGCGATCGCACAGCGCTACGTCGAGTACCTTCCACGCCAGCGCTATCCGGTGCGTTGCGGCACGCACGCCAACAGCGCGTTCGGACTCGCCTTCGCGCTCGACTGGGCGTGCGCGACGGGCCACGCGGCGCTCGCGGCGGCGTGCCGCGATGCGGCGCTGCGCTGGTTCGGCGCCGACCGCGACTTTCCCGCCGCGTGGGAGCCGTCCGGCGCCGACTTCCTCTCGCCCGCGCTGATGGAGGCCGACCTCATGCGTCGCGTGCTCGATCCCGATGCGTACGATGCATGGCTCGCGGCCTTCCTCCCGGACCTCGCCGCCGACGCTGCACGACCCCTCTTCATGCCCGCCGTCGTCGACGACCGCAGCGATGCCTACATCGTGCACCTCGACGGCCTCAATCTCGCCCGTGCCTGGAACCTTCGCGGAATGGTCTTTGCGCTCGATCCGCAGGACGCGCGCATCCCGCACCTGCGCCACATGGCGGCCGTGCACCTTGCCGCCGGCCTCGACGGGATGGGCAGCGGCGACTATGGCGGCCAGCACTGGCTCGCGACGTTCGCCACGCTCGCCCTGACCGCCGTCGCCGATGCGGGGCGCGACGCGGCTGCTAGACTCGACGCACGATGAACGACCCCTGGCTCATCGCCATCTTCGCTTCGCTCGCCGTCGTGGCCGTGCTCGCGGCGGTGTTGCTCGTGCGCGTGACCGCGCTGGCGCGCGCCCGGGCCGATGAGCTGCGGCAGACGATCCGCGAGTCGGCGGAGCTGCGCGCCCGCGTGGAAGCCGTCACCGCGCAGCTCGCCAACGCCGAACGGGACCTCCGGCAGGACCTCGCCAACACGCGTGCGGAACAGGGGCAGGCGGCGGTGGGCCTGCGCACCGAGATCGGCGCGGCGATGGGTCGCTTCGGCGAGCAGATCACCGCGCTCACGCAATCGAACGAGCAGCGTCTGGACGCCGTTCGCAGCACGGTAGAGCGCCGCCTCGACGTCATGCGCGACGACAACGCGACGAGACTCGAGCAGGTGCGCGCGACGGTCGACGAGAAGCTCTCGGCCACCCTCGAACAGCGGCTCGGCGAGTCGTTCCGGCTCGTCTCCGAGCGCCTGGAGCAGGTGCACCGGGGCTTGGGCGAGATGCAGGCCCTCGCGGTGGGCGTGGGTGACCTCAAGCGCGTGCTGGCCAACGTCCGGACCCGCGGCATGTGGGGCGAGGTGCAGCTTGCCGCATTGCTCGCGGAGGCGCTCACGGCGCAGCAATATGCGACGAACGTGGAGACGATTCCCGGCTCGGGCGCGCGCGTGGAGTTCGCGATTCGCCTTCCCGGACGCGGCAGCGGCGCGCAGCCGTGCTGGCTCCCGGTCGACGCCAAGTTTCCGCTCGACGAATGGCAGCGCCTGCAGGATGCGCTCGAACGCGCCGACCTGCCGTCGGCCGACCTCGCGCGAAAGACGCTCGCCGAACGCCTCAAGGGCGAGGCGAAGACGATCCGCACGAAGTACGTGGCGCCGCCGTTCACCACCGACTTCGCGGTGCTGTTCGTGCCCACGGAAGGGCTGTACGCGGAGATGATGGCGCGTCCAGGCTTCGCCGAGGCGCTGCAGCGCGAGCATCGCGTCACGCTCGTCGGACCCACGAACTTCCTGGCGCTGCTCAACAGCCTGCAGCTCGGCTTCCGCACGCTCGCCATCGAGCAGCGCTCCAACGAGGTGTGGCGGGTGCTCGCGGCGGTCAAGACCGAGTTCGCCAAGCTCGGCGACCACATCGCGCGCGCCAAGGACAAGGTCGACCAGGCGAGCCGCACGCTCGACGAGACCGGCGTGCGCAGCCGCGCGATCTCGCGTCACCTGCGCGACGTCGAGGCGTTGCCGGAAGGGGACGTGCAGCACGCGCTCGTCACGCGGTCGCTCTTCGACGCCGACGATGCCGCGGCGCCCCCGGACACCCGATAGACGCGCTCCGCATGTTCGACGCTCTCCGCCGCTGGCGCCGGCAGCGCACGCTGCGCTCGCTCGCGATCCCGGATGCGATGTGGCGCGAGGCGCTGGAGGCGCTGCCCTTCCTCGCGATGTACACCGACGCCGAACTCGTCCGCCTGCGCGAGAAGGTGGTGCTGTTCCTCGATGCGAAGAGCATCGTCGGCGCGGGAGGCCACGAGGTCACGCCACTGCAGCGCGTGGTCATCGCGCTGCAGGCCTGCGCGCTCGTGCTCGAGATCGACCTCGCGTACTACGACGGCTGGGAGAGCGTCGTGGTGTATCCGGACGAGTTCGTCCCCGGCTGGGAATGGGAGGACGAGGCGGGCGTGATGCACGTCAACGACGATCCGCTCGCCGGCGAGGCGATGGAGCGCGGTCCCGTGATCCTGTCGTGGGCCGACGTGGTGGCGAGCCAGGACTGGGAGGCGGCCGGCATGAATCTCGCCATCCACGAGTTCGCGCACAAGATCGACATGCGCAACGGCACCGCCAACGGCTGTCCGCCGCTGCCGCCGGAGATGGCGCCGAACGTATGGAAGCGCACGATGCAGAAGGCCTTCGAGGACTTCGGCCACAGGGTCGCGCGCGAGGCGCGCACGGCGATCGATCCGTACGCCGCGGAGAGCCCCGCCGAGTTCTTCGCCGTGCTGTCGGAAGTGTTCTTCGTGGAGCCGAAGCTGCTCGACCACGAGTATCCCGACGTGTACGCGCAGTTCGCGAGGTTCTACCGGCAGGACCCGGCGGGAAGGGTGGGGCTACTGCGCGACGACGTGGGCTAGGCCGCGGCCGGCCGTTGCGCACTCTTCGGCCGAAATGCCTTGCACACCTCCTCGTGCGTCTCGATGTACGGCCCGCCGATGAGGTCGATGCAATAGGGAACGGCGGGGAACACGCCGTCGAGGGTCTCCTTGATCGCCTTGGGCTGCCCGGGCAGGTTGAGGATGAGCGCATGGCCGCGGATCACGCCGACCTGGCGCGAGAGGATCGCGGTGGGAACGTACTTCAGGCTGACCGCGCGCATCTGCTCCCCGAAGCCGGGCAGTACCTTGTGGGCGACGGCGAGCGTCGCTTCGGGCGTCACGTCGCGCGGGGCGGGGCCGGTGCCGCCGGTGGTGAGCACGAGGTGGCATCCGTCGACGTCGACGAGGTCGGAAAGCGCGCGCTCGATGACCGGCTGCTCGTCGGGGATCAGGCGCTGCACCACTTCCCACGGCGTCTTCAGCGCGGCGGTGAACCACTCGCGCAGCCCCGGCAACCCCTTGTCCTCGTAGACGCCGGCGGAGGCGCGATCGGAGACCGAGACGAGCCCGATGCGAAGACCCTGCTCGTTGCCCGGGATGCTCACGATTCCTCCGCCGCCGATGCGGCATCGGGTGCGGACGAGGTGCGTGCGCCGGCGGCCCTGCTCTGGGCGCTCGCGAGCGCCTTCACGCGCCGGAAGAGCTCCCGGTAGCGGTGCGGTGGTCCGCCGCGCGCGCGCTCCTGTCGCGCTTCGCGCACGAGCGCCGCAAAGGCGTCGCCGTCGGCAGTCGGGAACGCCTGCAGCAGGCGTGCCAGGGCATGGTCGTCGTTCAGGAGCGCGTCACGCCAGCGCTCCGCCGCCGTGACCTCGGCCTGGTCGGCAGGCTTGCCCTGGGCGATGCGTTGGAGGGCCAGGCGGACCGGCTCGGGGTCGATGTCGCGCATCAGCTTGCCAACGTACTGGAGCTGGCGGCGGCGGCCTTCGTGCGAGCGCGTGTTGCGCGCTTCCTGAACCGCGTCGACGAGCCGCTCCGGAAGGTCGAGCGCCGCAAGCTGGCCGAGGTCGAGGGCCACCAGCGCCTCTCCGAGATCCTGCAGGGCGTGCATCGCCGCCTTGCGCCGCGTTTTCGACGGCCGTTCCGCGTTGTGGGCGACAGGTCCATCCGCGTCCGATCGTGGGGCGTCGGACGGGACGGGCGAGGCGACGGAACGTGGCATGGGGCGGGCGGATGGAGCGCGATTCGCTGCGGGGGCCTTTGCTATGATAACCGACCCCCTTGCCTTGGCCGTCGCGCGGGCCGGCGCCGTGCGCCCCCGCAAGGCGCGCGCCGCATCCAGAATCCTTCGATGACCGAGTTCCTCTCCGCCGGCAGCGCCGGCCACCACGATGCGTTCGCGACTGCGCCCGAACGACGTTTTCCCGTTGCGACCGCCGAGCTCGAGCGCGTCACGTCCGCAGTGCTCGCCGCTGCGCGGCAGCGCGGCGCCACGGCGGCGGAGACCGAGGTCTCGCAGGGCATGGGGCAGAGCGTCACCGTCCGCCAGGGCGAGGTGGAGACCATCGCCTACAATCGGGACAAGGGCGTGAGCGTCACGGTGTACGTGGGCCAGCGTCGCGGGCACGCGAGCACGGCGGACTTCTCCGACGCCGCCATCGCGGCGACCGTCGACAAGGCAGTGACCATCGCCCGCTACACCGCGGAAGATCCGGCGGCAGGTCTCGCCGATCCCGTCCTGCTCGCCCGCGCCTGGCCCGACCTCGACCTGTATCACCCCTGGGATCTGTCGGTGGCGGAAGCGGCGGACCTCGGCCGCGAGGCGGAGCGCGCGGCGCTCGCCGTCGACCAACGCCTGACCAACAGCGAGGGCGCGACGGTGGCGCGCGGCGAGTCCGAGTTCGTGTACGCCAATACCGCGGGATTCTTCGGCGGTTACCGCAGTTCACGCCATCACATCGACTGCTCCGTGATCGGCACCGAGAACGGCGCCATGCAGCGCGACTACTGGTACACGGCGACGCGCTCGCCTGCCGACCTCGAGTCCGCCGCCACCGTGGGACGCAAGGCAGGCGAGCGCACCGTGCGCCGCCTGGGTGGACGCCAGCTCGGCACGCTGGAGTGCCCCGTGATCTTCGAGGCCACCGAAGCCGTGGACCTCATCGGCTTCTTCGTGCAGGCGGTGTCGGGCGGCAGTCTCTATCGCAAGTCGTCGTTCCTGCTCGACTCGATCGGCCGCGAGGTCTTCGCGCCGCACATCCAGCTTCGCGAGGAGCCGCACCTCGCGCGCGGCCGCGGCAGCGCGCCGTTCGACGGGGAAGGCGTCGCGACAGCGCCGCGCGACGTAGTCCGCGACGGTGTGGTACAGGGCTACTTCCTGGGCTCGTACTCCGCCCGCAAGCTCGGGATGGCCACCACCGGCAACGCCGGCGGCAGCCACAATCTCGTGCTCGCGCACGGCAACGACGACCTGCCGGCGCTGCTTGCCCGGATGGGACGCGGGCTTCTCGTCACCGAGCAGCTGGGCCAGGGCGTGAACGGCGTGACCGGCGACTTCTCACGCGGTGTCGCGGGCTTCTGGGTGGAGAACGGGACCATCGCCTATCCCGTCGAGGAGATCACGATCGCCGGCAACCTGAAGGACATGTTCCGCGGGATCGTCGCCGTGGGCAACGACGTCGATCGCCGCGGCTCTCGGCACACGGGGTCGATCCTCGTCGATCGCATGACCATCGCGGGCCGCTGACATGCCTGCCACGCACGCGCGATCGTCGCGACGGGCGCGTCCCATGCTCACCTGGTTCCGCGCCTTCAACGACCCGCTGTCGAGTGCGTCGAATGCGGCGCGCTGGATCGGCCAGCTTCCCGCCGGCGACGCCAACGGCATGCAGAAGGAGGCACTCGAGCTCGTCGCGTCGTTTCCTGGCGCGCGCAAGGAAGCGGGCCCCGGCCAGGTCGAGGCGCTGCTGCGCATCGATGGCCGCATGGAACCCGTGATCGCCCAGCTCGTGCAGCAGTACACCCAGAACTACCAGAAGAGCACGAGCATCGAGTCACGGCTGTGGCACGCCGTATTCGACCTCGTGAAGGCGTTCATCAACGCGTACCAGGTTGCGCTCAAGGCGGGCTTTCCCAAGGCCGATCACAAGCGCTGGCGCGCGATCCTGCCGTGGGTGATCGTGCGCCTCGCGCACTATCGCGGACTCGACGGCAAGTACCGCCTGTTCCGCTACAGTCACTGGATCCCCGCGCAGTGGCGCGAGTTTCACGAACTCTACGAGTACGCGCGGCTGCGCGGCTGGCAGCGCGAGCAGCTCGTGTTCGGCGTGGGTGCGTTCGCCAAGCCCGGCGTCTCGTTCGAGCAGGAGTACCTGAAGACCTTGCTCCTGATGCGCCTCGACTCCGGCAACTTCACGCCCGACCAGGTGGAGTGGGTGGCGCGGCAGCTCGACGATTGGGCGCCCACGCTCGCGCTCACCACGCCGCCCTCCGAAGGCGCACCCTTCATCCTCGACCTGGCCGGCACTGCGGGGCTGCGCCGGCGCGAGCGCGCACCCACCGGCGGCCGTCTGCTGTGCCTCGACGCCGGTCCCGTGTACTCGCGGATCGTCGAGCGCTTGCGGTGGCTCCCCGAGCACGACGGCGATCCCGTCAAGCCCGACGAACTTCCGGTGCGCGAGCAGCGGCTCCTGCTCATGCGCCTGGCCTCGCTCTACGGTCCCGACGCCATCGCGCAGGCGCCGCGCGCGCAGCGCTTCCAGAGCGAGTCCGACGTGCGCGTGGTCGTGGGCCTCGCCTCGCTCACACGCGCGATCGCCGAGATCGACCGCATCCCGGAGCAGGCACGCACCCCGGGTGTGGTCGCGAGCTTCGACGAGGTGACGCAGATCGTGAATCCGCACGCGAATCCGGAGTCCATCGCCCGGCGGATCCGTGGCTCGACCTGGCGATTGACCGATCGCAGCGATACGGGCTGCCGCCTCATCGCGCCCGCGAAAGAGGCGCCGGCCAAGCTGGGTGAGCTCATCGCGGTCAAGGAAGGCGAGCTGTGGATCCTCGCGGTGGTACGCCGCATGCAGCGCCTGCAGGTCGACGAGGTCACCGTCGGCGCCGAGATCATCGCGCGACGGCTCGTGCGTGTCCTGATGCGCAACTGGGCCATGCCGTCGGAGAGCGGGCGCGCGAGCAGCGAGCGCCCGTTCTTCGGCCTGTACCTGCCGGCGCACCCGGACAACCGGCCGTCGTCGCAGCGCAGCCTCGTCGGGCCCGAGGACAAGCTCACCAACGGCGGCATGGTCGAGCTCGACACCGGCAATGCACGCTATCTCATCCGCTTCACGCAGACGCTCGAGCGCCAGGCCGGCTGGTCGTGGGCGATGTTCAACGCGGTGCGCAAGCTCGCCGGCTGAAGGGCGGCAAGGAATACGGGAGTCCCGAAACGAAAGACCCCGCCGTGGCGGGGTCTTTTCGCTGAGGCGGTGGCTCGCCAGCGTTACTTCTTCGGGGCGGCCGGGCGCGTGGCGCGCTGCGCGGCGATCATGAAGTTGTCGAAGCGATTCTCGGCAACCGAGAACCACTCGACTTCCTGGGCGCGGAACTCCTTCCACGGCGCGTAGATCTTGGCGAACTTGGCGTTCTTGGTGGCGATCTCGTCGTACACCTCCGTCGTCGCCTTGTAACAGGCGGCCATGATGTCATTGGAGAACGGCGCCAGCTTCACGCCATTGGCCAGCAGGCGACGCATCGCCGGCGGGTTCAGCGCGTCGTATTTCGCCATCATGTCGACGTTGGCCTCGTAGCAGGCCGCCTCCAGGATCGACTGGTAGCTCTTGGGAAGCTCGTCGAACGCCTTGATGTTGACGAAGAGGTCGAGTTCGGGACCGCCTTCCCACCAACCCGGGTAGTAATAGTGCTTGGCGACCTTGTAGAAGCCGAGCTTCTCGTCGTCGTAGGGGCCGACCCATTCCGCTGCATCGATCGTACCCTTTTCCAGCGACGGGTAGATGTCGCCGCCGGGGATCTGTTGCGGGATGACGCCGAGCTTTTGCAGAGGCAGGCCGCCCGTGCCCCCGACGCGCATCTTGAGGCCCTTCAGGTCGGCGACCGTCTTGATTTCCTTGCGGAACCAACCCCCCATCTGGGCGCCGGTGTTGCCCGCCGGGAAGTTGTACATGTTGTAGTCCTTGAAGAACGCGCGCATCAGGGCCAGGCCACCGCCGTGATACATCCACGCGTTCTGCTGCCGCGCGTTGAAGCCGAAAGGCAGCGCGCAGGCGAAGGCAAAGGTCGGGTCCTTGCCGAAGAAGTAGTAGGGCGCGGTGTGCGCGCACTGGATGGTGGCGTTCTGCACGGCATCGACCACGCCGAACGGGGGGACGATCTCGCCGCCCGCATACACCTGGATCTGGAACTTGCCGTCGGTCGACGACGCGACGCGCTTGGAGATCACTTCGGCCGCGCCGAAGATCGTGTCGAGCGACTTCGGGAAGCTCGACGCGAGGCGCCACTTGACTTCGGGTTGTGCCTGCGCGAAGACGGGGGCCGAACCTGCGGCCAGGATTCCCGCGAGACCGGCATGCTTGACAAATGAACGACGTTCCATCCGATTCCTCCAATGGTTAGGGCCGCCTTGACCGGCCATGCTGTTCCCGCCTGTGGGCCTGTCCGTCGGGATCGGAAGATCGCGACGGGACCATTTCACGGCTTGGTCCGGTGCGAAGCTGTCGTCATTCTAGCAGCCGGGCGTGGTGTTTTCACGGTTTCGCCGCCGGAGGCGCCTGCGCGCCATTCGCGCTGTTGTTGTCGTTGGACGGGTTGCCGGCACCGTCTGCACCGCCGGGCGTCTCGCCTTCGGTCTTCGGGGATTCGTCGCTGGCGCCCGGGGCCGGTTCCGAGTCCGGCGTGCCGAAGGCCCGCTCGAGTGCCTGCTCGGCCTGCTCCTGCTGGGACGGTTGCCCGCCTCCGCCCGAGCCGAACGTGGGGGCCTCGAAGACCGGTGTCTCGATGTGGATGGTGTTCGGGTTGACCGTCGACTGATCCTTCTTGTAGACCATGACCATCTCGGGGAAGGCGATCACGATCGCCACCATGATCAGCTGGATCAGCACGAACGGCACCGCTCCCCAGTAGATCTGCCCGGTGGTCACCGGGGCGATCGTTTGCCGCGTGATCCGATCGACGTAGGGCTTGGCCGCGGCGACGCTGCGCAGGTAGAACAGCGCGAAGCCGAACGGGGGGTGCATGAACGACGTCTGCATGTTGATGCTGAGCAGCACCCCGAACCAGATGAGGTCGATGCCGAGCTTGTCCGCCACCGGGCCGACGAGGGGGATGATGATGAACGAGAGCTCGAAGAAATCGAGGAAGAACGCGAGTACGAAGATGAGGATGTTGATCGCGATCAGGAAGCCCAGCTCGCCGCCCGGCAGGCTCGTGAGCAGGTGCTCGACCCAGACGTTGCCGTTGACGCCGTAGAAGGTGAGGCTGAACACGCGGGCGCCGACCAGGATGAAGACGACGAAGGTCGACAGCTTGAGCGTGGTATCCATCGCCTGCTTGAGCAGGGGCATCGACAGCCGGCGGCGCGCCAGCGCCATGATCAGTGCCCCCGTCGCGCCCATCGCGCCGCCCTCGGTGGGCGTCGCCACGCCGAGGAAGATCGTGCCCAGCACGAGGAAGATGAGCGCCAGCGGCGGGATCAGGACGAAGGTCACGCGCTCGGCAATGGTCGAGAGCAGGCGCAGCTTGAGGACGCGGTTGATGACCGACGCGAAAAATGCCACGGCGGCGCCGACCACGGTGGCGATCACGATCGTCTCGTCCGTCGGATGGCCGGCGAGCTCGATCCTCGCGTAGACGACCGCAGCTATCACCGAGAGGACGGTGAGCACGATGAGCGAGCGCGTGCCGGAAGCACCGCTCGGCTCGCGGAAGGTGCGTGCCTCGGGCGGCAGGGCCGGCGCCCACTTCGGCCGCAGCATCGTGATGCCGAAGATGTAGAGCGCGTACAGGCCGGCGAGCGCGATGCCGGGTATGAACGCACCCGCGTACATGTCGCCGACCGACCGGCCGAGCTGGTCGGCCATGATGATCAGCACGAGCGACGGCGGGATGACCTGCGCCAGGGTTCCCGACGCCGCGATCACGCCGGAGGCTACCCGCCGGTCGTAGCCGTAGCGCAGCATGATCGGCAGCGAGATGAGGCCCATCGAGATCACGCTGGCTGCCACCACCCCGGTCGTCGCCGCGAGCAAGGCGCCGACGAAGATGACGGCGTAGGCCAGGCCGCCGCGCATCGGCCCGAAGAGCTGCCCGATGGTATCGAGCAGGTCCTCGGCCATCCCCGATCGTTCGAGTATCAGCCCCATGAAGGTGAAGAACGGCACGGCCAGCAGCGTGTCGTTGGACATCACGCCCCAGACGCGGTCGGGCAGCGCCTGCAGCAGCGCGAAATCGAGGAGTCCGAGGTGGATCCCGATGAAGGCGAAGACGATGCCGACGAAGCCGAGCGAGAAGGCGACCGGAAAGCCGAGCAGCAGGACGACGACCAGGCCGATGAACATCAGCGGCGGGAGGTTCTCGATGATCCAGGCGGTCATGGCTTGGCCCCCGCGGCCGAATCACGCTGGTGGGCGATCTCCTCGGCAAGTTCCTCCTCGGACGACTTGCCGGCGTGCTTCTCCATCGGGTCGGGGATGAGGCCGCCCAGGTAGGCGAAGCGCTTGATGAGCTCGGATATCCCCTGCAGGATGAGGAGGGCGAAGCCCACCGGCACCAGGAGCCGCGCCGGCCAGATGATGAGGCCGCCGGCGTTGGTCGATACCTCGTTGCGCACCCACGCGTCTTCCAGCAGGGGCCACGACAGCCAGGCGATGATGATGCTCATGGGGAACAGGAAGAACACGATGCCGATCACGTCGATCCAGTTGCGGGTCCGCGGCGACAGGCGGTTCGAGATGATGTCGATGCGCACGTGCTCGTTGCGCAGCAGCGTGTAGCCGGCGCCCAGGAGGAACACCGCCGCGAACAGGTACCACTGGATCTCGAGATAGGCGTTCGAGCTGTAGTCGAAGAGCTTGCGGATCGTGGCGTTCGCGGCGCTGATGAGAACCATCGCCAGCACGAGCCATGACAGGAGCTTGCCAAGGTGCGCCGACAGCGCATCGATGGCACGGGACAGGCCGAGTAGAGCTTTCAAGCGGAGTCCTCCGTACGTGGCGGGTGTCACGCACCCTGATCAGCTCTGGGAAGGCGCGGCCGGAGGCCGAGGCGAAGCGCGTGGATTATAAGGGAGCACAGGGGCCGCGGTGATAAAATCTGTGCCCTCCCGCCCTTTGCCCCCAAGGCCATGTTCCCGCGCAGCAATCCGCTCGACAAGTCCGATCCCGACCTGTGGCAGGCCATCTCGGCCGAAAACCAGCGGCAGGAAGACCACCTCGAGCTCATCGCCTCCGAGAACTACGCCAGCCCGGCGGTGATGGCCGCGCAGGGCACGCAGCTCACCAACAAGTACGCCGAGGGCTATCCGGGCAAGCGCTACTACGGCGG
>CAYTOT010000082.1:0-14278 GCA_964439475.1 uncultured Alcaligenaceae bacterium
TCGTTGCGCGAGATGATCGTGCGCGCGTCCTGGAGGGCAACGGTGGTGCGGATCTGGCGGGACGGTGCCTCCTGATCCGGCTCGAGGCGGCCCGGTGTCCCTTGATCCGGGTCGAGGCGGCCCGGAGCTTCGTCTGGATCGTCCTGCAGGACGCCGTCGTTGCGATCGCCGTCCGGCGTTCCCCAGCCATCGTCCGCCGCCTCGCGTGTGTCGCGGCGATAGCGATTGTCGGGATTGAAGGTGGCGCCGCGGCCGCGCAAGGGATCGCCCGGCGCGTGGCGCAAGGGGTCGCGCGGGGGAAGTGGCGCGCCGTCGCCGGCAGGTGCCGATTTCATCCGGGCGATTCTACGCCGCCGGATCAAGCCGGTGCCGAAGCACGCCGCGGGTACCGGGGCAGTTGGGTGCCGGGGCTGGCGTCCGCCCGGCGTTTGCCGGACACTGCGCGCTGGCAGGCCCCTGGCTCGTCCGATGACCGAACCCTCGCAGCCGAGACGCCGCGCGCCCCTGCTGGCGGGAATCGCGTTGCTGCTCGTGTTCGCGGTGCTCTTCGTCCGTGCCTCGCGCGTTCCGCTCACTGCCGGTGCCGAGCGTCCGCTCGACCGCACGCGGGCCATCGCAGCCGGGGAGGCCCGGGTCCGTGAGCAGCTCGCCGATCCCGAGAGCGCGCATTTCCGCGGCAGCGCCGTCAACACCAAATGGCAGATTCCCGTCGTCTGCGGCGAGGTCAACTTTCGCAACACGACAGGCGGTTATGCCGGGTTCCGGCGCTTCGTCTCCGCAGGGCCCGTCGCGCTTCGTGAGGACGAGATGAGCGCGGCGCAGTTCCGGCGCCTGTGGTCCACCATGTGCGAGCCCTTCGAATGAACCGGGGCGCGGCCGCGGCGAAGGCCGTCGACGTGTACGCGATGGTGCCCGACGAGCCGCGCATTCCATTCTCCCTCTTCGACGACGACGGCATGCGGCGCATGTGGGCCGCGCTTGGTCTCGGCAGTCACACGCGCTTCCGCACCGTGAAGCGCTGCCTGGTCGCCTGGTTCGTCTGCTACGTTCCGATGGCCGTGCTCGCCTGGCGACAGGGGCTCGTGAGCAGCGTGGTTTCGCCCACGAACTTCGCGGCCGATTTCGCGGCCTACGTGCAGTTTTTCCTCGGCATGCCGCTCTTTCTCGCCGCCGAGGCAATCATCGACGGGAGTACCCGGGAAGCAGCGGATCAGTTCTTCCGCTCCCGCATCCTGGGATGGGAGGATGCCGCGCGCATCGAGCGCGTCCACGCGACGATCGCCCGAGCACGGCGCTCGCGCTGGCCGGACGCGATCTGCATCGTCCTCGCCTACGCCATTTCGCTCGCCATTCTCGTCCCGCAGTTCGGCGACGATCCGCTGCCCACCTGGCACGTGCACGGCACGGGCGACGGCCGCACCCTCACGGCGCCGGGGTGGTGGGCCTTCTTCATCTCCTTGCCCATCCTGAACTACATCTGGCTGCGGATGTCGTGGAAGACGATGTTGTGGATCTGGTACCTCTATCACGTGTCGCGCGCGCACCTCGACCTGCATCCCACGCATCCCGACCTCACGGGCGGCATCGGCTTCATCAGCGAGGCACAGGGACGATTCGCCCTCTTCATCCTGGCGTACGGGCTGTCCAACGTGGCGGCGCCCGTCGGCTACGAGATCGCGATCCAGAACTACGACTTCACCATCATGCCGGTGTGGGGCCCGGTGGCCGGGTTCGTCGTGGGGGCGCCGCTGCTCTTCACGCTGCCGCTGTTCATGTTCACCAAGCAGCTCTTCCGCACGCGGCGCCGCGCGCTCGCGGCGTATCGTGCGCGCGTCACCGAGCATAGCCGCGTCGTGGAGAGGCGCTGGCTTTTCGGCGACAGGACCCCGCCCAGCGGCGAGGAGATGCGTGACCTCGCCGAGCAGTCCACCCTCGGCACCATGTTCGAGCGGATCGAGCGCATGCGCGTCGTTCCTTTCGACCTGCGCTCGTTCGGGCAGCTCCTGGGTTCCACGCTCGGCGCCATGGCCACGCTGTTGCCGCTCCTGCACGGACAGGACCAGTCGGCGGCGATCGTGGAGGCACTGGGCAAGATCCTGGAGCATTGGGGCTCGCATTGACGGCGGCGGAGGCAGGGCGCCCGCCGCTTCCGCAAGTCCTGCTTACGCCCGCCAGCGATTCCGCCTAGAATGGCCGGCGCTCGCTCTTCCCACCTCATGACCGCGCCCAAGACCCATCGCTTCGACACGCTCTCGCTGCACGCGGGTGCGGCGCCCGATCCCGTGACGGGGGCCCGGGCCACGCCGATCTACCAGAGCGCGTCGTTCGTCTTTCCGGACAGCGACCATGCCGCCGCGCTATTCAACATGGAGCGCGCAGGGTACGTCTACTCGCGCATCTCGAATCCGACGGTTGCGGTCTTCGAGGAGCGGATCGCGGCGCTCGAGGGCGGCGTGGGCGCCATCGCCGCCGCGAGCGGACAGGCGGCACTTCACCTCGCGATCGTCACCCTGCTCGGCGCCGGCGCACACATCGTCGCGTCGCGCTCGCTGTACGGCGGCTCGCACAACCTTCTCGACTACACGCTCCCGCGCTTCGGGATCAAGACGACCTTCGTCGATCCGCGCGATCTTCAGGCCTGGCGCGCCGCGATCCGCCCGGAGACCCGGCTCCTCTTCGGCGAGACGCTCGGCAATCCGGGCCTCGAGGTGCTCGACATCCCACGCGTGGCTGCGCTGGCGCACGACCATGGTCTTCCACTGCTCGTGGACTCGACGTTCACCACCCCATGCCTCATCCGCCCCTTCGAACACGGCGCCGACATCGTCCTCCATTCGGCGACCAAGTTCCTGTCGGGCCACGGCGTGGTGATCGGCGGCGTGGTCGTCGACGGCGGCACCTTCGTCTGGGACGGCGAAGCCTCGCGCGCGAAGTTCCCCACGCTCACCGAGCCGTACCACGGTTTTCACGACATGGTGTTCACCGAGGAGTCGACGACCGCCGCGTTCCTGCTTCGCGCGCGGCGGGAAGGCATCCGCGACTTCGGTGCGTGCATGGCGCCGTTCACGGCGTTCCAGATCCTGCAGGGAATGGAGACGCTGCCACTGCGGATGGCGAGGCACGTGTCCAACGCCCGCGCCGTCGCGACGTTCCTCGCCGCGCATCCCTTCGTGGACTCTGTGGGCTATCCGGACCTCCCCAGCCATCCCGATCACGAGCTCGCGCAGCGCCTGCTCCCGCGCGGCAGCGGTGCCGTGTTCAGCTTCTCGATCAAGGGTACGCGCGAGCAGGGGCGGCGTCTCATCGAGTCGCTCACGCTCTTCTCGCACCTCGCCAACGTGGGCGACGCGAAGTCGCTCGTGATCCACCCGGCGTCGACCACGCACTTCCGCATGTCGGCGGACGATCTCGCGCGGGCGGGAATCGGCGAAGGCACCATCCGGCTCTCCATCGGGCTCGAGGACCCCGATGATCTCCTCGAGGACCTGTCGCGCGCGCTGCACGTGGCCGCGAAGGCCAAGGGCTGACCGGACGAGCCGACGATCCATGCGCCTCTTGGTCGCCGGTCACGAGACGTATGCCTACACCGGCACGCGCCCGCTCGACGCCGCGCAGCCGACGATCGTGTTCGTGCACGGCGCCGCGCACGACCACAGCGTATGGGCGTTGCAGTCGCGCTACTTCGCGCACCACGGCAGCAACGTCCTGGCCGTCGACCTGCCGGGGCACGGCAAGTCGGGGGGAGCGCCGCTGGCCAGCATCGAGGCCATGGCGGCATGGCTCGTCGAGTTGCTGGATGCCGCGGGCGTCGGGCGGGCCGCCATCGTGGGTCATTCGATGGGCGCGCTCGCCTGTCTCGAGATGGCCGGGCGGCACGGCGCGCGCGTGCGCAGGGCCGCGCTGCTCGGGCCCAGCGTGCCGATGCCGGTGAGCGAGGCGCTGCTCGATGCCGCCCGACGCGACGACCACGTGGCCTTCGAACTCATCAACGGCTGGTCGCACAGCACGCCGCGGCAACTGGGCGGCAACCGGGCGCCCGGCATGTGGATGACGGGGGCGGCGATGCGCCTCATGGAGCGCTCGTCGCCGGGTGCATTGCACGTCGACCTCCAGGCGTGCCACGCCTACGCGACGGGCCTCGAGGCCGCCGCGGCCGTGCGCTGCCCCGTGCTCGCGGTCCTGGGCGAGCGCGACATCATGGCCCCGACGCGCGCTGCGCAGGCGCTCGTCGCTGCCTTGCCGGACGTGCGCACCGTCACGCTCCGCGGCGCGGGGCACGCGCTGATGGCCGAGCAGCCCGACGCCGTGCTCGATGCGCTGCGCGCATTCCTGCGCGACGAGGCCGCGTAGCCGGATCGCGCGGCGCTCGTGATGGCCGGGACCGAAGCTCCGCCAACGACGCTGCCCTCGGTGCGCGAGGTCGGTGCGCTCGCCCCGCTTGCGTGGCTCGCGGCGGGATGGCGTGACTTCCGGGCGCATCCCGCATCGAGCCTCTTCTATGGCGCGTGCTTCACCCTCATGGCGTTTCTCGTCCACATCGTCTTCCGGCACGCGTCGCCCTACCTGTCGGCGCTGGTCACCGGCTTCTTCCTCGTCGGGCCGTTTCTCGCCGTGGGCCTGTACGACCTCTCGCGCCGCCGCGAGCGAGGCGAGCCCGCCGACGTCGCGCACACGTTCGCCGCCTGGGAGCCCAACAAGGGCGCCCTGGGGATGTTTGCCATCGTCCTCGCCGTCGTCCTGCTCGTGTGGGCGCGCGCCTCGCTCGTGGTGTTCGCGCTCTTCAGCACGCAAGGCATGCCCACGCTCGACGATTTCCTCGACCGCGTGGTATCGCTCGACAACCTCGAGTTCGTGCTCGCCTACCTCTGCGTGGGCGGCTTCTTCGCGATGCTCGTCTTCGCGATCTCCGTGGTCTCGGTTCCGATGATGCTCGACCGCAACACCGACGGCATCGTGGCGGTGCTCACGAGCCTCCGCGCCTGCGTAGCCAACGTGCCGGCGATGCTGGTGTGGGGCCTCACCATCGTCCTCGTCGTGGGACTGGGCTTCGCGACGTGGCTCGCCGGATTGCTCGTGGCCGTGCCGGTGATCGGACACGCCACCTGGCATGCCTATCGCGCGCTCGTGGAGTAGTGCGCAGGATGGCGGCGCCGCGCTTCTTCGTCACGCTGCCGCTCGCGCCTGCCCTCGTGGGCAGCGAGATCGCGCTGCCCGAGGCCGCGGCGCACCATGCCTTGCGGGTGCGCCGGCTGGCGGCGGGCGATGCCCTCGTGCTCTTCGACGGCAAGGGCGGCGAGTATGCCGCCACGCTCGCGCATGCCGGCCGGCGCGACGCGCGCGTGCGCATCGTCGCCTTCGCCGAGGGTGTGGCGGAGCCAGGCCGTGCGGTGGTGCTGGCACAGGCCCTGGTGGCGAGCGACGCCATGGACGCGATCGTGCGCCACGCGGTGGAACTCGGCGCGGCTGCCCTGCAACCGCTGGTGACGGCGCGCAGTGCCCGCTTTCCGCAGGGGCTGCACGGCGCCAAGCGCATCGCGCACTGGCGCGCCATCGCGGTGGCCGCCTGCGAGCAGTGCGGGCGCAACCGCATTCCTGCCGTGGCCGATCCGATGCCATTCGATGGCTGGCTCGCGCAACGAGGCGCGCGGCGCCCGGGCATCGTGCTCGCGCCCGGCGCCGGCATTCCGTTGCACGAGGTCCGGCTCCCTCCGGGCGATCTCGACCTCCTCGTGGGGCCGGAGGGCGGGCTCTCCGACGACGAGGTGCGGCTCGCGGCGCACCACGGTCTTGCCGCGGCGGACATGGGACCGCGCATCCTGCGCGCCGACACGGCCGCGCTCGCGGCGCTGGCCGTCGTGAACACGCTTGCGGGTGACTCACGATGAGGGGCCTCTGCACCGCGCTGTCCTGCATCGTGCTCGCCGGCTGCACGACCACCGGAACGGCGCCGCCCGCCGACTACCGCTTCGTGCTTTTGGGCCCGGAGGGCGTGCCGGTGGTGCGCGTGATCACGGCATCCACGCGCTGCCCGTCGATCGACGTCGACGGCGCCACGCTCGCCATGACCGTTCGCATGCCGGCGGGCACCATGCCGCTGAGGCCGTCGCGCGCCGGCCTGCCCGCGCCCAAGCCCTCGACCTTCGACGTGACCACCTGCGAAGCGACGCTGCCGGTGACCGCCGCGCGGGCGTCGATCGGCGGCGAGGCGCTGCCGCTGCCCAAGGCGCAGCCGAAGCGCATCGTGGTGCTCGGCGACACGGGCTGCGCGGTCAACGCGAGCTACGAAATGTTCCAGGCCTGCGACGATCCCCAACTGTGGCCCTACCCTCGCGTGGCCGCGCTGGCGGCGGCGATGCAGCCCGACCTCGTGATCCACGTGGGCGACTATCACTATCGGGAGAGCCCGTGCGCCGACGGCAACAAGGGTTGCGCCGGCAGCCCCTGGGGCTATGGCTTCGATGCGTGGCAGGCCGACTTCCTCGAGCCGTCGCGCAAGCTCTTCGCGGCGACCCCGTGGATCGTGATCCGGGGCAATCACGAATCCTGCGACCGCGCGGGCCAGGGCTGGTGGCGCTTCCTCGATCCGCGTCCGGTCGATCCGAAGCAGACCTGCAACGATGCGGCGGACGACGACATCGGCAACTTCAGCGCCCCGTATGCCGTGCCGCTCGGACGCGATGCGGACACCCAGTTCCTCGTCTTCGATTCGTCGTGGGCGGGGACGCACCCCTATGGCCCGGCCGACCTCGCGTACCGCAGCTATCGCGCACAGTTCGGGATCGCCTTCGCGATGGGCGCGCGCACGCCGCATGCCTTCTTCGTCGCGCACCACCCGGTGTTGGGCTTCGCGGCCAACCCGCTCGATCCTGACGAGCCGTTTCCCGGCAATGCCGGCCTGCAGTCGGTGCTGGCGCCGATGTACCCGGCCACGCTCTTCCCGGCCAACGTCGACGCCCTGCTCTCGGGACACGACCACCTGTTCGAGGTCGTGAGCTTCGCCACGCCGCATCCGCCGCAGTTCATCACCGGCAACGGCGGCGTCTGGCTCGACGAGCCCTTTCCGGTGCCGTTCCCGTCGGGCAAGACGCCCGCGCCAGGGGCGGTGGTGGCGCAGATGCTGTCGAGCCGGCGCTTCGGTTTCATGACCATGGAGCGCGACGGTGCCGCATGGTCGATGCGCGCCTTTGACGCCGCCGGCAAGCCCATCGCGAGCTGCACGCTGCGGGCGCGCAAGGTAAGCTGCAGTCCCGTGGTGGAACTGCCGGCAAGGCCCTGAGCCCGACCCCTTGCCCTTCGCTGTCGTGACCGCCTGATCGACCATGCCAGATCCCGCGCCGCAGACTCCCGCCGCGCCGCCCCCGCCGGGGGCCGGCGTCCTGCCGCAGATCGGCGCCGTTGCGCCGGACGCGCCGCCCAAGGCCTGGATGTCCGGCCTCGTTCGCTCGCTCATCCGGCCGTACCGCGCCTGGGTGCTCGTCGTCTTCGCGGCGATGATGGTCGAGACGCTGATGAGCCTCGCCGCACCCTGGCCGCTCAAGATCGTCCTCGACAATGCCTTGAATCACGAGAAGCTGCCGCACTGGCTCGAATGGGTCCACGATTGGGGCATCGACCGCGACACGATGGGCCTTGCGCTCTTCGCCGCCGTGGCCACGCTGCTGATCGCCGTCCTCGACGCGATCGCCGATTACATCGACAACTACTACACCGAGAGCGTGGGGCAGTGGGTGGCGCACGACCTGCGCATCCGGATCTACGATCACCTGCATCGCCTGTCGCTCGGCTACTACGCCACGCACCAGACGGGATCGCTGCTGTCGACGCTCACCAGCGACGTCTCCACGGTGCAGGACTTCGCGTCGTCGGCGACGTTGTCGATCGTGGTCGACCTCATGACCATCGTCGGCATGCTCGGCATCATGTTCTGGCTCAACTGGGACTTCGCGCTCATCGCGGTGGGGGTCACGCCCTTCCTCCTCTTCTTCGTGATGCGCTTCAAGAAGGCGGTGAAGGACGCCACCCGCGACGTGCGCAAGCGGCAGAGCGAGATCGTGGCCGTGGCGCAGCAGGGTCTCGGCTCGGTCCGCTCGGTGTCCGCCTTCGACCGCCAGGATCTCGAGGCCGCGCGCATGAACGAGGCGAGCCGCGCGACCGTCGCCGCGGCCCTCAAGGCCCGGCGCGTGAAGTCGCTGCTCGGACCGGTGGTGGCGATCGTGGTGGCGGTGTGCACGGCCTTCGTGCTCTACCGCGGCACCGGGCTCATCCTCGCCGATGCGATGACGGTGGGCGCGCTCACCGTGTTCCTCGCCTATCTCGCGAAGTTCTTCAAGCCGGTGCAGGACCTCGCCAAGATGACCAACACCATCGCGCAGACGGCGGTGGGCCTCGAACGCATCAACACGATCCTGGCGGCCGACGACATGATCCCGGAAAAGCCCGATGCCCGGCCGCCGCCGAAGCTGCGCGGGCAGATCGCCTTCGATCGGGTGGCCTTCGCCTACAACGCCGAGGCGCAGGTGCTGAAGGACGTGAGCTTCACGGTCGAGCCCGGCCAGGTCGTGGGCGTGGTGGGCGGCACCGGCAGCGGCAAGTCGACGATCGTGAGCCTCATCCCCCGCTTCTACGATCCCACCTCGGGCCGCGTGCTGATCGACGGCGCCGACGTGCGCGACTGGCAGCTCCATCCGCTGCGCCGGCAGATCGGCTTCGTGCTGCAGGAGACGGTCCTCTTCCGCGGCACGATCCGCGACAACATCGCCTACGGCCGTCCCGGCGGCGCCACCGACGAGGAGATCGTGACCGCGGCGAAGCTCGCCAACGCCGACGAGTTCATCGCCAGGATGCCGAAGGGCTACGACACCCTCGTGGGCGAGCGCGGCGATACGCTGTCCGGCGGCCAGCGCCAGCGCATCGGCATCGCCCGCGCGGTGATCCGCGACAACCCCATCCTCATCCTCGACGAGCCGACCGCCGCCCTCGACACCGAGTCGGAGCGCCTGGTGATGGAGGGCCTCGAGCGGCTCATGAAGGGACGCACCGTGATCTGCATCGCGCACCGGCTGTCGACCATCCGCGACGCCGACAACATCGTGGTGCTCGCCAACGGCGTGGTGGCGGAGCAGGGGCGCCACGAGGCGCTCATCGCGCGCAACGGCATCTATGCCGACCTGTACCATGTGCAATTCGGCGACGTGCCGCCTCCCGCGGCGCCGCCGGCTCCCCACTGATCCGTCCCGCCATGTCACGCTCTCTCGTCGTCCTGCCCGATGCCGGGCCGCAGCCCATCCTCGACGGCATCTCTTCCGCGCAGAAGATGCTGCGCGTGAAGATGTTCGTCTTCGACGATCCCGGCCTGCTCGAGGGCGTCATCTCGGCGAAGAAGCGCGGCGTCGACGTGCGCGTGATGCTCAATCCCGCGCGCCGCAGCGGGGAGGCTGAGAACGAGGAGTCGCGGCGCAAGCTCGTGGAGGCGGGCGTTTCGGTGCTCGACAGCAATCCGGCCTTCGACCTCACGCACGAGAAGTCGATGGTGATCGACGAGGCCGCGGCATTCGTGATGTCGCTCAACTGGGAGACGCGCAACGTCACGGAGACGCGCGACTACGCCATCATCACGAAAGTGCCGCAGGAGGTGGCCGAAGTGGCTGCGTGCTTCGACGCCGACTGGCAGCGCAAGGAGTTCACGCCGCCGTCCGATTCCGCGCTCATCTGGTGCAACACCAACGGCCGCGAGCGCTTCGCGCACTTCATCGACCACGCCGAGAAGTCGCTGTGGCTGCAGAACGAACGCTATCAGGACGCGGTGATCATCGAGCGCGTGGTGCGCGCGGCGCGGCGGGGCGTCAAGGTGCACATCCTCGCCCGGCCGCCGCACACGCTGAAGGCGGAGAAGCTCATCGAGGGTGTGGGCGGATTGCGCATCATGCAGGACGTCGGTGCCAAGGTGCACAAGCTCAAGGGCCTGCGCCTGCACGGCAAGATGATGCTCGCCGACGGCGCACGCGCGATCGTGGGGTCCGTCAACCTCGCACCCGGAAGCTTCGACGCGCGGCGCGAACTCGCGATCGAGGTCGGCGACGCGCATGTCGTGGGACCCCTGGAGAAGGTCGCGAAGCACGACTGGGACCATTCCTCCGCGCTCGACCTCACCGACGAAGGTCTCATGGCGGACCTCGCCAAGCGCGGCAAGGAATCGCGTGCCGCGGACCTCGTGCTCGACGCCGATCCCCCCCGTGCAAGGCGGAAGGACAAGTGAGTCAGGGGCGGTTGCGACCGGTCCCGAGGTAGATCGCGGGCCTCTCGAGCGCGATCCGTGTTTCCAATCGCGCCCATGCTGTGCTTGCCGGCACGATTCGCTACCGCGCCGCCGGCAGCGGCGCCACGGTCGCCCCGGCCAGCGCGAGTCCCGTCGTGGCGAGCTCGTCCCAGATCCTTCCCTCGCCGATGCCCTTGGCGAGCGCATCGAGGCGGGCGTTCGCGAGCAGGAGCGGTGCGATGAGCGCGGGCGACACCCGACGGGCAGCGCGGGCGAGCGCGTCCTGCCGCTTGCCCCACACGCGCGCGCCCTTCACCGCCGAGTCCACCGACATCCCGCCGCGCACCTGGGTGACCACAGCGGCCAGCGCATGGACGTCCTCCGAGAGCTGCCAGATGGGGAGGGTGACGCCCTCGCCGGTGCCTTCCAGCGCGCGCACGATCCGTAGCGTGCGCGCCGGATCGCCCGCGAGCCAGGCCTCGGAGAGTTCGAAGATGTCGTAGCGCGCGACGTCGGCCACGGCGGCTTCGACCGCCGCGTGGTCGAGGTCGCCCTCCGGCAGCAGCAGCGCGAGCTTCTCGATCTCCTGCCGTGCTGCGAGCAGGTTCCCCTCGCAGGCGTCGGCGAGGAAGGCGAGCGTGTCGCGCGCGGCGCGCTGCTTCTGGCGCGCGAGCCTCGCCGCGATCCACGCCGGCAGCGCATCGCGCTCGACCGGCCGGACGGTGATCGTGGCGCCCGCATCTGCGAGTGCCACGAACCACGCCGACGCCTGCGTCGCGCGATCGAGGCGGGGCAAGGTCACCAGCGTCACGTTGTCGGGGTTCGGATTCGTCGCATACGCTTCGAGCGCCTTGCCGCCCTCCACGCCCGGCCTGCCGGTGGGGATGCGCAGGTCCACGCACTTGCGGTCGCCGAAGAGGCTCGCATTGGCATTGGTGGCGAGGAAGGAGTCCCATTTGAAGCCCGGTTCGGCCACAAAGACCTCGCGCTCGACGGCACCGGCGGCGCGTGCCGCCGCGCGGATCGCGTCACCGGCCTCGAGCGCGAGGAGCGGCTCGTCGCCGTGGACGACATAGAGCTTGCCCACGCCGCGGGCGAGGTGGGCGGGGAGGTCGTCGCAGCGGATCTGCATGGACCGATTCTACCGAGCCGCGCCTTGCGCCCGCTCCCGTATCGCGCGCCGCACGAAGGCGATGTGCTCGCGCAGCGTGTAGAGCTCGCCCGCGTAGCTCGCCGGCGCGCGCACGTGGGCGGCGGCCTGCTCGATGCGATCGAGATCGGCGTTCCAGCGCGCGAGCGGCGGATCGCCCGTGTGTCGCTCCACCTCGCGCTCGAGCATCGCGAGTTCCCCGTACCAGCGGTAGATGCGCGATCGCGAACGCCAGCGCAGCACGTGCGGCAGGATGTTGACGAGAGGCACCAGGACCACGAGGAGCGGCAACAGCACGATGACGAGGCGCTCGACGTAGGTCGCCACGAAGAAGGGCAGGTAGCGCTGCAGCACGCGTGGCCCGAACTTGTGGTGGCGCTCCGCCGCTTCGGAGACCGGCAGGTCCACGCGCACGACGGTGGGGAACTGGCTGTTGCTCTCGAAGTAGCTGCCTTCGGAGTGGATGTCGCGTGCCGTGTCGAGGAGAAGATCGACGAGCGGGTTGGGCAGGTCGTCGCGCGCCACGAGCATGGCGGTGGTCCCGAGCAGCGACACCTCCTGCGGCGGAATGTCGTGGGCGAGGTCCACGGCGCCGGCCGGCAGGACGAGCCGGGTCACGTAACGGAAGTGGCGGGGATACGCGGCCGCGCGGTCGATGCTCATCAGCTTGATGGCGGGATCGCGCAACGCGGCGTTCACGGCGCGCCCCTGCGCCCCTCCGACGAGCGCCACGGCATCGAGCTCACCACGCTGCAACGCGCCGATCGCCTCGAGGTTGGTCTGCGGCGTGAGCGTCGAATTGCGCGGCGTGACGTCGTTGGCCGCCAGCACGGCCTCGGCAAAGACGCGGGTGCCGCTGCCGTCGGGGCCGACCGCGATGCGCTTGCCGCGCAACTGGTCGATCTGCGAGAGGGTGGCGCCGTCGCGGTAGAACACCCACAGCGGCTCGTAATACAGTCCGGCGAGCATTTCCACGCCGCGGGCGCTGGCGCCGAGGCCACCCTGCATGAACGCCACGTCGACCCCGGACTTCGGATCCATCAGCAGGCGCAGGTTCTCGACGGAGCCCTCGGTAGGGCGCTCCACGAGCGTGATGCCGTCGCGGGCGAGGATCTTCTGGTACTTCAGCGCGAGCTGGTGATAGGTGCCGTCGGGAAGGCCCGTGGCGATCACGATCCGGCGCGGAATCGCCGACTCGAGAAACCACGTGATGACGGCGGCGAGCAGCACGACCGCGAGCACGACGAGCCCGAGACGTCGCAGCGCGCGACGCGCTTTCCTGGTGGGACGCAAGCGGCCCATGCGTGGACGTGGCGCGCGGGAAGCCGGGGGGCTACGCCGGCTTTCGGGCAGCCTGCATTCGGCGGATGAGCTGTTGCACCGCGTCGGTCTGCATCTCGCGGAGCAGGCGCTGCTCCTGCAGGTCGCGGGCGAGGACTTGCGTCTCGTTGAAGGTGTACGAGCGGCGGATCACGATCTCGCCGGCGGGAATCCAGTCGCCGCCGTTCTTGTCCTGGAGACGATACTGCACGCGCTTCACGAGCTGGTACTCGCGCACCGAGCCTCCGGACGACAGCGACAGCACGTCCTTGTCGTCGACGACCACCGGCAGCACGAGTATCACGTCGGCGCCGGCGGCGGAGTCCACGACCCTGGTGCTTGCGTCGGCGGCGGCGATGCTCCGGCGCATCTCGGTCGCCATCGGCGGCGACGACGGCGCGTTCACGTAGATCGTCGAGAACGGAAAACTCGCGTCGCCGCGCAGGTGAAAGCCGCACGCCCCGAGCAGCGCGCAAAGCGCGCCCACGACGAGCGCGCGCATCAGGCCGCCTGCGCCGGCGCCACGACGTTCACGAGGCGGCCCGGCACCACGATGATCTTGCGGATGGGAGCGCCGCCGGTATGCCTCGTCACCTCGGGACTCTGCCGTGCCGCGGCCTCGATGGCGCCCTGGTCCGCCTTCGCGGGCACGACGAGCTTGCCCCGCAGCTTGCCATTGACCTGGAGCACGAGCTCGATTTCGTCCTGCACGAGCGCGCTCGCGTCGACGACGGGCCACGACGCGTCGATGAGGTCGCCGTCGCCCGCCGCGAAGCCCAGGTCGCGCCAGAGCACCCACGTGGTGTGCGGCACCACCGGATAGAGCACGCGCAGCAGCAGCGACATCCCCTCGCGGCGCAGCGCGTCGCCGCCACGCGCGTCCGCGGGCAATGCCTCCAGCGTGTTCAGCATGATCATGCCGGCCGACACCACGGTGTTGTAGTGGAGCCGCTCGTAGTCGGCATTGGCCTGCTGGAGCGTGAGATGGATCTCGCGCCGCGCCTTGCCGACGGCGGCGTCGGCATCGCGCCACTCGAAGCGGCCCGACGCGTTCGCGATGGCGTCGGCGTGCGCCTGCGCGAACGTCCACAGGCGCTTGAGGAAGCGATACGCGCCCTCGACACCGGCATCGGACCACACCGCCGAGTCCTCGGGCTTGCCGGCGAACATGATGTACAGGCGCGCGGTGTCGGCCCCGTAGCGGTCGATGAGCGTCTGCGGATCGACGCCGTTGCGCTCCGACTTGCCCATCTTGCCCACGCCGCCGTACTCCACCGGCTTGCCGTCGCGCTTCCACGTGCCGCCGGTCTGCTTGCCCTCGGCGTCGAAGGTCACGTCGACCTCGTCGGGCGGGACGTAGTCGACGCCGCCCTTGTCGGTGCGGCGGAACCAGATGTGGTTGAGGAGCATGCCCTGCGTGAGGAGGCGCGTGAACGGCTCGTCGATCCTGACGAGCCCCATGTCGCGCATCACCTTGGTCCAGAAGCGGGCATAGAGGAGGTGCAGGATCGCGTGCTCGATGCCGCCGATGTACTGGTCCATCGGCATCCAGT
>CAYTOT010000083.1:0-13940 GCA_964439475.1 uncultured Alcaligenaceae bacterium
GCGCGGCATGCGGCTCGGGTCGACAGTATATCTAATTTACGGATAACTTCTAAGCTGACAGCCGCTAAGCTGACAGCCGCTAAAACGGCTTCTCCATCGACTTCGCGTCTCCGGTCGGCGCCGAGGGGATGCGGTAGCTCGCGGCATTCGGGTCGCGCCTGCGCGCGATCGGATCCTTGCCCACGAGCCGCATGACGATCCCGAGGGGAAACACGACCGCGAAGAAGAAGAGCGACAGCACGATGCGCGAGTTGACCCACCCGAGCGCGTGGCCGATTTTCAGCCAGCCGCGCTGCACCGGCGCGAGCGCGCGCGGCCAGACGGCCGCGAAGGCGACGAAGGCACCGGCGAGCCAGAACGGCCAGGCGGGCCACGGCCGCCCGAACAGCCAGGGCAGGGCGAGGCCGAAGACGACGGCGATCGCCGCCGCCATCACGAGCCCGAACTTGCGCAGTTCGGTGATTTCCGGATTCGCCGCCATCGTCTCGCGCGCCTAGTCGAGCGCGAACTCCTGCTTCCAGCGCTCGTCTTCCTCCACGGCGGGCTGGGCGGGCTTGCGCAGCACGCTGTTCCCGATCACGAGGCGATCGATCCCGGTGCGCATGAAGCAGCGGTAGGCATCCTCGGGAGTGGCGACGATGGGCTCGCCACGGACGTTGAACGAGGTGTTGATGAGCGCGGCGCATCCGGTCTGCGCGCGGAAGGCGTCGATGAGCGCGTGGTAGCGCGGATGCACGTCGCGCGCGACGGTCTGGATGCGCGCTGAATGGTCCACGTGCGTGACGGCGGGCAGCGACGAGCGGGGCTGCATCAGCTTGTCGATGCCGAAGAGTCCGGGCGCGGCGGGGATGCGGAGCCTCTCCTGCACGGGCGCCACCAGCAGCATGTACGGACTGTCGGTCGCCAGCTCGAAGTAGTCGCTCACGTGCTCGCGCAGCACCGACGGCGCGAACGGGCGGAACGATTCGCGGAACTTGATCTTCAGGTTCATCGTCCGCTGCATCCCGGGATTGCGCGGGTCGCCCAGGATGGAGCGGTTGCCCAGCGCACGCGGGCCGAACTCCATGCGCCCCTGGAACCAGCCGACGACTTCACCGGCGGCGAGCGCCGCGGCGGTGTCGCGCATCAGCGCGTCGTCGGAGACGATCTCGTAGACTGCACCCTGCGCGTCGAGGCGGCGGCGGATCTCCGCGTCGTCGTACGCCGGACCGAGCAGCGCACCCTGCATCGAATCGCGCGGGTCCGGCGTGCGCGGCCTGTCGAGGTACTCGTGCCAGGCGCACAGCGCCGCGCCGACCGCGCTGCCCGCGTCGCCCGCCGCGGGCTGGATCCAGATCCCGTCGAACAGACCTTCGCGCCAGAGGCGGCCGTTGGCCACGCAGTTGAGCGCGACACCGCCGCCGAGGCAGAGATTGCGCATGCCCGTCTCCTTCGCCACGGTGCGGCCGAGGCGCAGCACCGCTTCCTCGGTCACCTCCTGGATCGAGCGGGCGAGGTCCATATCGCGTTGGGTGAGCTCCGACTCCGGCTGGCGCGGCGGGCCGCCGAAGAGCGCGGCGAACTTCGTGTTCGTCATCGTGAGACCGGTCGCGAAGTCGAAGTAGCGCATGTCGAGCCGGAACGTGCCATCGGGCTTGAGATCGATCAGGTGGTCGAGGATCTGCTGCACGTAGCGCGGCTCGCCGTAGGGGGCGAGGCCCATGAGCTTGTATTCGCCGGAATTGACCTTGAAGCCGCAGTAGTACGTGAATGCGGAGTAGAGCAGGCCGAGGCTGTGCGGAAAGTGGATCTCCCACAGCGGCGTCAGCCGGTTCCCCTGGCCCGTCCACACCGAGGTCGTCGCCCATTCGCCCACGCCGTCGAGGCACATCACGGCGGCCTCCGCGAACGGGCTCGGGTAGAACGCGGCGGCGGCGTGCGCGCGATGGTGCTCGGTGAAGAGCAGCGGTGGCGGCCGGTCGCCCGGGCCGGCCAGCGCCGCGAGCTCGCTGCCGAGCATCTTCCGGAAGTAGAGCTTCTCCTTCAGCCACACCGGCATCGCCAGCAGGAACGATTGCAGGCCGCGCGGCGTGAAGGCGAGATAGGTCTCGAGGAGCCGCTCGAACTTCAGCAGCGGCTTGTCGTAGAAGACCACGTGATCGATCGCGGCGAGCGGAATGCCGGCTTCGGCGAGGCAATAGCGGATCGACTGCGCCGGAAAGCGATCGTCGTGGCGCTTGCGCGTGAAGCGCTCCTCCTGGGCCGCGGCGACGATGCGCCCATCCACGACGAGCGCGGCCGCGCTGTCGTGGTAGAAGGCCGACAGGCCCAGGATGCGGCTCACGACGCGCCCAGCACACCCTGGGCTGCGGTCGCGCCCTGTCCCACGACAGCGCTGGGGCGCAGGTCGCGGATGGCCGCGTCGGACAGCGCGAAACTCGTGTCGACCAGCGGATCCTGCGGATCGACGATATGCGGAAAGGTCATCGACGGCAGCACCTGGACCGCGAAGATCTCGTTCACGCCGCCTTCGAACTTCACTGCGCCCACGATCCCGCCAGTGGTGACATCCACGACCTGGATGCCGCAGAAGCGCTCCTCCTCCGGTATGCGCGTGGTCAGCGGCGTGCCGCCGAAGACGTTGCTCTGACGCACGCGCGAAAGCCCCACGAAGGCGAGGTTCCGATGGAAATCGAGCCCGCGCGTGAATCCCGCCATCTGGCAGACGTCGCGCACCTGCCCGTTGCCGCGGTCGACCACCGCGATCGTCCCGTGACCGGAGTTCAGCACCCAGAGGTGGCCGCCGTGCACGCGCGGCGAGTGCGGCATCGCGAGGCCCTGCGTCACGATGCGCCCCGAAGGGACCTCGACGATGAGTCCGCTGGTCGACTTGGTGGGCCGCCAGCCCTCGGGCTCGTCGCTCGTGGCGAAGGCCGTGCAATAGGCGACGCGTCCCTCCTCGACCGCCAGTCCGTTGAGGTGGCAGCGGTCGTCGGCGCTAAGGGCGCGGATCCATGGGGGGCGCCAGCGCGGCTCGAAACTATGCTTGTGCGACAACGTGCACAGGCACGAGAAGCGGGTGTTGACGAACCACAGTTCGTTTCCTGCGAACGCCATCTCGTGGATCTGGATGTCTCCCGTGACGTATTCCCCACGCGCCGCGTAGCAGGCATCGTACACCGCATCCTGCAGGCTCGGCGCCGGCAGTTCCGGGATCATCACCGGCATGTTGTAGAACTCGTGCACGCGATTGGCCGAGCCCACCGCGAGCCTCGCCTTTGTCGCCGCGATCCCCATGGCCCGCGAAAAGCGCACGAAGTGCACGTTGACGCCGCGCTCGTTGGCGCGGAGCAGGAACACGCTGTTGGCGTCGTACGTCGAGACGAGGAGCGAGAGCCTGTGTTCGACCAGCAGCCGCCGGAACGCGTCCGACGCGCTGACGCGCCGCGGATCGCCCGGCGGCGTCGGACCGGACGCGTCCGGCGCAGCGGTGGGGAGAGCGGGGTCCGTCATGAGCGGGTTCTGGTGGTCGCGGTCAGCGGGTTCAAGGCATCGAGGCGAAGTGGCATCCACGCGCTCGTGAACGCGTCGGATTCTGTCACAGGGCGCTGTGCGCGGGCGTGGAGGTGCACGCCGAAGATCGCCCAGGCGAGCGTGAGGAGGCCGTTCTGCGAGACCTGACCGCTCAGCCCGAAGTACAGCGCGAGCGCGATGAACGTGCCGAGCTGGAGTCGCGTGCGAAAGGCGAACCCCGGGACCCACAGCGCGCGCACCACGAGCAGCGCGACACCGGCCGTGAAGAGGATCCCGCACTCGGCGAGCCACTCGATCCAGATGTTCTCGTTCTTGCGGTTGACGTTGCCGTTGGCGTCGAGCCTGTTCACGCCGGGGAGCTCGCGTTCGAAGCGTGTGTCGACGTAGCGTGCATAGGCCCGTGGCCCCACGCCGAACCACGGGTGCTGCGCGAACACGTGAAGGCCCATCGTGTTGATGAGGACACGGTCCGTGCCCGACGTGGTCCCGCTCGTGAGGTCGAGGTCCTCCGAGAACAGGTGCAGCTTCTCGCCGCCGGTGATCATCCCCGTGTGCTCCCCGGACGGCGCGCCGGGTGCGGCCGGCGTCGGCGTGGGCAGCGCGAGCGCCACGATCGTCACCGGCAGCAGGAAGAGCAGGAAGTTGCGGGTGAAGGTCGTCCGGTCGAAACAGAGCAGTGCCGAGCCCAGGGCCAGGAACAGAACCCAGCCGGTCTTGGCCGTGGACTGCACGAGCACGAAGACCAGCACCGCGAGCGTCGCCCTGGTGGCGATGGAGAGGCGCTCCTGCGTGATCACGAGCGGCAGCAGGAGGAACGAGAAGATGGCGAGGAAGTGCGGCCAGCCCGACAGTCCGTTGATCCGGTAGAGCTCGAAGTGCTGCTGCGGCGAGAGCACGATGCGCCCGGCGAAATAGATCGACACGAACTGCACGAGGCCGCCCGCGGCGATGAGGCCGAGGCCGATCGCGGCGGCGTTCGCGACCTGCCCGGGGCGGAAGCGGTGGGCGGCGAGGTACGCATGGATCGTGACGACGGTGAATGCATCGAAGCCGATCCACAGCATCCACGCCAGCGAGCGTGCCGGTGCTGCCGACGTCGCCACCGAGATCGCGAGCGGCACGAGCAGCAGCAACGGCCAGCGCGGAGCGCGCCGCAGCGCGTCCGCGGCCGCGCCGCGCATCGTCGCCGGCGCGGTCAGCCACGCGGCTGCCACCGCGAAGTAGCCGAGCTTGATCCTGGCTCCCGCCATGACGATGTGCAGGAGATCGGCCGAGAGCAGGAAGAACGTGAACCCGAGGAACGCCACGGCGGCGATGCCCGCCTGCGTTGCTCCGTGGTGCGTCCGGGTGGCGGCGGCGCGCATCTACAGCACGTCGGCAAAGCCGCGGCGGGTACGCTGGAAGCCGTAGAAGCCGAGCCACGCCACCACGATGCCGAGGAGCCACAGTCCGGCGACGGTCGTCGCCGGCGGCCACTGTCCGTAGAGCAGGGCGCCGCGGGTGGCTTCGATCAGTGCCGCCAGCGGATTGGCCTCGATCACGAAGCGCCACCGCGCGGGCACCGCCGAGACAGGATAGAACACCGGGCTCATGAAAAGCAGCGTGAGGGCGATGAAGCCCGCGAGCTGCGCGAGGTCGCGCAGGTAGACGCCGAGCGCCGCGAAACCGTAGGCCACGCCCAGGGCCAGCAGCGCCTGCGGAACCCACAGTGCCGGCAGGGCGACCGCGGAGACCGGCAGGCCCCCGGTCCTGAACAGCATCGCGACGGCGATGAGGAGCACGCCCACGAGATAGTGGAAGCTCGCCACCAGCAAGACCGACCACGGCAGCATGTGCAGCGGGAACACCACGCGCTTGACGAGGTTGCGGTTGTCGACGATGAGCGTCGGTGCGCGCGTCAGGCACTCCGCGAAGAACGTGTGTACGATCATGCCGGTGTAGATCACGAGCGCGAAGCCCGCGCGGTCCTGCACGGGCCCGTCCCAGCGGATCGTGAACACGACCGAGAAGACGAAGGTGTAGATCGCGAGCAGCAGGAGCGGATTGACGACCGCCCAACCGAACCCGAGCAGCGAGCCGCGGTAGCGGCCGGCGAGCTCGCGCCGCGAGAACTGCCACAGCAGGCTCGCGTGTCCCGTTGGTGCTGAAAACAGCGCGAGCGGGGATACGGAAGGACGGGAAGCCGGTGCTCGGGTCATCCTGTGCAGGGACGGGTGCCGGCATCGGGTGAGCTTCCGGTGCGGCGGGAGCCCCCGGTGCCGCCGGGGGTTCCAGTGCTGCCTGGGGCTCCGGTGCCATCGGGCGTTCCGGTGCGCGGAGGCCACGCGAGGTCGTAGGCGCGGCCCGACAGCGTGAGGTTCGGATTGTACAGCCGATCCGCTGCCGCCCCGGGCCAGCGTGCGGCAAAGCGTGCCTCCTCGTCGCGGGAGAGCGCGGCGTTGACCGGATCGTCGGCATACCCGCGCGATGCGGACTCGTGGTGCACGAGCGTGGCATGCGGCGAGATCACGTGGCGCAGGCCGTTGCGCGCGAGGCGCAGGCAGAGGTCGAGGTCGTTGCAGGACACGGCGAGCGACTCGTCCATGCCGCCGGCCGCGAGGTACCGGTCGCGCATGACCACCGCGCAGGCGGTGATCATCGCGCTCACCTCGCGCACGGCCCGCGCACGGCCGTAAGGGCCCGCGAAGCCGCGCGGGGTGCCGATCCACGGACGGTCGGCCACTCCGTTCAGGCCGAGGATCACGCCGGCATGCTGCAGGGTGCCGTCGGGGTAGAACAGCGTCGCGCCGGCGAGTCCGGTGCCGGGGCGTGCCGCGAGGCTCACGAGCTCGTGCAGCCAGTCGCCTTCGCGCACTTCGATGTCGTTGTTGACGAGGGCGATCGCGCTGCCGCGCGCCTCGCGCACGCCGGCGTTGCACAGCGCGCTGTAGTTGAATGGCGCGGCGAACGGGACCACGCGCGCCGCGCGCGAACCCGCGAGTTCGTCGAGATACGCCCGGGCTGCGGGGTCGCGGGTGTCGTTGTCCACGATCACGATCTCGAAGTCCGGATAGGCGGTCCGGCTCCTGATCGACTCCACGCAGGCACGGAGGAGCTCCACGCGGTCGCGCGTGGGGATGACGATCGACACCTTGGGCGCAGGCGCGGGCAGCGCATGGCGAATCCGCCAGCCCGCGGTGCCGTGCTCGATCGTGCCGGCCTCGCCTCGCCGCGCGAGCGAAGCGGCGAGCACGTCGCGCTGCGCCGCGACGAGCGCCGGCTTCTCGTATGCCGCGGCCGCGGTGGACCCGGCGATCATGCGCCAGTGATACAGCACCCGCGGCACGTGCACGATGCGATCGCGGCCCGCCCGCTCCTCGATGCGAAGGACGAGGTCCCAGTCCTGCGCCCCGTCGATGCCGGTTCGCAGGCCTCCCAGATCGCGGAGCAGGGCAGTTTGCACCACCATGAAGTGCAGCACGCAGTTGGTGGTGCGTAGCCACTCGCCGTCGAAGTCCGGCTTGAAGAAGGGCTGCGAGCGACCTCCGGCCTCGTCCTGCCGATCCTCGTCGCTGAAAAGAAAGCGCGCGCCGGGGCGGCGGGCGATCGCCTCGGCGACGCACAGCAGCGCGTCGGGGGCGAGCGTGTCGTCGTGATCGAGAAAGGCGCAGAACTCGCCGCGCGCGATCGCCAGCGCATCGTTGGTGGCGACCGCGATGCCGCCGTTGCCGGCGCGGCGGACGACGCGGATGCGCCCGTCGCCGCCCAGGCCGTCGAGCAGGGCGCGCACGGCCGGCTGCGTCGACGCGTCGTCGACGATGCAAAGCTCCCAGTCGGGATACGCCTGCCGCCGGACCGACGCTATCGCGGCATCGAGGAAGTGCGCCGGTGGATCGAACACCGGCAGCAGGATCGAGACGAGCGGCCGCGCGGGGAGCGCGGCAAGGCGCGGCGCGGCATCGCCCACGCCGTCGTCGGGCGAGTGCAGCGCGCACCACTGCGGGTAGTCGGCGTACTGGAGTGCTTCCACGCGGTGCCGCTCGAGCACGCCCGAGAGCGCCCCCTCGCGCGCCAGCGACAGTCCGCGGCGGGCGATCCAGGCGAGCTTGCGCGGATTGGCGCCGGCATAGCGCAGGTGCCGCCGCAGCACGCGCAGTCCCGCGCGCCAGTGTGCAGGGGATATCACGGGACGCGATTCTACGCGCCGCCTGCGGCCTCGACGGCAGCGCGGCGGCTGCAGGTCCGGCGTTGCATATAATCGCCGACCGCCCGCACGAACGCACCCGCGCGTCCCCGATGGCATCGCATCCCCTCACCGTTGACGCGCTGTCGAAGTGCTACGAGCTGTACGCGCGGCCAGTCGATCGCCTCCTGCAGACGATCTTCCGCGGACGCCGCCAGTTCTTCCGCGAGTTCTGGGCGCTGCGCGAGGTCAGCTTCTCGCTGTCTCCCGGACAGGTGCTGGGCGTGGTCGGCCGCAACGGTTCGGGCAAGTCCACGTTGCTGCAGCTCGTGGCCGGCACGCTCGCGCCGACGTCGGGCGAGGTGACCACGGAGGGCCGCGTGGCGGCACTGCTCGAGCTCGGCAGCGGCTTCAACCCGGAGTTCACGGGACGTGAGAACGTGTTCCTCAACGGCGCGATCCTCGGCCTCACGCACGCCGAGGTGCGCGAGCGCCTGCCGGGGATCCTCGCCTTCGCCGACATCGACGATTTCGTCGACCATCCGGTCAAGACCTACTCGAGCGGGATGGCGCTGCGTCTCGCCTTCGCGGTCGCCACCGCCGTGGCGCCGCGCGTGCTCATCGTCGACGAGGCGCTCGCGGTGGGTGACGAGGCCTTCCAGCGCAAGTGCTTCGCCCGCATCGAGGCCATTCGCGACGGCGGCGCCGTGGTGCTGTTCGTGTCGCACTCCCCGCAGCAGGTGATGGAGCTCTGCGACACCGCGTTGCTCCTCGATCACGGCCGCGTGCTGATGCACGACGAGCCGCGCCGTGTGGTGCCCGAGTACCAGCGCCTGCTGTACGGGGCGGCGCGTGGTGGCGGCACGATGCCGTCGCCGTCGGCTGCCACGCCGGCGCTGCCGGCGGCCGCGCCGCCGGCACCCTCGGCCGCGCCGGCGCGCTCCGGCCGCGACGATGCCTTCGACCCCAACCTGCGCTCCGCCTCGCTCGTCGAGTTCGGCCGTCACGGCGCGCGCATCCACGACATGCGACTGCACACCCCCGACGGCCGCGACGTGAACGTGCTGACGCGCGGCGCAGCCTACGTCGTGTCCTACGCCGTGGACTTCGAGGCGAACGCCGAGCGCGTACGCTTCGGCATGATGATCAAGACCACCACCGGGCTCGAACTTGGCGGCGCCACGCTGCCGCCCGGCAACGACCTCGCCGGACCTTTCACCGCGGGACAGCGCGTGCGGCTCGCGTTCACCTTCCGCTGCCGCCTCTTCGCCGGCACGTATTTCATCAACGCCGGCCTCATGGGCGACGTCGATGGCACGCACACCTACCTGCACCGGCTCGTCGACGCGCTCGCCTTTCGCGTGTCCTCCGACGATGCGGTGCGGGCCTCCGGCTACGTCGACCTCGACGTGCAGGCGCGGCTCGACACGATTCCCGCATGAGCGGCACCGGATCGCCGCAGGACGCCCGCCCGCCGGCTGCGCAGCATCAGGATGCGCCGCTTCGGGGCGAAGACCCTCGCCGCAAGGTCGAGATCGCCGTCGTGGCCGGCATGCACCGCGCCGGGACCAGCACCGTGGCGCGTGCGCTGGCAGTGCTGGGCTTCGACCTCGGCCCCCGCCTCATGTCGGCCGACGAGCGCATGAATGCGCGCGGCTTCTTCGAGGACATCGACATCGTCGCGCAGGACGACGCCCTTCTCGATCGCCTGGGCGCCGACTGGAAGAGCGTGGCCCTCCTCGCCGCTGCCGATCTCGAGGATGCCTCCCACGCCGAAGCCGCTGCCGCAGCGCGCGACCTTCTCGCCGCGCGGGTCGCCCGCACCGGGCGCTTCGCGTGCAAGGATCCGCGCATGCCGCGCGTGCTTCCGTTCTGGCAGCGCTGCATCCGCGACCTCGGGCTTGCCGACGGTTACGTGATCGCCGTGCGTCACCCGGCCGCGGTGGTGGCCTCGCTCACGGCGCGCGACAGCCTCGAGCCGCGCCGCAGCGCGTGGCTGTGGCTCGTGCATCTCGCCTGCTCGCTCGCCTACACGCGCGGCCGGCCGCGCGTCGTCGTCGACTACGACCGGATGCTCGCCGCGCCCGAGCGCGAGCTCGCTCGGATCGCCGGGGCATTCGGCGTCCCCGCCCCCGGCCCCGGCGAGCCGGCGCTGGCCGAGTTCCGCGATCGCTTCCTGTCCGCGGACCTGCGTCATGCCCACTTCGACAGCGATGACCTCGACCCCGCGGCGTGGCCTCCGCTGGTGCCGGAGGCGCATGCGCTGGCGGTGCGCCTCGCCGGCTCCTCGGCCGGAGTCGATGCCGCCGCCGGCGACATCGACGCGCTGTGGCAACGCCTGCAGGCTTACGCGCCGCTGCTCGACTATGCGGGCAGCGTCGAGCGCGCGGCCGACGGCGCCGCGCGTCATGAAGCGGAAGCCGCCCAGGCGCGCATCCATGTCGCGGACCTCGAGGCCACGCTCGCCGCGAAGGACGCCGATCTCGTCGCGGTGCGGGCGCACGCCACTGCCACGAGCGAAGAAGCCGGCCGGTATGCGCGCAGCCTCCGCGAGGCGCTCACGCATGCCGAGCAGGACCTCGCCGCCGCCCGCGGTGCCCTGGGGACGATCGGAAGCACCCGCGCCGGCCGGGGACTGCTGCGCTGGCTCGGTCGCCCGCGCGGGGGCAGGCGGTGATCGGTCGTGCGTCGGCCGCGAACTTGTGCGCCGTCCGCCGGTCGTAGCAGCGCCCAATGCTAAAATGATGGACTTCGTGCCCGGTCCTCCGCGGCTTCGTCCCGGCGCTTTCGGGACCGGTGCGCCGTGGCCCGCGACCCGCAGGCGGGATCCGCTGCTTCGATCCCCCCGCGAGCCGTCGATGTTCCCGGACCGATACCAACCCTGACTCGAATCCCGAGCCGTCCCCGCTGCGCGCCCCCGCGCGCGGCACGGGCGTGTCGGCTCGAAACGCGACAAGGACGCAATCGATGGCAGTCGACGCGGCACCCCCACCCCCTGCACCTGCACCGCCACCCGTGGCCGAAGCCCCGGCAGCGGCAGGCGCGACGTTCTACGTGGATGGCCAGGGCTACCGCTATTCCGTCACCGGCAATACGCTCCTCCCGCAAGCCACCATCGTCGCGGTGCTCCAGGCGGCGGCCAACCCCAAGGCAGCCGTCGACGCGCTCAACAATGCCTACGTCGACGCCGGCTACCTGTTCGTGGTCATCGGCGGCGAGGTCGAGAACAAGCTCGTCGCCCTCCACGTGATCCAGGGGCGGATCTCGGAGTTCGACGTTCCGCCGGACGTCCTGCCGTTCGTGAAGAACCTGCGCGACCGCGAGGATCTCACCCGCAACCGTCTCCTGCGCGAGACCGCGATGCTCGACTTCTACGCCCAGCGGCAGGGCGTGCGTCCGGCGGCGTCGTTCGCCAAGGCGGCGGAGGTCGGCGGCACGAAGATGGTGATCACCGAGGAGCCGATCCCGGGCGCCAAGCCGTGGTCCGGGGGGCTGTCGCTATCCAACCTCTCGGGCCGCTTCTCGAGCCGGTACACCGCCGGCGGCAACGTCGCGGTCCGGCCCGGGAACGGGCTCGAACTCACGGCGGCGTACAACCAGGGCCTTCCGGGCATGACCAGCGAGAGCTCGGGTTCGACCTACAAGTCGGGCGCGCTGGGCGGGTCGCTCGTCACGCCGTGGGGCCTCTACGGCTTCAGCTACATCAAGACGGACTACCAGATCGGCGAGGCCGGCGCGCCGTTCTATCCCGCAGGCGAGAACGAGCAGGGCGGCGTCAACGGGACCCAGATCGTGTTCGCCTCCCCGACGGCCCGGGTCGCGACGACGCAGTCCTTCATGCACTACTCCAGCCGGCAGACCGTGGACCTCGCCGCGCCAGGTCAGCCGGAGCAGCGGTATTCCCTCGTCGACCAGAACTACAACGTCGTGAGCGCCGGTGCGATCGGCAACTGGAGCCTCCCCGCGCTCGGAAGAAATGCTGCGTTAAATGCCGGAGTGACCGTCGCCAAGGGAGTTAGCGGCCGTTCAGGCAGTTTTCTCCCTCCCGACCCGGGCATTCCCGATCCGCGTTTCCTGCTCGTTCAGGCCAATGCGACGCTGCAGGCGACGCTCCCCTACGACGTCACCGCGGCGGCCATGATCACCGCGCAGCATGCCGATTCCACCCTTCCGCAGGCGCAGCAATGGGTGCTGGGCGGTTTCGGCAACCTTTCGGCATGGCTGCCGGCCGTGCTGCTGGGGGATACCGGCGCGCTTGGACGTGCCACGGTCTCGACCAAGGCTTACGCGCTGGGCGGCTATTCGCTGTCGGCCGGCGCCTACGCCGAGGCGGGCGTGGCGAGGCTCGACCAGCGGGGACGCGGCGAGCCGTATACCCGGGGACTGGGCGACGTCGGCCTGAGCCTCACGGGAAGCACGCCCTTCGGCACGACGCTCACGCTTGCCTATGCGTTTCCCGTCTGGTATCGCAATGTCGAGGGCGTGGTCCGCCAGTCGGTCGACAGCAACCGTGCGCACCTCTACTTCACGCTCAACCAGGCGTTCTGACGCGCAGGCGAGTTGTGCGAAGTGCGGGTAGAACCGCGCGTTTTGCGCAAAATTGCCGGGTTCGCACGAATCATCTGTCGCTTTCCGGCGACGCGCCGCCATGTGCGGCCTCCGATTTTCATGTTGTAAGGAAGCCACAGGGCCCCGCGCCCGCCGCATAATTCTTGGCGAACCCTTGCAACGGCGCGGCCGCCATTGCTAAATCGCGTTTGTGGGCATTGACCGATAGAACTCGTTTCCCGGCGGGCGCCGGCGCTGCCTGCGTTTGCCTTCGCGTAAAGACCGAAGTAGCATATGTCGTTGCTCGTGTCGGGCGCCCGGTAGAACGAAGAATCGTAGGTTTGATCAACAAGGAATGGGAGAAACACCATCATGACTTCCGTGGTAAATACCAAATTTGCGGTGAAGCCGGTTGCAGCGGCACTCACGCTGGCGCTGTCGGCGGCGGCTGGAGTGGCGCTGGCGGCGCCCACGCCGAACCAGATGCCCGGCGGCGGTATCGTCACCGACGTGAGCTTTGGCTCGACCACCGTGGTCGGCACCAAGTACGCGAACCTCGTCTCGCCGTATACCATTACGGGCGACGGCAAGGTCGTGATTCGCTGGGGGCAGGCGAGCGATGCCACGGGTGAAGTCACGAATCCGCTGGGCTTCAACCTCGGCTCCAACGCGTCGCTGACGTTCACGACCCTGGCCGCCGGCGGCGCCTTCCTGAACATCGACGCGAGTGGCAATCCGTCGCAGATCTTCGGCACGATCGTCGCCGACAAGTCGGGCGGCGCCGTTCCGCAGATCTTCCTGTCGAATGCCAACGGCATCGTCGTCGGCGCGGGTGGCCGCATCGTGGCCCCGGTCGGCGTGGGCCTCATCGGCGCCGACATGAACAACTCCCTGTCGCGCAACGAGTTCGTTGCCAACAACGACACCTGGGTGAACCCGAATCCGCCGGCGCTCGGCAATTCGTACCTCACCTTCGGTCCGCTGCCGACCGCGGGCGCCACGCCCGGCCTCATCACCATCGCCGGCGCCATCAACGGCGACCTGGTGGCGAACGAGCCGGCCAGCTACATCCTGGTCGCGGGCAACAACGTCAACGTCCTCAACACCGGCAACCTGTTCGGCCAGAAGGTCACGATCAATGCCGGCGTGATCGCCACGGCGAGCAAGGCCACGGTGAACGGCGTCACCAACGTCACGGTGAACCGCCTGTTCAACGTCGACACCTCGACCGAACTCGCGTTCGGCTCGGTGGGCGCGGCGCCCAACGAACTCACCATCTCCGGTCCTGCCGGCTCGGGCAACATCGTCAACGAGGGCTCGATCTCGGCGCGCGGCATGGGTGTCGGCGACGTGATCTCGCTGCAGGGCGCGGGCAACATCCGCTCCGGTATCGACGGCAGCAACGACACGCTGGTGGGCCTCTTCTCCGACCAGGGCATCTGGATCGACTCGTACTCCGACGACAGCACGGTGGAGCTGTACAACGTGGTCGCCGGCTACACCACCAACAAGACGCTCCCGTACCTCGAGGTCAACTTCTACGCCAGCAACCAGCCCGGCAGCATCACGGCGCAGGCGTTCCGGTCGGACGTGATGGTCAAGGCGATCACCCCGGGAATCCAGCCGTCGAGCATCACGACGCTGGAAGACGTCAGCATCTGGGGCGGCAACGTCACCATCGCCAGCACGATCAACCACAAGCTGGCCTCGGCCGGCA
>CAYTOT010000084.1:0-13735 GCA_964439475.1 uncultured Alcaligenaceae bacterium
GCAGTGTGAGCACTTCTTGTGTCTTGGATCCCGCAAGACCCCAGCCAAAGCCAGAGTCCCACAGGCGCCTACACCAAAAGCACCCACACCTATCGGTTGCAAATTGTTAAAGAACACGGCGCTTCGAATCACCACACCGCCTGGCCGTTCCCGGCCGGCCCCACGAAACCCAGGAAGGGTCGCGATCGCCAGCACTCACGCGCCGTCGAGGCGACCGCCCCCCGTTGTCTTGCGCTTGCTCGTGGGAGGTGTCGAAGCAGCAGAGAAGTGAAACTATAATCTGTTTTCTGGCCGCTTGCAACAAGTATCGCCTTTTCCGCATGCTCCACCCGCCGCACTATCGTGGCGTCCGCCCCGAATCCCTTCGATAACAGGAAGATGCGCGCCAAACCCGCTTCATCAGACGAGCCTCCGCGCGCAACTTCACACCTCGACATCACGTTCGAGACCGACGCCCTGTCGACGCTCGTCGACGAGTTCGCCCGCCTGGGAGACGCGTTCCGGGCGCACTCCCCCGCGCTGGGACGCGACCTCTGGGTGCTCTCGCATCCCGATCACGTCCGCCACGTGCTAGTGGACCACCACGCGAACTTCACGAAGGGCATCGGCATCGAGCGCGTCGCCATCCTGCTCGGCAACGGACTCATGACGAGCGAAGGCGACCACTGGCGCGCGCAGCGCAAGATGGTGCAGCCCTCGTTCCACCGCAGGGTGGTCGCCACCTGGATGCCGCACATCCACGGGGCCACGGCCCGCCTCGTCCGACGGTGGGAGGGCGCAGCTCGCGCCGGGACGCCGGTGAACATCACGCAGGACATGAGCGAGGTCACGCTCGATCTCGTACTGCGCGCACTCTTCGGCGACGGGCTCGCGCGCCTCGCCGGAGAGGGCAACCCCTTCGCGCTCCTCACCGATCACACGGCGCGCAACCTCGCCTTCGCGTACCGGTTCCGGCAACTCGGCAAGCTCATCATGGACGATGTCACGCGCAGGCGCCACGACGGCGTACGCGGCAACGACATCGTCTCGCACCTCCTCGACGCGCGCGATCGCGCGAGCGGCGAGGCGATGACCGACCGCGACCTCCTTGACGAGATCCTGACACTCATCGTCGCCGGCCATGAGACGACCGCCGCCTCGCTCAACTGGTTCTGGCTCCTCCTCGCGCAGTCGCCGGCAGTCGCGGAACGCGTGCACGCGGAAGTCGACGCTGTCGACGGCCTGCCCGCCTACGAGGAGCTCGTACACTTTCCCTACGTCCGGCGCGCGCTCGACGAGACGCTACGCCTCTACCCGCCGGGCTGGCTGCTCACGCGGCGCTCGATCGCCGCATCGCGCCTGCGCGGGTTCGACATGCCGGCGGGCACCGATGTGCTGGTCTCGCCCTACCTCGTCCAGCGGAATCCGGCATACTGGCCCGATCCGGACACGTTCGACCCGGATCGCTTCCTTGCCGAGGCCGTCGCGGCACGCAATCGCTTCGTGTACCTTCCTTTCGGCCTCGGACCGCGCGCGTGCATCGGCGAGCACCTGGCCTTGATCGAGATGCATGCGCACGTCATCATCCTCGCCCGGCGCTTCGCGCTCACGCTGGTCCCGGGGCAGACGATCGAGATCGAACCGCAGGTCAACCTCCGAACCCGCGCGCCAGTCCTCATGAACATCGCCTTGCGCTGAACGCGCATCCACGCTCCGGTCCGCACACGATGCCCGCCTTCCCCACCCTCGCCGCAGCCCTCGATCACCTGTCCACGAGCCCGCGGGGCGTGCACTACATCGCGGGCGAGGCGAGCGAGCGATTCGTCCCCTACACCGAGATGCGCTCCCGCGCGCTCGGACTCCTGCATCACCTGCAGACGGCGGGGGCTCGCGCGGGAACGCATGCGGTAATCCTCGTCGACGGCCTTGCACCGTTCGTGGACAGCTTCTGGGCGTGCGTGCTGGGCCGCATCGTGGCGGTGCCGCTCGCGCCGGGCAATGCCGACGAGCACAAGGCGAAGTTCTTCCGCGTCCTCGCGCGCCTCGAGTCACCCACGCTCGCCACCGAGCGCAAGGTCTTCGACCGCCTCAGGGCTTACGCGCAGGACAACGGTCTCGCCGATCGCGTCGCATACCTCGAGCGGCACACGGTATTCCTGGACGAGGTGTCCGACATCTCCGTGCCGGGCAACGAGCACGCGCCGGCTCCGGACGACATCGCCTTCATCCAGTTCTCGTCGGGCTCCACCAGCGAGCCCAAGGGCGTGATCCTCACGCATCGCAACCTCGTCACCAACATCGACGCGATCGCGCGCGGCATCCAGGCGCGGGCCGACGACACCAGCCTGTCGTGGATGCCGCTCACGCACGACATGGGACTCATCGGCTTCCACCTGACGCCGCTCTTCCAGGGTGTCGACCATTGGCTCATGCCCACGGCCCTCTTCGTGCGGCGCCCTGGATTGTGGATGGCGAAGGTAGCCGAGCACAGGGTGTCCGTGACCTGCTCGCCCAACTTCGGCTACATGCACTACCTCAAGGCCCACGATCCCGCGAAGACCGGTGCCTTCGACCTCTCGCGGGTGCGGGTGATATTCAACGGCGCGGAGCCCATCGCGGCCGACCTCTGCCGCGAGTTCCTGACCGCCCTCGCGCCCGCGAAGCTCGCCCCGACCGTGATGTTCCCGGTGTACGGCCTCGCCGAAGCGAGCCTCGCGGTGACGTTTCCGGAACCCGGTGCGCCGCTCGTGGTCGACACGCTGTCGCGCCAAGCGCTGGGACCTGGTGACGTCGTGCGCTCCGTCGCGAGCGATGCCGACGACGCCGTGGAACTCGTCCGCGTCGGCAAGCCGGTGGCGAACTGCGAAATCCGCATCGCCGACGAATCAGGCGCAGCGGCAGCCCCCGGCATCGTCGGCCGCATCCTGATCCGCGGCGACAACGTGAGCCCCGGCTACCACGACGATGCTGCCCTCACCGCGTCGTCACGCACCGCCGACGGCTTCGTCGACACCGGTGACCTCGGCACGCTGCGCGATGGCGACCTCGTGGTGACCGGCCGCATCAAGGAGATTCTCTTCGTCGGCGGCCAGAATCACTATCCGCAGGACATCGACCTCCTGCTCGCCCAGCACGCCGGCATCGAACTCGGCCGGGCCGCCGCCGCCGGGACGAGGCGGCCCTCTGCGGCCACCGACGACGTGCTCGTCTTCGTCCTGCACAAGGGCGACGATCTCGCCCCCTTTGCCGAATCGGCGGGCAAGGTGCGTCGCGTGGTGAGCGAGCGCATGGGCCTGCCCGTGACGGCCGTCGTGCCCGTACGGCAGTTCCCCAAGACCACGAGCGGCAAGGTGCAGCGCTTCGCGCTCGCCCGCGACTACGAGGAGGGACGCTTCGCGGAGGTGCTCGCGAAACTCGCCGGCCACGATGCAGGGGCGGCAGCGGCGGACAGCTCCGCAGCGACGGGACTCGAGCACACGCTCCTCGCGATCTGCCAGGCCGCGCTGCCCGAGCGTCGCCTCACGCCCGACGACAACCTGTTCGAGATCGGCACGGGCTCGCTCACGCTCGCGCAGATCTACGAGAAGATCGAGAACACCTACCCCGGCCACCTCGAGGTGACCGACTTCTTCGAGTACCCGACGGTACGGACGATGGCGGCCTTCCTGGCGCAGAAACTCGCGCAGGGGCCGGCGTAGGGAGGGCCCGCGATCGCCGCCCGGGGCGCGACCCGATGCGCGATGCTGCGCCCACCCATCAGGAGTACAGCGGCTTGCGGTACTTCCACTTGCGGTTGAGCCACAGCCAATCCGCAGGACTGCGACGAATCTCCTCCTCGAGCTTGCGGGCGTAGCGCTCGACGATCTCCGGCCCCGAGTCCCGGTCGTAGGGTGGCTCGGCCAGCAGGGTGAGCTCCACCACGTAGCGTCCCGGCCCGTCACGGCGCATCGCCACGTAGATCACCGGCGCCTTCACGATGCGGGCGATCTTGTCGGCGCCGACGAAGAAGGCCGTGTCCTGGTTGAGGAAGGTTGTCCAGTGCTTCTCCTCGTCGTGCCGCGGCGTGTGGTCCGCCACGAGGGCATAGGCGCGCACCTCGGAGCGGCGCTTCATCACCTCGAACATGAAGCTCCGGTGCGGAATCGGATTGCCGCCGAAGCGCGAGCGCCGTGCCTTCAGGAAGGCATCGATGTCGCGCACCCGCTGCGGCTTGTACACCGCGTCGATCGGGATCCTGAGTTCGATGCCGGCAGCCAGCAGCAACCACTCCCAGTTGCAGAAGTGAGCCGCGAGGAGCACCACCGACTGCCCGCGCGACGTGAACTGCGTGATGAGCTCCGGATTGACGATGCGCACGCGCTCCGCAAGCGCCGGTGCGCTCGCGTTCCATCCCCACAGCGACTCGGCAAGGAACCGGCCGAGATTGCGGTAGGATTGCCGGACGATGGTCTGGTGCTCCGCATGCGACTTCTCTGGAAACGCATTCGCCACGTTGGCAAGCGACAACCGCCGCCGCCAGCGCAGCAGGTGATAGGTAACGAAGTAGGCGACGTAGCCGAAGGCGTCGAGGACGCGGCGCGGCCAGCGCGACATGCGCGTGAGCACGAAGCCCAGCACGTCGGGAAAGCGCGAGCGCTCCTGCGCGATCATCGCGGTGTGTTCCCGCGGGCGACAGCGATGCGCGCCGGCGGAGGAGCACCACGATGAATGCCGCCGCGCCGGCTCGGCCGGTACGCCTTCCCGATCCCGCACCGGGCGTGCAGGCGTGGCGCTGCGACCTCGCGCGCGACCCGGCCGACGCGGCAAGGCTCGCCGCCCTTCTCTCGCCCTCCGAGCTCGAACGGCGCGAGCGCTACAGCCGCGAGGACCTGCGCCTGCGCTACGTGGTGGGACGCGCGACCCTGCGCACGATCCTGGGCGCGTGCCTCGGCATCGCCCCACCGGACGTCGAGATCGTGCGCGGCCGGCGCGGGCGCCCCGAGCCCGCCGCGCGGCACGCCACCGACCTCGACTTCAACGTGTCGCATACGCGCTCGACGGCAGTGTTCGGCGTGACCTGGGGACGCCGCATCGGCATGGACATCGAGCACGGCGAACGCACGCTCAACGTCGACGGTGTCGCGCGCAAGTTCATGACGCCGCGCGAGCAGGAACACCTGCGCAGCCTCGACGAGGACGCGCGGCGCCGCGCGCTTCTGCTGCTCTGGACCTGCAAGGAAGCGATGAGCAAGGCGACCGGCGACGCGCTCGCCGCGCCGTTCCGGGATCTCGACGTGGACGGCAGCGACCGCCGCGTCCTCGTGGCGGGACCGCCTCCCTACACGCCGGCGCACTGGGCGCTCCACCCGGTGGATGCCGGGGGCGGCTTCCTCGCCACGGCCGCCCTGTGGTCGCCGCCACGCCAGTGAACGCGCGCGTCGCACGCTAGGACCGCACGCGCGCCGGCACCGCTTCGGGATAGGCCTTCTGCGTCTCGTCCGGCGCCGGTTTCGCGTATTTCCACTTCTTCTGGAGCCACAGCCAGTCGCTCGGGCTGTCCACGATCGTGCGCTCGAGGCAGCGCGCATAGCGCTCGACGATCACCGCGTCGTCGAGATTGTCGTAGGGAGGCTCGGCCAGCACGTCGAGACGGACCGTGTAGTGGCCGCGGCTACTGCGCTCCATCGACACGAAGTACACCGGCGACTCGAGGAAGTGCGCGAGCTTGCCGGCGCCCACGAAGAACGCGGTGTCCTGGCGCAGGAATCGCGTCCAGTGCTTGGGATCGTCCTTGCGCGGCGTCTGGTCGGCGATGATCGCGTAGGCGCGCGGCGTGCCGCCGCGGCTCAGGACCTCGTAGACGAACTCCTTGCGCGGGATGAGCTTGCCGCCGAACCGGCAGCGCACCTCGCGCAGGAACTCGTCGAGCGCGGCGATGCGCTGCGGCTGGTAGACGACGTCGATCGGAATCGGGAAGGTGGCACCCGCGCCGAGGAGCAGCCATTCCCAGTTGCCCTGATGCGCGGCGAGCAGAAGGATCGTCTGGTTGCGCGCGATGGCGCGCTCGATGAGCTCGCGGTCGGCGAAGTGCACCCGCGCCTTGATGGCCTGCGCGCTCGCGCCGAAGGCCCAGAAAGCCTCGACGATGGTATCCGCCATGTTGCGATAGCAGTTGCGCACGATCGCCGTGCGCTCCTTCGGTGTCTTCTCGGGAAAGGCGCGCGCGACGTCCGCTTCGGCATAGTCGCGGCGCCAGCGCATCACGTGGTAGAGGAGGAAAAACGCCACCGTCCCCAGTGCATGCATGATGGGCAGCGGGATACGGGTCAGGGCCTTGAGGAAGAAGCGCATGGACTGTGCCGTCGGGCCGTGATCGTCGTCGCACGGGCCCGCGGCGCGCACGGACCCTCTCACGGGTGATTGTAGGGCAGGAAGCGGGCTTCGCCGCCTACCTGCGAACGAGCCTCGGGGACCGGGGCGACGGCTATCCGGCCGCGGCCACGATCCCGGGCGGCGCCTGCACCAGCTCGATCAGCACGCCCTCACCGCCGATGGGAAAGGCCTCGTTGCCCCTGGGATGGATGAAGGTGACGTCGTGGCCTGCCGCGCCCTTGCGGATGCCTCCCGGCGCGAAGCGCACCCCCCGGGCGGCGAGCCATTCCACGGCCCGCGGAAGGTCGTCGACCCACAGGCCGACGTGGTTCAGGGGCGGGTCGTGCACGGCGGGCTTGCGGGCCGGGTCGATGGGCTCCATGAGGTCGACCTCCACGCGCGCCGCGCCACGCCCGGCCACGGCGATGTCCTCGTCGACGTTCTCGCGCTCGCTGCGGAAGCTGCCCTCGACCGCGAGCCCCAGGCAGTCCACCCACAGCGCGCGCAGGCGCGCCTTGCTCGGCCCGCCCACCGCGATCTGCTGCAGGCCGAGGATGCGGAAGGGACGCGGGCCGTCCGTCATGGCTTGCCTCCTGCCTGCTCGAAGCGGATGACCGGCTGGTCCACGGCCACGCTCTCACCCTCCCCGGCCAGGAGTTCGGCGACCACGGCATCGCGCTCGGCCACGATCACGTTCTGCATCTTCATCGCCTCGATCACCACCAGACGCTCGCCGGCCTTCACCTCCTGTCCCGGCGCGACCGCGACCTCGGCGAGCAGGCCCGGCATGGGCGAGAGCAGGAAGCGCGAGGTGTCGGGCGGCGCCTTCGCCGGCATGAGGCGCAGGAGCTCGGCCGCGCGCCGCGGCAGGACGCGCAGGTCCACCTGCGTGCCGCGGTGGGTGAGCCGATAGCGCAGGCCCACGCGCTCGACCTGCACGGAGAACGGCGTGTCGTTGCAGGTGCCGGAGAGGAGGATCTCGCCGAAACGCCAGTCGTCGCGCAGGGCGTAGGTGGTGTCGGCCACCCGCACGTCGTAACCGCCTGGGGCGCGATCCACGCGCGTGGGGGTCTCGCCTTGCGGTCCGATGACGATGTAGTCGCCGTTGACGCGCACCTCGTGCCCGGGGATCTGCCCCTCGATACCAGCGGCGCGGTCGCGATACGCGCGATGCACCGCCGCGGCGAGCGCCACGAGGAAGGCGGGATCGTCGTGCGGGACATCGCCGCTGCGAAAGCCGTGGGGATACTCCTCGGCGATGAACGCCGTGGTGAGGTTTCCGGCACGGAAACGCGGATGGCGGACGAGTGCCGACTGAAACACGAGATTGCTCGCGATGCCCCGGATCACGAAGGCGTCGAGCGCATCGCTCATGCGCTCGATCGCTGCGTCGCGAGTGGCGCCATGGACGATGAGCTTGGCGATCATCGAGTCGTAGTGCATCGGGATCTCGCCCCCCTCGTACACGCCGGTGTCCACGCGGACGCGCCCCTCGACTTCCGCGGGCGGCCGGTAACGCACGAGCCGGCCGACCGAGGGCAGGAACCCGCGCAGCGGGTCCTCGGCGTTGATGCGGCACTCGATGGCCCAGCCGTCGCGGCGGATGTCGGCCTGCCCGAAGGGCAACTCCTCGCCCGCGGCCACGCGGATCATGAGCTCGACCAGGTCGAGCCCGGTGACCAGCTCGGTGACCGGATGCTCGACCTGCAGCCGGGTGTTCATCTCGAGGAAGTAGAACCGGCGGTCGGCACCCACCACGAACTCCACGGTACCGGCCGACTGGTAGCTCACCGCCCTCGCAAGCGCCACGGCCTGTTCGCCCATCGCCTTGCGCATCGCGTCGTCGACGAAGGGCGAGGGCGCTTCCTCGATGACCTTCTGGTGCCGCCGCTGAAGCGAGCATTCGCGCTCCCCGAGGTAGACGACGCTGCCGTGCGCGTCGCCGAGCACCTGGATCTCGATATGGCGCGGCTCCTCGATGAACTTCTCGATGAAGACACGATCGTCACCGAAGCTCGCGGCCGCCTCGGCGCGGCACGCTGCAAAGCCTTCGCGCGCTTCCGCGTCGTTGCGCGCAACGCGCAGGCCCTTGCCGCCGCCGCCGGCGGAGGCCTTGATCATCACGGGGTAACCCACGCGCGTGGCGATCTTCACCGCTTCCCCGGCGTCGGCGATCACGTCGGTGTAGCCGGGAATGGTGCTGACCCCGGCAGCGGCGGCGAGCTTCTTCGACGCGATCTTGTCGCCCATCGCGGCGATCGACTCGTGCTTGGGGCCGATGAAGACGATGCCCGCGGCCTCGAGATCACGCGCGAAGGCCTCGTTCTCCGAGAGGAAGCCATAACCCGGATGCACGGCCTGGGCACCCGTGGCCTTGCACGCGTCGATGATGCGATCCGCCCGCAGGTAGGACTCCCGCGAGGGAGCGGGGCCGATGCACACGGCCTCGTCGGCGAGTTCGACGTGACGGGCGTCTCGGTCGGCCTCGGAGTAGACCGCCACGGTCGCAATGCCCAGACGTCGCGCGGTGCGGATCACGCGGCAGGCGATCTCGCCGCGGTTGGCAATGAGGATCTTGGTGAACATGCCGTCGGTGCCTATCGGAGTGCGGGGTGGGCGGGGGCGAGAGGCCGCGCCGGGTCGACGCCTTCGGCGCGCGCGAGGCCGGTCCCTCGGTCACCTGCCGTCATAGCGGAATGTTCCCGTGCTTGCGCCACGGGTTGTCGACCTTCTTGTCGCGCAGCATGGCGAGGCTGCGGCAGATACGCTTGCGTGTCTCGTGCGGCATGATCACGTCGTCGATGTAGCCGCGGCGACCGGCGATGAAGGGATTGGCGAACTTCTCGCGGTATTCCGTCTCGCGGGCCGCGATCCTGGCCGGGTCGTTCTTCTCCTCGCGGAAGATGATCTCCACGGCCCCTTTCGGGCCCATCACCGCAATCTCGGCGGAGGGCCAGGCGAAGTTCACGTCGCCCCGCAGGTGCTTGCTGCTCATCACGTCGTAGGCGCCGCCGTAGGCCTTGCGGGTGATGACCGTGACCTTGGGGACGGTGCATTCGGCGTAGGCGTACAACAGCTTGGCGCCGTGCTTGATGATGCCGCCGTACTCCTGCGCGGTGCCGGGCATGAAGCCGGGAACGTCGACGAAGGTGACGATGGGGATGCCGAAGGCGTCGCAGAAACGCACGAAGCGCGCGGCCTTGATGGCGCTCCTGATGTCGAGGCAGCCGGCTAGCACCAGCGGCTGGTTGGCCACGATGCCCACGGGCGCACCTTCCATCCGGGCGAAGCCGATCACGATGTTCTTCGCACTGTCGGGGGCGAGCTCGTAGAATTCGCCGTCATCGACCGTCTTGACGACGAGCTCCTTCATGTCGTACGGCTTGTTCGGATTGGCCGGCACCAGCGTGTCGAGCGAATGATCGGACCGGTCGGCGGGGTCGTTCGTCGGGCGCAGCGGCGGCGTGTCGCGATTGGACAGCGGCAGGTAGTTGAAGAGGCGCCGCACCATGAGGATCGCCTCGACGTCGCTGTCGAAGGCGAGGTCGGCCACACCTGAGCGCGTGGTGTGCGTGATGGCGCCGCCCAGCTCCTCGGCGGTGACCTCCTCGTGGGTGACGGTCCTGACCACCTCGGGGCCGGTCACGAACATGTACGAGCTGTCCTTCACCATGAAGATGAAGTCGGTCATGGCAGGCGAGTACACGGCACCGCCTGCGCACGGCCCCATGATGAGCGAAATCTGCGGAATCACGCCGGAGGCCAGCACGTTGCGCTGGAAGACCTCGGCGTAGCCGCCGAGCGACGCGACGCCCTCCTGGATCCGCGCCCCTCCCGAGTCGTTCAACCCGATCACCGGCGCGCCCACCTTCATCGCCTGGTCCATCACCTTGCAGATCTTCTCGGCGTGCGCCTCGGAGAGCGATCCGCCGAATACGGTGAAGTCCTGCGAGAACACGAAGACGAGGCGGCCGTTGATCATGCCGTAGCCGGTGACGACGCCGTCGCCCGGCACCCGCTCCTCGTCCATGCCGAAGTCGTGGCTGCGATGCTCCACGAACATGTCCCATTCCTCGAACGAGCCCTCGTCGAGCAGGAGCTCGAGACGCTCGCGCGCGGTGAGCTTGCCCTTGGCGTGCTGCGAGGCGATGCGTCGCTCGCCGCCGCCCAAGCGCGCCTTGGCGCGCATCGCGTCGAGTTGCCGGATGATGTCGTGCACGGTTCCTACCCCTTGTCGTCGATGTCGTTGCCGGTGCCGCCCAGCAGGCGGGCCGCGGCGGCCGTCGGTGTGAGCGTGCCGTCGCCCACCGCGCCGAGCACGGCGGGCAACGCCGCGGCCACGTGCGGATCGGCGCGAAAGCGCGCGTGCAAGCCACAGTCGATGAGGTGCCACGTCCAGGACAGCGCCTGGCGCTTGCGCTTCGCCGCGAGGTCGCCACCGGCCGCGAGCGCGTCGCGGCAGCGGACGATGGTGGACCAGAGCTCGTCGATGCCCTCGCCCTTCGCCGCGCTGGTTCGCAGCACGACGGGCTTCCAGTGCTTCGAGGCCGGCCGCAGGAGCGTGAGCGCACCGCGCATCTGCGAGATCGCGCGGCGGGCCCCGTCGGGATCGATGTCGGCCTTGTTGTAGACGATGACGTCGGCGAGCTCGACCACGCCCTTCTTCATCGCCTGCAAGTCGTCGCCGGCCTGCGGGAGCTGCAGGAGCACGAAGACGTCGGTGAGGTTGGCCACGTCGGTCTCGCTCTGGCCGACCCCCACAGTCTCGACGATCACCACGTCGTAGCCCGCCGCCTCGACGAAGAGCATCGCCTCGCGCGTATGCGCGGCCACGCCGCCGAGCGCACCCCGGGCGGGGGAAGGCCTGATGTACGCCGATGGATGGTTCGAGAGCGACTCCATGCGCGTCTTGTCGCCCAGCACCGAGCCTCCCGTGACCGTACTCGACGGATCGATCGCGAGCACGGCGACGCGATGCCCGAGCCCGACGAGATGCAGGCCGAGCGCCTCGATCAGCGTGGACTTGCCTACCCCCGGGGAGCCGGTGAGTCCGAGCCGCAGCGCCTGCCCCGTGCGCGGGAGCAACGCCGCCATCACCTCGCGCGCGAGCGCCTGGTGATCGTCGCGCGTGGATTCGGCGAGGGTGATGGCGCGGGCGAGAAGGCGGCGGTCGCCGCCGACGACCCCTGCGGCGAGACGCGCGGCCTCCCCGGAAGCCGTCGCGACGGCAGGCGAGCGAGCGCTCAACGGCCCTGGCGCGCGGCCGGAAATGCGACGCGGATCTTGGCCAGCACGTCGGCCGCACAGGCGGGAATCGCCGTGCCCGGCCCGTAGATCCCTGCCACGCCGGCCGCCTCCAGCATCGCGTAGTCCTGCTGCGGAACCACGCCGCCCACGAACACGATGATGTCGTCGGCGCCCTGGCGGCGCAGCGCCTCGACCAGCGCAGGCACCAGCGTCTTGTGGCCGGCGGCGAGCGTGGAGACGCCCACGGCGTGCACGTCGTTCTCGATCGCCTGCCGCGCCGCCTCTTCCGGGGTCTGGAAGAGCGGGCCGATGTCGACGTCGAAGCCGAGATCGGCGAACGCGCTCGCCACCACCTTGGAGCCGCGGTCGTGGCCGTCCTGGCCGAGCTTGGCGACCATGATGCGCGGACGCCGCCCTTCGGCCTTCGCGAAGGCCTCGATGTCGGCGGTCAGCCGCTCCCACATGCCGTCCTCCGCGAATTGCGCGCCGTAGACGCCGGATACGCGCTGCGTGTCGGCACGGTGGCGTCCCCATGCCTTCTCGAGGGCCGACGAGATCTCGCCGACCGTAGCGCGCGCACGGGTGGCGACGATCGCGAGTTCGAGGAGGTTGCCGTCGCCGGAGCGCGCCGCCGATTCCAGCGCGGCGAGCGCCGCCTCCACTGCGGCGCCGTCGCGCGTGGCGCGCAGCCGTTCGAGCCGCTGCAATTGCGCCTCACGCACCGCCGTGTTGTCGATCTCGCGCACCTCGATCGCGTCTTCCTCGGCGAGCTTGAAGCGGTTGACGCCGACGATGACGTCGGCGCCGCTGTCGATGCGCGCCTGCTTCTCCGCGGCGGCCGCCTCGATGCGCAGCTTGGCCCACCCGGATTCGACGGCGCGCGTCATCCCGCCCATCTTCTCGACCTCCTCCAGGATCGACCAAGCGCGATCGGCCATGTCCTGGGTGAGCTTTTCCATCATGTACGAGCCGCCCCAGGGATCGATCACGCTCGCGATGTGCGTCTCCTCCTGCAGCAGCACCTGCGTGTTGCGGGCGATGCGGGCGGAGAAGTCGGTCGGCAGCGCCACCGCCTCGTCGAAACTGTTGGTGTGCAGCGACTGGGTGCCGCCGAACACGGCGGCCATCGCCTCGATGGTGGTGCGCACGATGTTGTTGTACGGGTCCTGCTCGGTCAGCGACCAGCCCGACGTCTGGCAATGCGTGCGCAGCATCGACGACTTCGGGTTCTTCGGCGCGAAGTCCTGCATGATCTTCCACCACAGGAGACGCGCCGCGCGCAGCTTGGCGATCTCGAGATAGAAGTTCATGCCGATGCCGAAGAAGAACGACAGGCGCCCGGCAAAGGCGTCGACGTCCATGCCGCGCGCGATGGCGAGCCGCACGTACTCGCGGCCGTCGGCGAGCGTGAAGGCGAGCTCCAGCGCCTGGTTGGCCCCTGCTTCCTGGATGTGATAACCCGAGATCGAGATCGAGTTGAACTTCGGCATCCGCTGCGCCGTGTACTCGATGATGTCGGCCACGATCCGCATCGACGGCGCGGGCGGATAGATGTAGGTGTTGCGGACCATGAACTCTTTCAGGATGTCGTTCTGGATCGTTCCTGAAAGCGCCTCCTGCGCGACGCCCTGCTCCTCACCCGCGACGATGTAGCCCGCGAGCACCGGCAGCACCGCGCCGTTCATGGTCATCGATACCGAGACCTTATCGAGCGGGATGCCGTCGAAGAGGATCTTCATGTCCTCGACGGAATCGATGGCAACGCCCGCCTTGCCGACGTCGCCCACCACGCGCGGATGGTCGGAGTCGTAGCCGCGGTGCGTGGCGAGGTCGAAGGCCACCGACACGCCCTGCCCGCCGCCGGCCAGTGCCTGCCGGTAGAAGGCGTTGGATTCCTCGGCGGTGGAGAAGCCCGCGTACTGGCGGATGGTCCAGGGGCGGCCGGCGTACATCGTGGCCTGGGGGCCACGCACGTACGGAGCGAAGCCGGGCAACGTGTCGGCGTGAGGGAGATCGGCCGCGTCCTGCGCGGTGTACAGCGGCTTCACCACGATGCCGTCGGGCGTGCGCCACGCCAGGGTGTCGAGGTTACCTCCTGGCGCCGCCTTGCCGGCCGCGCGCTGCCAGTCGGCGAGTGCGGCTGCAGGCGAAGGCTTCG
>CAYTOT010000085.1:0-13653 GCA_964439475.1 uncultured Alcaligenaceae bacterium
GCTCCTTCAACTGGTACTCGACGATCTGCCGCTTCTCCTCGACGACGAGGATCTCCTCGAGTCCTTCCGCGAAGTGCCGGATGCCGTCGGGCTCGAGCGGCCAGGGCATCGCGATCTTGAACACGCGCAGGCCCATCTCGGCGGCGTCCTGATCGGTGATGCCGAGATCCTCCAGCGCCTGGCGCACGTCCTGGTAGCTCTTGCCGGACGTCGCGATGCCGAGCCGCGGCCTGGACGAATCGATGACGATGCGATTCAGCTGGTTCACGCGGCAGTAGTGCAGGGCGGCGTAGGCCTTGTAGTCCTGCATCCGGGCCTCGGTGGCGAGGAACGGATCGGGCCAGCGGATGGACACGCCGTCGGGCGGGAAGGGGAAGTCGTCCGGCAGGATGATCGGCGTGCGTGCGGGATCCACGTACACCGACGCGCTCGACTCCACCGTGTCCGCCACGCACTTGAAGCCCACCCAGCAGCCCGAGTAGCGCGACATGGCCCAGCCATGCAGGCCGAGGTCGAGGATCTCCTGCACCGACGACGGATACAGGACCGGCATCATCGCCGCCGAGAACGCGTGATCCGACTGGTGCGGCAAGGTCGACGACTTGGCCGCATGATCGTCGCCGGCGAGCACCAGCACGCCGCCGTGCCTGCTGGTGCCGGCGAAGTTGCCGTGCTTGAACACGTCGCCGCAACGGTCCACGCCGGGACCCTTGCCGTACCACATCGCGAATACGCCGTCGACCCTCGCGCCGCGGTGGAGATTGACCTGCTGCGAGCCCCAGATCGACGTGGCCGCGAGATCCTCGTTCAGGCCCGGCTGGAACTTCACGTTGGCGCGTTCGAGGAACTTCTGCGCCTTCCACAGCGACTGGTCGAGCGCGCCCAGCGGCGAGCCGCGGTAGCCGGAGACGAAGCCGGCGGTGTTGAGGCCCGCGAGCGCGTCGCGCTGGCGCTGCAGGATCAGCAGGCGGACGAAGGCCTGTGCGCCGGTGAGGAAGACGCGGCCGGACTCGAGCTCGTACTTGTCGTCGAGCCTGACGTCGCGCAACGCGGGAAGGGCAGCAGCCATCGGGTCACTCCACCAAAGATCGTGTCTGTCGGGGACGCGCTGGCACCCGGTAGGGCGCCGCGACGCGCGCGAGCGCGGGGATCGTGTCCCCGGTGCGCGAAGGGCCGGATTCTACTATGGGGCCGGTCGCCCGCGGGGCCGCGGACGCCGGAGGCGCAGGGCCGGTCGCGCGCCGAGTGCGCCCGGAAGCGGCCGCCGCGGCCTCAGTTGCGGCACTCGGGCGGCAGGTAGCGATCCGGAATGTCGACGGGCACGCACATCCACTGCCAGCGGTTGCGCTCGTCGCGCGTCGGGGCCACGAGTAGCGTCTTGCCTGCGAGATCCGGAATCCGCCGCGAGAGCTGCACGCGCAGGCGCCCGGTGGCGGGATCGACGTGCACGGCGCCGACGAGGCCGGCCGACGGATGGGCGCGCAGGCCGGGGTGCGCCGTCTGCTCCGGCAGGAGGCGCGACGTGGTCCAGTGTGCCTCGATGTCGTCCTCGACCTCGCGCAGCGCGGCGAGCGCCCTCGCGACCTGCATGCGCACGCTGCGCTCGTGATACGCGTTGGCGAGCGGCGGCACCACGATGCCCAGGATGCAGATGAGCGCGCCGCCCCCGAAGAAGAGCGCGGCCACGGTCGACGTGGGCGGCGTCATGGAGAGCCGTTGCACGGCTTCGGTGGCGCCTGCTGCTCCCTGCTCGGCACGAAACACGCGGTACCGGCAGTCGTTGTAGAGGAAGGTGTCGGCGAGCATCGCGGGCAGCACGCCGGGCAGTATCCACACGCACAGCACGGCGGCGGCGATCCACACGAGGTCGGCGCGCTCGAACCATGGCTCGATCGTGGTGAACGCAAATGCGCCGGCGATGGGCAGCAGTGCATACAGGGCGCCGAGTGCCCACAGCTTGCGATAGAACGCCCAGGCGGCCGGGAAAAGCAGCGACGGCCAGTTCCAGCCGGGGCGCGGATGTCCTGTGCGCTCGAAGGTCATGAAGCGCTTCACGTAGCGATCCGCGGCCGGCCCGACGGCGATCCGGAACAGCACCGAGAGGGCGGGGCGCACCACGAGCGAAGGTGCGTCGCCCGGAATCTGGATGGTGGGATCGCCGGCGGCCAGGGCGGCATGGGACCGGAACCATCCCGAGTAGCGGGACGGAGGGGTCGTGGCGGGACTGGTGGCGCGGGCAGGGGGGTGCGTGGTGGTGACCTGAGCAGGCCGCTGCCGGTTGGCCGTGTCCCCCATTCCACGTCTCCCAAAAAAAGGGCGATGCGCCCGATGCGTCGGGCGATTCTAGCAACGAACGCAGGCGGTCCCGGCTTGCGCGCGGGCGGCGGCCGTCCACGCCGTCACGGATCGTGGGCCATCGCGCGTGTGCGAAGATCGCTCCCCGAGCCTCCCCTTGCGATCGTCCATCCATGACCCCCCTCCTTCCCGCCGTCGAGATCGAGACCGCCCCCAACCCGACCGCGTCGGTGATCTGGCTGCATGGGCTGGGTGACGATGGCCACGGATGGTCGCAGGTGGTGCCTGCCCTGCGCATGGACGCCACGCCCGGCGTGCGCTTCGTCTTTCCGCACGCCCCCAGGATGCCCGTGGCCATCAACAACGGCTACGTGATGCCCGCGTGGTACGACATCCGCGAGGCCAATCTCAACGAGCGGGCCGACATCGACGGCGTGCGGCGCTCCCGGCAACAGATCGAGGCGCTGGTGGCGCGCGAGAAGTCGCGCGGAGTGCAGGCGCGGCGCATCGTGCTGGCGGGCTTCTCGCAGGGCGGGGCGGTCGCGCTCTATACCGGTCTGCGGCACCCGGAGCGGCTGGCGGGGATCGTGGCGCTGTCCACGTATGTCGTGGATGCGCCGAACCTCGTCAGCCAGGCGTCGCCCATGAATCGTGACCTGCCGATCTTCATGGGGCACGGCACGCACGACCCGGTCGTGGCGCTGGCCTGGGCCGAGGCATCGCGCAAGGCGCTCGAGGCCGGCGGCTGGAAGGTCGAGTGGCACGCGTATGCGATGGAGCATTCGGCGATTCCCGAAGAGATCGTCGACATCGCGGCATTCCTGCGCCGCGTGCTGGCGTGACGGTCGCGTCCGGACGCGATCATTCGCCATCGCTTCGGACATCCTTCGGCGGCGCCGTCGGCCGCGGCCGGAGCCCGCGCTTCGCCAGCGCGTCGCGCAGCAGGAACTCGACTTCGGCGTTGACGCTGCGCAGGTCCGCCTGCGCGAGGCGTTCGAGCTCGGCGAAGAGCGCGGGGTCGATGCGCAGCAGGAAGGATTTCTTGGCGGTCATGAGACGGACTGGCCGCTACCCCGGGGCCCTGAAGCGGAGCATGAGCGTGGCGATCCAGGCCGCCACGAGGGCGAGGAACGCACCGAGCAACGCGTAGAACGGACCCAGCGGCAGCACGGCGGGCCGCGCCGTGTTGGCCTGCAACGCGAGCAGATGCACGCCGAGCACGAACAGGGACAGCAGCATGCCGAGCGCGCAGGCGTGATTGGCGAGGAACGCCTCCGTGGCCTCCCGCCGCTCCGGCGCCATCCACCATTCAGGGTGGCGGACGAGCCTGGCAACACGCGTCATCCGCGGCACGAGCCCGCTCGTGCACGCCACGAGCAGCGGCAGCGCGACGGCGAGCGCAACGACGAGCGCGAGGTAGCCCGCGCGCGGCATCCAGCCATTGGCGAGGCCGTTGGTGCCGAAATGCGAAGCGACCTCCGGAGGCAGCAGGCCGCCGGTGGCGGCGATCACGACCGCCACCACGACGAGGACGAGGACGAAGAGCAGGCGCGGCAGCGTGTTCATCGCGCGTCGACCTCCTGCGCTCAGTTGTAGAGCGTGCCGGTGTTGATGACGGGCTGCACCTCGGAGTCGGCGCACAGCACCGTCATGAGGTTGCTCACCATCGCGGCCTTGCGTTCGTCGTCCAGCGCGACCACCTGCTTGGCCGACAGCTCGTTGAGCGCCATCTCCACCATCGACACCGCGCCGTGCACGATCTTCTGGCGCGCAGCGATGATCGCCTCCGCCTGCTGCCGGCGCAGCATCACCTGCGCGATCTCGGGTGCGTAGGCGAGGTGCGTGAGACGCGCCTCTTCCACCACCACGCCGGCCTGGTCGAGGCGTGCCTGCAACTCGTTCTCGAGCGCCCTGGCCACGATGTCGGCGCTGCCGAGGAGGGTGGGCGACGTGGTGCTCCCCGGCTTGCCTTCGGCGTCGTCGGCCTCGCTCTCGGCGTCGTAGGCGAACCGGGAGGCCAGGTGACGCACGGCGGCCTCGCTTTGCACCTTGACGAAGGTCTCGTAGGCGTCGACGTCGAACATCGCCTTCGCCGTGTCATCCACGTGCCAGACGACGACCGCGGCGATCTCGATCGGATTGCCGCGCTTGTCGTTGACCTTGAGCCGTTCGCCGTTGAGATTGCGGGCGCGCAGGGAGATCTTCCGGCGCGTATAGAAGGGATTGGTGGCGCGCAGTCCCGGGGTGCGCGAGGTGCCCCGGTACGCACCGAAGAGTTGCAGGATCGCCGCCTCGTTGGGCTGCAGCGTGTACAGGCCGGCGAGCGTGAGGATGGCGAGGATCAGAACCAGCACTGCCACCGCGATCGCGCCCAGGCGCGGCCCGTCGACGATCGCGCCGACGAGCAGGTAGGCGCCCCAGGCGAGGAGCGCCACGGCGACGGCGAGCGCGACGAAGCCATTCATGGTGCCGATCGGCGCCTCGACGTGCATCTGGCCTTGCGACGTTCCTCTCGGACTCATCCTCGTTCTCCTTGTGGGCGCTCGCGCCGGAGTGGTCGTTCGCGCCATATCGATATGATATCATCAAGATATCGAATGCAGTCAAGGCGGACGGATCGGGCACCGGCGGTGGCGGGTCACCCTCCGGCCCCGTCGCGGCGTTGCGCTATAGTTGAGGTTTCCGCCCCCATCGCGCGCGGTCTCCCTGCTACGAACGGAGCGCGCCGCGCCTGCATGCCTTGGATAACGCCCCTGCCGGCTCGCTCCGACACGACGTGCGCGTGATCGGCCTCATCAGCGTCGCCCACGCCTTCTCGCACTTCTTCCAGCTCGCGCTGCCGCCGCTGTTTCCGCTGCTGCGCGCCGAGTTCGACGTCTCGTGGACCTTGCTGGGCTCACTCGTGGGCGTGTTCTACGCGGCCAGCGGCCTGACCCAGTTCGGGGCCGGCTTCCTGGTCGACCGGTTCGGCGCACGGCCGCTGCTCCTCGGGGGCTTCGGGCTGCTCGCCGGCGGCACGCTGCTGCTCTCCTTCGCGCCGGGCGCGCTCTGGCTGTTTCCGATCGTGGTCCTCATGGGCGCCGGCAACGGGGTGTTCCATCCGTGCGACTTCGCGATTCTCAACGCCAATGTCGCCTCGCGGCGCCTGGGCCACGCCTACTCGGCGCACGGCGTGGGTGGCAACCTGGGCTACGCGCTGGCGCCGATCGTGAGCTTCGCGCTCGCCACGGCATTCGACTGGCGCGTCGCCCTCGGCGTCATGGGCTGCGTGGGACTCGTGGTGCTCGGCATGCTGTACGCGCAGCGTGCGCACCTGACGTCGCAGCGTGCACCGGCAGGCTCGGACCACGGGCTGCGGGGCAGCCTCGACGTCCTTCTCCAGACCACGATCCTGCTGTGCTTCACCTTTTTCGTGCTGCAGACCGCCGCCACCGTCGGCCTGCAGACCTTCCTGCCGTCCGCCCTCGAGGTCGGGCTGTCGGCGCCACTCATCGTGGGCACGACCGCGGTGACCGCCTACCTCCTCGGCGGCACCGCCGGCATCGTCGCCGGAGGTTTCCTCGCCACGCATTCCTCGCGGCACGACCTCGTGGCGGCGACGGGTCTCGTGACCGGCGCCGTCCTGCTCGCGATCGTGGGCTACGGGGCGCTGCCGCTGACGGCGATCGTCCCGCTGCTGGCGCTGGTGGGCTTCGTGGTCGGCGGAACAGGCCCGTCCCGCGACCTCATCGTGCGCAATGCGACACCCGAGGGCGCCGCCGGCCGCGTGTACGGCTTCGTCTACTCGGGCCTGGATCTCGGGGCCACCATGGGCCCGGTGCTCTTCGGCTACATGCTGGACCACGGGCAGGGCCGCGAGGTCTTCTACGCGCTGGCCGTGCTGCTCGTGCTGGCGGTTTTCACGGTGGTGCGGGTGGGCCGTTCCCTCGCACCTGCACTGCGGGGGGTATGAGATGGATCTCGGTATCGCGGGTCGTCGTGCGCTGGTCTGCGCGTCGAGCAAGGGCTTGGGGCGTGGCTGTGCGGAGGCGCTGGCGCGCGAGGGCGTCGTGGTCACCATCCTCGCCCGGACGGAGAGCGACGTCGCGCGTGCCGCCGGCGAGATCGCCGCGGCGACCGGCACGCCGGTGCATCACCTCGCCTGCGACATCACCACGGCCGCGGGACGCGCCGCGGCGCTCGCGGCGTGCCCCGCGCCGGACATCCTCGTGACCAACGCCGGCGGGCCGCCTCCCGGCGACTTCCGCGAGTGGGACCGCGACGCCTGGATCCGGGCGATCGATGCCAACATGCTCACGCCCATCGAACTCATCAAGGCCACGGTCGACGGCATGATCGAGCGGCGCTTCGGACGCATCGTCAACATCACCTCCGCCGCGGTGAAGGCGCCCATCGATGTCCTCGGCCTGTCCAACGGCGCCCGCAGCGGCCTCACCGGCTTCGTCGCCGGCCTTGCGCGCAAGGTCGCGCGGCACGGCGTCACCGTCAACAACCTGCTTCCCGGCTCCTTCGACACCGCCCGCCTGCGCGGCATGACCGCCGCGCGTGCGAAGGCTCAAGGCATCACCGAGGACGCGGTGCTCGAAAACACGAAGGCGCTGGTGCCCACCGGGCGCATCGGCATGCCGGCCGAGTTCGGCGCGATGTGCGCGTTCCTGTGCAGCGTGCATGCCGGATACGTCGTCGGACAGAACATCCTGATGGACGGCGGGCAATACCCCGGCACCTTCTGATCCCTCGTGTCTCCGAGGCCCCGCCGGCAGGGACGCCTCCGCCTCCGATCACGGATCCCGAATGCTCGACCTCTACTACTGGACCACCCCGAACGGCCACAAGGTCACCATCTTCCTCGAGGAGACCGGCCTCCCGTACACGATCAAGCCGGTCAACATCGGCAAGGGCGAGCAGTTCGCGCAGGACTTCCTCGCGATCGCGCCCAACAACCGCATACCCGCGATCGTCGATCACTCGCCACCCGATGGCGGCGGCCCGTTGTCGCTGTTCGAGTCGGGTGCGATCCTGCTCTACCTCGCCGGCAAGACGGGCCGCTTCTACCCCCGCGACCTGCGCGGCCGCTGCGAGGTCGCGCAGTGGCTCTTCTGGCAGATGGGCGGGCTCGGTCCGATGGCGGGCCAGAACCATCACTTCGCGCTCTATGCACCGGAGAAGCTGCCGTACGCGATCGACCGCTACGTGAAGGAGACGGGCCGTTTGTACCGCGTGATGGACAAGCGGCTCGCCGATCGCGAATACCTCGCCGGCGAGTACAGCATCGCCGACATGGCGTGCTATCCGTGGGTGCAGCCCGCGCGGCAGGGACAGGACGTGGAGGAGTTTCCCCACCTCAAGCGCTGGCTCGCTGCGATCAAGTCGCGGCCAGCTGTCGAGCGCGCCTACGCACTCGTCGCGTCGATCAATCCGGGAACCGGCGGCATCCGGACCGAGCAGGAGCGCAAGGTGCTCTTCGGGCAGGACCAGAACACGGCGCGCTGAACGAGCGCAGGCCACGGCGGAGGTGCCGTCACGATCGCCATGCCCGACCCCATCACCTCCTTGCCGCAGGCCAACTGGCCCTATTCGCAGAGCCTGATGCGGCTCGCGCTTGGGCTGGCCATGGGCCTCCTGATCGGACTGGAGCGCGAGTGGCGGGGCAAGGAAGCGGGCCTTCGGACTTTCGGGTTCATCGGCCTGATGGGCGCGATGGGCGGCGCGCTCGGCACCGCGTACGGGCTGGCTGCGCTGGCGCTCACCGGGGTGCTGACGGTGATCCTCAACGTTTCCACACTGCGCGCGGGCCAGGGCACCGAGCTCACGACCTCGGCCGCGATGATGGTCACCGCCATGGTGGGCGTCCTGTGCGGACAGGGGCACACGCTGTCGCCGGCGGCGGTGACCGTGATCACCGCCGCGCTCCTGGCATGGAAGGAGCGGCTGGCCAACTTCTCGATGGGGATGTCCGTCGGCGAGATCCGCTCGGCGCTGCTGCTCGCCATCCTCGCGATCGTCATCTATCCGGCGCTTCCGACGGGAACCGTCGATCCGTGGGACCTGATCGAGCCGCGCTACGTCTGGGTGACGGTGATCCTCATCGCCGGGATCGGCTTCTTCAACTATGTGCTCTGGAAGATGTACGGAGCGCGCGGCACCGAGCTGTCGGGATTCTTCGGTGGCCTGATCAACAGCAATTTCACCGTCATCGAGTTGTCGGAGCGCGTGCGCGAGGTGGGTGCCGCGTTCGTGCCCACGGCCTACCGGGGCATCCTGCTCGCCACCACGGCGATGGTCGTCCGGAACGCCGCGATCCTGCTGATACTGGCGCCGCAGGCGCTGGCGAGCGCGCTGACGGCGTTCGCCCTGATGGCGCTGACCAACGTGGCGCTCGTCGTTCGCAACATGCGCGGCCGGCCCTTGCCCGACGGCACGGCAGCGCCCGAGATCCACCTCGACCTGCCCTTTTCGCTGCCGCAGGCCTTCAAGTACGGGGCGATCTTCCTGCTGCTGCACGTGGTCGGCGCCCTCACGCAGCGCCATTTCGGCGATGCCGGCTTCTACCTGGTCAGTATCGTGGGCGGCCTTCTGTCCAGCGCCAGCGCGGTGGCGGCGGCCGCCACGCTGGCCGAGCAGGGTGGCATCGAGTCGGCGACGGCAGGCATGGGCGCGGTCCTGGCCTCCTTCACGAGCCTGGTCTTCAGCCTGAGCTTCGTGCTGCGTACCCGCAGCCGCCCGCTGATCCGCACGCTTGCCGTGTCGATGGTGGCGGTGGGCCTGGCCGGCGTGGTCGGCCTGCTCATCAGCCACCAGGTGCAGCCGTGGGTCATGCGGCTCCTGGAGCTCGCGCGACCGGTGTGATGCGACGGTGCTTCACGAGGTCCGCCGCTCCCTCGAGAGCCGGATCGGCATCGAAGGCGATGTCGCCCGCGGCGTCCGGCCGCCCCGTCGCGCGGATCGCCGCGAAGTCCTGCAGGCTGCGGTCCAGGAGGTGCGTGTGCTCGACCTTGCCGAGCGCGTGGAAGATCGAGTCGATGCGGCCGGGGTGCTTCTTCTCCCACTCGAGCAGCATGGCGCCGACCTGCTTGCGCTGCAGGTTCTCCTGCGAGCCGCACAGCGTGCAGGGAATGAGCGGAAACTGCTTGAGCTCCGCATACGCGGCGAGGTCGCGCTCGCGCACGTAGGCGAGGGGACGGATGACCACGTGCCTGCCGTCGTCGGAGACGAGCTTGGGCGGCATGGTCTTGAGCTTGCCGCCGAAGAAGAGGTTGAGGAAGAACGTCGCCATGAGGTCGTCGCGATGGTGACCGAGGGCGATCTTCGTGGCGCTGAGCTCGCCGGCCACGCGATACAGCACGCCCCGGCGCAGGCGCGAGCAGAGCGAGCACATCGTCGCCCCTTCGGGCACGAGGCGCTTCACCACGCTGTAGGTATCCTGTTCCGCGATACGGAATTCGACATTCCGGCTGGCCAGGTATCCGGGCAGCACGTCCGCGGGAAAGCCGGGTTGCTTCTGGTCGAGGTTGACGGCGACGAGCGTGAAGGGCACCGGAGCGCGCCGCTGCAGCGCGATCAGGACGTCGAGCAGGCCATAGCTGTCCTTGCCGCCCGACAGGCAGACCATGACGCGGTCGTTAGCCTCGATCATGGAGAAATCGGCGATGGCCTCGCCGACCTGCCGTTGCAGCCGCTTGGTCAGCTTGTTCGCCTCGAGCGCGGCCTTGCGCGGGTCGCGCCCGACCCGCGCTGCGGGAGGGGGAGCGGAGGCGGAAGGTGGCGAAGCGACGACGGCCGACCCGGACGCGGCGCTGGCGGGTTCGGGCACGGAGGCTGAAGGGCGACCTTGTTCCATGGCCGGAATTCTAGCCGACGGTATGCCTGCGTCGGGCTGACGGTCTCCCGATGCATGCGCGACGGACGGGCGAAGCTCCCTACACCAGCACCACGATCACCGCCATGAAGCCGAGGCCGATCGCGATGGCATACGCCGCGGGTCCGGGCTTCCAGGGCTTCGCGCCCGCCGGCGCAGGCACTTCCTGCGCGGTGCGGACGCTTGCGGAAGCCACGGGGATGTCCGCATCCGGCGCCTGGAACGTGACCAGCCGCGCATCGGCAAGCCCGCTGAGCTCGCGCTCGAGTCTGGGCGCATCGATCCGGTATTGCGTGGCGAGCTGGGCGAAGGTGCGAGGCTCGCCGAGGTCGGCGAGCATCTGCCGCTGCACCAGCGAGAGGTCACTCGTGGGCCAGTCGATCTCGCGGTCTCCGTCGACGGTGCGTCCCCAGACGGTGTCCGGCTCGTAGTACATGACGGCGTGTTCCTGATCGTGCGGGCGGCATGCGAGAATTCCTCGCGGCATCGCTTGGGTGCGGCAAGTCGATGCAACCGTCGTGCCATGGCGCCGGCGCCAAGGAAGCCCGCTCCTGCCTTCCGTCGGCCTCACCGCTTGTGGCGGGCCAACGGATCACGTACGAGGTGTCGATGACAAGGAAGCACACGCCAACTCCTGCGCTGCGGATCTCCTGCGGGTTCGATTCCGGCGCGATCGACGTCGTGGCGGCACGCGATCCGGACGCGATCGAGTTGCGCCTGCGAGCGGATTCGCACGCCGACTTCCGCCAGTGGTTTCACTTCCGCCTGCAGGGCGCGCGCGATCGCGCGGTGCGCCTGCGCTTCGTCAACGCCGGACAAGCCACCTACGTCGAAGGCTGGCGCGGCTACCAGGCGGTGGCGTCGTACGACCGCGAGACGTGGTTTCGGGTGCCCACGACCTTCGACGGCAGCGAACTCGTGATCGCGCACACGCCCGCGCGCGACAGCGTCTACTACGCCTACTTCGAGCCCTACTCGTGGGAGCGTCACCTGGCGCTGCTGGGCCGGGTGGAGGCGTCGCCGCGCGTGCGGGTGAGCGACCTGGGCGGCACCGTCGACGGCCGCGACATGAATCTCGTCACCGTCGGCGAGGAGGGCGTCGGCCGGCGCGCGATCTGGGTCATCGCCCGCCAGCATCCCGGCGAGACGATGGCCGAGTGGTTCGTCGAGGGCATGCTCGAGCGCCTCGTGGATCCCGCCGACCCCGTGGCACGTTGCGTGCTGGAGCGCGCCGTGCTGTACGTCGTGCCGAACATGAACCCGGACGGCAGCGTGCGTGGCAACCTGCGTACCAACGCGGCCGGCGCCAATCTCAACCGCGAATGGCAGACGCCGTCCCGCGAGCGCAGTCCCGAGGTGCTGTGCGTGCGCAACGCGATGCAGACCAAGGGTGTCGATGCCTTTCTCGACGTGCACGGAGACGAGGGCCTGCCGTACGTCTTCACCGACGGCAACGAGCGCCTGCCGACGTATACGCCGGTGATGGCGCGCATCGAGCGGGACTTCTGCGAGGCGCTGCGCACCGCCAATCCCGACTTCCAGCTCGAGCACGGGTATCCCGCCAACAAGGAGACCAAGGTCAACCTCACCGTGGCGTCGAAGTGGGTCGGACACACCTTCGGCGGCCTGGCGCTCACGCTCGAGATGCCCTTCAAGGACAACGCGAACCTGCCCGATCCCGAGCGTGGCTGGAGCGGTGCGCGCAGCAAGCGGCTGGGGGCGGACGTGCTGACGGCACTCCACACGCTGCTCGTTCGAAGCCCATGACGGAGACGGCACCGGCGAGCTGACGGCAGGATACGCGGTGCCCTGCGGTGCCCTGGCGGGCGCGGCGGGAACCTCATCACAACGACGAACAGGGGACGACGATCGTGCAGACGATCCTGGTGGCCAATCCGAAGGGGGGCAGCGGCAAGACCACGTTGGCGACGAACATCGCGGGCTGGCTCGCCGGCAAGCGACAGCGCGTGGGGCTGCAGGATGCCGATCCGCAGGGCTCGTCCACGCAATGGCTGGCGCGCCGTCCCGCGCTGTTTCCGTCGATCGCGGGATTCGACGCCGGCAGTGGCAGGAAGGAGATGAAGGACACGGGCCTCGAGTGGCTCGTGGTCGACAGCGCGGCGGGGACGCGCGGCGACGCGTTGCGCGACGCGATGCGGCGCGCCGACGTGATGGTGGTGCCGGTGTCGCCGTCGGCCTTCGACATGGCCGCGACGGCGGCGTTCCTGGGCGCGATCGTCGAGCACAAGGCCGTGCGCGAGCGCGGGCTGACGGTGGGGCTGGTGGCGATGCGCGTGGACAGCCGCACGCGCGCCGCGGCCGAACTCGACGAGTTCCTCGCGGGGCATGCCTTCCCGATCGTCACGCACCTGCGCGACACACAGGTGTACGTCTACTGCGCGCGCGACGGGCTCTCGGTATTCGACCTGCCGCGCTCGCGCGGTGAACAGGATTGGGAGCAGTGGCGACCGCTGACGCGCTGGATCGCCAGGGCCGCCAGGTAGTCCCGCCAATGAACGAGGGCATCGCCGCGCGGCGATGCCCTCGTTTTCGCTGCCCGGGCCGCGGAGCGGCCCGGAAGCGATCGGGATGCCCGGCGTCCTTACTTCTTGGCTGCTTCCTTCGCGGCTTCAACGGCCTTGGCGGCGGCATCCTTGGTGGCGTCGGCGGCCTGGTTCGCGGCGTCCTTGGTGGCGTCGACCGCCTTCGCGGCGGCATCCTTGGTGGCGTCGGCCGCTTGCGACGCGGCGTTGCTCGTCGCGGCGGCGGCGTCCTTGGCGGCCTGCTCGGTCTTGGCCGCAGCGTCGGCGGCAGCGGTCTTGGCGGCTTCGGCAGCCTTGGCGGCGGCCGCAGCGGCGTCCTTCTTCGCGGCTTCGGCCTGTTCCTTGGCCTTGTCGCTGCACGCGGTCAGCGAGACCGCCAGGGCGAGGGCCGACAGGCCCGCGATGATCGACTTGCGCATGATGTCTTGTCCTTGTGAGTGGTGGCACCTATCGGGGCGATCCCCGAGAGGCCAACATTTTACTGCACCCGCACAATGGCTGCTTCATTCTGGCGCAGACGATCGTCATTGTGCGCTGCAACTGTGGCATTTCCGCATCGGAAGGCGGTCACGCCGCCATCAGGTCCCGCAACACGAACGGCAGGATGCCGCCGCCGTTGTAGTAGTCGACCTCGATCGGGGTATCGATGCGGCAGAGCACGGACACTTCCTTGACGCTGCCGTCCTTGCGCCGGATCACGAGCGTCAGGTCCTGCTGCGGACGGATGTCCCGAGGGACCGCGATGTCGAACGTCTCGTCGCCCCGGATGCCGAGTGACTCGACCGAGTCGCTGCCCTTGAACTGCAGCGGCAAGACGCCCATCCCGACGAGGTTGCTGCGGTGGATGCGCTCGAAGCTCTTCGCCACGACCGCCCGCACGCCGAGGAGCTGCGTGCCCTTGGCGGCCCAGTCGCGCGAGCTGCCGGTGCCGTACTCCTCGCCGCCGAACACGACCGT
>CAYTOT010000086.1:0-13548 GCA_964439475.1 uncultured Alcaligenaceae bacterium
CGCACCGGCATCTACTTCGCCATGATCACGGTGGCGATCGCCGAGGTCTTCTTCTTCCTCGAATTCAATCCGCTGTCGGCGTTCACCGGCGGCGAGAACGGATTGCCGGGGGTGCCGTCCCCCAATCTGGAGCTCGGCTTCACGACGCTGACCTTCGACGACAACCTGTCGATGTACGCGTTCTTCGCATTCTGGTATTTCATCGGACTCGTCATCGCCTTGCGCATCGTCCGCTCGCCGGTGGGCCTGCTGCTTCGCGCCATCCGCGACAACCCGCTGCGCGCGCAGGCGCTCGGACACAACATCCACGGCTACAAGCTCACCGTGTTCGTGATCGCCGCGATGTATGCGGGCTTCGCCGGCGGCCTCCTGGGACTCATGCAGGGCTTCATGCCGCCGGACGCCTTCATGTTCGCGACCTCGGGGGAGATCGTCATGCAGACGGCCATCGGCGGCGCCGGCACCCTGTTCGGACCGCTCCTGGGCGCCGCGGCGTGGCTGCTGATGAGCGACTTCTTCCAGACGACGCTGCATCTGGGGGCGACCTGGAAGCTCGTCCTCGGGATCGTGTTCGTGCTTCTCGTCGTGTTCCTGCGCCACGGCCTGGCCGGTGCCATCTCCGACCTCTACCGGCGAGCCACCGGGCGGCGCAAGGCAACGGACGCGGCACCCGTCGAGGCCACGCCGGCAGCTGCATCCCCCGCCCCGGTGCACGCCATGGTGGCCGCCGCACCGTCGCGACGGGCCGGCACCGACGGCAAGACGGGACCCATTCTGACGACGACCGGCCTCACCAAGCGCTACGGCGGCCTCGTCGCCAACAGCGACATCGACTTCACGGTGGACCACGGCGAGGTGCGCGGCATCATCGGGCCCAACGGCGCCGGCAAGAGCACCTTCTTCAAGATGCTCACCTGCGAGGTGATACCGACCGCCGGCACCATCATCTTCGAGGGTCGCGACATCACCCACCTCGGGGTCGCCGATGCCTGCCAGCTCGGGTTGACCAAGAGCTACCAGATCAATCAGCTCTTCGAACGGCTCACCGTCCGGCACAACCTCGCGATCGCCGCGCTCGGCGAGCTCCGCGGCAAGTTCAAGCTCGACATGATCCGTGACCTGAGCCGGGTTCCCGGGCTCGACGCGCAAGTCGAGCGAACCGCGGCGCTCGTCCACCTGGGCGGACGCCTCGACACGCTCGTGTCCGGACTGGCCTATGGCGAGAAGCGGCGCCTGGAGATCGGACTCGCGCTCGCCACCTCGCCCAGCCTGCTGCTGCTCGACGAGCCGCTGGCCGGCATGAGCCCGCAGGAGCGCGTCGAGACGGTGGCGCTCCTGAAGTCGATCGCGGCCAGTCGCACCATGATCGTCATCGACCACGACATGGACTCGCTGTTCGAACTCGTCGAGAAGGTCACCGTGCTGCAGGAGGGCCGCGTGCTGGTCGAAGGCACGCCCGAGGAGATCAAGAACGACGTCAAGGTCCAGGAAGCCTATCTCGGCGGGATCCACGGGGAGGCAGCATGAGCCTTCTCGAAGTCGACGGCCTCAACAGCTACTACGGCGACAGCCACATCCTCTTCGACGTGTCGCTTCGCGTGGAGAAGAACGAGGTGGTCGCCCTGCTCGGGCGCAACGGCGCCGGCAAGTCGACGACGCTCAAGAGCCTCATGGGCGTCGTGCGGCCCGCGAGCGGCAGCGTGAAGCTCGACGGGCTGGAGCTGGCCGGAAGGAAGGCGCACGACATCGCACGGGTCGGCATGCAGCTCGTGCACGAGGAGCGGCGGATCTTCGGCAGCCTGAACGTGGAAGAGAACGTGATCCTCGCGGGGCTCACCGCCGAGAACAAGTGGCCCCTCGAGCGCATCTATGCGATGTTCCCGCGCCTCGAACAACGGCGCACCAGCCGCGGCACCGACCTGTCCGGCGGGGAGCAGCAGATGCTGGCGATCGCGCGTGCCCTGGTGCGCGACCCCAAGATCATCCTCCTCGACGAGCCGTTCGAGGGTCTCGCACCGGTCATCGTCCAGGACCTCATGCGCGCCTGCCGAGACCTGGCGCATGCCGGACAGACGATCATTCTCGTCGAGCAGAACCTCGCGGCCGCGCTCACGCTCGCCAACCGCGTCTACATCATCAACAACGGACACATCGCGCACGAAGGCCCCGCGGCCGAGCTCAAGGCCCAGCCCGATCTCCTGCAGCGCTACTTCGGGGTGTAGGGCGGCCGGTGCCGGGCAGCTGGTGGGGCGGCGGCCCCCGGCGGCGCCCTCAGCGGGTGCGGTAGGTCGCGGGAACGAAGCGACCGTGGTCGGCGCGTGCCACCTTGGCGCGCGTGGCGACAACGTTGATGCTGGACGGCACGATGGCGACTTCGACCGGCGCAGGTGCTGCGCGTTCGGTGCCCGCCGGCAGCGCCGTGCGCGCGACGACGTACGCCTCGCCCGCCGGCGAGAGTGCGGCCGGCCCCACCACCATCAGGCCCAGCGTGGCGGCGGTGGCGAGCATCGCCAGTGCGCCCAGCACCGGCTTCATCGCGCGCTCGGCCTTGCTGGGTCGGAACTCGATCGTCGTGTGGCTCATGGCATCCTCTTTCGTCGCGTTGGCGGTGATCGGAACTGGTCCGCCTTCGTATCTTGGATGCACGGGAATCCGGTTTCGGATTCACCTTCCACGCATCCGTCCGGCGTCCGGTGTCGGATGCACTCTAGGCAGGGCGTGCCCGGCGCTCAATGGCCACGCGACGAACCGCACGAAAGGCGGCCCCAAGCCGCCTCGACGCGGGACGAAAGGACGGGTCGCGGCGGGGCGACCCGCGAACGCGGCCGCTAGCCCGGCCGCTTCCTGAGCCGGTATCCCGCGGACTGGTCCTCCATCTCCCAGCCCAGGACGGCGAGTTCGCCACGCAGGCGATCGGCGTCGGCCCACTGCTTCGCCTGGCGGGCCGCCATGCGCGCTTCGGCGAGCGCCGTGACCTCGGCGGGCACCTCGAGGACGGCCGGCTGCCACTGCGCGAGCCGCAGGCCCAGCACCTCGTCGAAGCGCGCCAGCGTGGCGCGCTTGACCGCAGGGGCAAGGTCGCCCCGCAGCACGTCCCACGCCACGGCGAGCGCGCGCGGAAGGTTGAGGTCGTGGTTGATCTCGTCCCCGAAGGCCGCGAGAGATCCGGCGTCCGCCTGCGCGTCCGGATCCGCGGGCAGCGCGAGAAAGTGGTTGCGCATGCGATCGAGCGCCGTGGCGGCGGCATCCATCGCCTCCCACGAGAAGCTCATCTGCGTGCGGTACTGGGCGGTCAGGCACAGGTACCGGTAGACGAGCGGATCGTACCCGCGCTCGACGAGCGATTGCACGCGCAGGAACTCGCCGGCCGACTTCGCCATCTTGGCGTCGTTGAGCAGCAGGAAATAACCGTGCATCCAGAAATTGGCGAGGCGCGTGCCCACCCGCGCTTCCGTCTGCGCGATCTCGTTGGTGTGGTGGACGGGAATGTGGTCCTCGCCGCCGCAGTGGATGTCGAAATAGTCGCCGAGATACTTCTGGGCCATCGCCGAGCACTCGATGTGCCAGCCGGGGAAGCCGCGTCCCCAGGGGCTGTCCCATTCCATCTGCCGCTTCTCTTCCGGCTTGCTGAACTTCCACAGCGCGAAATCGGTGGGCAGGCGCTTCTCGCCCAGCTCCACGCGACGTCCCGCCTCGAGGCCGTGGATGTCGAGTCGCGCGAGGTAGCCGTAGTCGTCCTGCCTGCTGGTGTCGAAATACACGCCGTCGGAGGTCACGTAGGTGTAGCCGTTGCGCGCGATGTCGCCGATGAACGCGATCTGCTCGGCGATGTGGTCGGTGGCCCGGCAGAGCACCGTCGGGTCCCCGATGTTGAGGCGCTGGAGCTGCTCCAGGAAATCGTCGGTGTAGAGCTTCGCGATGTCCCACGCCGACTTGCCCGTGCGCCGGGCGCCCTTCTCCATCTTGTCCTCGCCGGTGTCGGCATCAGAGGTGAGGTGGCCCACGTCGGTGATGTTCATCACGTGCCGCACGTCGAATCCGTTCCAGCGCAGCACCCGCTTCAGCACGTCTTCGAACAGGAACGTCCGGAAGTTGCCGATGTGCTGGTAGTCGTAGACGGTCGGCCCGCAGGTGTACAGGCCCACGGGGCCGGCGGGGTCGAGCGGCTCGAAGGGGCGCAGCGAGCGGGTGAAGGTGTCGTAGAGGGTGAGCGGCGTGGACATGGGGTGGGAGCCAACGCTGCAGCGTGGCGGTCGGATAGCCCTGCGATGGTAGCAAATCGTTGCCGTCACGCCGCGCCACCATGGCGGGCGAACGCGACCGTCGGAGGCAGCGGGCCGCCTCCGGTCCGCGGCAGTGGCCGCCCTGGACGGCCGCCTTGGCCGCGGAGCGCGGAGCCGTCCGGTAGAATGCGCGGCGCCGCCGCCGGATCGTGCTTCCGGTCCCTGTCCCCCGGGCGGCGCGAGACGCTCCCCGCCGATGCTTGCCTCACTCCCCCGCAGCGCCTGGTGGCTCATGGTCGTGGTGGCCGTGCTGGCCTGGTTCGCGCCGCTCGATTTCCGCGCGCTGCAGCACCCCGACGAGGGGCGCTACGCGGAGATCGCGCGCGAGATGGCGGCCACCGGCGACTGGGTCACGCCGCGGCTCAACGATCTCAAGTACTTCGAGAAGCCGCCGCTGCAGTACTGGCTCGGTGCGCTCACCTTCGACGTCCTCGGCGTGAACGAATGGACCGCACGCCTGCCCACGGCGATCGCAGGCCTCCTGGCGGTGGTGGCGGTCGGCTTCACCGGCGCGCGCCTCGCCGGACGCGATGCGGGCGCCTACGCCGCCCTCGCGTTGCTGGGTTGCGTGTGGCACGTGGGCCTGTCGCACCTCCTGAGCCTCGACGGTCTCCTCGCCTTCTGGATGACGGTCGCGCTCTGCGCCTTCCTCCTCGCCCAGCGTGACGGCCTCGACCGCGCACGCGTGCGCAACACCATGCTGGGCTGCTATGCGGCACTGGCCGCCGCCACGCTCACCAAGGGACTCGTCGCGCCCGCGGTGGCGGCCGCCACGCTCGTGCTCTACACGCTCGCCACGCGCGACGCCGGCCCCTGGCGCCGCCTCCACACCATGGCCGGGACCGCGGTCTTCCTGGCCATCACGGCCCCGTGGTTCGTGCTGGTGTCGTCGCGCAACCCCGAGTTCGCACGCTTCTTCTTCATCCACGAGCACGTCGAGCGTTTCCTCACCGAGACGCACAACCGCACGGGCGAGTGGTGGTATTTCGTACCGTGGTTCGTGCTCGGGCTGATGCCGTGGCTGCTGGTGTGGCTCGTTGCCCTGCCGCGCAGCATCGCGCAGGCGCGGCGCAACGCCAACGGCTTCTCCTGGGTCCGGTTCTGCCTCGTCTGGGCCGGATTCATCATCGTGTTCTTCAGCCTGTCGGGCTCCAAGCTGCCGTCGTACATCCTCCCGATGTTCCCCGCACTCGCGCTCGTGATCGGCTTCGAGCTCGCGCGCATGGCCTCGCGCACGCTCATGTGGATCGCCCTTCCGCTCGCGTTGGGCGGCACGGGCTTCGCGCTCGCCTACCTCGCCGGCTTCGACCGCTGGAGCGCACAGTTGGCGAGTCCGGGCACGCCGCTTGCCATCTATCGCGAGTTCGGCCCCTTCGTGCTGGGCTCGATCGTCGTCTATGCCGCAGGCGGGATCGCCGCCACGCTCTCGTTCCGCCGCGGCACGCCGGCGGCGCGCACCATCGGCGTGGCTTCGCTCGCCTTCGCGTCGCTGCTGGCGCTGCAGATCGCCTTCGTGGGCAACGACGCCTTCGGGGCGGTACGCTCGGCGGCCCCCATCCTCGCCGCCGCGGAACGCGCCAACGGCGGCCCGCTCGATCCCGCCTACCCCGTGTTCCAGGTGGGCAGCTACGACCAGACGCTGCCCTTCTATCTGCGGCGCCCCACGCCGCTCGTCGAGTATCGCGACGAGATGGGTCCGGGCCTCGACGCGGAACCCGGCAAGGGATACACCCTCGCGCGCTGGTTCCCGGCATGGGAGGCCGCGCCGCAGGCCTACGCCCTCCTCTCGAACGAGACCGCCGCCGACCTCGCCCGCCACGGCGTCCCCATGCGCGTCCTCGCCCGCGATCCGCGGCGCGTGCTGGTCGCCCGCCGCTAGCGTCCCCTCCGCCAGGATCGATCATCCGAACACCATGACGCTCGCCGCCTTCACCTTCCTCATGACGGGCGTCCTGCTCAACACCGTCGCCCAGCTCCTGCTCAAGGCCGGAACCAACGCGCTCGGTGTCATCACGCTCTCCCGCGAGAGTTGGTTCGACACCCTGTGGCGCATGGGCACGCAGGGTCACTTCGTCGCCGGCGTGGCCGTGTACATGGTGAGTCTCGTGGTATGGATCATGGGGCTCTCGCGCGTGCCGGTGTCGGTGGCCTACCCGATGCTCTCGCTCGGCTACGTGATCAACGCCATCGCCGCGTACTATCTGTTCGGCGAGGCCCTGACCACCGCCAAGTGGCTCGGCATCGGCTTCATCATCCTCGGGGTGTGGCTCGTGGCCCGCGCCTGAGGTCCCGTTCACGCAGGCGACCCATGGCCGAGCTTCCCTACCTTCCCTTCGCGCGCCCCACCCTCGACGAGGCCACGATCGCCGACGTGGGCGACGTCATCCGCTCCGGCTGGATCACGAGCGGACCCAAGGTCAGGGCCTTCGAGGCAGCGCTCTCGAAGCTCGCCGGCGGGCGACCCGTGCGCGTGTTGTCGTCGGCCACGGCCGCCCTGGAGCTCGCCCTGCGCGTGGCCGGCATCGGCCCCGGCGACGAGGTCATCACGCCGGCCATGACCTTCTTCGCCGCTCCCAACATGATCGTGAAGGTCGGTGCGGTTCCGGTGTTCGTCGACGTCGAGCCCGGCACCCGCAACCTCGACCTCGCGCAGGTGGCGGCGCGCATCGGCCCGCGCACCAAGGCGATCATGCCCACGCATTTCGCGGGACTGCCCTGCGACATGGATGCGCTGTACGCACTCGCCGGCCAGCACCGCCTGCGGGTGATCGAGGACGCCGCGCTCGCCATCGGCTCGTCATGGCGGGGGCGCAACATCGGCAGCTTCGGCGACCTTTGCGTGTGGAGCTTTCACCCGAACAAGAACATCACCTCGATCGAGGGCGGCGCGCTGGTCGTGAACGACGAGCGGGAGGCGCAGCGCATCGAAGCGCTGCGCTTCCATGGCATCGTGCGCCTGCCGGACGGGACTCGCGACGTGATCGAGGCAGCAGGCAAGTCCAACCTGCCCGACGTCAACGCGGCGATCGGCCTGCGCCAGCTCGCGCAGCTTCCTGAATTCAACGCGAAACGGCGCGCGCTCGCCCGCCGCTACTTCGAGAACCTGCGCACCGACCCGCCGCTCGAGCTGCCGCATCCGGGATATCCCGGCGACGCCGACGGTCATAGTTTCAACATGTTCGCGCCGCTGCTGCCCCTGCCTGCACTCGCCATCACGCGCGCGCAGTTCCGCGCCGCGCTCGAGGCGCGCGGCATCGGCACCGGCGTGTCGTACGAGGCCGCCCACCTCGCCTCGGCGTTCGCTCGCTTCGGCTATCATCGGGGCGACCTGCCTCATACCGAGCGCATCGCCGACGCCACCGTGACCCTGCCGCTCTTCCCCACCATGACCGAGGCCGACGTCGACCGCGTGTGCGCGGCGTGCGCCGAGGTGCTCGCCGCCGCGCGCACCGGCGCCTAGCCGAGGCCCCGCGGCATGGATCCGCAACTGTCGGTCGTCATCCCGGTCTACAACGAGGAAGCTACGCTCGCCGCGCTCTTCGCGCGCCTGTATCCGGCGCTCGACACCCTCGGCATCGACTACGAGATCATCTTCGTCGACGATGGCAGTCACGACCGCTCGCCGGCGCTGCTCAAGGACCAGTACCTCGCGCGCCCCGACGTGACCCGGGTCGTGCTCTTCAATGCCAACCGCGGGCAGCACACGGCGATCATCGCGGGCTTCGAGCGCGTGCGCGGCCAGCGCATCGTGACGCTGGACGCCGACCTGCAGAACCCGCCCGAGGAAGTCGCGCACCTCCTCGCCGAGATGGATGCCGGGCACGACTACGTGGGCGGCGTGCGCAAGACCCGCGAGGATGCCTGGTGGCGGCGCGCGGCGTCGCGGGCGATGAACAGGCTGCGCGAGCGCATCACGCATATCCGCATGACGGACCAGGGCTGCATGCTGCGCGCCTACAGCCGCGACATCGTCGACGCGGTGGCGGCGAGCCGGGAGGTCAGCACCTACATCCCGGCGCTGGCGTACACGTATGCGCACAACCCCACCGAGGTCGGCGTCGCGCACGAGGAGCGCGCCGCCGGAGAGTCGAAGTACTCGCTGCACAAGCTCATCCGCCTCAACTTCGACCTCGTGACGGGCTTCTCGCTCGTCCCGCTGCAGCTCTTCTCGCTGTTCGGCATGTTCGTGGCGGCGGCGAGTTCGCTCCTCTACGCGGTGGTCGTGGTGCAGCGCCTGCTCACCGGCCAGGGCTGGACGGCGCTGTGGGATCGCGACATCCTCGAGTTCTTCGTCATCGGCGTGGTGCTGTTCGGCGTGGGTCTCGTGGGCGAGTACGTGGGGCGCATCTACATGCAGGTGCGCGACCGTCCGCGCTACACGCTGCGGGCCGTCCTCGAGCGCGACGCCGCGCGCGAGGCGACGCGCCCGCCCGCGCCCGTCGAGCGCGAGCTCTCATGAGTGGCGGACCGGCGACGGCGATCGTCTTCGCCTACCACAACGTGGGCGCGCGCTGCCTGCGCGTGCTCCTCGCGCACGGCGTGAGCGTGCCTCTGGTCGTCACGCACGAGGACGACCCTGCCGAGGCGATCTGGTTCGAGCGCGTGGCGGAGGTCGCGCGCGACTACGGGCTGCCGGTCGCGATGCCGGCCGATCCGGGTGCGGGAGAGTTCGAGGCGCAGGTCGCCGCGCTCGAACCCGACTTCGTCTTCAGCTTCTACTACCGACGGATGCTGCCCCCGCCGATCCTCGCCGCTGCCCGGCGCGGCGCGCTCAACATGCATGGGTCGCTCCTGCCCAGGTACCGCGGGCGCGCCCCCGTGAACTGGGCCGTGCTGCGCGGCGAGAGGATGACGGGGGCGTCGCTCCACTACATGGCGGCCAAGCCCGACGCGGGTGACCTCGTGGCCCAGACGGCCGTGCCGATCCTGCCAGACGACACCGCGCGCGAGGTCTTCGACAAGGTCACCGTGGCGGCGGAGATGACGCTCGACGGCGTGCTTCCCTCGCTGCTGGCCGGCACCGCGCCGCGCCTGCCGCTCGATCTCTCGCAGGGATCGTATTTTTCCGGCCGCACGCCGGAGGATGGCCGCATCGACTGGTCGTGGCCGGCGCGCCGTGTGCACGATCTCGTGCGCGCGGTGGCACCGCCGTATCCCGGCGCGTTCTGCGACATCGACGGCCACCGGCTGCGCGTGCTGCGCACGCGGGTGACGCGCGGCGATGCTCCCGCGGGCACGGCGCGCCTCCGTCTCTGCGAAGGCCGGCTCGAAGCGGCATGCGGCGGTGGCGGCAGCGTCGAGATCGTCAGCGCGGAACTCGACGGCGCGGCGGCGAGCCCGTCCTTCCTGGCCGCGGCGCTGCGCGCCCCGCGCGTTCTGGAGGGCACCGGCAGGTAGAATGCCCGCGTCCTCGCCCCAAGCACGGGCCCGTCGCGGCCCCAGGCAATGAAACGAGTCCTCATCCTCGGCGTCAACGGCTTCATCGGCCACCACCTGTCGCAGGCGATCGTCCGCGACACGGACTGGGAGATCTACGGCATGGACATGCAGGCCGACCGGCTTGCCGATCTCCTGCCCGAAAGGCGCTTCCGCTTCTTCGAAGGCGACATCACGATCAACCGCGAGTGGATCGAGTACCACGTCAAGAAGTGCGACGTGGTGCTGCCACTCGTGGCCATCGCCACGCCGGCCACCTACGTGCGTGACCCGCTGCGTGTCTTCGAGCTCGACTTCGAGGCGAACCTGCCGATCGTGAGGGCCGCCGTGCGCTACGGCAAGCGCATCGTGTTCCCGTCCACCTCGGAGGTGTATGGCATGTCGCGGGACGCCGAGTTCGACCCCGAGACCTCCGAGCTCGTGCTGGGCCCGATCAACAAGCCACGCTGGATCTATGCCTGCGCCAAGCAGCTCATGGACCGGGTCATCCACGCCTACGGCATGCAGCAGGGCCTCGATTACACGCTGTTCCGTCCTTTCAACTGGATCGGTTCGGGGCTCGACTCGATCGACACTGCCAAGGAAGGCAGCTCGCGCGTGATCACCCAGTTCCTGGGTCACATCGTGCGCGGCGAGCCCATCAGGCTCGTCGACGGCGGTACGCAGAAGCGCGCCTTCACCTACATCGACGACGGCATCGCCGCGCTCATGAAGATCGTCGCCAATGCCGACGGCGTGGCATCGGGCAAGATCTACAACATCGGCAATCCCGCCAACAACTGGTCGGTGCGCGACCTCGCGCAGAAGATGCTCGACATCGCGCGGCGCTATCCGGAGTACGCGGAGACGGCGGCGCGCGTCACGCTGCAGGACACCACCGCCGATGCCTACTACGGCCGCGGCTACCAGGACGTGCAGAACCGCGTCCCCAGGATCGACAACACGATGCGCGACCTCGACTGGAAGCCCGCCGTGACGATGGAAGACGCGCTGGTGCGCATCTTCGAGGCCTACCGCGGCCAGGTCGCGGAGGCACGCGGCCTCCTGGGACCGGGCGACGAGGCGCGCGCCTGACGCTTCGCGCCGCGGCCGGCGGCCCCCGCCGGACCATGACGATGCACCTCGCCCTCAAGATCGACGTCGACACGCTGCGCGGCACCCGCGAAGGCGTGCCGCGGCTCGTGGAGATCCTGCACCGTCACGACGTCACCGCCACGTTCCTCTTCTCGCTCGGCCCCGACCATACCGGACGCGCGATCAAGCGCGTGTTCCGGCCCGGATTCGTCGGCAAGGTGCGGCGGACGTCGGTCGTGAAGCACTATGGCGTGCGCACGCTGCTCTACGGCACCGTGCTGCCGGGTCCGGACATCGGGCGGCGCGGCGCCGCCATCATGCAGTCGGTGCGCGACGCCGGCCACGAGACCGGCGTCCATTGCTGGGATCACATCCGCTGGCAGGACGGCGTCGCGCAAGCCGGCGCCGCGTGGACGCTTGCGGAGATGCAGCGCGCATGCGAGCGCTACACGGACATCTTCAGGGAGGCGCCGCGTACCCACGGTGCCGCCGGCTGGCAGATGAACGTCCACGCGCTGCGCCTGACGCAACGGCTCGGCTTCGACTATTGCTCGGACGGCCGCGGCACGCATCCGTTTCTGCCCGTGCACGACGCGGAGCCGATCCGCTGCCCGCAGATCCCGACCACCCTGCCCACGCTCGACGAGATGATCGGGCTCGACGGCGTCACCGAGGACAACGTGGCGGCGCACCTGCTCGAGCGCACGCAGGCGCCGGTCGCGCCGCAGGTGTTCACGCTGCACGCCGAGCTCGAAGGCATGCGCCTCGCACCGGCGTTCGAGCAGCTGATCCTGGGCTGGAAGGCGCAGGGCTGGACGCTCGTTCCCGTGCGCGCGCTCTACGAATCCGTGGAGCCGATGGCGCTGCCGCGCTGCACGGTGCACGCGGGCACGGTGCCGGGACGCAGCGGCACGCTGCTCGTGCAGGGCGAGGAGTTCCTGCAAGACGTCGATCTCGCGGCCGCGGCGTAACATCCCTGGCTGCCGCGCACGACGCCCCGCGACACCTGCCCCGAGTCCCGCCCCGCGACACCTGCCCCGAGACGCCCCCCGCCACCGCAACGGAGACGAGATGACTGCAGCGAAAGTCGCCGATTTCACCGCCGAGGCCACCGGCGGCCCCTTCACGCTGTCCGCCCACAAGGGGCAGACCGTCGTGCTGTATTTCTATCCCAAGGACAGCACGCCCGGCTGCACGACCGAAGGCGCGCAGTTCCGGGATGCGCACAAGGCGTTCCGGAAGGCCGGCGCCGTGGTGGCGGGCGTGTCGCGCGATTCGCTCGCATCGCACGAAAAGTTCAAGGCCAGGATGGCGTTCCCGTTCGAGCTCATCTCCGATCCTGACGAGACGCTCTGCAAGCAGTTCGCCGTCATGAAGATGAAGAACATGTATGGCAGGCAGGTGCGCGGCATCGAGCGCAGCACCTTCGTGATCGATGGCGCGGGCAGGCTGGTGCGGGAATGGCGCGGCGTGAAGGTGGCAGGACACGTCGACGAGGTCCTCGCCTTCGTGAAGGCCCTGTAGCGCACACGTCGCGCCGGCCGCTCCTCATGTCACGCACCGGACCGCTGCGGCATTCCCACGCCGCCCGGCGTCCGTGTGCTTTCCACCACAATAGCTCCGGCCGTCGGGGGGTCCGCACCACAAGCCCTTGTGCCGTGATCCAGAACATGTACCATCGAAGCGACGGGTCGACCGTTCCCGGCGTCCCGACGTAGCGCCCCAAGGAGGCATATGGTCGAACGCAAGCTGCGCCCCGCCCCATCCACGCTCCACCTCCTTCCATCGCGCAGGCCCACGAAGACCGGGCCCTCTGCCGCAAGCAAGCTCTTCGTCCTCGACACCAACGTCCTGCTGCACGATCCCACGAGCCTGTTCCGGTTCGAGGAGCACGACATCTACCTCCCGCTGCTGACGCTGGAGGAGCTCGACGCCAACAAGAAGGGCGTCTCCGAAGTCGCCCGCAATGCGCGCCAGGTGAGCCGGTTCCTCGACGAGCTCGTGACCGCGCACGGCGAGACGGGCGAGAGCATCACGCGCGGCATTCCGCTGGAGGAGAAGTCGGGCGGAGCCGCGACGGGCCGCCTCTTCCTGCAGACGGAGTCGATCGCCACGGTATTGCCGGCCACACTCGCGAGCGGCAAGGCCGACAACCAGATCCTCGCGGTGGTGATGCAGCAGCAGCAGAACCACCCCAAGCGCAGCGTGATCCTGGTGTCCAAGGACATCAACATGCGCATCAAGGCGCGCGCGCTGGGGCTCGCCGCCGAGGACTACTTCAACGACAAGGTCCTCGAGGACACCGACCTCCTCTACTCCGGCACGCGCGAGCTTCCGGCGGACTTCTGGGACCGTCACGGCAAGGGCATCGAGTCGTGGCAGCAGGGAGGCCACACCTACTACCGGCTCAGCGGCCCGCTCATCCCGTCGCTGCTTCTCAACGAGTTCGTCTATCAGGAGAAGCCCGACGAGGCGCCGTTCCACGCGATCGTCAAGGAGATCACCGGCAAGAGCGCGCTGCTCTCCACCCTCAAGGACTACTCGCACCAGAAGAACAACGTCTGGGGCATCACCGCGCGGAACCGCGAGCAGAACTTCGCGTTCAACCTCCTCATGAACCCGGAGATCGACTTCGTCACCCTGCTCGGCCAGGCCGGCACCGGCAAGACGCTCCTCACGCTGGCTGCCGGCCTCATGCTGACGCTCGAGTTCAAGGTCTACACCGAGATCATCATGACGCGCGTCACGGTGCCGG
>CAYTOT010000087.1:0-13180 GCA_964439475.1 uncultured Alcaligenaceae bacterium
AGCGATTCAGCATTTCGGCACGCCCGGGTCAGTTCAAGCCCGACAGGCTGCTAGAACGGCGCGCGCCACGACAGCCGTGGAAAGCGGGCGAAATCACGATCGACCGTGATCCACTCGCAGCCTGATTCGATCGCGAGGGCGGCGTACCACGCGTCTTCGACGACGTTCCCGGTGGCGCGCGAATCGCGGCACAGCGATTCGAATATCGACCAATGCCGCTCGCCCGGAGTAACTTGCGTCGCCTGCGGCTGATCGGAAACGACCCGGCAGAACGCCAGCACTTCCTCCAGCGTATTCGGGTGACTGAAGATGCGCGGGTGGGTGCAGATGCGAACGACCCCCGAGAGCACCTGCGGCGATACCGCGTAGGCCGACGGTCCGTTCACCACCTCGTCCAGCCAGGAACGATACGCTGCGTGCTGATCGGAGTCTGATCGGAAGGCGTAAATCAGGACATTTGCGTCCGCAAGGATCAAAGCCTGCCTTCCATTCGATCCAGAAGGGCCGCGCTGTCGGCAAGATCGACGCCAGGCTGAAGCCAGCCCTTGGCCTCTCTGCCTCATTCCGCCTGTCTGAACCCCGCCGGCGGACCGATGACCGGTGTCTTCAGCGGCGCCGCTGCACCCACCAGGATCACCACCGCATTGCCTCCTGGATTCTGGAAAGGATCCGCATCGATCTTCCAGTTGTTCGTCACCCACAGGTTGCCGGAAGGATCGACGGCACCGGCCGTCAACCGCTGCAGCGCGTTGCTGCGATAGCCCGTCGGCGGCGAGATCGGATCGCCGGTGGCAAGCCCCGGCGGGCACCGCGTGGTGTCGGCGCCGCAGAGCCGGCTCACGCCCGTGACGAGCGAGGGATCGTTGTTCGGCCCCGGCGGCGTGACTCCGAAATTGAGCACCCACACCGTGTCGTCGCCGTCGACCGTCACACCCCACGGCAGCGTGATGCCGCCTCCGGTGAAGGGCGATCCCGGCTGCGGCGTGCGGTCGCCCGCGCGATACATCGTCACCGACGGATTCTGGGCGCTGCCGAGCACGTTGCGCGTGGGACACGGCGAGTCGAGCCAGTCGGAGTTCGCCACCCACACGTTGCCGCGGCTGTCGACGGCATTGCCGATGGGCTTGGTGATCACGGTCTTGCCCTGGTAGACGCCCGGCAGCGTCGCGAGCAGCGCACCCGACGGTGACAGGACGTACATCGCGTTGCTGCGATTGCCCGTCACCCAGAGGTTGCCGTCCAGATCGACGACGGTGCCGAACGGCTTGATCTGCGGATCGCCTGCAGGCGGCGTGGGACCGAGCGCGATGTTCATCGCCTGCGACGGGTCGCCGTTGCGGTACACGGTCACGGTGTCGTTGCCGCAGTTGGCGATCGAGATATTGCCCTGGCGATCCGACGACATGCCCTGCGGCCAGGAGATGTTGCCCTGCGTGTAACCCAGCGCCGGCGAGATCGCGACCCCGTCGCGAGTGAACAGCGACACGCTGTTCTTGGTGGCCTTCTGCGGCAGGACATCGCACGGCGGATCCTGGAAACCGAAGTTGCCGATCCACAGGCGACCGGAGGGATCGAAGACGATGCCGAAGCCCTGGCCGCTCAGGCCGCCGCCGAAGAACGGCGAGCCGGGCGCATTCTCGCCCCACGGGGTGAGCTTGACGGCGCGGTTGCTCGCGCATGCATACTCGCCGCTCGGGCGCGGGATGTAGTTGGTGTCGAAGTAGACGTAGCCCAGCTCGTCGATGGCGAAGTTGCCGGGCCCGTTCATGAGGTTGCCGCTGTCCTGCGTGCTGTAGAAGCCGCCCGTGATCTTGAGGAACAGGAGCCAGCTCGTCGGCCGCTGGTCGAGCGCGGGCCGGTAGACCGGATGGGCCAGCGACAGCCTGAACACGGGATCGAGCGCGTCCGCCGGATAGCCGGGATACGACGGGTACCTGACGATGTTCGCGATGGCCTGCAACACGTTGTCGGGGGCGGCTGCGCCCGGCGGCCGGGCAGCGGCGAACAGGTCGGCGCACCCCTGTTCGCTCGCGACGCACGCCGCCACCGCGTTGGCGAGCGAGTTGAACGTGGCGAACGTCGCCGTCTCCGCGCCGTTCGGCGTACGCGAGATGACTTCGGCAGCGTCCCCCGTGGCGGGATCGGCGAGGTTGCCGGCCATGCGCACGGCGTTGACCATGCCGACGGGGTTGCCGAGCACGCGGCTGCCGTCGACGAACTGCGCGAATGCGTTGCCGGTCGCGACGGTGGTCCGCTCGTTGACGACCACGCGCGCCGGGACGTCCCCGCCATAGCCGATCGCGCTCGCCAGGGTCACCGCTCCCCTGGCCGCCTCGACGATCATGACGGCACGCTCCGCGGGTGGTTCATAGAAGATCTGGAACTCGCCGTTGACGTCGCTCACACCCGAGCCCAGGAACTGCCAGCCGCCAGGGCGGTCGACGAGGCTTGCATGGAGCGACACGTGGTAGCCGGCGAGGCCAGCGCTGCCGCTGCGCACGGCGCCCGCGAGCTGCACGTTGTCACCGCCGTCGTTGCATGCGACGAGGCCCGCCGCGCAGGCCAGCAGGAGGCTCGCAAGCGCGCCCCGTCGGTACGTCCCCCAGCGATCGATCATCGGCTCCTCCATGCCAGTCGCACCCGCCATGTCGAGGCGGGCGGTGCAAGCGCCTGCGATCGCGTCAGACGGCGAACGGACCGCCGGACCGCGTTCAGCGCTCCTCCGGTGGCCGCACATGGCGGAACGTCATGAGCAGCAACCCGTCGTACACGATCTTAATCGCGCCGGCCGCGACCAGCGGCCAGCCGAACGTCGACAAGCCCAGCAGGTAGCCGGCGAGAAGCGGGCTCACGGCCGACGCGAAGCTGCGCGGGACGAGTGTCACGCTGGCCGCCGCCGCCCGCTCCTCGGGAGGCACGATGGCCATCACGTAGGAGCTGCGGGTCGGCACGTCCATCTGCGACAGGAATCCGCGCACGAGCAGGAGTGCCACCACCCACGTGAGGTCGGGCAGGAACGGGATCGCGACGAGGCACAGGTTGGCCGGCAGGTGCGTGAACACCATCGTGTTCACGAGCCCGATGCGCCGCGCGACGCGGGCCGCGACGAGGAACGACACCGCGCTCAGCACCCCCGTCGCGAAGAAGATGCTGCCGGCCGCGGCAGGCGACAGGTCGAAGCGCTGGAACAGCCACAGCGCGACCAGCGACTGGACCACCAGGCCGCCGCCGAACGCGTCGAGCGAGAACAATGCCGCGAGCGTCAGCACCGCGCGTCGGGAGTGCTTCAGGGCGCCGGCGGCGCGCGGTCCGGTCGCGTGTCCGCGCGGCAGGCCGCGATAGACGAACGCTGCCGAGACGCCCAGCAAGCCGTAGGCGACGAACATCGCCTGCAGCGCGGCCGCGAGCGGCCAGCCGAGCGAGCGGGCGAAGAGCGCCGGCACGCCGGCGGCGAGCGACCCGAGCGCCGCCAGGAGGCTTCCCACCAGGGCGTACCTCGCGAACACCGCCGTGCGATGGCGATCGTCCACCACCTGTGCGAGCACGGCGTGCTCGAGCGGCGCGAATACGCTGACGTCGCCGTTCGATGGGTTGAGCGTGCCGACGAAGGCGATCACGACGAGCGGCCACAGCTGCGTGATCGTCGCGAACCCGGCCCCGGTGAGCGCCATGAGCGCCGCCGCCGCGAGCAGCAGGGTGCGTGCGGTGAAACGATGCGCGACGACCCCCACCCCCAGCGTCATCACCCCGGATCCCAGTAGCGTGGCCGACGCGACCAGGCCGACGGTCACGCTGCCGAACCCCAGTTCGAGGAGGTACAGAGGCAACAACAGGCTCACGAACCCGTCGCCGAAGGCGCGCAGCCCGCGGGCGGCGAGCAGCCGGTCGACGTTCGCGGTGTCCATGGATCGTTCCCCGTTCCCCGCGCAGCAACCCTATCCCACGTCGCGAGACGCTGCGGCGGCGGCGAGCGCGCCCATGCCTAGCCCGCGAGCCCCGCGGCCCTGAAGCGCGCGCCGACGCGCGTCGCGAGAATCACGAGCGCCGTCGAGATCACGATCATGATGATGCCGAGCGCCGACAGCTTGCCCCACAGCCCGTCGTCGGCGTAGCGCAGGATCTGCACCGCCAGCACTTCGGTCCCCGGCCGCGACAGCACCACGGACAGCGTGAGCTCGCGCAGGAACATCGATGCCATCAGGATCCACGCGGAGACGATGCCAGGAACGAGCAGCGGCACGATGATGCGGCGCATCGTCGTCGCGGGACTGGCGCCGCAGACCAGCGACGACTCCTCGAGATGCGAGTGGAGCTGCACGAAGGCGCTCGCCAGCGGCCGCACGCCGTATGGCAGGTAGGTCGCGATGTAGCCGATCAGCAGCGCGGTCAGCGTGGCGTAGAGCGGCGTCTGCACGAAGAACCACATGAACCCCACGCCGATCACGATGCCCGGAAACGAGAACGAGAGGAACGACAGGGACTCGAGCACGCCCGCGGCGCGCGTCTTCACCTTGACGATCGCATAGGCGACGAAGATCGACAGCAGCACGCCCAGCGTCGCGCCGGCGACGCCGAGGAAGATGCTGTTGCGCAGGGCGAGTATGGAGAGCGGATCGTCGAGCACGCCGATCCAGTGCCTGAGGCTCATGAGCGAGAACGCCTGCGCGCCGGGCACCATCGAGTACGGCACCAGCGAGGTGTAGAGCAGCACCGCCACCGGCAGCACGATCATCACGAACGAAAGCACGGCGACGGCCGCGAACAGCGGCATGCGCGCGCCGCCGAGCTCGATGACGGTCGGCCGGTAGCCGCGGCTCGACACCGTCACGTACTTCTCGCTCTCCGCGGTCAGTGCACGATAGACGACGATCAGCGTGATCGAGGCCACCAGCACGCTCATGCCGACCGCCGCCGCCTTGCCGTAGTCGGTGGCGAAGCCGGTCGCGATCATCTGGTAGAGGTAGGTCGCCAGCACCTCGACGCGGCCCGGCATGCCGATCACCGACGGCACCGCGAAGGAGGCGAGGCTGCGCACCACGCCGAGGATGAACGAGGCGAGGATCGCGGGACGCAGCACGGGCAGGGTGATGCGCAGCAGCGTCCGCCAGGTCGAGGCGCCGAACACGCGCGACGATTCCTCGAGCGAGACATCGAACGACGCCAGCGCCGGGGCGACGATCAGGTACGCGATCGGCATGTCGAGCAGACCCTCGACGAGGATCATGCCGGCCAGAGAGTAGATGTTGAACGGGGATTCCTCGAGCGAGAACACGTCCTTCAGCAGGAGGTTGAGCATGCCATTCGACGGGTTGAGCAGGAGCGCCCAGCTCACCGCGAAGAGGAGGTGCGGGATCATCATCGGCACCAGCGAGATGACCCTGAACACGCCCTTGAAGGGGATGTCGGTGCGCGTGTTGAGATACGCGAGGAACAGCGCGAGCCCGGTCGCCAGCGTCGACGAGCCCACCACGAATATCACCGTGTTGACGATGACGCCGGCCAGCGCCGGGTCGGTGTACGCGGCGACGTACTTGTCGAGCGTGAAGCTGCCGAATGCCGTCAGTCCCGTCGAGAAGCTGCCGAGGACCAGCATCAGCACCGGGCAGACCGTCAGCGCCCCGACGATCAGGATCAGCGCATACGTGAGCGTCGATCGCGTCCTGTCCATCCCGGCGCGCGTCTTCAGGCCGAGACCAGCAGGCAGTGGGCAGGATCGAGCGCGAAGTCGACCCGGTCGCCCTGGCCGATCGTGACGTCAGGCTCGACCCGCGCGAGCAGGAGCTCGGTCCCCGCGCGAATCTCCGCCTCGTAGACCTCGCCGACGAAGGTCAGCGACTCGACCACGCCGGTGACGGCGTTGCGCTGCGTGCCCGCAACGCCGCCGCGGCCGATGTGGATGAACTCGGGCCGCACGCACAACGTCACCTCGTCCCCCGGCGCGCCCGCGTGGCGCTGGCAGGCCAGCGTACCCAGCGCGCAGTCGACGATCGTGTGCTCCCCCTGCTGCCCGCGAACGGTGGCCTCGATCAGGTTGGCGCGCCCGATGAAATCGGCGACGAACCTGTGGCCGGCATTGAAATAGATGTCCTGCGGCGAGCCGATCTCGACGATGCTGCCGGCGCGCATCACCGCGATCGAATCCGACAGCGCCAGCGCCTCGACGCGGTCGTGCGTGACGTAGACCGCGGTGATTCCGAGCTTGGCGAGGAAGGCCTTCAGCTCCTTGCGCGTTTCCTCCCGCAGCTTGGCATCGAGGTTGCTGAGCGGCTCGTCGAAGAGGATCACCTTGGGCTCGGCCACCAGCGCTCGCGCCAGCGCCACGCGTTGCTGCTGCCCACCCGACAGGCGCGTCGCGGAGCGCCGCTCCACGCCTTCGAGCTGCACGAACTGCAGCGCGGCGGCGACCTTGTCGCGGATGACGTCGCGGCTGACGCCGCGGATCTGCAGCGGATAGGCGACGTTGTCGAAGACCGACAGGTGCGGCCAGATCGCATAGGTCTGGAACACCATGCCGAGTCCGCGCTTCTCGGTGGGTACGGCGATGCCCTTCGCCTTCGACCAGACGATCTCGTCGCCGATGCGGATCTCTCCCGCATCGGGGGTCTCGAGGCCGACGATGCACCGCAGCAGCGTGGTCTTGCCGCATCCGCTCGGCCCGAGCAGCGTGAAGATCCGGTTCGCGGGGATCGTGAGGTCGACGCCATCGAGCGCGCGGACGGCCTTGCCCTCGGCGACGTAGCTCTTGCAAAGGCCCTCGATCCTGATCTCCATGTCCGGTCGCCGCGCGCGATGGTCTTGCCGGTGCGCGCTACTTCGCGTTGAAGATCTTCTTGAACTCGCCGCCCCATTTCTGCAATTCCGCGTCGGAGAGCTCGCGTATCGGAATCACCTTGGCCTTGTCCATGCCGTCGATCGGCGGATGGACGCCGGGCGCCAGCACGTACTCGCCGACGTCCTTCGCCAGCATGGCCATCGACTTGTCGGAAAGCCAGAAGTCCATGAACACCCGCGCCGCCTCGGGATGCGGCGCCTTCGAGGTGATGGCGATGGCGCGCGGCGTGCCCATCAGGGGCTCGTCGAGCCGCGCCCAATCCAGCGGCGCCGGCGCCTTGGTGACGATGTACTTCGGCATCGAGATCCCGATCAGCTTCTCGCCGCTCTCGATGGGCGCCGGGGTCGGGCCGAACGACGCCACCAGCATCGGCTGGTTGGCCGCCAGGCCCGTGACGAACTTCATCCACTCCGCCTCCGACTTGAAGACGTTCTCCTTGAGGCCGACGAGCCACGAGATCGTCGACGGATGGTTGGCCGGATTGGCCATGACGATCTTGTTCTTCCACTTCGGGTCGACGAGATCCATGTAGCGCTTGGGCACGTCGGCTTTCTTGACCAGGTCCTTGTTGTAGATGAGACCGACGTACTCGATGCCGAACAGCATGATGCGGTCGTCCTTGCGCGCCCACTCCGGATAGCCCTTGGCAGCAGGGGAGCGGTATGCCGCGAGGATGCCCTTGTCCTTGAGCATCTCCAGCACGGGCAGCGGCGCCTGCACGACATCGGCCTGCAGCTTGCCGGCCTCGAATTCGGTGATGGTCGTGGCCACGAACTTGGAGCTCGAGATCCGCGTGTACTCGGCCTTGATTCCGGTATCGGCGGTGAAGGCCTTCATGATCGGCTCGACCGCCGTGATGTTGGCGTAGAACGCGACCTTGCCTTCGGCCTTCGCCTTGTCCAGCCGGGCGTTGTCCGCCTGAGCCAGCGTCGCGGCAGCGACGATCGCGAATGCAACCAGAGCGCGCTTCATGACAAATCCTCCTCTTGCAAGAATGCCTGCCGTGCGGGCAGGAACGAATCCGGGGTGCGTCAGGTGCTACCGGCCGCGCTTCGCGCGAAGCGGCGGAAATAGCGCGTGAACTCGGGCGCGACCCGGCTGAGTTCGCGCCGATGCATCGATGCCAGCCGCCTCAGCACTCGCCGTCCCTCTTGGGTCAGCTCGATGGTCACGCGGCGGCGGTCGACTGCGCTTCGCGTGCGTTCGACGAGCCCCCGTTCGGCAATGCGGTCGATCAACTCGACGGCACTGTTGTGCTTGATCATCAAAAGCTGCGCAAGCGTCTTGACGGTGAACGGGTGGTCGTCAGAGCGGCTCTCGATGGCGAGCAACGCCTGGTACTGCTGCGCCGTCAGTCCCAGCGTGCGCGACGCCTGCTCGCTGAAGAACTGGAACCTGCGCAACGAGAGACGGAACGCCGCGAGCAACCTGAAGTCCTCATCGGTCAACATGGCTCCCATGCCCGTGTCTTCTCCGTGGCTCCCGTTCGCCTCGCGCATCGCCGCTCACGGGCCTCCCCCCTCACGAGCGCCGCCAAGTATACGGCCAACGGTGCGACGAGGACTTCCGCCACGCGGCCCGCCGCACCCGGGCACGCATCTTGCGTTTTCCGGAGCGGAGGTTGTCGACTCCCCCTTTCCTGCATCCGCTAGCGCGCGCCTGCATCGGGCTCGCCCGGCCGCGGGAGCGGCACGCCTTCCCGTCATTGCCCACGAGGACCGCACCGATGCCCTTCGCCCGCCGCCCATCGACACGTCGTGCTGTCCGCAGCCTGCGGCGCGAGGCCGTGCGCCTGCTGGTCGCGATCGCTGCCGCGGCCGCGGCGGGGCTGCCCGCGATCGCGCTGGGGCAGACCTATCCGCTCACCGTCGTCTCGCAGGGCGGTAGCGGCACTGGCACGGTCACGGACAACACCGGCAGCATCGATTGCGCGACCTCGACCTGCTCCGCATCCTACAGTGCCGGCAAGCAGGTCACGCTCACGGCCGCCGCCACGGGGACGAGCACGTTTGCCGGCTGGCTCGGCGGGCCCGCCTCGTGCGTGGGGTCGACGAGTTCGACGTGCACCGTGACGATGAACAGCGCGCAGGCGGTCACCGCAGCGTTCGTGCCGCCGCCGGCCAGCTTCTCACTGAAGGACGAGACCGGCCTGGCGAAGGGGACCTACCAGATCTACGTCACCGGCTACTCGACGGCCGGTCCCTACGTGCTGCAGCCGGACGGGTCGTGGGGTGCGCCGGCAGCGGTGCCTGCCAGCGGGACCGCGACGCTGCCGTGCTACCGGTTTCCGCAGGACATCACGCAGGTACAGATCAGCGGCGCGCAGTACACGATCAGCGCGCGCGTCTACTACTTCATCGTCACCGACACCGCACGCTTTCCGGGCTGCACGCCGTCCAGCGGCACGACCGGTCTGTTCAACCAGCAGGGCGTGACCGATGCCTTCACCTACACCAACGCCGCCACGCTCGACCTGACGACCCCGAACGTCGCCGCGGTGACGGCGAGAAGCTTCCCCGCGTGGACGTTCTCGGAGATCGGCGCGTCCACGTTCACCGGCACCATCGACCTGTCGCAGGTCGACTTCGTCGCGTTCCCCATGAACACGGTCTCGACGGTCAGCGCGTCGGCCGTCGGGGCGCCGGCGAATCCGGCAACCATCGGCAATCCACTGGGCGCGAGCGTCAACCCCGCCAACGTGGTCAACCACCTCTCGATCCGCGACAGCTACGCGAAATTCATCCATGGCCTCGCCGACGCGGCCGCGGGCGCCGGCGCGTGCGCGAGCGCGTCGCCGCCGCCGGTCTGCGCGTACCTCGAGCTCGAACAGGGCCTCACGTCCGGCGGCAGCCCGCAGGTGCCGCAGTACGTCATCCAGAATCCGGGCGGCTACCTGAGCCAGAACACGTCCGCGACGCAGGCGAGCAAGCTCAATGCGTGGTTCGACTCCGTCATCGCGGCGTTGTGGGCGACGAACGCGTCGCCATTGACGCTCGACTCCGGCGGTGAGATCGCCGGGGTTCCCCAGGACCGGTTCACCGGCGCGATCGTGACGCTGAACTTTCCCGGCTCGACCTACCCCGTGCCGGCGATGAAGTTCACCGGCAACGCAACCGGCTACGTCCTGTACGTGTTCAGCCCGGCCGGCTACCAGGCCGGCTGCGACGGCGGCCAGATCCCGTCGAAGTATTGCTCGGTACCCGCGTCGAGCGGCTACCAGGTCTTCGCCGGCGCGGGGACCCTGAATACGCCGCTCGCGGACGACTACGACCAGCTCGTGGCCGCGAACGCGCTTCCGGCCGCCACGACGCAGTACGGTGGCGCCGCGTACGGTCAGGTCGTCGCGCGGTTCGGCCTCCTCATCTCCGGTGCCATGAACCGCGGCGTCGCGCTCGCCAAGTGCACGCGCACGTACACGTGGCAGTGCTGGCAGGACGAGACGTACTGGTACCCGACCCATGTCTCGTCCACCTACCCCGACCTCACGCAGAACCTGTTCAGCCGCTGGATCCACACGGCAAGGATCGGGGGCACGCCGATGTTCGTGCAGCCGCCGTCGGCCGTGCGGTCGGCGAAGGACGCGCCCGGTGCAGGTCCGCTGATGGGCATGGCGTACGGATTCGCCGTCGACGAGAACCCGACGCCCGCCGTGCCCGTGCCGCCGGCCGCCTCGACGCCGCAGCCCGAGGTGCCGTCGAAGATGGACTCGACGGTCGTCTTCGGCGGGGCCGGCCCGTACACGATCACCTTCGGCCCGTGGGTGACGCCCGCCGCGAACCCGACGCTCGTCGTCGACGTTCCGTCCGGCTTCGGCGGCACGGTGACGAGTTCGCCGGCCGGGATCGAATGCAAGCCGACGTGCAGCCAGTCGTACCCGGCGGGCACGCAAGTGAAGCTGACGGCGAAGCCCGCGCCGAGCTACGTGTTCGGCAAGTGGTCGGGCGCGTGCTCGGGCCGCAAGACGACCTGCGAGGTCACTGTCGACAAGACGACGACGGTGACCGCCGAGTTCTACGCCATTCTCGCCGCGCCGCCGGCCTCGCACGGGCTGCACGTCGTCGTCAACGGTACGGGCACGGTGACGAGCGCGCCCGCGGGCATCGACTGCGGCAGCGAGTGCAGCCGCGCGTTCGCCGGGGGTTCGCCGGTCGTGCTGACAGCGAGCGCGGCGCCCGGCGCATCGTTTGCCGGCTGGTCGGGCGCGTGTTCGGGCAGCGCGAGCACCTGCACGGTCACGATGACGCAGGCGCGCTCGGTGGGCGCCGCGTTCGTGGACGGCGGGCAATACACGCTGACCGTCGCGGGCGCCACCGGCGGCACGGTCACGACCACGCCCGGCGCCATCGACTGCGGGACGCGCTGCGCGGCCGGCTTCGCGCCGGGCACGCCCGTCAGCGTCATCGCGCGGCCGCAGGCCGGCTATGCGTTCGGCGGCTGGAGCGGCGCGTGCTCCGGCAGCGCAACCTGTGACCTCGTGATGAACGCGAACCAGTCGGTGGCGGCCACGTTCACGCCGATTCCGTCCGGCCAGGCCGCGCTGACGGTCCACGACTTCGGCGAGGGAACGATCGCGAGCTACCCGGCTGGCATCGACTGCGGGACGACGTGCAGCGCAGGCTTCGCGATGGACTCCGAGGTCACGCTGATCGCGATCCCGAAGGCCGGCCACAGGTTCACCGGCTGGAGCGGCGCGTGCGCGGGGTCGGGCGGGTGCGTCGTCTACATGGGCAGTCGCGAGCACGTGACGGCGACGTTCGCCCGGGAGGCGACGATCGTGACGGAGTCCATCCCGACGCTCTCCGAGTGGGCGCTGATGCTGCTGGCGGCATCGATCGCGCTCGCCGCGTATGGACCGCTGCGGACCGCGGCAGCGCGCAAGCCGAAGCGCCGGTAGTCCTCGCGGCGCGTTGCGGTAAGCTACGCACCCTTCGCGCCGTCCGTGCCGCCACGGAGCACCCTCCGTGCGCCAGCGCCGGCCTGCGTGCAACGCCGGAAGATCCCGCGTGTTCGCCCTTTTCGAACGACTCGTCGACCCGTTCCCCGACGCGGTGCCGCAGCCGGCATCGCGCGGCTTCTTCGCGTTCCTGTGGGCCGCGTCGGCCGGCCTTCGCAAGTACCTTGCCGCCACCGTGATCCTCACCGGCGCGATCGGCGCCTTCGAGGCGCTGCTCTTCGCCTTCATGGGCCGCGTGGTCGACTGGCTCGCCGCCGTGGAGCCGGCAAGGCTGTGGGCGCAGGAGGGCCGCAGCCTGCTCCTTCTCGGCGCGGTGCTCGTCGGCTCGATACTGCTCGTGGCGCTGCAGTCGTCGATCAAGCAGCAGACGCTCTTCGGCAACTTCCCGATGCTGCTGCGCTGGAACTTCCATCGCCTGATGCTCGCGCAGAGCATGCACTTCTACCAGGACGAGTTCGCCGGGCGCATCGCCACCAAGGTCATGCAGACCGCGCTCGCGGTGCGCGACACCTGGCTCATCGTATGCGAGCTCGTGGTGTTCATCGTCATCTACTTCGTGACGCTGCTCGCCGTGCTCGGCGACTTCGACGTGCGCCTGCTGCTTCCGTTCCTGGGCTGGCTCGTGGCCTACCTCGCCACGCTGTGGTTCTTCGTCCCGCGCCTGGGGCGCATCGGCAAGCTCCAGGCCGACGCGCGCTCGCTCATGACGGGGCGCATCACCGACGCCTACACCAACATCGCCACCGTCAAGCTCTTCTCGCATGCGAAGCGCGAGGCCCGCTACGCGCGCGGCGCCATGCAGGAGTTCCTCTCCACCGTGCACACGCAGATGCGGCTCGTCACGGGCTTCGAGATCGTCAATCACGTGCTGTCGATGCTGCTCGTGATGGCGACCGCGGGCATCGTGCTCTGGCTGTGGACGAAAGGCGAGGCGGGCGTGGGCGCGGTGGCCGCGTCCACCGCGATGGCGCTGCGCCTGAACGGCATCTCGCACTGGGTGATGTGGGAGATGGCGGCGCTGTTCGAGCACATCGGCACGGTGGAGGACGGCATCACCACGCTCACGCGGCCGCATGCGGTCGTCGACGCGCCCGGCGCACGCGCGCTCGTCGTCGCCCGCGGCGACATCCGCTTCGAGCACGTGTCGTTCGGCTACGGCGGCCGCGACAACGTCATCGACGACCTCTCGCTGCACATCCGTCCGGGCGAGAAGATCGGCCTCGTCGGCCGCTCGGGCGCCGGCAAGTCCACGATCGTCAACCTGCTCCTGCGCTTCTACGACGTGGGCAGCGGGCGCATCGAGATCGACGGCCAGGACATCGCACAGGTGACGCAGGAGAGCCTGCGCGCGCAGATCGGCATGGTCACGCAGGACACCTCGCTGCTGCACCGCT
>CAYTOT010000088.1:0-12439 GCA_964439475.1 uncultured Alcaligenaceae bacterium
CCGATCTGGTTGTTGACGACGATGTGGATGGTGCCGCCCGTGTAGTAGCCGCGGGTCTGCGCCATGTTGAGGCATTCCTGGTTCACGCCCTGTCCGGCGATGGCCGCATCGCCGTGCAGCAGGATCGGCAGCACCTGGTCACCGCGGGTATCGCCGCGGCGATGCTGGCGGGCGCGCACCGAGCCCTCCACCACCGGATTCACGATCTCGAGATGCGAGGGGTTGAAGGCGAGCGTGACGTGAACCGGCCCGCCGGGCGTGGAGACGTCCGACGAGAATCCCTGGTGGTACTTGACGTCGCCCGCCGGCAGGTCCTGCGCCGCCTTGCCCTCGAACTCGGAGAAGAGGTTCGCCGGCATCTTGCCCAGGATGTTGACCAGCACGTTGAGGCGGCCGCGATGCGCCATCCCCATCACGATCTCGCCGACCCCGGCGGCCCCCGCCTTCTCGATCAGGCGGTCGAGCATCGGAATCATGGTGTCGCCCCCTTCGCCCGAAAACCGCTTCTGGCCCACGTACCGCGTGTGCAGGTAGCGCTCGAGCGTCTCGGCGGCGGTGAGGCGCTCCAGGATGTGCTTGCGCTCCTCGGGCGAGAACGCCGGACGCGAGCGGACCGGTTCGAGCCGTTCCTGGAAGAAGCGCTTGGTGGCGGTGTCGGTGACGTACATGTACTCGGCGCCGAGCGTGCGCGTGTACGTCTCGCGGAGGGCCACCACGAGGTCGCGCAGGCGCATGCGCTGCGGGCCCGCCTTGTACGACCCGACGTCGAACTCAGTATCCATGTCGGCGTCGGTGAAGCCGTAGGTCGCGAGGTCGAGCTCGGGAATGTAGTCCGGCGCGTGCTGCTTCAAGGGGTCGAGGTCGGCAGCCAGCATGCCGAGGGTGCGAAACTTGCTGATGAGGCGCAGCACCAGCACCTGCTTGTGCATCGTGGTCGCGTCGACCATCGCACCGTGCACGCGGCGGTTGCGCGCGAGCTCGACGAACGACTCCACGACCGGCGAGTGCGCGACGTCGGCGGCCCCGCCGCGCAGTTCGTCGAAGTAGGCGCGCCAGTCGGCATCGACGCTCGCGGGATCCGCGAGGTAGCGCTCGTAGAGTTCCTCGATGAACGGCGCGTTCGCGCCGAACAGGTTGCTGGTGGCTTGCAGTTCCTGCATCACGCCCATGGCGTCACCTCGTGGACTTTGACTAGCCGCGATCCCGCGATCGCCTTACGACCGCTCCGCGAGCGGCACCACCGAGCGCCGCGCGGCTCCGGTGTAGAGCTGGCGCGGGCGGCCGATCTTGTACTCGGGGTCGGACACCATCTCGTTCAGCTGGGCGATCCAGCCCACGGTGCGGGCCAGCGCGAAGATCGCGGTGAAGAGCTGCACCGGAATGCCGATCGCCTTCTGCACGATGCCCGAGTAGAAGTCGACGTTGGGGTAGAGCTTGCGCTGCACGAAATAGTCGTCCTCCAGCGCGATCTTCTCGAGCGCCATCGCGAGCTTGAACAGCGGATCGTCCTCGAGTCCGAGCTCGCCCAGGACCTCGTAGCAGGTCTCGCGCATCAGCTTGGCGCGCGGATCGTAGTTCTTGTAGACGCGATGGCCGAAGCCCATCAGCTTGACGTTCGACGACTTGTCCTTGGCCTTGGCGATGAACTCGCCGACCTTGGCCACGCCGCCCTGCGCCTGGATGTCGTAGAGCATGTTGAGCGCGGCCTCGTTGGCGCCGCCGTGCGCCGGACCCCACAGGCAGGCCACGCCCGCCGCGATCGCCGCGAACGGGTTGGTGCCCGACGACGCGCACATGCGCACGGTCGAGGTCGAGGCGTTCTGCTCGTGGTCGGCGTGCAGGATGAAGATGCGGTCGAGCGCGCGCACCAGCACGTCGTTGACCACGTACGGCTCGCACGGAGTGGCGAACATCATGCGCATGAAGTTGCCGGCATACGAGAGGTTGTTCTGCGGGTACTGGTACGGCTGGCCGACCGAGTACTTGTACGCCATGGCCACCAGCGTGGGCATCTTGGCGATGAGGCGGATGGCGGAGATGTTGCGCTGCTTCTCGTCGTGCAGGTTGATCGAGTCGGGATAGAACGCCGACAGGGCCCCGACGAGCCCGGTGAGCACCGCCATGGGATGCGCATCGCGGCGGAAGCCGCGCAGGAAGAACTGCATCTGCTCGTTGACCATCGAGTGGCGCGTGACGAGCGACTCGAACGCCTTGTCCTGCGCCACGGTCGGCAACTCGCCGTAGAGCAGCAGGTAGCAGGTCTCGAGGAAGTCGCAGCGCGTGGCGAGTTCCTCGATCGGATAGCCGCGGTAGAGCAGCTCCCCCTTGTCGCCGTCGATGTAGGTGATCGCCGAGCGGCACGACGCGGTGGACAGGAAGCCGGGGTCGTAGGTGAACTTGCCGGTCTTGCCGTAGAGCGGCCGGATGTCGATCACGTCCGGGCCGATGGTTCCGGACAGCACCGGGAAGTCGACCGAGGGCGATCCGTCAGAGAAGTTGAAGGTGGCGGTGCTGTCGGTCATGGCGGGTGGACTCCAGTGAAAGCGGGTCGGGAAGGCTCGCGGGAAACGCGAGAGTCAGGTGCTGCGCAACTGCGCAACGAGCGGCGCCACGGACGCGTCGGCCGTCTCCTCCCGCCCGGCGATGAGGTCCCACAGCTCGTTGTCCGGCAGCTCGAGCAAGGCGTCGAGCATGGCCACTTCTTCTTCGGTGATCGCACCCCCCCGGCGCGCGAGGAACCGGGACAGCACGAGATCGTTCTCCAGCATGCCGCGCCGGCACCGCCACGCGATGCGCTTCAGGCGAACGGTGTCGATCGGTTCCATGTCGGGATGGCGCGTCACACCGCGCGCTTGACCATGATTTCCTTGAGCTTGCCGATCGCGAGCGCGGGGTTGAGGCCCTTCGGGCACACGTCGGTGCAGTTCATGATCGTGTAGCAGCGGAACAGCCGGTAGGGATCCTCGAGGTTGTCGATGCGCGCCTCGAGGTCCTGGTCGCGGCTGTCGGCGACGAAGCGGTACGCCTGGAGCAGGCCCGCGGGACCCACGTACTTGTCCGGATTCCACCAGAACGAGGGGCAGGCCGTGCTGCAGCACGCGCACAGGATGCATTCGTACAGGCCGTCGAGTTCCTCGCGATCCTCGGGCGACTGCAGGCGCTCGCGCTCCGGCGGCGGCGTGTCGTTGACGAGGTACGGCTTGATCGAATGGTACTGCTTGAAGAACTGGCTCATGTCCACGATGAGGTCGCGGATCACGGGCAGTCCGGGCAACGGCCGCAGCTCCACCGGTTCCTTCACGTCCTTGAGGTTCGTGATGCAGGCCAGGCCGTTCTTGCCGTTGATGTTCATCGCGTCCGAGCCGCACACGCCTTCGCGGCAGCTGCGCCGGAAGGACAGCGAGTCGTCCTGCATCTTGAGGCGCATCAGCGCGTCGAGGAGCATGCGATCGGTGGGCGCGAGCGCCACGTCGTACTCCTGGTAGTAGGGCTTCGCGTCCTTCTCCGGATCGTAGCGGTACACACGGAACTTCATCGTCGAACGCTTCCTTGGGAGGCTGGCCGGCGCGACCGGCCCGATCTTGCGTGCAGAGGCATCGTCGGCATGTCTAGTAGGTGCGGGCCTTGGGCGGGAAGGCGTCGACCGACAGCGGCTTCAGGTTGACCGGCTTGTAGTCGAGGCGATTGCCGTCGCGATACCACAGCGTGTGCTTCAGCCACTCGGCGTCGTTGCGGTCGGGATAGTCGCTGCGCGCCTGCGCGCCGCGCGACTCGCGCCGCGCCTCCGCCGACACGATGGTGGCCTTGGCCGTCTCGATCAGGTTCTCGAGCTCCAGCGCCTCCACGCGTGCGGTGTTGAACACGCGGCTCTTGTCCTTGATCGCGGTGCGCGCCACCCGCTTCTCGATCTCCATGATCTTGGCGACACCCTCGGACAGCAGCTCCTGGTTGCGGAACACGCCGCAATGCGACTGCATCTCCTTGCGGATCGAGTTCGCGACCTCCGGCACGGATTCGCCGGAAGTCGCGCTGTCGAGGCGCGCCAGGCGCGCCCGCGACAGGTCGCCGGCATCGCGCGGCAGGTCGCGGTGCGCCTGTGCCGGGAAGTTCTTCCCGACGATGTGGTCGCCCGCGGAGCGCCCGAAGACCAGGAGGTCGAGCAGCGAGTTCGTGCCGAGGCGATTCGCGCCGTGCACCGACACGCAGGCGCACTCGCCCACCGCGTACAGGCCGTGGACGACGGTGTTGGGGTCGCCCTTCACCGGCACCACCACCTGCCCGTGCATGTTGGTGGGAATGCCGCCCATCTGGTAGTGGATGGTGGGCACCACCGGGATCGGCTCCCGGATGGGATCGACGTTGGCGAACTTGAGCGCGATCTCCCGGATCGACGGTAGGCGCTTCAGGATCACGTCGGGACCAAGGTGATCGAGCTTGAGCAGCACGTGGTCCTTATGCTCGCCCACGCCGCGGCCTTCCTTGATCTCCTGGTCCATCGACCGCGACACCACGTCGCGCGAGGCGAGGTCCTTCAGGTTCGGGGCGTAGCGCTCCATGAAGCGCTCGCCGTTCGAGTTGAGCAGGATGCCGCCCTCGCCGCGCACGCCCTCGGTGATGAGCACCCCGGCGCCGGCCACGCCCGTGGGATGGAACTGCCAGAACTCCATGTCCTCGAGCGGGATGCCCGCGCGGGCTGCCATGCCGAGACCGTCGCCGGTGTTGATGAAGGCGTTGGTCGACGCAGCGAAGATGCGCCCTGCCCCGCCGGTGGCCAGCACCGTGACCTTGGCCTGCAGCAGCCAGACTTCGTCGGTCTCCATCTCGTAGGCCACCACGCCGACGCAATCGCCGTCGGCATTGCGTACGAGATCGAGCGCCATCCACTCGACGAAGAACTGCGTGCGCGCCCGCACGTTGCGCTGGTAGAGCGTGTGCAGCATCGCGTGGCCGGTCCGATCCGCGGCCGCGCAAGCCCGCTGCACCGGCTTCTCGCCGAAGGCGGCGGAGTGCCCGCCGAACGGGCGCTGGTAGATCGTGCCGTCGGCATTGCGGTCGAACGGCATGCCGAAGTGCTCGAGTTCGTACACCACCTTGGGCGCCATGCGGCACATGTGCTCGATGGCGTCCTGGTCACCCAGCCAGTCCGACCCCTTGATGGTGTCGTACATGTGCCACAGCCAGTTGTCTTCGGCCATGTTGCCAAGCGACGCCCCGATGCCGCCCTGTGCGGCCACGGTGTGCGAACGCGTGGGGAAGACCTTGGAGAGCACCGCCACGGACAGGCCGGCCTCGGCGAGCTGGAGCGAGGCGCGCATGCCGGCGCCGCCGGCGCCCACGATGACGGCGTCGAGCTTGCGCACGGGCAGGGAGCTTACCGGCATCATGACCACAGCACCTGGATGGACCAGCCGATGTACGCCACCAGCACGGCAGCGACGACGGCCTGGAAAGTGAGACGCACGGCCACCGGCTTCAGGTAGTCCATGGCGATGTTGCGCACGCCTATCCACGCATGCCACAACAGGGCGAGCATGAACACGAAGGTCGCGATGCGGAAGAACCCGTTGCCGAAGACGCCCTTCCAGGCGGCGTAGTCGAGCCCGCCGAACCACAGCAGGAGAAAGAGGATCAGCACCGTGTACGCCGCCATCACCACGGCGGACACGCGCTGCACCAGCCAGTCGCGCCAGCCGTAGTGGGCGCCGACGGGGACGCGGCGGCCGGTCACCATAGCCGGATGGCCACGCCGAGCGTGAGCAGCAGGGAGATAACGAGGGTGAAGGCCGCCGAGGTGCGGGCGGGCTTCAGTTGCATCCCGATGTGCAGGTCCATCACCACGTGGCGGATGCCGGCGATGAGGTGATGCAGGTACGCCCAGGCGAGCACCAGCAGCAGGAGCCTGGCGAGCGGATGCGAAAGCGTCACCCGCACCGCCTCCCATGCCTCCTGGGACGCCAGGGCGCGCTGCGTGACCCACAGCGCGAAGGGAATGCCGGCGAGGAAAAGCAACGCGCCCGAGATGCGGTGGAGGATGGAGACGATGGCAGGCAGCGGCTGCCGGATGTGCAGGAGATCGAGATAAACCGGGCGTGGCTTGACGACGGGACGGTCGAGAGCAGCCATCGTGGACGGAATCCTAAGAAAGCGCCGGCTGCAGGGCGGATTGCGGTCCCCGCAGCCGATCGTTGATTTTTGTGCGCAGCACACAATTATAGCGCTGCCGTTGCATTGCCTCCAAGGTCGCGCTTGACGCGGTCGTGGGTGAACTCACCCACTACCCCCGACGCACATCTGCGCCGCCTGCGTGCCGCTGCGCGCGCCGGCAGGGCCGCGCCCGCCATGCCTCCCGCGACGATGCCGCGTGCGTGACTCGTGGCGGCGACAGGGCCGCTACAGGAGCTCGTTCAGATAGTGATGGTCGCGGGTCACGCACAACCCCCGGCGCACTTCCACCGGCCGGTCGCCGTAGGTGAGCGTCAGGCGATCGACCGCGAGCAACGGCGCGCCGACTGTCGTGCCGAGGATCCCGGCGGTCGTGGCATCGGCGGCCACCGCGCGGATCTTCTCCTGCGCCTTCAGCATGCGCACGCCGAACTCGCTCTCGAAGAAACTGTACATCGACCCGTGGTAGGCGTCGTAGCGCGCCTTGGTGAAGCCCCGGAAGAGCACAGCCGGCAGCGTGATCTCGTCGAGCACCACCGGCGTGCCCCCGTAGTCGAGGACGCGGCGCAACGTCAGCACGCTGTCGCCCGCCTTCAGCGCCAGCAGGCGCGCCACGTCGCCCGCTGGCTTGCCTCGCTTCACGTCGAGCAGGCGGCTCACCGGCGCGACGGGCCCGCCCTCGTTCGGCCGGATGCGCAGGAAACGGAAGAGCGACGTCCGCTCCTCGGTGTGGGTGGCCACGAAGGTGCCCTTGCCCTGGCGGCGCACCACGAGGTTGTCGGCGGCGAGCGCGTCGATCGCCTTGCGCACGGTGCCCTGCGACACGTCGAAGCGCCGGGCGAGGTCGATCTCCGAGGGAATGGCCTCGCCGGGCCGCCATTCCTTGTCCTCCAGGCTCTTCTCTAGGAGCGCCTTGATCTGCAGATAGAGGGGGGCGAAGGAGGGCGTGGCGGCGGCGGTCACCCGGGGATTATCCGCGTGGACGCGGTAACTGTCTAACTCATGTCTTATATCTTATATAATATACAAGATTTGATTGACACCTCGCTGCCGCGACCCTACAATTGCGGCATCGCAGTCGGCGGCCTCTCCATTCTGGCCGCACTTCCCGAACGCGCAGGCGCCGGGCCGGTTTGCGGCGGCGCACAAGCGTATCGGACAGGATCTGCGCGTTCCCGCCATCCTTCTTCCGGAGCCCCACCCCATGAAAGCACCCGTCCGCGTCGCCGTTACCGGTGCCGCCGGCCAGATCGGCTACGCCCTCCTCTTCCGCATCGCCAGTGGCGAGATGCTCGGCCGCGACCAGCCCGTCATCCTCCAGCTCCTCGAACTGCCCATCGACAAGGCGCAGGCGGCGCTGAATGGGGTGATGATGGAACTCGAGGACTGCGCGTTTCCGCTGCTCGCCGGCATGATCGGCACCGGCGACCCCAGGGTCGCGTTCAAGGACGCCGACCATGCCCTCCTCGTCGGCGCCAGGCCCCGCGGCCCCGGCATGGAACGAAAGGATCTCCTCCTGGAGAACGCGAAGATCTTCATCGAGCAGGGCAAGGCGCTCGACGCCGTGGCCTCGCGCAACGTCAAGGTTCTCGTCGTGGGCAACCCCGCCAACACCAACGCCTACATCGCGATGAAGTCGGCCCCATCGCTGCCCGGCAGGAACTTCACGGCCATGATGCGGCTCGACCACAACCGCGCCCTCTCGCAGCTCGCGAGCAAGGCCAGGGTTGCCGTCGGCGACATCGAGAAGCTCGTGGTGTGGGGCAACCACTCGCCCACCATGTATCCCGACTATCGCTTCGCCACCGCCGGCGGCCGTGCACTCAAGGCCGTGATCGACGACGAGGCCTGGAACCGCAACGAGTTCCTGCCCAGGGTTGGCAAGCGCGGCGCCGCGATCATCGAGGCCCGCGGCCTGTCGTCGGCGGCATCGGCCGCCAACGCCGCGATCGATCACATGCGCGACTGGATCCTCGGCACGGACGGCAAGTGGGTCACGATGGGCATCCCGTCGGATGGCAGCTACCAGATCCCGGTCGACTACATCTACGGCGTCCCCGTCACCACGGCCAGGGGTGAGTACACCCGCGTGCCCGACCTCCCGATCGACGACTTCTCCCGCGAGCGGATGAACGCCACGCTGAAGGAGCTCGAGGAAGAGCGCGCCGGCGTCTCGTCGCTGCTCGGCTGAAGCGCTGCCCCGTGAGCACGCCGATCGCTCCCCAGCAGGCCCTGTACGGCAGCGAGAAGTCCCTGCCGGCGCTGCCGCCCTGCGTGCACTACGCCGGCAGCGAGCGCTTCGTGCGCAAGGCACTGGCGCTGCAGGCCGAGCGGGGCCCCGTGTTCGACATCGCCTGCGATTGCGAGGACGGCGCGCCCATCGGCGCAGAGCGGGCGCACGCGGTGGCGATGGCCGCCATCATCGGCGGCGCGGACAACCGCTTCGCCCGCGTGGGCGCCCGCGTCCACGACGTCCACCATCCCGCGTGGCAGGCGGAGGTCGACGTGCTGCTCGACGGCGCCGGGGACCGCATCGCCTTCCTCACGCTGCCCAAGGCCGAGCGGGCGGCGGACGTCGAACGCTTTCTCGCGCACGTGTCCGATCGCGCCGCGCAGCTCGGCCTTTCACGCAGCATTCCGGTGAGCGTGCTGATCGAGACGCCGGGGGCGGTCCACGATGCGTGGTCGATCGCCGCGCTCCCCGGCATCGCGTCGCTCGACTTCGGGCTGCTCGATTTCATCAGCGCGCATCACGGCGCCATCCCGGCCGCGGCGATGGCATCACCGGGCCAGTTCGAGCACCCGCTCGTCGTAAGGGCCAAGTGCGAGGTCGCCGCCGCAGCGCTCGCACATGGCGTGGTGCCCGCGCACAACATCACGCGGGTCCTGGACAATCCGGCCACGGCCTTCGCCGACGCACGCCGTGCCCGCGACGGGTTCGGCTACCTCCGCGCGTGGAGCATCCACCCGTCGCAGATCGAGCCGATCATCGACGCCATGCGCCCCACGGCACTCGAGGTGGACGAGGCGCAGACGATCATCGCGGCAGCGCAGGAGGCTTCCTGGGGCCCGCTGGCCCTGGACGGCGAGATGCACGACCGGGCGTCGTACCGCCTCGCGTGGACGACGCTGAAGCGCGCGCGTGCGGCAGGTGTCCCGCTGCCGGCGCGCGCCGCTGCCTGGTTCGAGCCGGCGGTCCCCTGAAGAGGTCTCGATGCGCCCCCTGCTCGCCTCCCTCGTCGTCCTCGCCGCCGCATCGCCGGCGCTCGCGCAGGACCTGCCCAGGCTGCGCGCCGGGCAGTGGGACATCCTGATCGATCGCGGCAAGGCCGGACAGGGACAGCCGCCCGTCACGAGCAGCATGTGCACCGACGATACCGTGCAGCGCGAGATGCTGGTCAACGGCATGGGCATGTCTCGCGAGATCTGCACGCGCAACGAGTTCCGCCGCGAGGGCCCGCGCTACGTGGGCGTTGCGCAATGCCGGTTCGGCGATTCCAGAATGACGTCGCGATCGGTGATGACGCTCGCCGGTGATACCGCCTACCGGGTGGAGGTCACCGCCACCTTCGATCCACCCTTCATGGGAATGAAGGATTCGCATACGACGCTCGACGGCAAGTACGCCGGGCCATGCCGTGCCGGGCTCGTCCCCGGCGACATCGTCGGTCCCGCCGGCCAGAAGTTCAACATCCGGAGCCTGGGCCAGGGCAAGCTGCCCCCGGCTCCCAGGACTCCCCCCACCGCCACCCCATCCGCATCCGCGAAAAAGGCCGCCCAATGAGTCACAACCTCTTCGACACGTACAAGGAATTCAAGCTCGGCAACGGCGGCTCCGGCCGCTGCTACTCGCTGCCCGCCCTCGAGGCGGCCGGGGTGGGCAAGGTGTCGCGACTGCCGGTGTCGATCCGCATCGTGCTCGAGTCGGTGCTGCGCAATTGCGACGGAAAGAAGGTCACCGAGCAGCACGTCAGGGAGCTCGCCAACTGGAAGCCCACCGGCGAACGCGTGGACGAGATCCCGTTCGTCGTCGCGCGCGTGGTCCTGCAGGACTTCACCGGCGTGCCGCTGCTCGCCGACCTCGCGGCGATGCGCAGCGTCGCCAGCGACCTCGGCAGGAATCCGAAGGCCATCGAGCCGTTGGTGCCCGTCGACCTCGTGGTCGACCATTCGGTCATGGTCGACTACTACGGCACGAAGGAAGCGCTCGATCTCAACATGAAGCTCGAGTTCGAGCGCAACAACGAGCGCTACCAGTTCATGAAATGGGGCATGCAGGCGTTCGACACCTTCGGCGTGGTCCCGCCCGGCGTCGGCATCGTGCACCAGGTCAACCTCGAGTACCTCGCCCGCGGCGTGTTCAAGAGGGACGGGGTGTACTACTTCGATTCGCTCGTCGGCACCGACAGCCACACCACGATGGTGAACGGCGTGGGCGTGGTGGCCTGGGGCGTGGGCGGCATCGAGGCGGAAGCAGGCATGCTCGGCCAGCCCGTCTACTTCCTGACGCCCGACGTGATCGGCGTGGAGCTGTCGGGCAAGCTGCCCGAGGGCATCACCGCCACCGACCTCGTGCTCACCATCACCGAGATGCTGCGCAAGGAGAAGGTGGTCGGCAAGTTCGTCGAGTTTTTCGGCGAAGGCACCGAGACGCTGTCGGTGCCCGACCGCGCCACGATCGGCAACATGGCGCCCGAGTACGGCGCGACGATGGGCTTCTTCCCCGTCGACCAGGCGACGGTGGACTACCTTGCCAACACGGGCCGCACGGCCGAGGAGATCGACGCCTTCGTGTCGTACTTCAAGGCCCAGGGCATGTTCGGCATTCCCAAGGCCGGCAGCATCGACTACACCAAGGTGGTGAAGCTCGACCTCGGGACGATCAGGCCGTCGGTGGCCGGCCCCAAGCGTCCCCAGGACCGCATCGATCTCGGGAACCTCAAGGCCAAGTTCACCGAACTCTTCAGCAAGCCGATGGCCGACAACGGCTTCGCGCGACCGGCTGCCGAACTCGGCAAGCGCATCGCGACGCCGCTCGTCGCCGACGGCGCGGGGGCGGTATCGGATGCCTCGCTGCAGCTCCAGAACGGCTCCGTGCCCCGCAACGTCGCCGAAATGGTCGCCAACCGGCCGACGCTGGACCGGTCCTTCGACGAACCCTCAGAGTCGCACGTGTCGATCGGCAACGGCGACGTGCTGATCGCCGCGATCACCTCCTGCACGAACACCTCGAACCCGGGGGTGCTGCTCGCGGCCGGCCTGCTCGCGAAGAAGGCCGTCGAGCGCGGCCTCAAGGTGCGCAAGCACATCAAGACCTCGCTCGCGCCGGGCTCGCGCACGGTGACCGAGTACCTGGCGAAAGCGGGCCTGCTCCCCTACCTCGAGGAGCTTGGCTTCGCGGTCGCCGCTTACGGCTGCACCACCTGCATCGGCAACGCCGGCGACCTCGCCCCCGAGTTCAACGACGCGATCGTCGGCCACGACCTCGTCTGCGCCGCCGTGCTGTCAGGCAATCGCAACTTCGAGGCGCGCATCCATCCGAACCTCAAGGCGAACTTCCTGGCCTCGCCGCCCCTCGTCGTGGCCTACGCCATCGCCGGGACCGTGCTGCGCGACCTGACCACCGAGCCCCTGGGCAAGGGCAAGGACGGCAAGCCCGTGTACCTCAAGGACATCTGGCCGTCGTCGCACGAGATCGCCGCGGTGTCCTCGTACGCGCGCGACCCGGAGGTGTATCGCCGCCTCTACGGCAACGTCGCCGAGGCCAACCCGATGTGGGGCGAGGTCACGGGCATCGCCGGACAGGTCTACGACTGGCCCACGTCCACCTACATCGCCAAGCCGCCCTTCTTCGACGGCTTCACCCTGAAGCCCGGCGCCACCAGCAGCATCGAGGGCGCGCGCGCCCTGGGCATCTTCGGCGACTCGGTGACCACCGACCACATCTCGCCGGCGGGCTCGATCAAGGAGAACTCGCCCGCGGGCAAGTGGCTCCTCGCGCACGGCGTGTCCAAGGCCGACTTCAACAGCTATGGCTCGCGCCGCGGCAATCACGAGGTGATGATGCGCGGCACCTTCGCCAACGTGCGCATCAAGAACCTCATGATCCCTCCGAAGGCCGACGGCAGCCGCGAGGAAGGCGGCGTGACCCTGTTCCAGCCCACGGGCGAGAGGATGTTCATCTACGACGCCGCGATGAAGTACATCGCGGCCGGCACGCCCACGGTCGTGTTCGGCGGCGAGGAGTACGGCACCGGCAGCTCGCGCGACTGGGCCG
>CAYTOT010000089.1:0-12223 GCA_964439475.1 uncultured Alcaligenaceae bacterium
CATGGACGCTAGCGCCTCAACTCGTCGCGCGAATTTTGCGCCGCAAAGTAGCTAGGCGCCGCATGTGCTCGCACATGCACTTCCGACTGATCCGAGTACCTCGGCGGTGGCGCCAATCTGCCGCGTGGCGATCATGCGTTTCGAGGATGAAGGAATGCTCGCATTGTTCGAGGTAGCTGCTGAGCTTCGTGTCGCCAGTAACGTCCACCGAAGCCGATTTGACCGCCGGAGCCTCGAACAGGTCATCCGGCCCCTCGACCTTGCCTCCCGATTGAATGCAGGTGCGCTCGATCGCGCACGCGGCCTCCGGCCGGCCCTTGCCGCGTCCACGCGCAGTACCTATACTCCCTGACACGGGGACGTTCGGCAGACTCCCCGCTCAAGACGCCCAGCGTCCAAGTTCTGCCCTTGTGTGGCCCGCATGCCACGAAAGGGATTGCCTTGGACGTTCTCTCTTCCCCAGCGCATTCGAACGACCGCTCCCTCGGCGAGGAGTTGCATCGAGTTCCGGCGGCGCCATCGTTCCGCGAGGCCCTGACGTTCTGGCTGAAGCTCGGATTCATCAGCTTCGGCGGGCCCGCCGGGCAGATCGCGGTGATGCATCAGGAACTGGTCGAGAACCGGCGCTGGATCTCGGAGCGCCGGTTCCTGCACGCGCTCAACTACTGCATGCTGCTGCCGGGACCCGAGGCGCAGCAGCTCGCGACCTACATCGGATGGCTGCTGCATCGGACGTGGGGTGGCATCGTCGCCGGCGGACTGTTCGTCCTGCCCTCGCTGTTCATCCTGATCGGCTTGTCATGGGTCTACATGGCGTATGGCGACGTGCCGGCGGTCGCCGGCGTCCTCTATGGGATCAAGCCGGCGGTCACGGCCATCGTGCTGTTCGCGGCTTATCGCATCGGCTCGCGCGCCCTGCGCAACGCGCTGTTGTGGCTGATCGCCGCCGCAGCGTTCGTCGCCATCTTCTGGGCGCAGCTGCCGTTTCCGCTGATCGTTCTCGGCGCAGCCGTCATCGGCCTCATTGGCGGACGCGTGGCGCCGCAGTACTTCCGCACTGGCGGCGGCCACAAGGCCGCGGACCGCGACTACGGACCGGCGGTCATCGACGACGACACGCCGCCGCCGGCCCACGCGAAATTTGATGCAGCGCGCCTCGCATTGCTGGTGCCCGCCGGACTGCTGCTCGCCGCGGCCCCGTTGGGTTTCCTGGCTTGGTGGCAGGGGCCGAGCGCGCCCCTGTTCCAGATGGGGTGGTTCTTCACCAAGGCTGCCCTGTTGACGTTCGGCGGCGCGTACGCCGTTCTCCCCTACGTCTATCAGGGCGCGGTCGAGACCTACGGCTGGCTCACACCCGGCCAGATGATCGACGGGCTCGCACTGGGTGAGACCACGCCCGGCCCACTCATCATGGTGGTCGCGTTCGTGGGGTTCGTCGGCGGCTGGGCCAAGGACGCCCTGGGCACCGGACATCTGCTCGCGGCGGGCGTGGCGGGCGCGACGGTCGCAACCTACTTCACGTTCCTGCCCTCGTTCCTGTTCATCCTCATCGGCGGCCCGTTAGTCGAGGCGACGCATGGGGACCTCAAGTTCACCGCGCCGCTGACGGCGATCACGGCCGCGGTCGTGGGCGTCATTCTCAACCTTGCGGTGTTCTTCGCGCTGCACGTCCTGTGGCCCGGTGGACGCGCCGGTCCGTTCGACGCGCTGTCGCTCGCCATCGGCGTGGCGGCGGCGGTGGCGCTGTTCCGGCTCAAGGTCGGCGTGATTCCCGTCATCGCTGCGTGCGCCGCCCTCGGCCTCGTGGCGAGCTTCGTCCGCTGAAGGAGTTGCCATGGACAGCATCGTCCGCGCGTTGCCCTTCGACCCCGCACGGATCACGGGCCTGTCGCCGCGCCTGCTCGAGAGCCATCACGCCAACAACTACGCGGGCGCCGTCCGGCGCCGCAATGCCATTCAGAAGGAACTGCAGAGGCTGGACTTCGCGACGGCCCCGGGGTTCGTCGTCAACGGCCTCAAGCGGGAGGAACTCGTCGCGACGAATTCGATGGTCCTGCACGAACTGTACTTCGCGAGCCTCGGCGACGACGGGCATGCAATGGCGCCCGCCATGGAACTCGCGCTCGCCGCAAACTTCGGGACCGCGGCGCGGTGGCGGAACGAGTTCGTCGCCATGGGGAAGGCCCTCGGCGGGGGCTCCGGATGGGTCGTGCTCGCGTTCCAGCCGCGTGACGGCACGCTCGTGAACCAGTGGGCGGCCGACCACACCCACGCGCTCGCCGGCGGTGTCCCGCTGCTCGCACTCGACATGTACGAGCACGCCTACCACATGGACTTCGGCGCCGACGCGGCCCGCTACGTCGACGTGTTCATGGCCAACGTGCGCTGGGAGGGCGTCTACGAGCGCTACCAGGAAGCCGTCACCGCGGCCAGCGAGTCGCTCGCCGCGGAGCCGGAAGCGCTCGCCGACGCGCTGGTGCTCGACGTGCGCCGCGCCGGCGTCTTCGCCGAAGCCACCGCGATGGTCAGCGGTGCGCGCTGGTGCGATCCCGCTCACGTCGATGCATGGGGGCGCGAGTTGCCCGGCGAGCGTAGGGTGGTGGTGTACTGCGTGTACGGGCACGAAGTCGGTCGCGCCACGGCGATGCGGCTGCATGCCATGGGCGTCGACGCCCACTTCCTGCGCGGGGGATTCCAGGACTGGCAGGCGTCCGGCCGCGCGATGCAGGCCGTGGATCGCGACCGCTAACCCATTGCAACGGAGGAGGCATCAATGAAGTGGATCACCCGCGAGCGCCCAAAGATCGACCGCATCGCTTGTCCATGGCTCGTCGCACGCTTCATCGACCCGGCACCCGAATTCCTCTACGTCCCGGCGGGCGACGTGCTGCGGGTGGCGGCGGATCAGGGAGCCATTCCTTATGACGTTCCCGGTGTGGAACTGGGACACGACGGCGAGCGGTGCTCGTTCGATGCGTTCCTGCGCAAGTACCGGCTGGACGACCCCGCGCTCGCGACGCTGGCCACCATCGTCCGTGGGGCCGACACTGCGCGACACGACCTCGCGCCGGAGTCGGCCGGGCTCTACGCCATCTCGCTTGGGCTGTCGGCGAATTTTGCCGACGATCACGAGATGCTGCGGAATGGGATGGTGATGTACGACGCCCTTCATGCGTGGGCAAGACAGCGCCACCTGGGCGCGCCGAACCGACAGGGGAACGGCGCCGGTTGAAAGCGATCATCTTTCGTCCCACGGGGCAACTTCCGCACGTCGCTTACCATTGGTCATCGAACGGCACGCGAGAGTAATGATGCGGCACCCATGGCGGCATCCATGAACACCGGGATCGTCTACGGGCTCGCCTCGGCGGCCCTCTTCGGCATCAGCACGCCGCTCGCCAAGCTGCTCGTGGGAACCGTACAGCCGTTGTGGCTGGCGGCGCTGCTCTACCTGGGGGCGGGGGTCGGGCTCCTTAGCGTCCTGGCGATCCGCCGCGTTGCCGCTGCCGCGGAGCCATTAGCCCTTCCCGTGCGCGGCGACTGGCTGTGGATCGGCGGTGCGATCGTGTTGGGCGGTATCGCCGGGCCGGTCGCGCTCATGTACGGCCTGACCCGGACCAGCGGCGCCGCCGCATCGTTGCTGCTGAATCTTGAAGCCGTGCTCACGGCCCTCGTGGCGTGGTATCTCTTCCGGGAGAATTTCGACCGGCGCATCGCCTTGGGCATGGGCGTGATCGTCACCGGCGCCGTCCTCCTGACCGCGGCACCTGGCGAGATGTCGGGCTCGCCGATCGGGCATGCCCTCGTGGCCCTGGCCTGCCTTTGCTGGGCGCTCGACAACAACCTGACGCGCAAGGCGTCGGCCAGTGACGCGGTCCTGCTCGCCGCCATGAAGGGGCTGGTGGCGGGATCGGTGAACGCGTTGCTGGCGGTGGCACTTGGGGTCGCCACGCCGCGTGGCACGGAAGTAGCCGCGGCCGGCGTGGTCGGCTTTCTCGGCTACGGTGTGAGCCTGGTGCTGTTCATCCTCGCGCTGCGGCACCTAGGCACTGCGCGCGCGGGCGCGTACTTCTCGGTCGCCCCGTTCTTCGGGGCGGTGCTCGCCATCGCGCTCGGCCAGAATGAATTGACTTGGTCGCTCGCAGTCGCGGGGGCGCTGATGGGTGCGGGCGTATGGCTGCATGTCTCGGAGCGACACGCCCACGAGCATGTCCACGACGAGCTGGAGCACGCGCACGCTCACGAGCACGACGATCATCACCGGCACGAGCACGACTTCGCGTGGGATGGTGTGGAGCCGCACGTTCATCCGCATAGGCACGTCACGCTGCAGCACAGCCACCCCCACTATCCCGACGTGCACCATCGTCACGTCCATTAGCGCGCCCCTGCGCCTCAGGAACGGACGCTGTGTCCGCCTGCCGCGCGACGACCTGACGCGATAGAGTCACGCGCTCCTCGCCCAAGGAGTAGCCATGCCAAGGATTACCGATCTCAAGGACATCGCACACGAGAAGTACCGACGGGCCGCGTCGTGCGTGACAACGACCCACGAGATGCTGCGGAAGCGCCCCGGGCCGGCCGAGTAGCGATCCCGCTGAGCGTCGGCAGAAACCGCAGCGTGTCGCAGCGAGTTGATTTGCTGAACGCGGGCACGGGTCGCGCCCCAACCGCCGAAGAGCGCCATGCATCGGGTATCGCGCCACAGTGACGCGTCACCGTGACGGGCGCCTCGTCTATATGCCGCTCACGCGAGTACGTTTCTCGATCACCGCGTCACAGTGACGCGTCACCGTGATGGGCACCTCGTCTAAATGCCGCTCACGCGAGTACGTCTCGCGATCACCGCGTCACAGTGACGCGTCACTGTGACGGTAGGTACGAGTTCCGCTGGCGGGCAATACGGTAGGACATCGTTAGCTGCTCCCCGAAACCGCGCGTCCTGGTTCAGGCGACTCCAAAGACGTGAGATCGGTCAGGCGCTTTCGCGTCTTCGGTCTTCGCCACCGTCGCAGAAACGCAACGAACCCCGCGGGACTCACGGCCCCGCCACTGGGAATGGCGTAGCGGGTAGATCGCCCGTAGTACATTGATCTTGCAAAGTCGATCGGCCGCGCCTCGTGCGTTGGGCCGCAGCCAGCTGCTCGGGCAATCGCTTCGAGGGTTGGCATAAATGGCAGGAAAGCGCCTCCCACGAGGCGTGCGTGGGGTCCGGGCAAGAGTGCCCGGACCGGTTCGCGCGTCCTGCTGCCATCGCGGACCCGATTCGCGAATTTGATCGACAACGAGGCCGACTTTGCAAAACACTGACGTAACCGAAGCACCGAATACCGAAGCTGCGCTACCAAACACGGAGGCGGAACCTGCGGTCGCCGAGATGGACGGCGCCGACGAGGACCAGCACCTCGCTCAGAAACATCATCTGAGGAAGACGGTGGCGTACGTTCCGGATACCCCAAAGACTGCCGCAGCGCCCGCGCGAAAGGGCTCGGCCATTCGCATGGAGCGCTTTCGCGCCAACAAGGATGCGCAGGGGCTGGTCCAGGCGTATGTGCCTGCCGACATACTCGGCATCGCCAAGACCGACGACGGCGGCTGGGAGTCGATGCGTACGGCGATCGGCATCGGGCGCCGCGCCCTCGCCCTGCGCGGCTGGCGCGCAAGGCTCGTCGCCCTGATCCTGCCGCGCGCGTGAGCGACAACGGCAATCGGGGCCGCGCGACGCGCGCGCCCTCCGGCTGCCCGATGCGCTCGCGAAGGCGGCGGCGCCGGTCCAATCCGCCGTGGCACTCGCTCACCTTTATGTGCATCCGACAACGGCGGAAACAGCTCGTCCCGACGGGACTCGCGGGAAGTCGCCCGTGGGGCGACCACGGAAGGCGCTTCGCGCCATTGGGAAGCCCCTGTCGGGGCCGGGGAAGCCGCTTCGCGGCAGGGGTAGCCGCTATCGCGGCCGACAACGGCAAGGCCGCCGACGATGGCTAGGCGCACCGAGGCGTGCGAGAGGTGATGCCAACAGGCGTCGCGGATCTGCGCGAAGCGCGGCGCTGAACCCACAGCATCATGCCAAAAATGCTGGTACGCTGAATTCACGTCGAAAACCGGCGAGCACTGCTGATGTGAGTCGGCAGGCTGCAAACGGGCCCAGTTCTGGCCGCCCGAGTTTGATTGATCGTGCGAGTTGTTTCGCACGCCATCTCAACTCGACTGGCGGCCATTGCTCGTTCGTGTCTTCAGTGAAGCAGGTCGCGTGTGGTTTGCCCTTTCGACCGCATGCACTAGCGCTCGCGGAGCCCAGTATGAAGCTTGGTCGTCGGAAGAACGGTGCGTCGGTGAGCGCACCGCTGTTCGCTATCGGGAAGAACAGCGATGACCAGCGACCGCAACACGAAGACGATTACGATCCTTCCGTCACTGGGCGTTGTCGATGTCGACCGCGCCTTGATGTGCTTCCTTCCACTATTTGTGCATTGGCGTGAGGCCCATGAAAACACACTGCGCGAATCAAGCAGCAATCTACCTGCGGTCCAGCAAGGACCGGTCGGATGTTTCGATCGACGCCCAACGTCGTGAGCTGACGGCGCTCGCAAAACAGCGCGGCCTCGCCGTCGTCGACGAATTCGCCGACGCCGTAGAATCGGGGCGAGACGAAAATCGTCCGGGATTCCGCAGGCTTCACGCGGCGATGTGCTCGCGCGAACGCACGTGGAATGCCGTCATGATGCTGGACACCAGCCGCCTCGCCCGCGACCCGTGGATCGCGGCGTTCTTCGAGCGCGACGCCAGTCGGCACGGTGTGCAGGTCATCTACAAGTCGATTCCCGACGAAGATCCGATCATGAGCGTGGTGTTGAAGGCGGTCATGCGTGGGTTCGACCTGTACCACTCGCTCATCAGCAAGCAGAAGGGACTTGCGGGAATGGCCGAAAACGTTCGGCAGGGCTTCCGCGCCGGTGGTCGTGCCCCGCGCGGTTACAGGCTCGTCTCGGTGAGCACCGGCGCTGTTCGTGAAGGGTTGCCCGTTTCGAAGACCAAGCTGGAGCCCGACGACGACGCGCCAAAGGTCGCCGAGTACCTGCGCCTGCGAGCGGAAGGGCTTGGCCGTGGCGCCCTTATTCGGAGGCTCGAACTGCCTTGGCCCGAAACGTCGCTGAACGGCATGGAATGGAACGCCTTGACGTACGCGGGCCACACCGTGTGGAACGTCCACAACGAAGTTGGAACGGACGGGTACAAGGGCGGAACCAAGCGGAGACCGCGGTCGGAATGGGTCATTCAGCGCGACACGCATCAAGGGCTGATCAGCGACGCCATCGCCGAGGCGCTGCTGGCCAAGATGGAGAACGCGGATCGGAATGCGCCGAGACAGCGCGCCTCCTCTCACCTGCTGAGCGGGCTGCTGAAGGCGCCCGACGGCACTCCATGGCGCGCGAATCGGACGGCGAAGTCGACGTTCTACCGCGTGGCTGTCTCGGGCCGGTCGCGCAACATGCCTGCGGCGCGTGTCGAGACGGCGGTCGTCGAAACGGTGTCGCGCGACCTTCTCTCGCCGGAGTTCGTGCGAGCGGCACTCAAGTCCACGCGCGAGCGGCTCATCGCATCCCATACCGCGGACATTCGTGAGGCACGCACGGGGGTAGAGGGGCTCGAAGCAAAGGCGAGCAAGTACCTCGACATGGCTGCGAACCTGGAGAACCCCTCCCCCGTCTACCGGAAGATCGACGAGCTTGAGCGCGAACGCGGGGCGCTCCTGCGGAGAATCGTCGAGTGGGAGAAAGAGGACGAGGCGGCCCAGGCGCTCGCGAACGTCACCGAAGCGCAGGTCCGAACCATGCTGGGCCATCTGGCCGAGGAGATGCGGCTCTATCCGGCGGGTGACCTCAAGGACTTTCTTTCGACGATCCTCGACCGGGTCGAACTGGACCCGGAGGCGGCGTCGTTGCGGCTGTGCTACCGAATCCCACTTCGCAGTGGGAATAACGTGGCGTCCCCAGGGGGATTCGAACCCCCGTACTCACCGTGAAAGGGTGATGTCCTAGGCCTCTAGACGATGGGGACGCGGCCTTCTGCTGCTCCGGTGCGGCCAGGCCGCGGTGTTGCTGTGGTGGAGGTAAGCGGGATCGAACCGCTGACCTCTTGCATGCCATGCAAGCGCTCTCCCAGCTGAGCTATACCCCCACGGCGAATTTGAAATTATAGCGTGCGCCATATCGGCTGGCAAACACGACCGCAGGGAGGCGGACAGTTCGGCTATCATCGCCGCGGCCATCAGGAGATGCGCCCCTGCCGATGCGCCCCTGCCATCTCGCATCGCCTGCCACCTCACGCCGACCTCGCCCGTCCCATGCCGACCCACCTGCCCGCCCAAGCCGCACCGTCGCTCACCGGCCGCGTCGTGTTCGTCACCGGCGCGAGCGGCGGGCTGGGCGGCGCGCTTGCGCGCGCCTGCGCCGCCGCCGGCGCCACCGTCGTGCTGCACGGCAAGACACAGCGGAAGCTCGAAGGGCTCTACGACACGATCTGCGCCGCCGGACACCCCGAACCCACGATCCTGCCGCTCGACCTCGGCAAGGCCAGCTCGGAAGATTTCAGCAACGTGGCCAGCGCCTTGCAGTCGCAGCTCGGACGCCTCGACGCGCTGGTGCACACCGCCGCCGCGCTCGGTACGCTCGGGCCCATGGAGCACCAGTCGTTCGACAGCTGGCTCACCCTGCTGCGCGTGAACGTGGCGGCGCCGATGGGCCTCACCCGCGCGCTGATGCCGATGCTCGATGCGGCGCCTGATGCCAGCGTGATCTTCACCCTCGACGATCGCGGCGAGACGCCGCGCGCCTACTGGGGCGGTTACGCAGTGACCAAAGCGGGTGTGGGCACGCTCGCCCGCGAGCTCGCCGACGAGTGGGAGAACCGCGAGCGGCTGCGCGTGAATGCCGTGGTTCCCGGCCCGATCCATTCGCCGTTGCGCGGGCGCACGCACCCGGGCGAGGACAAGTCGATCTTGCCCACTGCCGATGCGCTGGTGCCGCTCTACCTGCACCTCATCGCCGGGCAGGTCAAGGCGGCGAGCGGCCAGCTCGTCGCGGCTCAGGCCTGGCTCGCCGGCGAGCCCTGCGCCACACCGCTGCGCGCGTAGCGCAGCAGGATGCGGAAGCGCCGGAATTCCTCCGCCGGCAGCATGTCGGGCAGCACGAGGATCGCGCGCGATCGACGCGCACCGTCGGGACGCCACACAACGGTGGTGAGCGAGGCGGATACGCAGGTCGCGCTGCGAAGGTGGCCGGCGACGACGCGGCCGTCGCCATGGCGCACGACGACGATGCGATCGGCGCCCAGGTGCACGGCGATCACGCCTCGGGTGCCGGCGCGCAGCGCGACGGTACGAAACGTTTCCCACGCCCAGGCGAGGACGATCGCGCAGAGGATCGCATGCAGCGTCGGCGCCAGCGGCAGCAGCAGCACGAGCACCAGCGTGGCGAGCGCCGCGATGCCGATGGCGGCGCCGGCGCTTCGCGACGGGCCGAGCGAGACGTCGATCGAAGGCGTGTTGCGCATGGACGCATTGCACGCCCGAAGCCAAGGCTGCGCCATCGGCCGCATGGCCGACCGTCGCGCCTGGCGGTGGCTTCATCGCGCATCACCGGGTCCGGCACCGCATCTGTCGTGCCCGCGGCACTTCGCTGGTCACGCCTGGCGCGGCATCCCCGTCACGCGTCCCAAGCGACGTGCGCCAAGGAACAGCGCCACCGCTGCCGCGAGGCAAACCACGATGCTGACAATGGACGCCTCGGGCCCGAACGCCCCGCCGGTGAGCCACTCGGGGCCCTTGAGCGTTCCCAGGAACCATCCCTTGGAGGGCGTGCCCGAGACGGCAGCCCCGAACACGCCGCCCTGCGTGAAGTTCCACGCCGCATGCATGCCGATGGCAAGCCACAGCCGCCGCGTGAGCATGTAGGCGCAGGCGAGCAGGATGCCCGCCTCGAGCATGATGGCGACGAGGCCGAGCAGCGTGGGATGCGGCGAGAACGCGTGAAATGCGGCGAAGATCGTGGCCGACACGGCGATCGCGGCGAGCGAGCCCGCGGCGCCCTCCACGAGGCGAAAGACGATGCCGCGGAAGACGATCTCCTCGACCACCGCGGTACCCATGCTTGCGACCAGCGCGACCATGACGCCCGCAACGGCACCCAGCCCCACCACCCGATACGCCCCAACGGCAGCGAGGATCGCGATCACGATCGTGAAGAGCGCCGCACCGAGCAATGCCCCCGAGCCCAGCTCACGCCACATGCCCGGGCGCGCGAGCTCCGCGACCGGCCGCTTCTCGATCCGATGCACGTAGACCCGATACGCGAGCAGCGCCACGACGGCCGCCGCCGGCGCAGCAAGGAGCCCGGGATCGGCACCAGCGAGCCTGGCGACGAATGCCGTGGCGAAGCCCACCGCCATGATCGGCAGGAGAACCATCGCCGCGGCGAGGCCCAGCCGTCGCAGGAGCTGCGGCCACCGCAGCCGTTCGGCCGGCAGCAGGCGCTCGGCCGGCAGCCGCCGCGCTACGTCGCCTTGGTCCGCGCCAGCGCCAGCCACGTCTCCACGACCGTATCCGGGTTGAGCGACATGCTCTCGATGCCCTGATCGACGAGCCACTGGGCGAGATCGGGATGATCCGACGGCCCCTGGCCGCAGATGCCCACGTACTTGTCCGCCTTCTGGCAGGCCTTGATCGCCAGCGAGAGCATCGCCTTGACCGCATCGTCGCGTTCGTCGAAGGTCGTGGCGATGGCGCCGCCGGCATCGCGATCCACGCCGAGGGTGAGCTGCGTCATGTCGTTGCTGCCGATCGAGAAGCCGTCGAAGTATTGGAGGAAACGGTCGGCCAGGATCGCGTTGGATGGCAGCTCGCACATCATCACCACGCGCAGCCCGTTGCGGCCGCGCTCCAGGCCGTTCTTCGCGAGCAGCGCCAGCACCTGGTCGGCCTCCTTCAGCGTGCGCACGAACGGCACCATGATCTCCACGTTGGTGAAGCCCATCGTGTCGCGCACGCGCTTCATCGCCTCGCACTCGAGCGCGAAGCACTCATAGAACTCGGGAGCGATGTAGCGCGACGCGCCGCGGAAGCCGAGCATCGGGTTCTCCTCGTGCGGCTCGTAGCGGTCGCCGCCGAGCAGGTTGCTGTACTCGTTCGACTTGAAGTCCGACAGCCGCACGATCACCTTCTTTGGGTAGAAGGCCGCCGCGATGGTGGCCACGCCTTCCACGATCTTCTGCACGTAGAACTCGGTCGGGCTCGCATAGCCCGCGATGCGCTGCTCGATCTCACGCTTCAGATCCCCGGGCTGCGCGTCGAGCTCCAGCAGCGCCTTGGGGTGGATGCCCACGTTGCGGTTGATGATGAACTCGAGGCGGGCGAGCCCCACCCCTTCGTTGGGGAGGCGCTGGAACTCGAAGGCGAGCTCGGGATTGCCCACGTTCATCATGATCTTGGTCGGCGACGGCGGCATGCGGTCGAGCGCGACGTCCACGATCTCCACCGGCAGCAGCCCCGCATAGACGTGCCCGGTGTCGCCTTCGGCGCAGGACACCGTGACTTCCGCGCCTTCGGTGAGCGTGACGGTGGCGTCGCCGCACCCGACCACGGCCGGAATGCCCAGCTCGCGCGCGATGATCGCCGCGTGACAGGTGCGCCCGCCGCGATTGGTCACGATCGCGGCGGCGCGCTTCATGACCGGCTCCCAGTCGGGATCGGTCATCTCGGTGACGAGCACGTCGCCCTCGACCACGCGTTCCATCTCCGCGGCCGAGCGAACCATGCGCACGCGTCCCTGGCCGATCTTCTGGCCGATCGCGCGCCCGGTGGCGAGGACCGGGCCGGTGTGTCCCAAGCGGTAGCGGCGCAGGCGATCGGCGCCCTCCTCGTTGGACTTCACCGTCTCCGGACGCGCCTGCAGAATGTAAAGTTGCCCATCGGCCCCGTCGCGGCCCCATTCGATGTCCATCGGGCGGCGGTAGTGCTTCTCGATGGTGACCGCGGCGCGGGCGAGCGACTCGGCCTCGGCGTCGCTGATCGAAAATCGGATGCGTGCGTCGACAGGGACCTCCTCGGTCGCCGTCGACGCGCCGGCGGCGGCTGCGTCCGTGAACACCATCCGTAGCGCCTTGCCTCCCACCGTCTTGCGCAGGATCGCCGGCCGGCCGGCGGCGAGGTTGCGCTTGTCGACGTAGA
>CAYTOT010000090.1:0-11847 GCA_964439475.1 uncultured Alcaligenaceae bacterium
AGTAGCCGGAGAAGTCGAAGTAGATCTGCAGCGTGTAGCAGGCGAGGCCCAGCCAGGCGAGCGGCGCGGTGAGCTCGGTGGCGGGCAGCGCGAAGATGCGGTCGGCGACCGCACCGAGCGAATTGGCGATGAGCACCTTCTTGCCCAGTCCCAGCACGAAGCGGCGCACGCCGTAGGCGAAGTCCGCAACGCGGCTGTCGCGCGCGGGGAGCTGTGCCGCGATGTCGCGCCAGCGGATGATCGGGCCGGCGATGAGCTGCGGGAAGAGCAGGATGTAGAGCGCGAAGCGCGGCAGGTTACGCTCGGCGTGCGCGTTCCCCTTGTACACGTCGACCACGTAGGAGATGGCGTGGAAGGTGAAGAACGAGATGCCGAGCGGGAGCGGGATCGCGGCGACGGCGAGCGGCGTGATGGCGAGGATGGGGGCGAGCGCGTTGACGTTGTCGACCGCGAAGTTGGCGTACTTGAAGACGGCGAGCGCGGCGAGGTTGCCCGCGATCGCGATCGTCAGCCAGCGCTTGCGGACGGCACCGGGCGCCGCGTGTCCGATGGCGGCGCCGAGGGCATAGTTGAAGGCGACCGAGCCAAGCACGAGCGCGAGGTAGGGCACCTCGCCCCAGGCGTAGAAGACGAGGCTCGCCACCAGCAGCACGGCGTTGCGTGCCCCGCGCGGCACGATGAAGTACGCCGCCAGCGTAAGCGGGAGGAAGAGGAACAGGAAGATCGGCGAGGCGAAGACCACGGGGCGGCGTCGGTTGCGGTCGGCTTGGGCAGGGAGTGCGGGCGCGGGCGGCGGATCATGCGGTCATGGCCTGCTCGTCGCGCAGCTCGACGAGCACGGGGGCGTGATCGGAGGGCTTCTCGCCCTTGCGGGCGTTGCGGTCGATGCGGCTCGCGACGCAGCGCTTCGCGAGCGCGGGCGACAGCAGGATGTGATCGATGCGCAGGCCGCGGTTCTTGGGGAAGGCGAGCATGCGGTAGTCCCACCACGAGAACGTTGCCGGCGGCTGTTCGAAGAGGCGGAAGCTGTCGACGAGACCCGTGGCGAGCAACGCCCGGAAAGCGGCGCGCTCGGGCTCCGAGACCAGCACCGCGCCCGCCCAGGCCGCGGGGTCGTGCACGTCGCGGTCCTCGGGCGCCACGTTGAAGTCGCCGCCGACCGCGAGCAGCGGATGACGCGCATGCTCGCCACGCAGCATGCCGGCAAACGCCTCGAGCCACGCGAGCTTGTAGCGGTACTTGTCGGAGTCCACCGCCTGGCCGTTCGGCACGTACACGCCGATGATCCGCACGCCCGCCACCGTCGCCGCGATCACGCGCTTCTGCTCGTCCGCGTATCCCGGGATGCCCACGGCCATGTCCCTGACGGTCAATCCCTCCCGCACGAGCAGGGCGACGCCGTTGTACGTCTTCTGGCCGGCGAAGTGCGCGGCGTAGCCGGCGGATTGCAGCTCGAGGGCGGGAAAGCGCGCGTCCTCGATCTTGGTCTCCTGCAGGCACACGACGTCGGGCCGCGTCGCCTCGAGCCAGGGCAGGAGGCGCGGCATGCGCACGGTGAGCGAGTTGACGTTCCAGGCGGCGAGCAGCATCGGCGGAGCGGGAGAACCGCTTCGGGTCCCGTCGCGGCGTCGGGGCGCAGTTTACGTCATGGCCGCGCGGGCTCACGCCCGTCTATGCAAGGCCAAGTGCGCGCAGGGGGCCGAGCGGGTCGTGGGTGCGCGCGATCGCGTACATGAGCACGAAGCAGGTGAGCGCGCCGACGAAGGCAAGCGCCTTGCCCGCGCGGGTGGGCGCCACGTGCAGCGCGAGGATGCCGAGGACGATGTAGGCGACGAGCAGGGCGAGCTTGGCGGCGAGCCACGGCGTGGTCACGGGATTGAGGCCAAGGATCGCGAGCAGCAGCAGCGCTGCGGCAAGAAGCGTGGTGTCGATCGCCTGCGCGAGGCGGCGCAGGGGGCGCGAGGTGGGCGTCGTCGCCCCCATCAGCACACCGATGCCGCGGACGGCGAAGAGGGTGCCGCTGGTGATGGCGAGGCCGACGTGCAGCGACTTGACCGCGGGGTAGAGCTCCGCGAGCGTCATGCGTCAGTCACCAGGACACCGGCAAAAGCATCGCCTTGGCGAGCAGCACGATCGCGAGCACATGCACGAATATGCTGAGATGCAGCCGTCGCGAGCGGCGACCCGTCATCGTGCCGCGCCGGCGCCAGATCATGGCCGTGGCGAAGTGCGCGAACACGCTGATCGCGAGCACGATCTTGATGGTGAGCAGCAAGGCGAAGGAGCTCGCGAGCGGATTCGCGAGGGCGGCGCGGTGGTGCCAGGCGAGGACGAGCCCCGCGCCGTAGAGGGTGGCGAGCACCCACGGCATGATGCGCACGGCGCGATGGCCGATCGCGCGCTCGACCTCGCGCAGCGCGTCGGGCGGCACCTGTCCGCGCACCCCCTGGAGCATCACGACCTCGAAGAACACCGTTCCGGCGAAAGCGATGGCGGCGAGGAGATGGAGCGCGACGACGACGCCGTAGCTCATGAGGGCGGCAGGGCTCGGTCAGGACAGGAGGGAGCGGGGCACATGCGCGAGAAGCGGGATGCCGTCCCCGGGGCAGGTGTCCCCGGATGGTGTGGCGGGTGACATGGGGAGTCCGTCGGACTGAAGATACATGCGAAATATATCTTAAACGCCACGCGTCCGCGCACGGGACGGCGCGCGCCCTTGACCGACGTCAAACCACGGGATGCCGATGCCCGGCGCGGCGCAGGCGCCTGCGCCATGACCGGTGCGCGCGGCTACTTGGGGTAGTCGCCGCCCTTGGCTGGCGGGGTCACCACACGCGAGCCCTGCGGCGCCGATGCCGTGGGCCCGGGCTCCGCCCGCCCCACCGCTTGCGAGCGCCGTTGCGCGGGAGCCTTGGGATAGCCAGCCTCGTCGAGCGCCGCCTGCCAACGGCTCTCGCTGTAGCCCTTGACCACGATCTTGTCGCCGAGCGTGAGCACCGGGGCGTTCTCCTCGCCGGTGAGTGCCTTGAGGCGCACCAGCCCCTGCTCGTCCTTCTGCACGTCGACCATCGTGAACGGCACGCCACGCCGATTGAGCAGGCCTTCGGCGTTCTGGCAGACCTCGCCGCACTCGAAGGTGAACAGCGTGGCCGGGAAGCGCTCCGCGGCCATCTGTGCGGTGAGGCTGGGCTCGCTCGTCTCCACGTAGTTGGCGCCGAGCCGCTTGGTCTGCACGTTCTTCACGTCGGGCGGCGGCGGGCGGTCGGAATAGACGACGCGGCCGTCGGGGCCGACGTATCGATATACCGACTGGGCCGACGCCGGACTCGCCGCGGCCGCGGCGAAGGCAGCCATGCAGGCGACGGCGAGGGTGATGCGACGGCGCGCTCGAGAATGCATGCTCCCTCCGCTCATGCGGGCGTGACCAGCCCATTATGCCGCAGGAGGGCGTCGAGCTGGGGGGGGCGCCCGCGGAACGCGACGAACGACTCGATGGCCGGCCGGCTGCCGCCTCGGGACAGCACCTCGTCGCGGAAGCGCGCTCCGATCACCTCCGAGAGCACACCGTGCTCCTCGAAGAGGCTGAAGGCGTCGGCCGACAGCACCTCCGCCCATTTGTAGCTGTAGTACCCCGCCGCATAGCCGCCGCCGAACACGTGAGAGAACGACTGCGGGAAGCGGTCGTACGGCGCGCGCGGCAGTATCGCCACCTCGTGCCGCACGGCGTCGAGCAGCGCCGGTGCCGCTTGCCAGCCAGCCGCCCCCGGGGTCGTGGCCTGCGCATGCAGCAGCATGTCGAACAGACCCATCTCGATCTGCCGCAGCATGGCGAGCCCGCTCTGGAAATTGCGCGCGGCGATCATGCGGTCGAAGAGTTCGCGCGGCAGCGGGGCGCCCGTATCGACGTGCCGGGACATGGCGCGCACCACGTCCCATTCGAAGCAGAAGTTCTCCATGAACTGCGAGGGAAGCTCGACGGCGTCCCACTCGACTCCCTGCAGGCCGGAGACGCCGGCCACGTCCACACGCGTGAGGAGCAGATGCAGGCCGTGCCCGAACTCGTGGAAGATCGTGGTGACCTCGTCGTGGGTGAACGTGGCCGGCTTGCCGCCCACGGGCGCCGACAGGTTGCAGGTCAGGTAGGCGACCGGATGCTGGAGCGACTTGCCGGTGCGCCGCCGGTTGATGGCGTCGTCCATCCATGCGCCGCCGCGCTTGCCGGCACGCGCATGCAGGTCGAAGTAGAACTCGCCGACGGGAGCGTCGCCGCGGTCGCGGATCGTGAAGAAGCGCACCGACGGGTGCCAGGTCTCGGCCTTGCCCTCGCGGATGGTGACGCCGTAGATCGTCTCCACGACGCGGAAGAGGCCGGCGAGCACTTCGTCCTCGGGGAAGTACTGGCGCACGTCCTGCTCACGGTACGCGTAGCGGCCAAGCCGCAACTGCTCCGAGGCATACGCCACGTCCCAGGGCTCGAGCGTCGCGAGTCCCAGGTGGTCGCGCGCGAACGAGCGGACGTCGTCGAAGTCGCGCTTCGCGGCCGGCCGCGCGCGCTGCGCGAGATCGCGCAGGAAGGACACCACTTCGGCGGGATCGCGCGCCATCTTCGGGACCAGCGAGACCTCGGCGAAGTTGGCGTAGCCGAGCAGCCGCGCCTTCTCGTCGCGCAGCGCGAGGATGCGCTCGACGAGCGGCCCGTTGTCCCACGCGGGGTTGGCGCCGAGATCGGAGGCGCGCGTGGAATACGCCTCGTGCATGCGCCGGCGGAGGTCGCGGCTGTCCGCGTGCTTCAGCACCGGCAGGTAGCACGGGGCGTGCAGCGTGAGCTTCCAGCCGTCCGCGCCGTCGCGTTCGGCGGCCGCACGCGCCGCGGCGACGACATCGGCCGGTACGCCGGCAAGCTCGCGCAGGTCGGTGATCTGGAGCGACCAGGCGTTGGTCGCGTCGAGGATGTTCTCCTGGAAGCGTGTGGACAGGCTCGCGAGCTCCGCCTGGAGTACCTTGAAACGGGCCTTGTCCGGCGCGGCAAGCTCGGCGCCCCCCAGCCGGAAATCCCGAAGCTGGTTGTCGAGGAACTTGCGCTGCGCATCGTCGAGCGTGTCGCGGGCCGGGCCGTCGCGCAGTGCCCGGTACTTCGCGAAGAGGCGAAGATCCTGCCCGAGCTCCGTGCAGAAAGCCACGACCTTGGGCTGGCACTCGTTGTGGGCGTGGCGCAGCTCGGCGGTGTCGACCACGGCATTGAGGTGGCGCACCGCGCCCCAGGCGCGGTCGAGTCGATCGAGGACATCGGTCAACGGCTCGACGACGGTATCCCAGCTCGGCGGGTCGTCGAGGGCGGCCACACGCTCGATCGCGGCGCGCGCCTCGGCGAGGAGTGCGTCTACGGCGGGCTCGACGTGGCGCGGCTCGATATGCGCGAAGCGCGGCAGGCCGGAGAAGTCGAGCAGGGGGTTGACGGGCGAAGTCGCTTGGGTCATGGGAGTGGGGTTGGAGCGCCGGGCTGCCCGGTCCGGGCGGGACGGAGAGGCGCGCCGATCGGGGCGTGAGGCAAAACCGTCAAATGGGGCCGGTAACCTGCGGATGCAATGGGCGTGCCGACAGGGCTACCGCCGGTCGAGCGCGGCATCGAGGGCTGCCAGGTCGGCCGCCGTGCCCACGTTCGCCCATGGTCCGTCGTAGCGCTCGCCGGAGACGAGTCCGCGGTGGATCCAGTCCTGCAGGAACGGCAGCAGCTTGAGCCTGGACCCGGGGCGCGCGTCGCGGAACAGGGCGGTGTCGAAGATGCCGATGTTGGCGTAGGTGAGACGGTCCGGCCCTTCCCGATGGATGCGGGTGCCTTCGAGCGCGAAGTCCCCGCCCGCATGATAGGGGGGGTTGGGCACCATCACGAGGTGCACGCGCGGCGCCGCGTCGTCGAGCGCCATGGTGTCGGCGGTCGCGCGCAGGGTCGCGTAGTCGAATGCCGTCCACACGTCGCCCGACACGATCGGCACCGGGCCCTCGGGAAGCAGCGGGAGCGCGGTCACGATGCCGCCCGCCGTTTCCAGCGGCTCAGTCTCGAGCGACCACGCGATGCGGACGCCGTACGCGTTGCCGTCGCCGAGCGCGGCGACGAGCCGGTCGGCGAGATGGGCGGCGTTGATCACGAGCCTGCGATAGCCTGCCCGCGCGAGCGCCTCGATCTGCCACACGATGAGGGGCTTGCCCCCCGCGTGCAGGAGCGGCTTGGGCGTCGCGTCGGTGAGCGGACGCAGCCGCTCGCCGCGCCCTGCGGCCAGGATCATCGCGGTGTCCATCAGAACGTGTAGCCGACCGTCGGCTCGCGTCCCTCGAGCGCGTCGAGCAGCACGAGCAGGGGCACGAGCTCGCGGTAGCGCCCGCAGGCGGCACGCAGGTAGCGCATCACGAGCGGCATGTCGCCGATGTAGGCGGTCTTGCCGTCGCGGTGCGCGAGGCGCGCGAAAATGCCGAGCACCTTCACCTGCCGCTGCACGCCCATCCACTCGAAGTCGCGCCAGAAGGCACCGAAATCGCCGCCGACGGGAATGCCCGCGGCGCGCGCCCGCTCCCAGTAGCGCACCGCCCAGTCGATCTGGCGCTCCTCGTCCCACTCGATGTACGCGTCGCGCAGGAGCGAGGCCAGATCGTAGGTGACCGGGCCGTACACCGCGTCCTGGAAGTCGATCACGCCCGGATCGCCGTTCGCGACGACCATGAGGTTGCGTGAGTGATAGTCGCGGTGCACGAACACGCGCGGCTGCGAGAGGTTGTTGGCGAGGATCGTTGCGAAGACGCCGTCGAGCGCCTCACGCTGTTTGGGCGAGAGCGCGTGGCCCACGTGACGTGCCACGTACCACTCGGGGAAGAGGTCGAGCTCGCGACGCAGCAGCGCACGGTCGTAGGGCGCGAGCTCGCCGTCGCGCGAGATCGCCTGGAAGCGCACGAGCGCATCGATCGCGTCGAGGTAGAGCGCATGCGCATCGCCGGTCCGCAGGGCGGTGAGGTAGGTCGTGTCGCCGAGATCCTCGAGCAGCAGGAAACCGCGCTCGATGTCCTGCGCATGGATGGCGGGCGCGTGCACGCGCGCCTCGTGCAGGAGTCCCGCGACATGCACGAAGGGCCGGCAGTTCTCCATCGGCGGCGGCGCGTCCATCGCGATCAGCGTGGCGGCGCCGCCGGCACTGGGAAAGGCGAGGCTGAGGCGGAAGTAGCGGCGAAAACTCGCGTCGGCGGAGGCTGGCGCGAGCGTGAACGGCGGCAGGCCGGGCACCGCGCGCAGCCACGCGGCGAGCTCGTCGCACCGGGGATCGGGGGTAACCTCGCGTGCGGCCATGGACGGTGATGCGCGGGAATCGATGTGCGCGGATGCGGCGTGGAACGGACGGGTGGAGGCGGGGCGCTGTCGACGCGGCGTGCGAGCGGTGCGCGAGCAAGCGTCGGAGGCGAGTCCGTCGTCCCATGGCGACCGGCGCGGCCCGCGGCGTGCATGCACTAGAATGCGCGCTACCTTCGAAGGACGCGATTCTAGCAAACCGCCCGCAGTTGCCTGTGAGGAATCCCCGCACCCGTTCCGGTCCGCTGATGCTGGCAGCGGTCGTTGTGTCCGTCGCGACCGCCACGCAGGCCGTTGCGCAGGACGCGAAGCTCAAGATGGCGCGGGAGATCGCCCAGCCGCCGCGCCGCGGCGCACCGGAGGCGGACATCTCGCCGTCCTCCGATGCGACGCAGGCCAACGTGAGCGATGCGATGGGCGCCGCCTTGCCGCCACTCCCCCAGCCCGCGGCAGCGGACCGCGGCATGACGGCCACCTCCGAGACGCGCGGCGCCGTGTTCCTGCGCGCCGATCGGCTGGAGGGCAATGCCGACAAGCTCGTCGAGGCGTCGGGCAACGTCGAGCTGCGCACGCGGCACGAGACCGTGCTTGCCGACTGGCTGCAGTTCAACATTCCCAACGACGAGGTCTGGGCGAAGGGCGACGTCACGCTGCGCAACGGCCGCGACTGGATCTCCGGTCCCGAGGCCAAGTTCCAGTTCAGCCGCGAGATAGGCTTCTTCGACCAGCCGCGCTTCTTCATCTCCGAGAATGCCTCGCGTGGCGAGGCGAGCGAGATCCGCTTCGCGGGCCCCGACATGTACGAGGCGTCGCGGGCGCAGTACACGACCTGCGTGGCGCCGAACAACGACTGGTACCTGCGCGCAGACGAGATCGAGGTCGACAAGTTGCGCAAGGTCGGCACCGCGCGCGGGGCCAGCGTGCACTTCCTTGGCGCGCCGGTGCTCTACACGCCGTGGCTCGAGTTCCCGCTGTCGAACGAGCGGAAGTCGGGCTTCCTCACGCCGACGGTGGGTTCCACGCAGATCCGCGGCTTCGAGGTCGCCACCCCGTACTACTTCAACCTCGCGCCGAACTACGACCTCACGCTGACGCCCCGCGTCATGACGCGTCGCGGCCTGATGGTGGGAGCGGAGGGACGCTACCTCTTCGAGCCGGCGGCGGGGGAGATCCTCGGCGAGGTCGTTCCCTACGACCGGATCGCCGAGGAGACGCGCTGGGCGATTTCGTGGAAGCACAACCAGCGCCTCACCCCGTGGCTCTCGGGCTACGTGAACCTCAACCGGGTGTCGGATTCGACGTACCTCGCCGATTTCGCGGACCGCATCGCCGTCACGTCGCAGCGCACGCTACCCGGCGAAGCGGGCCTCAATGCCACCTATGGTCCGTGGTCGATGCTCGTGCGTACCCTGTCGTTCCAGACGCTGCAGGACCCCAATCCGGAGGCGGCGGTGATTCCGCCGTACAACATGCTGCCGCAGGTCAAGGCGGCGCTCTCCGACACCGATTGGCTGGGCCTCACGTGGAGCGGCACCGCCGAGTACGTGCGCTTCGCGCAGGACGCGCTCACTCCCACGGGCGACCGTGGCTCGATCTATCCGTCGGTGCGCTGGAATGCGCAGGGCAACGCCTGGTTCGTGACGGCGCATGCAGGTCTCGCGGCATGGCAGTACCAGCTCGACGAGCCGACCCCGGGCGTGCCGGGCCGGCGCGCGGATGTCACGGTGCCGGTCACGAGCCTCGACGGCGGTCTCGTGTTCGAGCGTGACCTCACGCTCTTCGACCGCAGCTTCGTGCAGACGCTCGAGCCGCGCGCGATGTACACCTATATCCCGTTTCGCAACCAGAATCCGCTGCCGATCTTCGACACGGTGCAGGACGACTTCAACTTCACGCAGCTCTTCAGCGAGAACCGTTTCATCGGCGGCGATCGCGTGGGCGACACGAACCAGCTCGCGCTGGCGGTCACGTCGCGCCTGCTCGACCCGGCGACCGGCGCCGAGCGGATGCGCGTGGCGATCGGGCAGCGCTTCTACTTCGATGACCAGGAGGTCTACCTGCCCGGGACCACGCCTCAGAAGGCGGGATCATCGGACTTCCTGGCCGCCGCAGAGGGGCGATTGTCCGACGCATGGTCGCTCATCGGCCTCATGCAGTACGACTTCGGCAGCTCGCAGGTCGAGCGCTTCAACGTCGGCACCCGGTACAACCCCGCGCCCGGGAAGGTGCTGAGCCTCGTTTACCGCTATTCGCGGGAACTCGTCGACCAGGTCGGCGGTCAGTCGGAACTTCAGCAGACGTACCTGTCGGGGCAGTGGCCGCTGTCGGAGAACTGGACGCTCGTCGGAGCCTGGAACTATTCCTTCCCCGACCGCAAGACATTGGAGGCGGTGGTCGGTCTGGAGTACAATGGAGGGTGCTGGGCGCTGCGCGTCGTCGGACAACAATTGACGACCACCACGGAAACGCGCACCAACTCGATCTTCGTCCAACTCGAGCTCAACGGCCTGGCGCGCGTCGGCACGAGCCCTCTCGAGCTCCTGCGCCGGACCGTTCCCGGATATCTCCGCTCGAACGATCCCGCGCTCAACCGGCGCGATCGCAGCTTCGACCCCCTGCCCGAGTTCTGAGGTAGCACGAGATGAATTCGACATTCCTTCGCCTTGCCGGCACGTTCCTGATCGCGCTCGGCGTTGCCCTGCCTGCGTCCGCGCAGCCCATGTCGCCCGGGATCGAGGTGCCGGGGGCGCGGCCCGCGAATGCGCCTCGCGCCGCACCGGCCGGGCCTCCGCAGGCGCGTCCGGCGCCGGCGCGTCCCGCCAATGCCACGGTACCCCTCGATCGCGTGATCGCCGTGGTGAACGACGAGGCGCTCACGCAATACGAGCTCGACGAGCAGAAGCGCATCGTGCTGGCGCAGATGAGCGCGTCGAAGGTGAAGCCGCCGCCGAACGACATCTTCGAGGCGCAGCTCCTGGAACGCCTCATCATCGATCGCGCGATCCAGCAGTACGCCAAGGAGAACGGCGTGCGCGTGGACGACACCATGGTCGAGCGCACGATCCTGCGCATCGCGCAGGAGAACAAGATCACGCCCGAGGAACTGAAGCGCGCGCTGGATCGCGAGAAGGTGTCGTATGCCAAGTACCGCGAGGACATCCGCCGCGAGATCACCGTGCAGCGCCTGCGCGAGCGCGAGGTCGACAGCAAGGTGCAGGTGTCGGAGGCGGAGGTCGACAACTATCTCGCCACCGTCGATGCGCAGGCCGGGGGCGAGACCGAGTACCAGCTCGCGCACATCATGGTGGGTGTCCCCGAGCAGGCGACACCGGACCAGATCGAGGCGCGGAAGCGCCGCGCCGACGAGGCGCTCGCACTCATCCGCTCGGGGCGCGACTTCCGCGAGATCGCGGCGCAGTTCTCCGATTCGCAGGACGCGAGCAGCGGCGGTGACCTGGGCTGGCGCACGCCGGCGCGCCTGCCCACCGTGTTCGTCGACGTGCTGAAGAGCATGAAGAAGGGTGAGGTCTCGGACGTGCTGCGCAGCCCGGGCGGCTTCCATATCGTGAAGCTGAACGACTCGCGCAGCCGCAACCAGCCGACGATCGTGGACCAGACGCACGTGCGGCACATCCTCGTGCGCGTCAACGAGACCACGTCGGAGGTCGAGGGCAAGGCCAAGATCGATCGCATCCGTGAGCGGATCGTGACCGGCGCCACGTTCGCGGATCAGGCGCGCGTCAATTCCGAGGACGCGTCGTCGGCGAAGGGTGGCGATCTCGGGTGGATCAATCCTGGCGACACCGTGCCCGCCTTCGAGGAGGCGATGAACAGACTCAAGATCGACGAGCTCTCCGCACCGGTGCGCTCGCCGTTCGGCTGGCACCTGATCCTCGTCGAGGGGCGGCGCACGCAGGACGTGACCAAGGAACGGCGCCGCGAGGTCGCGCGCCAGGCGATCCGCGCGCGCAAGTCCGACGAACAGTTCGCCGAATTCACGCGGCAGGTGCGCGACAAGGCGTACGTCGAGTACAAGGTGGACGAGAGGTAGGGATTCCATCCTTGCGCGCCGGGGTCGCCTTTGCGGCGCGCGACTTCGATGACATGCCGAGCCGTGTTCGATGGCCCGTCGCCTGGCCTCGTGGAGAGCATCGCGGCGACTCCGACTGTGATCCTCACGCGGAGGTGTCTGAACATGGACTGGCGAGACCGCATCGTCTGCGATCCTGATATTCTCGTCGGCAAGCCCGCAGTCAGGGGCACGCGGGTGTCGGTTGAACTGATCCTTGGCTGGCTGGCGCAGGGTTGGACGCACGAGATGGTGCTGCAGTCCTATCCACAATTGACGCGCGACGACATTCTCGCGGTGCTGGCATTCGCCGGCGAAAGGATGCGGGAAGAGTCTTGGGCGCTTCGGGACGCCCCTTCCGCGTGAGCATGCTGGTCGCGCAAGCCACATCCCTTAGAGTCTATCCGTAAATTATGTTGACGCTGACGGGTACTTTTCGGAACGC
>CAYTOT010000091.1:0-10756 GCA_964439475.1 uncultured Alcaligenaceae bacterium
GCATCGAGCATCGCCTGCACGCCCTTGTTCTTGAACGCGGAGCCGCACAGCATCGGGACGATCTCGCCCGCGATCGTGCGCTTGCGCAGCGCGGTCTTGATCTCGGCCGCCGACAGCTCGCCCGACTCGAGGTACTTGTTCATCACCTCCTCGTCGGCCTCGGCGGCGCTCTCCACCATCTTCTCGCGCCACTCCTTGCAGGTGTCGACGAGGCCGGCGGGGATGTCGCGCTCCGCGAACTTCACGCCCTGCGTCGCGTCGTCCCAGTAGATCGCCTTCATGCGGACGAGGTCGACCACGCCCTCGAACTTGTCCTCGGCGCCGATGGGCACCTGGATCGGGATCGGGTTGGCCTTGAGGCGCGACCGCATCTGGTCGTGCACCTTGAAGAAGTTGGCGCCGACCCGGTCCATCTTGTTCACGAAGGCGAGGCGCGGCACCTGGTACTTGTTGGCCTGCCGCCACACCGTCTCCGACTGCGGCTGCACGCCGCCCACGGAGTCGTACACCATGCACGCGCCGTCGAGGACGCGCATCGAGCGCTCCACCTCGATCGTGAAGTCGACGTGCCCCGGCGTGTCGATGATGTTGATGCGATGCTCGGGGTAGCTGCCGTCCATCCCCTTCCAGAAGCAGGTGGTCGCCGTGGAGGTGATGGTGATGCCGCGCTCGCGCTCCTGCTCCATCCAGTCCATGATGGCGGCGCCGTCATGAACTTCGCCGAGCTTGTGCGATACCCCGGTATAGAACAGGATGCGCTCGGTGGTCGTGGTCTTGCCGGCATCGATGTGGGCGCTGATGCCGATGTTGCGATACCGTTCGATCGGAGTGGTTCGTGGCATGTTCTCTGCAAAGCTCGGTTCTTTGCGGGGCGGCGCATGAAATGCGGCCATTGGCCCGGTCACAAAGTCGAGACGGGCGATCCGCGCGTCTCGGGTAAGGGAGCCGTTCCCGCAGGTTGTCGTTCTTCTAGAAGCGGAAGTGGCTGAATGCCTTGTTGGCTTCGGCCATGCGGTGGACTTCCTCGCGCTTCTTGACCGCGCCCCCGCGGCCCTCGGAGGCTTCGAGGAGCTCCGCCGCCAGACGCTGGCCCATCGACTTCTCGCCGCGCTTGCGGGCGGCCTCGCGCAGCCAGCGCATGGCGAGCGCCGTGCGCCGCACGGGGCGCACCTCGACCGGCACCTGGAAGTTGGCGCCGCCCACGCGGCGGCTCTTGACCTCGACCATCGGCCGCGAGTTCTGCAGCGCCTGGTTGAACACCTCGAGCGGATCCTTGCCGCCCTTCTTGGTGATCGACTCGAACGCGCCGTAGATGATGCGCTCGGCGACCGACTTCTTGCCGCTGTCCATCAGCACGTTGATGAACTTGGCGACGTCGGTGTTCGCGAACTTGGGATCGGGGAGGATTTCCCGCTTGGGGACTTCTCTGCGACGTGGCATGGATGCCTCTTATCGAATGCTGATTAAGCCGCCTTGGGACGCTTGGCGCCGTACTTCGAGCGGGCCTGCTTGCGGTCCTTGACGCCGGCGGTGTCGAGGGCGCCGCGCACCATGTGGTAGCGCACGCCGGGGAGGTCCTTGACGCGGCCGCCGCGAATGAGCACCACCGAGTGCTCCTGCAGGTTGTGGCCTTCGCCGCCGATGTAGCTGATGACCTCGAAACCGTTCGTGAGGCGCACCTTGGCGACCTTGCGCAGCGCCGAGTTCGGCTTCTTGGGCGTGGTGGTGTACACGCGGGTGCACACGCCGCGCTTCTGGGGGCTCTGCTGGAGCGCCGGCACCTTGCTTTTCGACACGACGGGCTTGCGGCCCTTCCGCACGAGCTGATTGATCGTTGGCATCCTGATTGTCCGTTTCGTGCGACGACGCTTCTGAGGGCATCGCCGCAAAGGCCTGGTGGGCTTCGCGAAACTGCTGCTTTGCGAATCGCGTTCCGCTGGTGTTGCTCGGTACTTTCCTGCCGACTGCTTTCGCCACCGCTCCGGGCCATGCGCCCGTCGTGCACCCCGGCCGTGATGCACGGGATGGTCTCGATCGATGCTCGGTGGGTACTTCCGCGCCTCGGCCGACCGGGCATGCCGGAGGGCATGCCGTCGCGCGCCTGGTTCGCGTCGCGCCATCCGGGTGCCGTTCGAGGAACGCCGGCATGCCGGGAGGGCGAAAAGACTGCGATTGTAGGCCGCGGTCGGAGCCAGTGTCAATAGCAGTCACGCCCCACAAGGCGCCCCCGTGGGTGGCGCCGGTGCCCGCGATCAGCGCGCCGCCGCCGCGGACCTGTCGCTGCCGTCCGGCGGCAGGACGCCCATGGCCTGCCAAAGCGCACCGACACTCGACAGTCGCGCCCCCTCCGCGCCAAGCCGCGCCACTTCGGCCGCCAGGCGCTGCCGCTCGGCATCGAGGAAGGCGATCTCGCTGACGCCGCCCAGACGGTATCGCTCGCGCGTGATCCGCCACGCGTCGTCGGCCCGGGCCGACTGCTCGTTCCTCGCCCCGAGTGCCTGCGTGGCGGACTCGAGCTCGCGCAGGATGTCGGCCACGTTGGCGAACGACAGGAGGACCGTCTGGCGATAGGCCCCGAGCGCCTGGGCGTAGGCCGCTTCGGCGGCCCGCTTGCGCGCCTTGAGCTCCCCGCCGCGCAGCAGCGGCTGGGCGAGGTTGATGCCGATGTTCCACAGGTTGATGCCGTTGCCGAAGAGATCGGCCAGCGCAAGCTGGCCCGTGGAGAAGCCGCCCGAGATCACGAGCTTCGGGTACAGGTCGGCAGTGGCGACCCCCACGTCGGCGCTCGCCTTGTGCAGGAGCGCCTCGCTCGCGCGAATGTCCGGGCGCGTGCGGACGAGGGCGGCGGGCACCTGCAGCGGCACCTCCGCCGGGACGCGCAGCTCGTCGAGCCGCACCAGCGGAACGCTCGCCGTCGCGGGCGGCTCGCCCATGAGCACGGCGAGGCGATGGCCGCCGATCTCCACCCCGGCGCGCAGCGGCGGCACCCCGGCCTCGGTCTGCGCCACCAGCGCGCGCTGGTTCTGCACCTCGACCCAGGCCACGCCGCCCAGCCGGTAGCGCTCCTCGGTGATCGCGAGCTCGCGGCGCTGGATCGCCAGGATGGCTTGCGTCGCCTCGAGCGTCGCCGCGGAGGTCGCCCGCTGCACGACCACGGCCACCACGCTGCCCGCGAGCGTGAGCCGCGCCGCGTCGAGCTCGTAGGCGCGATAGTCGACCTCGGCCGCGAGCCGCTCGAGCTCGCGCCGCGTCCCGCCGAAGATGTCGAAGTCGTAACGTACCGTCGCACCGAGGCTGAACACGTTGAACGGACCGGGGTTCGGCGCCTGCGGAAAGCCCACGGTCGCGGGATCCACGCGCTGGCGCTCGGCGCCGGCCACAAGATCCACGCCCGGATAGCGCGTACCGCCCGCACGGGCGTCGTGCAGCTCGCGCGCCTGCGTGACGCGCGCTCGCGCCTCGTCGAGCGTGGGACTGCCGCGCAGCGCGCGCTCCACGAGCTCGTCGAGCGCGGGGCAGCGGAACGTCGTCCACCATCGCTCCGGTGGTGCCCGATCGCGTGCCAGGAGCGGCATGCCCGACGTTGCCGGCGGCTCGCCCGGCACGTAGTGATCGACCGCCGGAGCCTCGGGGGGGCGAAAGTCGGGACCCACGGTGCAACCGGCCACGACGAGCCCACAGCAGGCGATCAGAAGTCCGCGCATGGCCGCCTCCCCCGGGCCTCGTTCACGTCGTGGACGCAGGTGGATCGCACGGCCCGGGCCCTAGTCGAGCGTGCGACGGTAGAAGCGCACCGCGATCGCCATCACCACCAGCGCGAATGCCACGAGGGGCCACAGGTCGGGCCACAGGTCCGGCCAGTCGTTGCCCTTGAGCAGTATGCCGCGCACGATGCGGTTGAAGTAGGTGAGCGGCAGCACGCTGCCGATCCACTGCGCCCAGTCCGGCATCCCGCGGAACGGGAACATGAAGCCCGAGAGCAGGATGTTGGGCAGGAAGTAGAAGAAGGTGAGCTGCATCGCCTGCAGCTGGTTGGCGGCGAGTGACGAGAGCGTGATGCCCACGGTCAGCTGGCAGGCGATGAAGAGAAGCGCCGCGACGTACAGCGCGACGACACCGCCCACGAACGGCACGTCGAACACGTAGTACGCGGCGAGCACGATGATCGTCGCCTGCACGAGCCCGATCGCGACGTACGGCACGATCTTGCCCGTCATCACCTCGAGCGGCGTGACGGGCATGGCGAGCATGTTCTCCATCGTGCCGCGCTCGCGCTCGCGCGTGATGGCGAGCCCGGTCATCATCACGAGCGTCATCGTGAGAATGACCCCCATGAGGCCCGGCACGATGTTGTACTGGGTGATGGACTCGGGGTTGTAGAGGCGATGCACGACGACGTCGAACGGCGGTTCCGGCGCGGCGAGGCCGGCGTACGGTCCGGTCAGATCCTTGCGCGCCACCGAGGCGACGAGCTGCGCCGAGGCGGCGAGCGCCGCGCCCGTGGCGGTGGGATCGGAAGCGTCCGCCTCGAGCAGCAGCGACGGGCGCTCGCCGCGCAGCAGCCGCCCGGTGAAGTCCGGAGGGATGCTCAGCACGAACTGCGCGGTGCCCTGCGCCAGCGCGCGGCGCCCGGCCTCCTCGTCGGCGAGCTCGCCCGTGATGCGGAAGTACTCGGAGTTGCGCATCGCCGCCACGAACGAGCGGGTGAACTCGCTGCGATCGCCCACGATGAGCGCGGTGGGCATGTGCTTGGGATCGGTGTTGATGGCGTACCCGAAGAGCGTGAGCTGGATGATCGGGATGCCCACGATCATCGCGAAGGTCACGCGATCGCGGCGCAACTGCAGGAACTCCTTGGTGACCATGGCCCACCAGCGGGCGGGCGAGAACCAGCGCTGCGGGGCCTCCGCGGCGTCCCGCGCGCTCACCGGTCGCCGCCTTGCGCTTTGCCCGACGGCGCCCAGTTGTCGGCGGCGCCCTGCATGAGATGGATGAAGACGTCCTCGAGCCCGGTCTCCACCTGCTCCAGGCGGTAGCCGCTGCCGCCGTGCGTCGCGGTGTCGACCCCGCGTGCGAGCGCCGCGGCATCGCGCCCGGTCACGTGCAGGGTGTCGCCGAACGCCGCCGTCTGCTCGACGCCGGGCATGCCGCGCAACCGCTCGCCGAGCGCGGCGAGGTCCGGGCCCCGTACCTCGATGGTCGTGAGGCCCTGGGCGGCGACGATCTCCGCGGCGGTACCCTGCGCAAGCAGCCTGCCATACGCGATGTATGCGAGCTTGTGGCAACGTGCCGCCTCGTCCATGTAGTGCGTGCTGACGAGCACGGAGATTCCCTGCGCGGCGAGGCGATGCAACTCCTCCCAGAACTCGCGTCGCGCATTCGGATCCACGCCCGCGGTGGGCTCGTCGAGCAGCAGCAGCCGCGGCCGGTGCAGCATGCAGGCGGAGAGCGCGAGGCGCTGCTTCCAGCCGCCGGACAGCGTGCCCGTGAGCTGGTGCGCGCGGCTTTGAAGGCCGAGGCCGCGCAGCGCGCGCTCGACGGCAGCAGCGCGGTCTTCCATGCGGTACACGCGGCCCACGAAGTCGAGGTTCTCGCGGATGGTGAGGTCGTCCCAGAAGGAGAAGCGCTGGGTCATGTAGCCGACGTTGCGCTTGATCGCGGCGGACTGCCTGCGGATGTCGTAGCCGAGGCAGGTACCCGAACCGCCGTCGGGGGTGAGGAGGCCGCACATGAGGCGGATCGATGTCGTCTTGCCGCTGCCGTTGGGACCGAGGAAGCCGAAGATCTCGCCACGGCGCACCTGCATGGACAGGCCGGCCACGACGCGCTTGTGGCCGAAGGACTTGTCGAGCCCGTGCACGTCGATCACGAGGTCGTCGATGGGGGCCGGCGGCGCCATGGGCGCCGGCCCCCGCGCCGGCAGCACGCCCGCCGCCGCCGATCCGTCAGCGGGAGCGCCGGGGACGCTCACCGCAGGAACACGGCCACGGGCTGGCCCGGGTGCAGTTTCGGCGCATCCGTCACCGCGGGACGCGCCTCGACCATGAACACGAGCTTGCTGCGCGTCTCGTTGCTGTAGATGACCGGCGGCGTGAACTCGGCCTGGTTCGAGACGAAGGTGATCGCCGCGGGAACGTCGGACGCGCATCCGTCGCAGCGGATGACCAGCGCGCGGCCCACGGCGAGGGATCCCACCAGATCCTGCGGCACGAAGAAGCGCACCTTGACGTTGGCGGGAGGCAGCATGCGCACCACGGGACCGCCTGCCGCGACCCACTCGCCTTCGCGGTAGAGCGTGTCGTACACCCGGCCCGCCTGCGTGGCGAGCACGGACTTCTGGTCGAGGCGCCACGCGGCCTGTGCGAGGGCGGCCCGTGCCGCCTCGACCTGCGCCGCCTGCGCCTTGACCTGATCGGCGCGGCTCGGCAGCCGGGCGACGGCAAGCTCGCTCGTGAGCTGCGCCACGCGTGCCTGCGCGGCCGCATGCGCCGCGCGCGTGTCGTCGAGCTGGGCGCGCGCGATGCCGCCGATCGACAGCTGCGCCTCGTCGCGCGCGAGCTGCGTCGCGAGCCGCTTAAGGTCGACGTCCGCACGCGCCAGCTCGGCCTTGACGACGTCCTGCTCGGGAATCCGGCGGCCTTGCCTCAAGTCCGCGAGCTGCGCCTGGGCGGCCTTGACCTGCTCGGCCGCCTGCTGTTCCGCCGCCCTCTCGCTCGCGGCCTCGAGCACGTAGAGCGGCGCACCTGCAACCACCTCGTCGCCGCGCTTCACCGCGAGCCGGTCCAGCCGCCCCGCAATGGGCGAGGCGACACTGACGAACTCTCCCTCGATGTAGCCCTGGTACCCGCGTGGCGCATCGGGAGAACAGGCGGCGAGCAACGCAGCAGCGAGCGCGATGCCGGCGGCGCGCCGGTGACGTCGCAGCGGATCGGTCGCGGCCTGCTTCGCCTTCTCCCGGCCGGGAGTCCCGCGTCGAACACCGTCAGCGCGTGCGCGGCGATCCGTGAACAGCGTCACCGCCGCATCGGGGAGCGCCTCGTGGAACCCGACCTTGCCGCCTTGAGGCGGCCCGCACCGCACCGGGAGCTTCGTTCGCATCCCGGCATATTAAAGACACCGGCGGCCGTAGCGGGCATTGCCAGCGCGGTTCGTGCGAACGCGCGCGCCTCCGGGCCATCGCGCAGTGCCGGTGCGGCCCGGCCGCATCACCCCCGCATGGCGTCACCTGCAGGCGGTGCCGGGCGTGCGGAACACCTGCCGCGTGATGGGCTTGCTCTGCGAGACGCCGTCGACCGTGTACGCGAAGGTGCCGGTGTTGCCGTCGGTGAACGTGAAGGTCGCGCTTCCCACCGGCGTGACGGTCACCTTCGCGGGATCGAACGGCACGGCATCGAACGCGGGCCCCGACGTGCGGTTGAGGGCGCCCGCGTAGACGCCGGATGCCGACTTCGTCGCGGTAGCCGACAGCCAGGTGGGCGCGCCCGTCGCATCGTAGGTGAACCACGTCGCGAAGACGATGTCGCTCTGCTGCGTGATGTTCACGCCCCACCCCGACTCGATGCCCGCCGGCGCCGCCCACCACAGGTCCTGGTAGTTGTCGACGCTCGCGAGCGGCGGATGCAGCGCGAAGCTGCACGTCGGCATGGTGCCGTAGACCTCGCGCGTGATCGCCTTGCTCTGGCTCTTCCCGTTCACCGTGTACCGGAAGGATCCGGCGTCGGGGCCGCTGAAGGTGAGCACGCCATCGCCGACCGTGGTGCGCGTCACCAGGCGCGAATCGAAGGGCACCGCCGTGAAGGCGCGCCCCCGCGTTTGCACGATGGTGCCGGCATAGGTGCTGGCGGCGGTGCGCGTCGCCGTCATCGAGAGCCACCAGGGCTTGCCGGCCGCGTCGTAGGTGAACCAGGTGGCGAAGATCACGTCGCCCTGGTGTGCGAAGTTGATTCCCCACCCCGACTCGGAGCCCGCCGGCGCGTTCCACCACAGGCCCTGCACGTTGTAGCCGGACGTGGGTGCACCCGCGGCCGCTGCCTGCAACGCGGCACCCGCGTCGAGCATGCCGGCGCCGCACGTCGACGTGGTGCAGTAGCACTCCAGCTGGTCGACCGGCTGCCCGCGCGTGTCGTACTGCGGCGCGGTGCAGGCGACGACGGCCGGGTCGGACCCGCCCGTGGCGGGAAACGGACGCGCCGTGGCCTTCAGGATCCGTGTGACCTCTTCGGGTTGCAGCTCGGGACGCGCCGAGAGCACGAGCGCGGCGGTGCCGGCCACGAGGGGTGCCGAGAAGCTCGTCCCCACGGCATAGTCGTAGCTGTCCGTATACGACGCCGCCGCCGGGACGGTCCGCCCGGCATTGGTCGTGGAGAGGATCGGAAAGAGGCAAGGCGCTCCTGCCGCGACGTTCACGCAGTTGCCGCCAGGCGCGCTCAGCGCGACATCCGGTCCGAGATTCGAGAAGCCGACCTTGGTGCCGACATGGCGCAGCCCGCCCACCGCGACCACGCCAGGACAATCCGCGGGGGCACCGAGCGCATGTCCCGCCGCGTTGCCGGCGGAGGCCACCACCAGCACACCGGCGGCGGTGAGCTCGCGCATCACGTCGACGTACGGGGCGTCGCAGCTACCCTCGCCGCCGAGACTCATGTTGAGCACGCGTGCCGGATACGGATTCGAAGTGGCGCCGGGAACCGGCAGTCCGGCGGCCCACCGCATGCCCGCCAGGATGTCGGAATCGAAGCCGCCGCACTTGCCGATCACTCGCACGGGAACGACGCGCACGTCGCGCGCCACGCTCGCCATGCCCAGGCCGTTGTCGGTGGTCGCGGCGATGAGGCCGGACGTCTGCGAACCATGCCACGAGCTCGCCACGGCGCCGGTCGCGCACTGGTAGAACTCGCTGCCGCGCTGGGTAACCTCGGCGGCCGACAGCCAATCGCCCGGGTCGGAGGGATCGCCGTCGCGGCCATCGCCATCGTTGGCTATCGCGACGTCGCTGATCATGTCGTAGCCCGGAAGCAGGTTCCCGCCGAAGGCGATGGAGCGATTGTCCGGATGGTCGTAACGCACCCCCGTATCGAGCACCGCGACCACGATGGCGCTGCTGCCCGTGGTGACCGCCCACGCCGTCTCCGCGTCGATGGAGGACGTCACCTCGCCGGCGTTGGGGCGCAGGTACCACTGGCCGCTGGCGGGACCGCTTCCACCCACGCCGCTCGAGTAGAGGGGATCTGACGGTGCCGCGACAATGCGCCGCCGGCGATCGGGAACCGCGTACTCGACGTCACCTTGCGCCGTGAGCCGCGCCGCGAGCGCGGGGGCGTCGATCCCACTGCCGGTCACGACCAGCATGTCGGCACCGATGGCCGCACCGGGGACGAGGTTCACGCCGAGCCGCTGGCCGATGGCTCTCGCGCGTGCCGCGAGTGCGGAGGGCGAGGGCGAGGACGAGGGCGAGACGGCGGGTGCGGCGAGCGCCGACGATGCCACAGGCGTCGAGGCCGCCCGCGCGGTATCGGGCCTGAGCTTGACGATCACGCGCGCCGAATCGGCGACGGAGCCGGTCGTTTCCGTGAGTGCGTGCGCGACGCTTGCCGTTGCGAACAGCGCGCCCGCTGCAAGGGCGACCACGAGGCGATGCATCCGAAGCTCCAGGGGGGCGACCGTCGTAGGACCGGCGCGCAGGAGGAAGTTCCGTGCCGATCGCGGAGACCGGGTGCAGGGCGGCCACGCGCCGGCGTGCCGGATCGCGGCGTCACACATGCCAGCCCAGGACTGAGCGCAATCCCCAGAGGAGCGCCGTGATCGTCACGAACGAGCTCGCCGTGGCGGAGAGCAGCACGGCGGCGCAGAACTTGTCCTGGCCATAGCGCTGCGCGAGCACCGGGTAGACCGAGAGCATGGGCATGGCGGCAAAGACCACCGCACAGGTACGCAGCTCGGCGTCGAGCGGCGGGAGCACGAGGAGGACCGCGAACACGGCGAGCGGATGCAGCAGCAGCTTCCCCGCGACCACGGTGGCGATGTCGCCGCGCTGTCCCGCGAGCTTCAGGCCGACGAGCGAGCCGCCCACGACGAAGAGCGCGAGCGGCGTGGCGCCGGTGGCGACGATCTGCAGCGTCCGTGCAACGGGGTCCGGCAGCCTCCACTCGAAGAGCGCGAAGGCAAAGCCGGCGACGATGGAAACGACGAGCGGGTTCCTCGCGAGGTTGCGCGCCGAGTCCGCGAGCACCTTGCGCACCGATCCTTGCGTGCTGTCGGCGAGCACGAGCGAGAGCGGGATGGTGACGAGGTTCTCGACGAGCATCGTGAGCGCGAGAGCGGCGCCCGCCGGTGCGCCGAGGAGCTGCACGAGCACCGGATAACCCACGAAGCCGCTGTTCGACGACGATGCGCCCAGGCCGAACATCGCGGCGAGTGGCAACGGCCGGCGCAGCACGAGAACGCCGTAGCCCACCAGGCCAAGGAGCGCGACGAGCGAGCCCACCCCGTACGCCACGAGGTAGGTTCCGTTCAGCACGTCGCGCAACGGCTGCTGCGCGATCGTCCGGAAGAGCAGTGCCGGGAGGCAGAAGTAAACCACCAGGCGGCCGAGGACGCGCATGTCGGCCGCCACGAAGAGCCCGAGCCGCACGGCGAGGAAGCCGCCCAGCATGATGAGATAGATGGGCGTGGTGACGGCGAGGATGGCGAGCATGGCGCGGTGCGACCAGGAAAAAAGGGGCCGGCGGTTGCCCGCCGGCCCCTTCTCGACTGCTAG
>CAYTOT010000092.1:0-10197 GCA_964439475.1 uncultured Alcaligenaceae bacterium
CGGTCCACTACACTGTGGCATCCGGAACGCCTGTCCAGGAGGCCGTCATGCATATCCAGAAGTTGCCCGCAGAACCGAGAGTCCAGTCCGGCTTTCCGCTGGAGCAGCTCTACAGCGTCGATGGAAAGACGCTGCGTGTGGACATCGAGTGGAAAGTCGTCGAGATGTTCCTCGGCGGCGCCACCGCCACGGCGCAGGCCGTCGAGGCGGCGTTGCACACGCATCGCGATGCGATCGAGCGGGTCGTGAAGGCGCGACTCTTCGCGCAGGGATTCCCGCTGTCCAACGATCTCGTGCTCACGCTCTCGGACTTCGGGGCCGGACAGCAGCAGTAGGGAGGCATCGCGCCGCAACCAGACCGAAGGGGAAGCTATGAAGATCGCGATCATGGGTTCCGGAGGGCTCGGTGGCTACTTCGGAGCCCGCCTCGTCGAGGGTGGCCGTGCCGACGTCGCCTTCATCGCCCGAGGCAAGCACCTCGAGGCCATGCGCCGCGATGGCTTGCGGATCGAAGGACCCGAACCGATTCACGTCCGAACCGTTCGCGCTACCGACGACCCGCGGGAGGTCGGTGCGGCCGATGTGGTCATGCTCTGCGTGAAGCTCTGGGACACCGATCAGGCGATCGAGCAGATCCGGCCGATGGTCGGGCCCGGCACGGTCGTCATCTCGTTCCAGAACGGCGTCCTCAAGGATCGCTCCCTGCGCGCCGCCTTCGACGAGCGGCAGTTGATGGGCGGCGTCGGCTACGTGGCGACCACCATCGAGGCGCCCGGCGTCATCCGCCAGACGGGACCGATGCAGCGCCTGCTCTTCGGCGAGTTCGACGGGTCGGCCTCGCCACGCGGCCAGGATTTGCTCGCAGCCTGCCTCGCCGGCGGCATCAAGGCCGAGCTCTCGCCGGACATCGTGCGCGAGATCTGGCAGAAGTTCGTCTTTCTGGTGGCGCTTTCGGGGACCACCACGACGATCCGCCGGACCATCGGCCCGATCCGCTCGAATCCGCAGACGCGCGCCTTCCTGCTCGATGTCATGCGCGAGGTCGTGGCCGTCGGGCGCGCGCACGGCGTGGCGCTGCCGGAGGACTATGCCGAGGCGCGCCTGCAGCTCGCCGACGACGTCTCCCCCGACATGACCTCGTCGATGCACCACGACCTGCAGCGCGGCAACCGGCTCGAGGTGCGCTGGCTCGCCGGAGCGGTCGTCGAGCTTGGGCAGGCCAAGGGCGTGCCGACGCCGCTCAACCGCGCCATTGCCGACATCCTCGCGTTGCACGTCGACGGCGGCGGCAATGCCTGAGCGCAGCGGCAATGCCTGACCGCGGCGCCAATGCCTGACCGCAGCGCCACGCGCTCTACCGCCCTGACGCTGCAGGGCATCGCCGCGACGCCCGTCGAGGTGCCGATGCGCTACGTGCTCGGCACCAGCGCGGCGACGGTGCGCGTCGCGCCGCTGCTGCTGGTCGAGGTGCAGACCCACGAGGGCGTCGTGGGACGCGCTTACGTGTTCTGCTACCGGCACAGCGGCGCCCGGGCGATCGCGACGGTGCTCGATGACGCATTCGACCTGGTGCGCGGTGAACGCGTCGAGCCGTTCGCCATCGCGGCCCGGCTTCAGCGCCGCTTCGCCCTGCTCGGCGTCACCGGTATCGCGCGCATGGCGCTGTCCGCCCTCGACATCGCCTTGTGGGATGCGCTGGCGGTGGCCGCCGGCCAGCCGCTCGCGCGCCTGCTCGGAGGCACGCCCCACCCCCTGCGCGCCTACAACTCCTGTGGACTCGGGCTGATGAGTCCCGGTGCCGCCGCCGACGAGGCCGAAGCGCTGCTCGAAGGCGGCATGCAGGCCGTCAAGCTGCGGCTTGGCTATCCGTCGCTCGCCGATGATCTCGCGGTGACCCGCGCGGTACGGCGTCGCTTGCCTGATGCAGTGGATTTTCTGGTCGACTACAACCAGGCGCTCTCGCGCATCGAGGCGCTGGCACGAGGCCGCGCGCTGCAGGCGGAGGGCGTGACGTGGCTGGAGGAGCCGATCCGCCACGACGACCTCGCCGGCAATGCCGAGATCGCCCGCACCCTCGACCTGCCGTTGCAACTCGGCGAGAACTTCGATGGGCCGAAGGCGCTGCTGCAGGCGCTGGACGCACAGGCCTGCGACCTCGTCATGCCCGATGTCGCGCGCATCGGCGGCGTCAGCGGCTGGATGCAGGCGGCGGGCGTGGCCGAGGCCCGCGGCGTGCCGATGAGCTCGCACCTGATGCCCGAGATCAGCGCGCAACTCCTCGCTGCGACCCCCACTTGCGACTGGCTCGAGTACGTCGACTGGACCGACGCGATCGCCTGCGAACCGGTGAAGATCGTGGACGGCTGCTGGCCGATGGACGAACGTCCGGGGATCGGCCTCGCCTGGGATCCGGAGAAGGTGGAGCGCTACCGGATTGCCTGAACACGTGCCGTGCTGCGGCGTCGGTGAGCTTCCGCGCCCCGGATCCGTACGGCAGCCACGGCATCACACACTCCTGTCCGCGGCGAAGCGCCGCTCACGTCACCTGCAACGAACCCTTCGCACCCATCAGCAGGTCGATGACATCCGGCGCCGTGATCACCTCGAAGCGCGCATCCATCTGCTGTGCCGTCAGGCCGTTGTGGATCATGCACGAGCCGCAGATGGCGATGCGGCCGCCCTTCTCGAGATACCTGGCGAGCAGGTCGGACACCGGCTCGAACGGCTTGCCGATGTCCATCCCCGCGGTGGCCCCGGGCTTGCCCAGTTCGACCGCTTCCACCATCAGGATGATGGTTGCGGTATGACCCTTCTGCAGGGCGTTCAGCGCCATCGTGAACGTCACGGTGACCTTGTTGGGATTGCCGGTGCCATCGAAGACGGTGGCGACGAAGTCAGTGGTTTGCATGGTCGGTTCCTTTCCGGCCTTGCCGGCCGTTCGAGTTGAGTGTCCGCCGCGTCGGTCGGGATCGTCTGCGGCATCGGTACGGCCCCTGGTCAAGGGGCATGGGCACGGAGCCCTCGCGGTTCAACGAGCCGCGACGGGCCTGGCGGATCGCCGCCAGTCGGACCACCACCCGGCCACGGTGTAGACCAGGAGGGTCGCGCCGACGAACCCGGCCCCGAACACGAGGGCGATCAGGAGCCAGTCGGCCGGGCCACCGGCATCCGTGAACCCAGACGACGACACCTTGACCATCAGCACGAGTGCAAGCGCTCCGCCGACGATCCCCAGCGCCTCGGACCAGACCAGGCGGCGCGATACGAGACGCTTCTCACGCGCCACCAGGGCCGCGAATGCCGTCAGGCCCAGCAGGGCGACCACCAGCAGCACCCACAGCAGCGGGCCCAGCATCTCCTGAAAGACGGCCAGCAGGATGACAGGATCGAGCTCGTTCATGATTGGGATCCCTATGCGCGACCGCGCAGCATGCTGATGTAGGTGGGCTTGAGCGCCATGGTCTTCATGACCCAGCTGACCCACAGTTCCTCGAGCGGCGCGATCACCCCCGGAAACGACGGCATCAGGTTGTTCCGGTAATCGAACTCCACCAGCATCGCCCGTCCCAGCCTCGTGATCAGCGGACACGAGGTGTAGCCGGTGTACAGGGCGTTCGAGGTCTTGCCCGCGATCTCGGCCACCAGGTGGTCCATCGCCACGGGAACCTGCCACTTCACGCTGGCCGCGGTCTTGCCCTTCGGTACGCCGGCGATGTCGCCGACACCGAACACGTTGGGATAGCGCACATGACGCAGCGTCCCCTTGTCGACTTCCATCCAGCCCTCAGCAGCCCACGCGCCGGTCTGCCATGGCAGCGGACTCTTCCGGATGGCTTCCGGCGCACGCATCGGTGGAATCACGTGGATGAAGTCGTAGCCCTGTTCTTCGTTTCCCTGCGGCGTGGTGAAGGTGGCGATGCGCCTGCCCGGATCGATGGCCTTCAGCACGCGGTCGTAGTTGACCTCGATGCCGCGCTCCTCGAAGAGCATGCGCACCTTCTCCGAGACGATGGGCACGCTGAACAGAACCTTGTTGTTCGAGTTGTAGATGACCTGTGCCTTGCCCCGCCGGCCGCGCCGCGTGAGGTAGTCCTCGGTGATGAACGTGTACTTCAGCGGCGCGCCGGCGCACTTCATCTCGGTGGCGGGGCGCAGGAAGATGCCCCTGCCCCCGTTGTCCGCGAAGTTCGACATGGCCTGCCAGGTGGCGAGCGCGCCTGCCGGACTGTGGTAGATGCTGCCGATGCCGTTCTTGCCGATCAGGTTCTCGTCCATCCCCTCGATCAGGCCGTACTCGAGCTTCATGCCCGTCGCGACGACGAGGAAGTCATAGGCGTAGGCCTTGCCCGCTTCCGTGACGACCCGGTTGCCCTGCGGGTCGAACTCGGCCACGCGCTCCTCGACCAGTTCCACACTCCCCGGCACGTAGTCCGCGGTGACCGATTGCACGTAGCCCGCCGGCTTGATGCCTGCCCCCACCAGCGTGAAGCCGGGCTGATAGAAGTGCTCCTTGCGCGCGTCGATCAGCGTGATCCTGGCGCCGTCGAGCGCCTCCGACAGGCGCGAGGCCGCCGCGAGCCCTGCCGCACCGGCCCCCGCGATGACGATGCGCGCCGAGGTCTTGACCTTGCCTGCCGCGCGTACGGTACCCGGCTTGAGCAGCGTCCCTGCGGCAGTGGCAGCACCGAGCAGGAGGAAGGCCCGGCGCCGGTTGAGCCGCTGCGGCGGCAAGTCGTCTCCCGTACCGTCGTGGATATCCCGTTCCATGGTCGTCGCTCCTTTCTCCTTGCGAGATCGCGCCCTGCAAGCATCGCGCCTTGCGCACGTCTTGATATTAGCATATACTAAATTAGTACACGTTACATTAGTATTTGTTAAATAAATGGCGCACGTGGGATTGAACAGGAAGGACCGGCAGTTCATTCGGGGAGGAGCGGCGCAGGCAGCCTCCCTGCTGCGCGTGGTCGGCAACGAACAAAGGATGCTGGTGCTGTGCCTGCTGATCGAGTACGGCGAAATGACCGTGGGCGCGATCCTCGAGCAGGTCCCGCTCAGTCCCTCCGCGCTGTCGCAGCACCTGGCGAAGATGCGTGACGAGGGTCTGGTGACGTTTCGTCGTGAGTCGCAGACCCTGTACTACCGCCTCGACAATCCGGACGTTGAAACGTTGATGACCACGATCAAGGCGATGTTCTGCCACTGAGTCCAGGATTCATGCGTATCGCCGGCCCCCGGCCGCGCGAGCCGCTTGTCCATGCGCGCGGCGAGTGCGGCCGCACGCTTCATCATTCATCGAGAAAGGAGCCTTGCACATGAAAACCAACGTTGGCGGCATCGATCGGATCTTGCGCATCGCGATCGGCGTAGCGCTGATCGCCCTGGCGGCGACGGGCAGCATCGGTTGGTGGGGATGGCTCGGCATCGTGCCGTTGCTCACCGGCGTGATGGGATCCTGCGCGCTGTATTCGTTGCTGGGTTTCAGCACATGTCCGGTCAAGGCAGGCAAGCCGTAGCGTCGCGGCGAATGCCGTGGGGGTGCCGGCGGCGTTCCTGCGCGGCAACGCGCGGTGGCCGCGTTCGTGACGGAACCGCTCGCGACGTCCACCGGCGGCATCGGTCGTGAGCCTTCGCTTCGGCCGCAAGGCCGTGCTCGTCGCCGCCTTCGGCATCGGCGCCGCGTTGCTGCTCGGCTGGCTCGTCATGAGCCAGGGGCCGCTGGCGCCGGCCAGGGTCACGCTGGCCAAGGTGGAACAGGGACGGCTCGTGGCGAGCACCTTCGGCATCGGCACCATCGAGGCGCGGCGCAGCTACGCGCTGGGCCCTACCGTGGCGAGCCGCGTGGCGCGCGTGCTGGTCGACCAGGGCGATGCGGTCAAAGCGGGCCAGTTGCTCGCCGAACTCGATCCGGTGGATCTCGAGGATCGTCTCGCCAGCAGCCGGCTTGCCGCGGAGCGCGCCGCTGCCAGCGTCCGCGCCGCGGAGGCGCAGGTCGTCGAAGCGCAGAGTCGTGCGCGGCTCGCCAGTTCGAGCGCGGGCCGCTACGCGGAACTGCGCAGCCAGGGCTTCGTCAGTCAGGAAGCCACCGATACCAAGGGCCACGAAGCCGATGCCGCGAAGGCAGCCGCGGATGCGGCCGCGGCACAACTGGCGGCTGCGCAGCGTGACCGTGAACGGGCGTTGGCCGATGTCGCAGGCATCGGCAAGTTGCGCGCCCAGGCGCGCCTCACGAGCCCTGTCGATGGCGTGGTCAGTGCACGCCTCGTCGAGCCCGGGACCACGATCGTCGCCGGGCAGGCGGTGGTCCAGGTCATCGACCCCACGAGCCTGTGGGTCAAGGCGCGCGTCGACCAGGGCCAGGCCGGGCGAGTGCGCGTGGGTCAGCCCGTCGAGATCGTGCTGCGATCGGACGCCGGACGTACCTGGCGCGGAGACGTGCAGCGCGTCGACTGGGTGAGCGATTCGGTGACCGAGGAGCGGATCGTCAACATCGGCCTCGCCACCCGTCCAGACGACCTGTCGATCGGCGAACTGGTCGAGGTGACGATCCGCACCGCCGAGTTGCCGAGTGCGCGCTTCGTGCCGGCCGCCGCGGTGAAGCGGTGGAATCGACTGGACGGTGTATGGCAACTCGCCGAGGGCCGCGTCACCTTCCGGCCGGTGAAGGTAGGCATCACCACGCTCGACGGCCGCAGCCAGATCCTCGACGGCCCGGCGGTGGGCGATGAAGTCGTCGAGCACAGCGAGCAGGCATTGACGCCCGATTCGAGAGTGAAGGTCGTCGGCACCATCGGCGAGCGTCCATGATCAATCTCGCCAGCCGCGATATCGGCCACGGCTGGGGCAAGTTCGTCTTCACCGGATTGGGACTCGGCCTGCTCGTCGGCCTGACGCTCTCGCTGGCGGGCATCTATCGCGGCCTGGTGGACGACGGACGGGTGCTGATCCAGAACGGCGGCGCCGACTTGTGGGTCGTGCAGCGCGATACGCTCGGGCCCTACGCCGAGCCCTCCAGCGTGCGCGACGACGTCTACCGCGCCCTGCTTGGCTTCAAGGGGGTGGCCGAGGCCGGCAACGTCACCTATCTGACGATGCAGATCCCGCGCCCGGGGGGTGACGTGCGGGTCATGCTCGTCGGCTTCGAGCCGGGACGCCCCGGCGAGCCCGGCCACCTCGTGGCGGGGCGTCCGATCACCCGCTCGCACTACGAGGCGATCGCCGACGTTCGGACCGGCTTCCGGATCGGCGAACGAATCCGTATCCGCCGCCACGAGTACACCGTGGTCGGCCTGACCCGCCGCATGGTCTCGTCGGGAGGCGATCCCATGGTCTTCATCCCCCTGCGCGACGCGCAGGAAGTGCAGTTCGTGAAGGACAACGATGCACTCCACAACGAGCGCGCTCGCACCGCCGCCAATCCGGCGCTCAACCGTCCTGGCGTGCCCGGACTGCTCGAAGCCGTGCAGGCGAGCCAGGCCAGCAGCCGGAACGTGAACGTCGTGCTGCTGCGGCTCGCGCCGCACGCCGACGAAGCCGTCGTGGCGGGCGAGATCCGGCGCTGGAAGCACCTGGAGGCGTACACGCGGGCCGACATGGAAGAGATCCTCATCGCCAAACTGATCGCCACGTCCGCGCGGCAGATCTTCATGTTCCTCGTCATCCTCGCCGTAGTCAGCGCCGCCATCGTCGCCTTCATCATCTACACGATGACCCTGAGCAAGGTGCGCGAGATCGCGGTGCTCAAGCTGATCGGCGCGCGCAACCGCACGATCGCCGGGATGATCCTGCAGCAGGCGCTCGTCCTGGGCGCGATCGGCTTCGTCGTCGGCAAGACCGCGGCGACCCTCTGGGCACCGGTGTTTCCCAAGTACGTGCTGCTGCTTCCCGCCGACGCTGCGCTCGGTGCGGTGCTGGTGCTGGCGATCTGCGCGCTGGCGAGCCTCGTCGCCATCCGCGCCGCACTGCGCGTGGATCCGGCGACGGCGATCGGCTAGCGATGCAACCGGCGATCCAGATCGGGGGCCTGACCAAGCGCTACGGGACGGGCGACGCGGCGGTCGACGCGCTGAAGGGCGTGGACATGACCGTGCAGGCCGGCGAGGTCGTGGGATTGATCGGTCCCAGCGGCTCCGGCAAGAGCACGTTGTTGAAGTGCCTCGGCGCCGTGATCGAACCCACCGCCGGGCGCATGGCGCTCGCCGGGGACACGATCTACGACGACGGCTGGAAGGTCGGCGACCTGCGAGCGTTGCGGCGCGACCGCATCGGCTTCGTGTTCCAGGCGCCGTACCTGATCCCGTTCCTCGATGCAACCGACAACGTCGCTGTCCTGCCGATGCTGGCCGGCGCGCCCAACGGCGAGGCGCGGGAACTCGCCCGGGAGATGCTTGCCGCGCTCGATGTCGGCCATCGCGCGAAGGCGCGGGTGTCGGAGCTTTCAGGCGGCGAACAGCAGCGCGTCGCGATCGCCCGTGCGTTGATCAACCGGCCGCCGGTCATCCTCGCCGACGAGCCCACGGCACCACTCGACAGCGAGCGTGCGCTGACCGTGATCCGCATCCTGAACGAGATGGCGCAGCGCTTCGGAACGGCGATCATCGTCGTCACGCACGACGAGAAGATCATCCCGACGTTCCGCCGGACCTATCACATCCGCGACGGGCGTACGTACGCGCAGGCGGGAGAGGCGCGAGCGGCCTGAACCGCGTTGCCCGGCGGGAGGGCTGCTCCTCAGTGGCGGACGACGGCGACCTGCGGATCGCTTGCGTGATCGACGGCGAGCGCCTTCGCCCGGTCCCGCGCTGGTGCCGACCGGGGCGTGACGCGGGCGCTCGCCGATCACCCGCGCAGGGGGCGGCTTGACGACGGTCAAGGTTTCGCTCGGCGCGCCTCTTCAGGCCGAGCCAGCGGACCCGAAATGAAGCGTGTGCAACCACGTCGTCCCGCGGAAGCGGGCGGAATCGAAACCCCTGCTGGAGCGTTCTCATGTCGAAACATCTCGTTGCAGTCTTGCTGACCCTGGGCGCGTGGGCCGGCCACGCCTGGTCCCAGGACCTCGCTTACGAGGTCGAACCCGACCACACCTTCGTCACGTTCGAGGTCGTTCACAACGGAACCTCCACCACTCGCGGACGCTTCGACAAGGTGCTGGGCACGGTCGTCCTGAACCCGGCGAGCAACACGGGCCGGGCCGACATCCGCATCGACCCGGCGTCGATCAACAGCGGCTCGAAGGGGTTCGACGAGCATCTGCTCACCAAGGACTTCTTCAACGTGGCGGCGTTTCCGGTCGTCACGTTCCAGAGCAGTTCCTTCACGTTCGATGCCGGCAAGGTCGTCGCGGTGGCCGGGACGCTGACGCTGCTGGGTGTCTCGCACGACGTCGTTCTCCAGGCCACCCGGTTCAATTGCTATCAGAACCCGCGATCGAAGCGCGACACCTGCGGCGGTGATTTCGAGACCACGATCGCCCGCAGCAGGTGGGGCATGGGCTTCGGGCTACCCGGGATTCCCGACAGCGTGCGCCTGGTGATCCAGATCGAGGCGGTCCGGCCGTAGGGCGCGGCAGCGTCCTTCGCGGACACGGCGCGCCGGCAGATCGGACGATGCGGCGCGGAGCGCCTGCCCGCCGTTCGCGCCCGTTCGACCTCACGGCGCACGAACGCCAATTGGGAGCTGATGCCCAAATAGTCAAATCAATGACTTAGCGAGGGGCCAAGGGCGGCCAATTGACGCACTGTGAGGTGCCGGCTGGCGTTGGCACCCCCGCAGGCGATGGCGAAACCGCCTCTCGGCACGCGCGCATTGCAGGCGAAACCGAAGAGCAACGCAGAGCAACGAGCTGGTGAAAGAGAGGGCCGAGGGAACTCGGCCCTCTCTTTTTTCGTTGCGGAGTCGCTCCGCAGTAGCACATGGGCTCCGTGCGCCATTCGGCCGTTTGTCCGTTGGTCCTCAACGGGAATAGCCTACCGCTCGTCGGTTGCATTACGCATTCACATTGCGTTCACCATGCACTACAGCCCCGCGCTCGGCCGCTACGTCGAGAGCGACCCGACCATCACTTCGTACCGCTCCCGCCGTCTTGCGTGCCTTGGGAAGCCGCGGGGGCCAGAGGCGGCGCCGCTGGTGTTGCCGCAGGGGGAGCGGGCTTAGAGTCTATCCGTAAATTATGTTGACGCTGACGGGTACTTTTCGGAACGC
>CAYTOT010000093.1:0-9688 GCA_964439475.1 uncultured Alcaligenaceae bacterium
GTTCACCGTGCTGTCGGCCGCCATGAAGCGGCTCACCATGACCTTCGTGCTCGCCTACGAGCCCTCCGATTTCCCGTTCGTGCTGCGCATGCTCGCCACCGGCCGCATGAGCACCGCCGGCATCGTCACCGCCACGGTCGGTCTCGACGAGGTCCCCGCCATGTTCGCGACCCTGCAGCAGCCGAACGAGCATTGCAAGGTGCTGATCGAGCCGTAAGCGCGAAGCGGAGGCGATCTCGGGCGAACGCGTCACCATCCGCCCGGTCGAGCAGGATGTCGGCGCCGCAGTCGAAGGCGCCTACGGCGACTATGTGCTCGAAGACGGCGGCATCGTCCGCGAGGGACAGCGAGCGACCTCGCACGCGATCTTGGAGGCACGAAGGCCCACCTCTACCTCGGCTGACTCCCTCGCGTCGAGCCCGTGACGGAGCGCGGGGTTTACCGCGACGCCGACACCTCGCGCAGCAGTTGCGCGTAGCGCGGATTCTCTGGATCGAGCTCGCGCAGCTTTCTCGCGTAGCCGACCGCGGCTTCGGTTTTCTGGTCGCGCACGGCGTAGGCCGCCAGCGCCTCGAGGATGTCGCGGTCGTACGGGTGCCTCCTGTGTGCCGCCTCGAGCGCGGCGAGCGATCTCGCGGACTCGCCGGCGTCGTTCAAGCCGATCGCGTAGACGTATGCGAAGCGCGCGTCGTCGGGCGCGAGCCGGGTCGCCTCGGCGAGTTCGGCAAGCGCGTCGTTCGCGCGCTTGCCGCGCACGAGCGCGAGGCCGAGGCCGTGGTGCAGCGATGCGACGCCGGGGTTGCGCGCGATCCCTTCGCGCAGCACAGCCTGCGCCTCGCCGTCGGCGCCGCGCGCGCGATACAGGTCGGCGAGATTGGCGTAAGCCGGCACGAATGCGGGGTCGATCGCGATCGCCTTGCGGTACGCGGTGATGGCGCGCTCGGGCTCGCCGCGCCGCAAGTAGAGGTTGCCGAGGTTGACGTGCGCCTCCGGCCGGTCCGCGTTGTAGGTCTGCGCGGCGACGTACTCCCCGAGCGCCTTCGCGAGCTCGGCGCGCGCCTGCGGCGTCAGCGCGGCCTCGCCGGGGCCCGCGAGCGTGCTCGCCGCTTCCATGCGCACGGCGCGGGTCGCGTCGTGCAGCATGCGCGGCAGGTAGCGCTGCCGTGCCTGCGCGTCGGCTCCCGCAAGCGCGACCACCGCCCCCGTGCGCACGACAGGATCAGGATCGTTGAGCGCGCGCGCTGCCGCGTCGGTGGCGGTCGGCGTCATCCACGCGGCGAGCCGCTCGAGCGCGCTCGCACGCACGATCGCCGGCTGCTCGCGGTCGTCGACGAGCGCGAGCAGCTTACCGCGCGCGCTCGGCGCACCCGATGCGGCGCCGGCGAAGGCGTCGGCGAAGCGCTGGTAGCCGTGCATCGCGCCCGCGCCCCAGAGCGTGCGCATCGCCTGGGCGGCCCATTGCGAGGACTTGTTCTTGTGACACGCGTTGCAGGCGTTGGGCACGCCGAGCGAAACCGACAGGTCCGGCCGCGGAATGCGCAGCGAGTGGTCGTGTCGAGGGTCGATTCCCATGTAGGTGGTGGTCGGCATGTGGCACGACGGGCACTGCGCGGCGGCCCCACCCTGCGCGTGATGCGTGTGCGCCGGCGTGTCGAACGCCTTCGCGAGATGGCACTGCGTGCATACTGCGTTGCCCGCGGCGCGCAACCGGAGCGAATGCGGATCGTGGCAGTCCGAGCACGTCACGCCTTGCGCGTGCATGCGGCTCTGCAGGAACGAGCCCCAGTTGTAGACCTCGTCGCGCATCTGCCCGTCGGGATAGTACAGGCCGTCGGCGAGAGTGGCGCGCCGGTGCGTGTCGGCGTAGGAGGTAGCGCTGCCGTCATCGTCGGCGAAGCGTGCCGCGCGTGCGTGGCAGCGGCCGCATACGTCGATCTCGCGCGAGGTGGTACGCGGCACGCTGCGGTGCGCCGTGGTAGCTTCGCTCGTAAACGCCCACGCCATGCCCTCGCGCTCGTCGAGGGCCACGGCGAAGCCTTTTCCCGCGTCGCTCGCGTCGCGACCCGACTTGCGCGCCCAGGCGACGTGATTGGACCCCGCGCCGTGGCACGCCTCGCAGCCGACGCTGATCTCCGACCAAGTGGTACGGAAAACGCCCTGCGCCGCGTCGAAGTTCTTGCGCAGGTTCGTCGAGTGGCACTCGGAGCATTGGAAGTTCCAGTTCTGGTCGATGCCCGTCCAATGCAGTGGATCGCCGGGCCCGAGCCTGCTCGACGGGTACAGATGGAACCAGCGCTGGCCGCCACCGGCCTTGGGTCGCGAATCCCACGCCACACCCAACGCCTGCAGGCGTCCGCCCGGCAGCTCGATCAGGTATTGCTGCAGCGGGCGAACGCCGAAGGTGTACTTGACCGCGAACTCGCCGCGCTTGCCGTCGGGGCCTTCGGTGTCGACGAAGTACTCGCCGCCGCGCGTGAAGAACGTGGTCGTCGTTCCGGCGCCTTCGAACTTCGCGTTGGCGAAGTCGCCGAGGACCGACTTCGCGCCGGCTACCTGCATCGCGAGGTCGTGATCCGAGCCGCGCCACGCGTCGCGCTGCTTGCCGTGGCATTCGCCGCAGGCCGCGCTGCCGACGAACTGCGCCGCTGCCTGCCGCGCCTCGGTCGCGACGGGGACGGGCCGCTCGTAGGCTACGAAGGCCCCCGCAGCGATCGCGGCGACCGCGGCGGCCGCGACGATCCACGGCCAGCGCCGCCGCGGCGGCGCTGGCCGTGCCCGCGCCGGCGGCTGCGGAACACGACGTGCACGTCTTTTCCCCGCCATGCGTTATTGACGCACGGCGAGGAGCGCGCCGTCACGCGTCGCCAACGCACGCAACGTCTTGCGACATGCCGCCGTCGCAAATCGGCGACGGCCGCTGCGGCAACTCGCCGCGGCGACGCGCCGGCTTCCGGTCGCCGGAGCAGGTGCGCGCCGCGCAGCCATCCGATGAGCCGTCCTACGTGCTGCCACTTGCGTAAGGGGCATCGTGTGCCGACCCGCCGATCGGCACGGGCCGGGCGAGTCCGCACCCGCCGAGCGTTGCTACGCGTCCTGCTTCTCGGGGGCCTTGCGCTTCATGAGGAGTGCCGGCACCGGGCGTGTCCGGCTGCCGCGCGCGCCGTGCCCGGCCTCCTTGCGCATCAGCGTGGCATTGGCAGGGGTCGACGTGCCCGTGCGCGACGGCAGCGGCTGATCCGGATTGCGCGCGTAGGCTTCCTCCCGCTCCTGTTCGCGGCGGCTGCGGCCGGTCTCCGCGCGCGGCGTGGCGGCTCCATCGCGGCGCGCAGGCTCGCGATCGCGCGGGGACCGCTGCTCGCCGCCGCGACGTGCATCGTCGCGGCGCGCCTCACCCCGCCGGGTCTCGCTGCGCTGGGCATCGCCGCGTCGCGCGGGCTTGTCGAGCGAGCGCGGCGCCGCGGCACGGGCGCTCGCCTCGGCAGGATCGAAGCCCTCCTGCGTACGCACCGTGATCTTTCGCTTCATGAGCTTCTCGATCTCGGCGAGGTACTTCTCTTCCTCGGGCGCGACGAAGGAGATGGCCTCGCCCGACGCACCGGCGCGGCCGGTACGGCCGATGCGGTGGATGTAGTCCTCGGGAACGTGCGGCAGCTCGTAGTTCACCACCAGCGGCAGATCGTCGACGTCGAGGCCGCGGGCGGCGACGTCGGTGGCCACCAGCACCTCGAGCTTCGCCTCCTTGAAAGCTTGCAACGCGTCGAGGCGTGCACCCTGTGTCTTGTCGCCGTGGATCGCCGCGGTGTCGAGACCGTCGCGCTCGAGCTGGCGCGCGAGGCGCGAGGCGCCGTGCTTGGTGCGCATGAAGCAGAGCACCTGCCGCAGGCCGCGCGACTTCACGATCTCGGTGAGGAGCGCGCGCTTGGCGTCCTGCGGCACCTTGTAGACCCCCTGATCCACCGTCTCCGCCGCCGTGTTGCGGCGCGCGACCTCGATCAGCTCGGGCTGGTTCAGCAACTGGTCGGCGAGCTTCTTGATCTCGTTGCTGAAGGTCGCCGAGAAGAGCAGGTTCTGGCGCTTCGCGGTGGCGGGCAGCAGCGCCATGATGCGCTTGATGTCGGGGATGAAGCCCATGTCGAGCATGCGGTCGGCCTCGTCGAGGACGAAGATCTCCACCTGCGACAGATTGACGCTCTTCTGCTCGACGTGGTCGAGCAGGCGGCCCGGTGTGGCCACGAGGATCTCGATGCCGGCGCGCACGATCGGCAACTGCTGCCGGATGTCGACGCCGCCGTACACGCAGGTGGAGCGCAGCCCCGTGTGCTTGCCGTATTCCTTGACCGCCTCCTCGACCTGGATCGCGAGCTCGCGCGTGGGCGCGAGGATCAGCGCGCGCACCGGATGGCGGGCGGGAGACGGGCTGGTGTTGGCCTGCGGCAGCAGGCGGTGCAGGATCGGCAGGGCGAATCCTGCCGTCTTGCCGGTGCCGGTCTGGGCGCCGCCCATGACGTCCTTGCCTTCGAGGATGACGGGAATGGCTTTCGCCTGGATGGGCGTGGGCGTGGTGTAGCCGGCCTCGGACACCGCCCGCAATAGCTCGGGGCGGAGGCCGAGCTCGGAGAAGCTCGTGGCACTCATTGGAAACACTCCTGGCGCGGCCTACCGCATTCGCGGCTTCCGGTCCAGGCAGCGTAGACAGACGTTGCTGGGGAAGGGCGCTTCGGGGTGGCCGTGATGGCCAGGAACGGCCGGAGCGCTTTGGGTGGGCGGTGACCGGAAACGGCCGCCCGACTCGTCATTATAGCCTAAGTCGCGGATTTTGGGGCGGTTTGCGTCAGCGCAAGGCAGGAGGCACGGCCGCCGTGCATCGTGCGATGATCGCGACTCGTGGTTGACCGGTGTGTACCCGGGCAGATCATCAAAGGAGGAATCATGTCGTTCTGCACTGCAGGCCGCGCGTTGGGATGGCTCGCCGTCGCCGCCGCTGCAACCCTCGCCCCTGCGTCGTGGGCGCAGGACTATCCCAATCGCCCCGTCAAGATCGTCGTCGCCTCCGTGGCGGGCAGCGCGCCGGACGTGCTCGCGCGTCTCATCGCGGAGAAGCTCGGCGCCGCGCTCGGCCAGCCGGTCATCGTCGACAATAAGCCCGGGGCAGGCGGCGTGGTGGGCATCGACTCCGTGGCCAAGTCGGCGCCCGACGGCTACACCCTGACCATCGGACACGACGGCACGATGGCGATCAACACCATCGTCTACAAGTCGCTGCCGTACGATCCGGCCACCGACTTCACCGCCATCGCGCCGCTCGGCCTCAACGAGTTCGTGCTCGTCACCAATCCCAAGACCAAGGTGCATACGTTGAAGGAGATGATCGCTCTGGCCAAGGCCAAACCTGGCGCGCTGACCTACGGCTCGGCGGGGGTGGGCACGCCCAACCACCTCTTCATGGAGCAGTTGCTGAAGGCGGCCGGCGTGTCGATGATCCACGTCCCGTACAAGGGCGGGGCGGCGGCGGTCGCCGATTTGGTCGGCGGACAGACCGACTTCATGCTCTCCGGCATTGCGCCCGCGCTGCCGCACATCAAGGCGGGCAAGCTGGTGCCGATTGCGGTCACGCAGTCGGCGCGTTCCAAGGTCCTGCCTGACGTGCCCACCGCCAGCGAGACGCTGCCCGGCGTCGCCATGAAGACATGGTTCGGCCTCTTCGCGCCCGCCAAGACGCCGCCTGCCGTGGTGCAGAAGCTCAACACGGAGGTGCGCAAGGTGCTTGCGATGAAGGACGTGCAGGACAAGCTCACCGCACAGGGCATCGTCGTCGAGACGGGCGATCCGGCCACGCTCGCGACCATGGTCAGGAACGACATCGCCCGCTACAAGGCGCTCGCGCCCGAGATCAAGCTCGATCCGAACTGATGCCGTCGCGGCGGCCGAACTTCGTCGTCTTCGTCACCGACCAGCAGCGCGCCGACCACCTGGGTTGCTACGGCAACGCGGTGGTGCGCACGCCGCACGTGGACTCGCTTGCCGCGCGCGGCGTGGTGTTCGACCGCTTCCATGTCGCGGCGCCGGTGTGCATGCCCAATCGCGCGGCGCTCGCCACGGGGCGCATGCCGTCGGTGGCCGGAGTTCGCATGAACGGCATCCCGCTGCCGTTGTCGGCCGTCACGCACGTCGACCTCCTGCGCGATGCCGGCTGGCGCACCGCGCTCATCGGCAAGTGCCACTTGCAGAACATGACCGACAACGCTCCGGCGTGGCGGGCGTCGCCGGCGGACAAGCTGCCCACAGGCGAGGCCGTTCGCGACCTGCGCGACGGTCCTGCCTACGAGCAGGAGGACATGGCGCGCTGGCGCGATCCCGCGCACGAGGTCACGCTGCCCTACTACGGCTTCGATCACGTCGAGCTTTGCCTCGAGCATGGCGACGAGGTGGGAGGGCACTACGCGCGGTGGCTGGCGACACGCGGCGTCGAGCAGGCGGCCGTGACCGGCCCCGACCGGCCCGGCGCCACGCGCGGGATGGTGGCGCCCCAGGCGTGGCGTACCGGGCTGCGCGAGGAGGACTATCCGAGCGCGTTCGTCCGCGATCGCACCGTGGCGTGGCTCGAGCAACATGCGGCGCGCGCGGCCGATGCCCCGTTCTACCTGCAGTGCTCGTTTCCCGATCCGCATCATCCTTTCACGCCGCCCGGGCGCTGGTTCGATGCGTACCGGCCCGACGAGGTGGCATTGCCCCCGTCCTTCGCCGCGGCCGGCCCGCACGACAACCCGATCAAGACCGCGCTGCACGCGGAGCTCGCCCAGGGGCGGCGCAACGCGGCTCGCTCCAGCCGCGCCATCGCCGTCACCGCCGACGAGGCGAGGCAGGCGATCGCCCTCAACTACGGCAGCATCGCGTGCATCGATGCGATGGTGGGCGACGTGGTGCACGCGCTCGACCGGCTGGGCTTCGCCCGCGATACGGTCGTCGTGTTCCTGAGCGATCACGGCGACTTCATGGGCGATCACGGCCTGCTGTTCAAGGGACCGCTGCACTACGCGAGCGTGATCCGCATGCCGTTCGTGTGGAGCGATCCCGCGCTCGCGCCGGGACGCCGCGCCCAGCTCGCCAGCGCGATCGACTTCGCCCCGACGGTGCTCGCGCGAGCGGGGGTGAGCGCCTGTCATGGCATCCAGGGCATGGATCTCGGCCCGACGCTCGCGTCGGCCGATGCACCCACGCGCGACGCGCTGCTCGTCGAAGAGGAGGGGCACCGCGCGCTGCCGGGTCTCGCCGGCGTGCCGCGGGTGCGCACGCTCGTCACCGATCGCTGGCGCCTGTCGCTCTACGCCCGGCAGCCGTGGGGCGAGCTCTACGACCTGCGTGACGATCCGCACGAGCTTGTCAATCGCTTCGACGACGCGTCGCTCGCGCGCGTGCGCGGCGAACTGATGTGGGCACTGGCCGACCAGCAGGCGCGGCTGGCCGACGACTGCCCCCGTCCCACGCGCATGGCCTGAACGACGAAACTGAACGACGAGGAACGCGCATGACCGCCCCACTGCATTTCGCCAGCCCCGTGATTCACGATGCACGCGCCACGCCGCTCTTCGCGGGAGCCTCCCCCTTGCGCCGTCTCGCCACCGGCGCCCGCTGGAGCGAAGGCCCGGTGTGGATCGAGGAGACGCAATCGCTGTTGTGGAGCGACATACCGAACGATCGCATCCTGCGCTGGTCCGCAGGCGACGGAATGACTGTGTGGCAGCAGGGCGTCGAGTTCACCAACGGCCACACGCGCGACGCGGCGGGCGGGGTGCTGCACTGCTCGCACGGCCTGCGCGCGGTGTATCGCACCGGCATCGACCCCGGGCCGCGCGAGATCGTCGTCGACCACTATCAGGGCAAGCGCTTCAACTCGCCCAACGACATCGTGGTCAAGTCCGACGGGACGATCTGGTTCACCGATCCTCCCTATGGACTGATCGTCGCGGAGGAGGGCCACGGCGGGGAAGCGGAGCTCGACGATTGCCTCGTGTTCCGTTTCGATCCCGCGAACGGCGAGCTCACGGCGGTGACCGACGTGCCGCAGCACCCCAACGGGCTCGCCTTCTCGCCCGACGAGTCGCTGCTGTACGTGTCCGACACCGCGGCGGCGCTGCCCGGCCACGGCACGCAGCACTGCATCCACGTCTTCGACGTCGTTGGCGGGTCGCGGCTCGCCAACGCGAGGATCTTCGCCGACATCGCGCCCGGCGTTCCCGACGGCTTTCGCGTGGACGTCGACGGCCGCGTATGGACGAGCGCCGCCGACGGCGTGCACGTGCTCGATCCCGACGGCACCCCGCTCGCCCTGGTCCCGGTGCCGGAGAAGGTCGGCAACCTCTGCTTCGGCGGGACGGCGCGTAACACGCTGTTCATCGTCGCCTCGACGTCGCTGTACGCGATCGACGTCGCCACCCGCGGCGCCTGATCGCGGCGGGCCAGGGCCGCGCGTCGCCGATGCCGGCGCTCTTCGCAACGATCGTCGCGTGGCTCGCGCTGCCGTTGAGCGGCGCCACCGAGCACGCCATCGCGCCGCACGTGGCCTGGCATGCGCGCGCCATGGTGCTGGCGTGGGGCATCCTGCTGCCGCTCGGCGTGCTCACGGCGCGCTTCCTCAAGATCCTGCCCGGGCAGGGATGGCCAGACCGGCTAGACAACCCCCTGTGGTGGAACCTGCACCGCGGCTTCCAGTACCTCGGCATGCTGCTGACCGCGGCGGGCCTGTACCTCGTGTGGGGCACCGCTCCCCCGGGGGAGGCCGGGTTCGGACGCAGCGTCCACGCGTGGCTCGGGTGGACCGTGGCGGCGTGTGGCTTCCTGCAGGTGCTGGGAGGCTGGCTCCGCGGGTCCAAGGGAAGTCCCACCGAGCCCGCCGGCGATCACTACGCCATGACCGGCCGCCGCCTCGCCTTCGAGCGCGTGCACAAGGCGCTCGGCTGGGCGGCGATCGCGGCGGGGTTGATCACGATCGCCATCGGCCTGTGGCTCGCCGACGCGCCGCGGTGGATGCCGGTGGTGCTCATCGCCTGGTGGACGGGCCTTGCCTGCGCCGGCACGGTCCTGCAGCGCCGCGGATGGTGCGCGGACACCTACCAGGCGATATGGGGGCCGTCGCCGGCCCATCCGGGCAACCGGATACCGCCGATCGGATGGGGGATCCGGCGCGGGATGGAGATCGGCCAGCGGCGGCCGCAGGCCCGTCGGGAGTAGGACGCGCCCATCGCGGCCGGTGCAAGCGGGCGCCCGGACAGCGCCCGCCGCGGTGCTGCCCGCCCCGGTGACCGACGGCCTGCCTGCCGCTCGCCTGCCGCTCGCCTGCCGCTCGCCTGCCGCTCGCCTGCCGCCCGTCGGCCGCAGGCGCCCGCACCCCCCGATCGGCGCCTATCTGCTTGATGCACCGCAAGAAATCGTGGCGTTGAGCGGGCCCGCATAGTACAATCCCACGATTTTGCTGCGCTGCCGCAGCCACCCTCCGGGACCCCCATGAAACCCACCCGCGGCGATCTTCGCAACATCGCCATCATCGCCCACGTCGACCACGGCAAGACGACGCTCGTCGACAAGCTCCTGGTGCAGGCCGGCACCTTCGCCCGGCACCAGCACGTCGCCGAGCGCGTGATGGACAGCAACGACATCGAGCGCGAGCGCGGCATCACGATCCTCGCCAAGA
>CAYTOT010000094.1:0-8985 GCA_964439475.1 uncultured Alcaligenaceae bacterium
ATGCGCGAGGTCCGCTGCACAGCTGGTACGAAGAAGCCCTCAAGGCGAAGTGGCGCCGACCGCATGACATCAAGGACCAGTACGCCAGCGCGAGCATCTGTGGCCACAATCGCGTGGTGTTCAACGTGGGTGGCAACAAGTACCGCCTCGTGGTCGAAGTGCAGTACCAGGCGGCGATCGTCTGGGTGAAGTTCGTCGGGACGCATGCGCAGTACGACCGCATCGACGTGGAGAGCGTGAATGACTATTAAGCCGATCCGCAACGACGACGATCTGAAGCGGGTGTTCCGCCGCCTGGAGAAGATCTTCCAGGCCGAGGAGGGCACCGCGCAGGCCGACGAACGCGACGTCCTGGTGACCCTCGTCGAGGCCTACGAGAGCAGGCATTACGACTTCGGGCCTGCGGACCCGGTGGAAGCCATTAAGTTTCGCATGGAACAGGAAGGCCTGACGCCTCGAGACCTGGAGCCCTATATCGGCCCGAGCGGGCGCGTGTCCGAGGTGTTGAACCGCAAGCGGCCGCTCAGCCTGCGGATGGTCAAACGACTGCACGACGGGCTGAGGATTCCCTACGAGAGTCTGCTGACTGAGACGTCCTGACTCGGCCACGGCTGGAGCGCACCGCGTCGAGATCGTGGACTATCACCAGGAGTGCGGAACATGGCCAGGTTGCTCGAAGAGATTCATCCGGGTGAGATCCTGCTGGAGGATTTCATGAAGCCCATGGGCATCAGCGCCCGTCAGCTCGCGGCGGACATCGACGTCTCGCCGAGCAGGATCAGCGAACTGGTCAATGGCCAGCGCCCCATCACCGCCGACACCGATCTGCGACTGTGCCGCTTCTTCGGGCTTTCCGACGGCTGGTGGCTGCGCCTGCAGGCGGACTGCGATACCGAGGTCGCGAAGGCGAGCCTCGCGAAGACGCTCACGAAGATCAGGCCGTGGAAGGAGGCACTGGAGGAGACGGCGGATGTGCACTGAGCGCGGCGCCCGCTCTTTGGCGTCGTGACGGTAAAGAACTCGCCGCGAAGACTCGATGCGACAACACGTCATGCCGTTTAGCCTCTGTTGAGATCCGAGTGGGTAGACTGGTTCTGGTACATTCATTACAAGCAGGCGGCTGACATGCCGCTCACCGCGAAACGGCATGCCGACATCGCCCGCGCGATCGCCGGCGGCAAGCAGGTCGAGGCCGGCGCAGCCTCGGACAGGTTGCTCGACGTGATCGAGAAGTTCACCCGCGATACCCTGTGACCAAGGAGGAAGCATGAGCGACAGCGCGCAGCTGCACCAGCCGGCGGAGTACGTTCACCGCGACGATCGCGAGTGGGAAACCATCCGCTGGCCGGGTCAGACCGGAAAAATGCTGTTCCATCCCGGTCCCGCCAGGCCCACCGAGCCCAACGCCGGCATCGTGCGCTACGAACCAGGCTCGCATCATCCACTGCACCGGCACGATTTCGCCCAGGTCTGGTACGTGCTGTCGGGCGAGTTCGACATCGGCGGCCGCAAGGTCGGTCCCGGCATGATGATCTTCTACCCGGATCCGCACTACGAGGACGAACTGCGCACTGAAACCGGTGGCGAGATGCTGTTTGTCCAGTATCCGGGGCCGACGACCGGCGGACGCCCGATCTACGACGGCCGCTTCAATATGCAGCAGCGCAAGGACGTCGCCCAGGAGCGGGTGGACATCTGAACCCGGGTGCTCGAGCACGCGGCGAGTACGCCGAACCACGGCTGAAGATGTCGAGGTTCACGTCGATCGAACCGAGCCGGACGGCATCGGCGCAACACCGCATGGGCCAGAGGTGCCTGGTGCCCGGGGGAAGCGGCGACCGCCAGGATTCACTTGTCCCGTGTCAATGGCACGAACCTCACCGGGATCGTGCGCTGCGTGACCGCACGGCCGTCGCCGTCCTTGGTGATCACCAGCAGGTCCTGTATGGCGTGCACGTCACCGACGGGAATGACCATCCTTCCGTTCGGTGCGAGCTGGTCGACGAGAGGCTGCGGCAGGTGATCGGGCGCGGCAGTGACGATGATGCCGTCGAAGGGCGCCGCTTCGGGCCACCCCTTGTAGCCGTCGCCGATGCGGACCTCGACGTTGTCGTAGCCGAGCTGCGATAGCAGCGTACGTGCCTGCTCCCCGAGCGGAGCCACGATCTCGATCGTGTATACCTTTGCGACGCACCCGGAGAGCACGGCGGTCTGGTAGCCGGAGCCGGTGCCGACCTCGAGCACGCGCGAGCCGGGCCGGGGATCGAGGAGCTCGGTCATCAAGGCGACGACGAAGGGCTGCGAGATGGTCTGGCCCATGCCGATCGGCAACGCGCGGTCGGCATATGCTTCCGAATCGAGATGCGCGGGCACGAAGCGATGGCGCGGGACCGTGCGCATGGCATGCAGCACGCACTCGCTCAAGCCGGACCGTCCGGTCTGTGCGCGCGTGGCCTTCATCTGCGCCACGATCTGGTCGGCGAGACGCAGGCGCTGCGCTTCGGCGTCGGAGGCCGTCTGCGCGTTCACCGGAGCGACGAGGATCCCCGCACCGAGCACGACCCGGCGGAAGACGTTCATCAGCGTCGTGAGCATGGCTGCGGCCGTCATCGTGTCCCACTCGCCAGTACCGCTTCGATCAGGGAGGCAATCGCGAGCAGGCTCCTGTCTGCGCGCGTGCGCCCGATCAGCATCAGGCCGACCGGAAGCCCCGGTACCGGGATCGGCAGCGAGATCGACGGGCAGTCGAGGAGGTTGGCAATCCTGGGATTGCGAAGCACGAGGCCGTTGCGGTCGTGGAATGTGGCGCTGTCTTCGATGGACGACAGGAGCGGCGCACGGATCGGTGTCGTGGGAAGCAGGAAGGCGTCGTGCGCGGTCATCGTGCGCTCGAAGGCCGCAACGGCGGACTGCCGCAGCCTCCCCATCCGAACATAGTCGGTCGCGAGGACCCCGGCCCCGGCCTCGATGCGTTCGCGGGTCCTGTGACCGACACGGTCGAGGCTCGTGAATCCCAGGCTGCGCAGGGTTGCGCTCACTTCGATCGGTGGGAAGGTCCCGAGTGCGTCGATCTCCGCGACGTCGTCGAGTGCCGCATCGAGCGAACCCTCCGCCAACTGCGCACCGGCATGCCGAAGGAGGTCGAGCGCGTGCTCGAACGCGCCCAGGACTTCCGGCTCGCAGCGATCGAAGAGCCGGCCACGGGCGACGACGAGGCGACAGGATGCCGTGGTCATCGGCGCGGCCGACGTTGCCAGGATGTCGTCCGCCGCGGCCGGGCCTGCCAGGACGTGGTCTGCTGCCGTACAGTCGGCCACGCTGAGCGCGATCGGGCCGACCGTGTCGAGCGTCGATGAAAGCGAGAACGAACCTTGTGTCGGCACGCGCCCGCTCGTCGGCTTGAAGCCCACGGCGCCGCTCAGGGCGGCCGGAATCCGGATCGAGCCACCGGTATCGCTGCCGATCGCGATCTCGGCCATGCCATCGACGACCGACACTACCGCGCCGGACGACGAGCCACCGGGGGCGCGGCTGCGGTCCCTCGGGTTGCCGGGCGCGCCTTCGTGCGGATTGGTGCCGAGCGCCGAGAATGCGAGCTCGGTCATCCGCGTTGTGCCGATGACGACGGCACCCGCGTTGCGCAGGCGCACGACCACGGCGGCGTCGGCCGCCTTCGCGGGCAGCGTGCGCAGGATCGCGGAGCCGGCGCTGGTGACCCGACCCGCGATGTCGAACAACGACTTCACCGACACGATGCGGCCGTCGAGTGGCCCCAGTGACGCTCCCCCAGCCAGCCGGACGTCAGACGCTGCCGCCTCCCGCTTCGCGCTGTCGGCGAACACCTCGGTGAACACTTTTTCGCCTTCGGTATCCGGAGATGCGATGCGGTCCAGTGCGCGTTCCAGGCGTTCGCTGGCGGAGGTGGGAGGTTCGTTGCTCATTGGCATCGTCGTGGCGGGGCAGCCGGGATGCCGTCACGATACGACGGATAGGTCGGCGTCACACACATCATGGCAGGCACACGTGGTACATGCCAACCCACGGGTGAACAGTCGCGGGACTGGCGTCAGGTCCTGGCGCCGGAGGTTGACCACCGCACAGGATCGGTGTTATCTCGCGCATCCCACGGCGTGCCATCGGCCACCATGAGCTGGATCGAAATCACCTGGGCGATGATGATCGCCGCAAGCCTGACGCTCGGCGGGATTCACCTGTTCGTGTGGGTCAAGCAGCGATCTGACTACGCGCATCTCCTGTTCTTCGTGCTCGCCAGTTCGGCCGCCGCCTACGGTGCGTTCGAAATGGCGATGATGCAGGCGCAGTCCCCACAGCGCTACGCCGACGTCGTTCGCTGGGCGCATCTGCCGCTGGCGACCTTCGTCGTCTCGACAGTCGGCTTCGTGCACTTCTTCTTCCATGCCGGACGTCGATGGCTGGCGTATGCCGTGTGCGCGCTGCGCGTGCTGACGCTCGTCCTCGACTTCACGACCGGCGTGAATGTCAATTTCACGCAGATGACCGCCGTGGACCACATCACGATCTTCGGCGCCACGATCTCGGGCCCGGTCGGGATCGCCAGCCCGTGGGGCATCGTTCCGCAACTGAGCAACCTGCTCCTGGTCGCATACGTCGTGGATGCAGCGGTCGTGCTCTGGCGCCGCGGCGATGGCGCCTCCCGGCGGCGGGCGGTCATCGTGGGAGGGGGCATTGCCGGTTCGATGGCCGTGGTCGCCGCCTTCGCCGCGCTGATCGTGACCGGCATCGTTCACGCGCCGACCATCCTGACGCCGGGCGTGTTCGCCATCGTGCTTGCGGTGGGCTACGAGCTCGGCTGGGACGTCATCAATGCCTCGCAGCTCGCGGGCCGCCTGCGCGCGAGCGAGGCCCACTTCCGGCAGGTCGTCGAGGCGGTTCCGAACGCCATCGTTCTCGTCGATCGAAGGGGACGCATCGCGCTCGCCAATGCCCAGGCCGAGGTGACCTTCGGTCGCTCGCGCAGCGACCTCGTCGGGGCTTCCATCGATTCCCTGTTGCCGGTCCGCTATCGCGCCGGTCACGAAGGCCATCGGGCGGCCTACCTGTCCGACCCACGGCCGCGCGCGATGGGCGCTGGACGTGAGCTGTACGCGCTGCGCAGCGACGGCGTCGAGTTCCCCGTCGAAGTCGCGCTCAATCCCATCCAGACGGAGGACGGGCAGAGCGTACTCGTCTCCGTCGTCGACATCACCGAGCGCAGGCGCGTCGAGCGTGCGGCTGCCCGCCAGCGCGACGAACTCGCGCACCTGTCGCGCGTGGCGATGCTGGGCGAGCTGTCGGGGTCGCTCGCGCACGAGCTCAACCAGCCGCTGACCGCGATCCTCAGCAACGCGCAGGCCGCGCTCCGGCTGCTTGGCCGCACGCCGCCGCAGACCGACAAGGTCGAGGAGATTCTCACCGACATCGTGAAGAGCGACCGCCGCGCCGGCATGGTGATCCAGCGCCTGCGCTCGTTCATCAGGAAGGAGGAGTCGCAGCGCGTGGCGCTCGACATCAACGAGCTCGTGCGGGAGGCCCTCGTGCTGATGCACAGCGACCTCCTCAACCGCCAGATACGCCTCCGCAGTGATCTCGCGGCGGGTCCGCTGGCGGTGCTGGGAGACAGGATCCAGCTTCAACAGGTGCTGGTAAACTTCGTGGTCAACGGTTGCGACGCGATGGAGGGCTGCAAGACGGATCGCGAGCTCTGGGTTCGAACGCGATCCGATTCCGACGGCGTCGTGGTTTCGGTGGCCGACCGTGGCGTCGGAATTCCCACCGGAGACCTCGAGCGCATCTTCGAGCCGTTCATGACCACGAAGAGTCATGGCATGGGGCTCGGCCTCGCCATCTGCAAGTCGATCGTGGAGGCGCACGGAGGAGCGGTGTGGGCGAGCAGCAATGCCGAACGCGGCGCGATCCTTCAGTTCAGGCTGCCCATGAACCGGAGCGCCGCAGCATGATCTTCCGGCGGGGATCGCCACCGGCGCGTCGCGCTGCCCGGCGATCAGGAGCTCCCGTGGACGCGTACGCGGCAGGGCCCGGCTAGCTCTCGATGGCCACGACCGGGCGACAGGCGACCGTCCACGTCGTCGATGACGATCCCGACGTGCTGCGGGCCGTCGGGCGGCTGCTGGATTCCGCGGGCCTTGAGGCGGCGACGTTTCCGTCCCCCCAGGCCTTCCTCGAACAGTTCGACCGCGAGGCGAGGGGCTGCCTCGTGCTCGATCTCGCCATGCCGGGCCTTTCCGGACTCGACATCCAGCGGACGCTGGAGGAGAAGGGCAGCCTCCTGCCGATCGTCTTCCTGACCGGGCGGGGCGATGTCGCGTCGAGCGTGCAGGCGATGAAGCACGGCGCCGTGGATTTCCTCACCAAGCCGGTGGACGATGTCACGCTGCTTGCCGCCATCGAGGCGGCGCTGCTCCAGCACGATGCGCTTCGCCGCGGGCAGGCCGACCGCGACCGGATCGCGGCGTGCCTCGCATCGTTGACGCCACGCGAGCGGCAAGTGCTCGAGCATCTCGTGGCCGGGCGTCTCAACAAGCAGATCGCAGCCGATCTCGGGACCGTCGAGAAGACGATCAAGTACCACCGGGCGAACCTCATGCGAAAGCTGGGGGTGCGCACCTTCGCCGACCTCGTGAAGCTCGCGCAGCGCGCCGGCGTCGGCACGCCGGACTGACGTCCCGGCGCACCCCGCGCCGACCTGGACCAAGGTCCAGTTGGGCGCGCCGCTCGCGCTTGCTACGGTGCGTACGATGAGCACGGCACCGCGGCTTGCCCTGGTTGACGACGATGTGGAGGTGCGCGTCGCACTGACGCGGCTCGTCTCGTCGGCCGGCTTCGAGGTCGAGGCGTTCGCCTCGGGGACCGACTTCCTGCGGTCGCTCGCTGATCGCGTGCCGGACTGCCTCGTGCTCGACCTGCACATGCCGGACATGAGCGGCTTCGAGGTCCAGGATGTGCTCGTCACGAGCCACCCCGAGGTGCCGGTGGTGGTGATTACGGGATACGACACGCCGGAAGCGCGGGCACGTGTCCTCGCGCACGGCAGCAAGGCCTACCTGTGCAAGCCGGTAGACGGCGACGCACTTCTCGATGCGATCGAATCGGCGATTGCCAGAGCGGCGTGATCGGCGTGATCGGCGCGAACAGTTCTGGCAGGATCGGGGCAAGCCCAAGTCCGCCGAGGAGCAGCGCGTGATCGGAATGCTGAAGAACGGCCCGCAGATGCAGCAGGTGTTCCTGAACGACGTCGCAGGTCCGATCGCCAACAAGCCATTCACTTGTGGGATCATTCCCTGATCGGAGGGTGTGCGGTGAGCATCGACCGTTCGGGCGCTGCCCGGCTGCTGTTCACGACCAGCGCGCTCGGCGAGATGGGCGTGGGCGTGTTGGGCTTGGCCTATCCGCAGGTCCTCTCGATCCTGCTCGACGCGACGCTCGATGCCGGCGGGCTCCTCGTCGCCCGCATGCTCGCCGCCGCGGCGCTGGCGATCGGCCTCACGTGGTGGCTCGCGCGCAAGGAGCCGGACGTCCTTGCGCGCAACGCCGCGGGCTTCCTCGTCTACAACCTTGCGATCGGCGCCCTGTTCCTCCTGCAGGGTTTCGCGGCGGCGCGGCCGCTGCTGCCGTGGCTGCTCGGCGTCGTGCACGTGGGCGCAGGGGCCGGCTTCGTGATCCTGGCACCGCGGTCGCGGCCATGATCTGCAAGGTGTCGGCGCCTCAGGCGGTCCTGTGAAAATCCTGCGCACGCCCGATGCGCGCTTTGCCGGGTTGGCCGACTATCCATTCCTGCCGCACTACCGGGAGGTTGCACCGGGGCTTCGCCTGCATTTCGTCGACGAGGGGCCGCGCGGCGGCAAGCCCGTGCTGATGCTGCACGGCGAGCCGACGTGGTCCTACCTGTACCGCCACATGATTCCGCCGGTGGCGGCGGCGGGCCTGCGGGTGCTTGCACCCGATCTCATCGGTTTCGGCAAGTCCGACAAGCCGGCCGCGCGCAGCGACTACAGTTATGCGGCACAGGTCGCGTGGGTCCGCCATTGGATCGATGCGCTCGATCTTCACGACATCACCCTCGTGTGCCAGGACTGGGGTTCGCTCATCGGCCTGCGCCTTGCCGCCGAGAGCCCCGGACGCTTCGCCCGCATCGTCATCGGCAACGGCGGCCTGCCTACGGGTGACGGACCGATTTCGCCCGCGTTCCGGGTCTGGCGCGCGTTCGCGACCTATAGTCCGTGGTTTCCAACGAGCCGCATCGTGCAGGGCGGCACCAAGCGCCGTCTCGCGCACGCCGAGCGTGCGGCCTACGACGCCCCTTTCCCGTCGCGGGCGTACAAGGCTGCGGCGCGCGCCTACCCTGGACTCGTGCCCATCACGGCCGACGATCCTGCATGCGCGGCCCAGCGCGCGGCGTGGAGCGTTCTCGCGCGCTGGAACAAACCCTTCATCTGCTGCTACAGCGACGGCGACCCCATCACGCGCGGCCTCGATCGCGCCTTTCGGGAGCGCGTGCCCGGCGCCAAGGGGCAGCCGCACACGACCCTGCGCGGCGGACACTTCATTCAGGAGGACGATCCGCGGACGTTCGCACGCCTCGTGATCGACGCCTGCGGATCGCCGTCCTGAGCAAGTGGGGCGTCGCCCTGGCGGCTCCTGCCAGGGTTCACCGTTCGCTGACCTACCTCACGGGCTCGAACTCGCCCGGCCGCCATGTCTTCGTGAAGAAGGGCTCCAGCGGGCCGTACAGACGAAGGATCGTGAACCAGCCCTTGCCGGGAATGGTCTGGATCCAATTGCCGCGCTTCACGCCGGAACCGGCTGCTGCGGGCCGAAGTACACGGTCATCGAGCCGTCGGCGTTGGCCTCGGCCGCCGGCGACGGATAGCTCTGGCTGCCGGCGCGCGGACAGTTCTGCGGCGTCGCCAGCATCGAGCGCGTCTGGTTGTCGTACACCGTCAGCGA
>CAYTOT010000095.1:0-8915 GCA_964439475.1 uncultured Alcaligenaceae bacterium
TCACGGCTTGAGATGCTAGCCGAGACCAGCCCGGCGGAGAGATAAGCCGGGCGCGAGTAAGGCCGAAAGCCTTTCTGGCCCAACACGTCCTTGCCGGGATAACGCAAGGGTTTGTCGAACTTAGAGTTGAAAGCCTGGCGGCTTCCCGTCAGAACTCAAGCCAACAGATGTGGAAAGTAGCGCGGCCGGCCCGTGAGTTTTTCACGCTCCGCCTATGGAACGATGGCTCCCGTAGTTCGCTTTGCTGTATCCCTAACGGCTTTCGGGGGGGGCCGGGGGACGTTGACACTGTCAGTTCCTTGAAGCCGCTTGCCTATCGCCAGGTAACTCCGCGACTCGACTATGTCCGGACGCGACTCGCGACCAGTCGCAGCGTGCCCGCGTCGTTGAACAGCAATCCGCGCACTTGAACGACGGAACCGTTGCTCACGTTGGCAGGCGTGAGCAGCGTGGCCGCACGCTGGTAGACCGTTATCGACGTCTTGCCGGTCAGCTTCGCGAAGACTGCATCGGCCGGGACCGTCAGAACGAAGGTCGCCTCGTTCCCCGCTGGCGTGTACCCGGACACCGTTCCCCGCAGACCTTGCTGGGCCAGGCGCACCGACGACGCCGTCAGCGTTCCGCCGCCGGTCATGCCGTGCATCCCGCCCCCGTGCGTCCACTGAGAGGTGCTGAGCGCTTCGATGCGTTGCCCTGCGCTCACGCTCGCGCGGTCGAAGCGCGGCGTGAACGGCAGGTTCGTCAGATCCACGCTCGTTCCATTGATCGCGAACGTCGTCGCGTCCCCGACGCTGACGGTCGTCGATCCCGCGAGACTCGACGCTGCCATTCCGCTTCCCGCCCCGTCGTGCATCACAAGGACCAGCTGGGTGGGCGGCGCACCGGTCACCGTCGCGACCACTCCGCTCGACAGCGCGCCGCCCGAGGCCATGTGCGACTGGACGTGCGACGCGATCCATGTACCGTCGGGCTGGAGGCTTGCGTCCACGGATACGACCTGGCCCGCGCCCATCATGTGCTGGCCGGCCATGCCCTCGAAGTGTGTGCCGGTGTGGGTAGTCAATGGAATGCCGCTCAGGCCCTGCATCATCGACAGCGTGAACGCGTTGGTACCGGTTCCGCCCACGACGCCCACGAGACCGTGCAATCCGCCCTGCTCGTGGTGCTGACTGTTGGCGATCGCAGCGCTGTGATGCGCAGAGAGCGACGGCGACAGGCTCACGTTGCCCGCCGAGTCGATGCCGACCGAGGCCCACATGTTCATGTCGAAGTTGACGACCATCGGCCCCGTCCCGACAACCAGCGGCGAGCCGAAGCTGACGTGGCTCGTCATCGGTCCCGCCACCTGCCGCTGCAGCGGCTGCCCGCTCGCCGGGTCCATGTGCATGACCGTCGCCCCGCCGAACGTCATCGTTGCACCCGTGTACGTGCCATGCGGGACGTTGGCCACCGCCAGCGGCGCGACGGTGCCCATCAGGTGCATCAGTTCCATCGGGCGCGGCGAGGACAGCACGGTCACCGACTGGCCGTCCGCCCGATGGAGGGCGACCGAGTTGACGGTGACGTTGACGGCCATCAGCCGATCGGCCGGATCGTCGCCAAGGTTGATCTGAACCGGCGAGGTCGCCGTGGTCGGCGTGCCCGTCGCTGGCGTACCAGCGCTGGCTGGTGGCGTTCCGCCGCCACCGCCACCACCACATGCGGCCAGCATCAGCGCCGCCGCTATCAGCGCGAGAGTTTTCATGGGCGCTCCTGATCGAGGCGATCATGAGACACCCGCAAGGCGCAACGATGTTGCGCCGCATCAAACAACGGGCGGCGCATTCGAGTGACGGGAAACAACCCCCGGGGGTCGGAAGCTTGAGCTTAGGGCGGCTGGAGTCGATGAAGCGCGGTGAGGGATAACCGCGGGCGTGTTCCTCCTAAACGAGTTGCCTCAACTGCTCCTGACCGAATGTCGTCCTCTGCCGCCCGTTCACGAAGTACTCCGGCGTCTTCTGCACGCGCACGACGTATTCGCTCAGCAGGTTGAGGCCGGTGCCGTCGACCACCGTCACGCGCGCATGGACATCTCAGCGCACAGCGGCCCGGATACTTTCACGGCGGGAGACGCAATCCGTCAGTTTCCGTGCTTCTTCATCACGTCGCCGCTCGCCGTCGCGGCGCGCACCTTCGCCTTGACCTCGATCGTCTCGCGCTTGCCGCCGCTTTCAACGACCAGCGTCATGGGCACGACATCGCCGTCCTTCATCTGCTGCTTCAGGTCCATCATCATCACGTGGTAGCCGCCGGGCTTCAATTCCACCGTACGACCGGCAGGCAGTGCCACCGACGGCACGGCTCGCATACGCATGACGTTGTTCTCCATCGTCATTTCGTGGATCTCGACGACACTGGCTACCGGCGAGCGGGCTTCGATGAGCTTCGCGTCCGTGGCCGACTTGAGTTGCATGAAGGCGCCGGTGGACATCTGCTGCGGAACGGTGCCTCGGATCCACGGGTCGCCGACGGTGACCTGAGCGGCAGCGGGAAGCGTGACGGAAAGCGCGACGCATGCGGCCGCGGCGTAACGAGTCGATTTCATGCGAGGTATCCTCGGTTCGAATGAAGGCACACGCTCGGCGTGCGGAAAGGCCGCTGGCCTTCAGTTGCGGGATGCTGGCAGCGTTTCAGCGGGACAGTGTGCCCTTGCGGGCGCGTCGTGTGGCGCTACTACTGTGGGAACCGTTGCTTGCGCCGCGCGATGACCGCGTTGCCTGGGGCCCCATGGGTGCGCGTCTCCGGGCCGCGGCACTCCGATCGGAAACCGGTGCGGCATGCACAGCCCTAAACGCCGACGGACCCGAAGGCCAGGCATCAGCGCGCGAACTTCTGCAGATATCCGAGGATGGTCTTCATGTCCGCCTCGCTGGGAACGCTCACTCCGCGCCACCCCGAGGCGTTGAAGTTGCTGATGTTCGTAGACATGCGCGCAGTGACGGCCGACCACTCGGCAGCGGTGTGAAGCTCGGGCGTCGGTGCGGCGTGACATTGGGTACAGTAGGTCGACACGAGTTTCGCGCCCGCTGATGCAGGCTCGGGCAGTGGTTTCGCGGCCTGCCCGTTTGCCATCGGTCCGCCCCACATCCAACCCATGCCGCGCATCGACTGCATGTTGCGGTACATGTCCTGCCAGTGTTCCTGCAGCAGGCGCTGGCGTTCGGCCGGGTCGGTGGTGGACTGGATCTTTGCCATCTGATCGTGCATCCGCTGCATGTTCTGGAACATCTGCGAGCGGTACTGTTCGGCAGTCATGCCAGGAGGCAGCTGCCATGCGGCGCCGGGCATGCCGGTCATCGGGCAGCCCATCATCCAGTCGCCCTGAGCGCGCGGCCCCATCATGCCGCGCCCCATCATTCCGGGACCCATCATTCCAGGGCCCATCGGAGGAGGTCCCGAAGTCGGAGGCCCCATCTGCATCCAGGGCATGCCCTGCATCCGTCGCATGTAGTCCTGCATGGACTGCCAGTGCTGGCTCATCTGGCTCCGCTGCGACGCTGCCCCCTGGGTGGCAATCAGCTTGTCCAACTGTTGCTGCAACGTGCGAATCTGCCCTTGAAGCTCCTCGATCTGTGCGTTGCTGGGAGCAGCCTGTCCCGCCTTCGCATCGGTGGTGGCGGCCATTCCCACGTTGGCGTGCGGTACCAATGCCGCGATGAACGCGACAGCAATCGAATTCGCGATAAGCCACCTTGTCTTCATGGGCTACCTCAGCCGGAGAGAGCTCTGCGAGCTTGATCTGCTATTGCCGAATACGACCTGCGTTGACGAACGAAGTTCGGCCAGTTCCGTGCCGGCGGCGACGCCTCTCGGTCTGGATTGATGTAGGTCAACCGGGCATCTGAGATGGGTGTGGGGAGCGCCGCCGACAACGAAGCTTGCGCCGAAAGGAACCTGCAGCCGAGGTGGCTTAGGTCCTAAGACGCAGTGCGCTACTGCCCGTACGCCAGTCGAGTCTCACTCTTGACCAGTGCCTTCAGTTGCTCCGGCCCGAACTGCGGCAGAGGCTTTCCGTTGACAAAGAACTCGGGCGTCTTGCTCACCTTCAACGCGACAAGATCTTCCCGGTCCAGCCGGAGCGCTTCAGTGATCTTTGGGTTCTCCAGGTCCGCCTTGGCCTGCGCGATGTCGACCCCTGCGGTGCCGATGATGTTCCAGACGAGCTCGGGCCGTGGATTGTCGTGCGAGGCCCACATGGACTGAGACGCGAGGACCGCGTCCAGCGCCTGCCAGTACTTGCCCTGGAGCCGCGCAGCTTCCAGGATGCGGACGATCTGGTCGGAACCCTGATGCAGCGGCGCATAGCGCACGACCAGGCGCACTTGCCCGAAACTAGCCGTCACGAGACTCTTGACTAGTGGCGCCATCGCTCCGCAAGTCTCGCATGCAGGGTCCAGGAACTCGACGATCGTGACCTTTGCAGACTCGCTGCCGAAAATCGGCGAGTGAGGGCGAACCAGGTTCGCCGATCTGCTGCTTGCCAATCCTGCACGCTCGCTGGTCTGCGACTGCTGGTAAAGCCTGCTTCCACCAATGAAAGCCACCGCGGCGAGCACGATTGTGCCTATGACGATCACCGACTTCTTCATCCTGATTTCCTCGATTTCACGATCCACAGCAGAATCGCGATCAGTGCGAATGCCGTCAGCGAAAGCAGCGGCAATGTGATAAAGCCCAGCAGTTCGAACTTGACCTCGGCGCACGAGGGCCCTTGGCCGCAGGGCACCAGATCCTTCGGCACCAGGCCCCAGACAAGCAAGGTGTGGTACGCGGCGATCGCTGCGCCGACGAGTGCCAGCGGCAGCGCATAGCGCACGACCCGGGCATCGATCGGGAGCAGCGCGATGGCGAGCATCAGCGCGAGCGGAAACATGGCGATGCGCTGGTACCAGCACAGCACACACGGAGCCAGTCCTACTACTTCGCTGAAGAACAGCGCGCCAAGCGTGGAGGCGAGCGCAATCAACCAACTGACAAAGAGCAGCGTCCAATGAAGGTTGCGAGGCTGGGCAGCGGACGTCATATCAAAGCAATTTCTTCAGGTCCGCGACAATGTCGTCGACCGGCGTTCCGTAGCGGATGTACAGCCGGATCTTGCCGTCCTTGTCGAACACGTAGCTGGCCGCCGTGTGGTCCATCGTGTAGGAGGTCGGGGTGCTGCCCGCCGCCTTTTGGTAGAAGACCTTGAACTCCTTGGCCGTAGCAGCAATTTCCTGCGGCGTGCCCGTGAGCCCCAGGAACGCCGGGTCGAATGCCGGCACATACTGGGCGAGCAGCGCTGGCGTATCGCGCTCCGGGTCGACGGTGATAAACAGCACCTCGATCTTTTCGCCATCGGGGCCGAGTCGCTTCTTGACCTCAGCCATGTCCGTTAGCGTGGTCGGACAGACATCCGGGCATTGGGTGAAGCCGAAGAAGACGACGACCAGCTTGCCACGGAAGTTGGCGAGCGTACGGACAGTGCCGTTGTGATCCCTCAGCGCAAAAGACTGTGCGTAGGGCACGCCCGAGATGTCGACGGCGTTGAATTTCTTGGATTGCTCGCAGCCCCCGAGCGCGACGATGAGCACCACCGCCGCTACCCAGCGAAGGCATCGGCTGGTAGGCCCGAAACGATCCGCCAGCACACCACAGTCAACGAGCTGTGCGCCAGGCCTCATGTCGTACCCGGCCGGAAGTAGCTCGCATAGACCTTTGTACTGCCATCGACTTGGACGAGCAGCACGTCGAACGGGTCGCGGCGCTGGCCGTATTGCGGGCCGTCCATGCCGGGCGCGCCTACTGGCATGTTCGGCACGCTCAGGCCAACCGCCCTCGGCTGCTCGCGCAAGAGCCGGTTGATCTCCCGAGAGGGTACATGGCCTTCGAGGACATACTTTCCGATCTTCGCGGTGTGGCAGGAACCGAACCTCGAAGGCATGCCGAGCCGGGACCGCATGGCGTTGTTGCCCGTGTCATGGACCTTGACCTGGAATCCCGAGCCTTCAAGATAGGTAATCCAGTCCTTGCAACAGCCGCAGGTCGGCGATTTCCACACCTCGATGTCGGCAACGGCGCCCTGTGACCTGGCAGTACGCCACACCAAGGACAGCAACAGGGCAAAGGTAACGCGACGACGCGACTGGACCGGAGAACTCATTCGGCCTCCTCGGGCGAATCGATGATTTCCCGCAGATGGGAGGGAAGCGGCATCGACCGCAGGGCCGGGACGTTTGCTCTTCCGGTGTTGCCGACCGGAAGGCGACCCGTCAGATGACCGATCGGCGCTGCCATCAGGCGCACCAGTTGCCCCCAGACTTCCTGCAGATCTTTTTGGTGCAGGCCGACGCGCAGCATCCACCAGTGCACCGTGAGGTGCGTTCGAAGATAGGGCTGGCCCAGCACATGAGCGTCTTCGAGGAATGCGAAGGCCGAGTCGACGTCCTGCGTTCGAAATGCCGCACGCCCTTCACGCAGGAATCGATTCGCCATCTGGCGGCGGGTGATAGCCGTATCGATCATCCGTCAGCTCGCTGTAGCAGAAGGCGCAGGCCATTGGCGATGACCAGCAAACTGGCTCCCATATCGGCGAATACGGCCATCCACATTGTTGCGCTGCCGAACAGAGCCAGCGCGAGGAAGACCGCCTTGATCCCCAGTGCAAGGCTGATGTTCTGCCACAGGATTGCGTGCGTTCGCCGCGACAGGCGGATGGTTTCCGGCACACGGCGCAGATCGTCGTTCATGATCACGATGTCGGCCGCCTCCATGGCGGTATCGGTACCGGCAGCCCCCATCGCAATGCCGAGGTCCGCCTGAGCCAGGGCCGGCGCATCGTTGATGCCGTCGCCGATCATTCCGGATGGTCCGTAGCGCTGCTGCAAGGCCTTCAGCGCATCCAGTTTGTCGGTCGGCAGCAGGTCTCCGCGGGCATCGTCGATTCCCGCCTGCTCCGCAATCGTGCGAGCTGTCGTCGAGTTGTCGCCCGACAGCATCAGCGGATGGATGCCGAGCGCCTTGAGTTCCGCCACCGCATCAGCTGCGTGCGGCTTGATCCCGTCGGCGACCGCGAAGATGCCAAGCACGGCGCCGTTCGATGCCAGAACCGTGACGCTCCGGCCGGCAGCTTCGTGCACGCGCAGCCGGGCCTCCAGGCTGGTGCTGCACTGGCCGCGCTCCTCGATCAGGCGATGGTTGCCGAGCACGTACGTCTGCCGATCCACGGTTCCGCTCACGCCGCGCCCCGGCAGCGACTTGAAGTCGACCACGGTCGCCCCATTCTTCGGGAGCCCCTCCGCAATCGCCTTCGATACCGGGTGATCAGAGTGCCCCGCCAGGCTCGCGACGATGGCGGCGACGCGGTCGCGATCGGCCGCCCCATCCAGCGTGCTCCACTCGACGAGTCGCGGCCTGCCTTCGGTGATGGTGCCGGTCTTGTCGAACGCGATTGCCTTCAGGCGGCGTGCGCCTTCCAGGTGCACGCCGCCCTTGATCAGGATGCCGCGCCGAGCGGCGGCCGCCAGTCCGCTGACGACCGTCACCGGTGTAGAGATGACCAGGGCACAGGGGCAGGCGATGACCAGCAGCACCAGGGCCTTGTAGGCGGCCTGCAGCCACGTCCATTCGAACAGCCAGGGCCCCGAGAGCGCAACCAGCACGGCGAGGACGAACACCGCTGGCGTGTAGACCGCGGCGAATCGGTCTACGAAGCGTTGCGTCGGCGCCCGATTCCCCTCGGCCTGTTCAACCGCGTGAATGATCCGCGCCAGTGTGGAGTTTGCCGCCAGCGCCGTCACCTCGACCTCGAGCAAACCGTTCTCGTTGATCGTTCCGGCGAAGACCGGGTCGCCCGACTCCTTGTCGACCGGAATGCTTTCGCCGGTCACGGGCGCCTGGTTGATGCTCGAGCTTCCGGCGACGACGGCACCGTCAAGAGGCACGCGTTCGCCCGGCCGAATGCGCACGATCGCGCGCACCGGCACATCTTCAACTCGCTGTACCAGCCACTCGCCTTTGGCCTGACGGACCGTCGCTGTCTCGGGCGCCATCGCCATGAGCCCGGTGATGGCATTGCGGGCGCGTTCGACCGCCTTGGCTTCGATCAGCTCGGCGATCGCGTACAGCGCCATCACCATCGCCGCTTCGGCCCACTGTCCGATGACTACAGCGCCCGTCACCGCCACGCTCATCAGCGCGTTGATGTTCAGCCGGCCAGCCAGCAGCGCTGTAATGCCCTTCTTGTAGACATCGAAGCCGGCGAGCGCGATGGCAGCTCCGGCCAGCGCCATGCCGAGTCCCTTCGTCAGCGGCGTATCGGCCGCAAGGAAACTCACGCCTTCGGCTGCGATCGCCAGAATCAGGGCTCCGGCCAGCTTGATAGCGGCACCACGAACCCCTGTGGCAGCGTGAGCGTGACCGCGTTCCTGAACACGAGCCCCCGTTTCCGGCGCCACAGTTCGATCGCTCACCGGGCGCGCGTCGAACCCGATTCGACGCAGCAAATCGGCGGCCTTGTTCACAATCGCCGGCGGCGCGTCGATGTGCAGGCTGCGTTCGCTGAGGCGAAAGGTCAGCGCGCGGATGCCGTCAAGGCGATCGAGCGCGCGCCGGATCTCCGACTCCTCGGTGATGCAATCCATCGCCGGAACGTGCAGCCATCCGCCTTCGGTCGCGGCGGGGAGCGCGGTGTGCCGCCGCCCTGGCGGTTCACAGCACGCATCGGCGCGGACATGATCATGGTCGGGCTTGGACATACTTGAGGCTCGGATGCGGCTGAGCCGCAAGTTCGTTCGACGGCATTTGAAACCCTGTAGTGGGTGTAGAGTCAAACATCTTCGACCCTTCTTTCCGCCGGGAGTCCCAAGTGAAGATTGGCGAGCTTGCCTCCGCGACCGATA
>CAYTOT010000096.1:0-8823 GCA_964439475.1 uncultured Alcaligenaceae bacterium
TGACGCCTGCCGGGACGCTGACGCCTGCCGGGACGCTGACGCGCGCCGGGACGCTGACCCCGTTTCCGGGGACATCGCCTCGCGTGCTACCGTAACGCATGGACGTCGCCTTCATCCTCGACCCCCTTCCCCAGCTCAAGGCGTACAAGGATTCGAGCATCGCGATGATGCGCGAGCTTGCGCGTCGCGGCCATCGCCTGTTCGCCGTCGAGCAGGGCGACCTGCTGTGGAACGAAGGCCGCACCTGCGCCCGCACCCGCGCCCTCGAAGTGACCGCGGACGACGACGGCTGGTATCGCGCCGGCCCGCCGTCGCTGCGCGACGTCTCCTCGTTCTCGGCGGTGATGATGCGCAAGGATCCACCATTCGACATGGAGTACGTCTACTCCACCTACCTTCTCGAGGCGGCGGAGCGGGCGGGCGCACGCGTCTTCAACCGGCCGCAGGCGATCCGCGACAACAACGAGAAGTTCGCGATCACGCGCTTTGCGCAGTTCACCTCGCCCACGCTCGTCTCGCGCGACCCGGCCCTCATCGCCGGCTTCATCGACGAGCACGGCGACGTCGTCGTCAAGCCGCTCGACGGCATGGGCGGCACCTCGGTCTTCCGCGTCGGCGAGTCCGACCCCAACCGGAACGTGATCGTGGAGACCGTCTCCAGTCACGGCAGCACGATGGTGATGGTGCAGAAGTATCTGCCGGAGATCGTGGAAGGCGACAAGCGCATCCTCATCATCGGCGGCGAGGTGGTCCCGTACTGCCTCGCCCGCATTCCCAAGGCCGGCGAGACGCGCGGCAACCTCGCCGCCGGCGGGCGCGGCGAGGCCCGTCCGCTCTCGGATCGCGACCGGGAGATCGCCGAGGCGCTCGCCCCCGTACTTTGGAAGGAGGGCCTCCTCGTGGTCGGCCTCGACGTGATCGGCCGCTGCCTCACCGAGGTCAACGTGACCTCGCCCACCTGTTTCGTCGAGATCACCGAGCAGACCGATTTCGACGTCCCGGCGCTGTACGCGGATGCGCTGACCCGGGCGGTCGTGGGAAAATAGCGATTATTGGCGGCAAGACCCAGGCGCCCCAGGTGCCCGTCTCCCGAACCCGAGCGTCCCCCGAAGCCATTGCTCCTAAGCCGACCTTAAGTCGGGCCGGCTATAGGTAGGTTTTGGCCGAGGAACCTACGACCATGACTCCCGTTGCGCTGGCAGGCTTCCCCCGAACGGTACCGCACGTCGCTCCGGCGCCCCTTCGGGGCCGGGGGCCTCGCGGTGACCCGTCGGTGACCCCGTGGTCACGCGCCGCCCGAGTTCTCGCCGCCATGGCTGCGGCGTACTGCCTGGCGGCGGTGGCGGTCGCCGCACCTCCCGCCAAACCCTCCGCGAACGGCAACGACGGCGGCGTGGCCAAGCTGGCCCCCGCGAGCGTCCCGACGACCGCCGCCCCCGCCGAGGGCACCTGGTCGCATGCCTACGTGGCCTTCGGCGGCACGCCCAAGTATCCCAAGGACTTCAAGGCCTTCGACTGGGTCAACCCCGACGCGCCCAAGGGCGGCACGATCTATCTCGGCAACCCCGATCGCCGCACGAGCTTCGACAAGTTCAATCCGTACACGCTGAAGGGCAGTCCACCCACCGGCGTGTCGATCCTGATGTTCGAGCCGCTCGCCTTCCGGTCGGGCGACGAGCCCGGGACGATCTACGGCCTCATCGCCGAGGCCATCAAGGTCGCGCCCGACAAGTCGTCGGTCACCTTCCGCATCAATCCCAAGGCCCGCTTCAACAACGGCGATCCCGTCACCGCGGCCGACGTGAAGTATTCCTTCGACATGCTGACGAGCAAGGGCGCTGCCCCTGCGGTTCGCGCCGCTCTGGAGAAGGTCAAGTTCGGCGCGATCCTCGACGAGCACACGATCCGGTTCGACCTGGCCGAGCGCACCGACGACATGGTGTTCAACATCGCCGGGATCCCGGTCTTCTCGCCCAAGTGGGGCATGGGTCCCGACGGCAAGCCCAAGCCCTTCGACGAGATCGTGAACGAGTACCCGATCACCACCGGGCCGTACACCATCGCCAGGACCGACTCCGGCCGCGGCATCGAGTTCAAGCGCAACCCCGATTACTGGGCGAAGGACCTCAACGTCCGCAAGGGCATGTTCAACTTCGATCGCGTGGTGTATCGCCTCTATCGCGATCGCGCCGTCAGCATGGAGGCGTTCAAGGCGGGCGAGTTCGACCTCATCCAGGAATTCGTCGCCTCGCAGTACGTGCGCGGCCACCAGGGGGCGAAGTGGCGCGACGGCCGCATCATCAAGAAGACCTTCGACTACGGCATGGGGCAGGGCTTCCAGGCTTACCTTCTCAACCTGCGGCGGCCGATCTTCCAGGACATCCGGGTGCGCGAGGCGCTCGACTACACCTACGACTTCGAGAAGATCAACCTCTACGGCCTGCGCCACCGCGCCTACAGCCTCTTCTCGAACTCCGATTTCGCCGCCAAGGGCAAGCCGGGCGAGGGCGAACTGAAGCTCCTCGAGCCGTTCCGCGGCAAGGTGCCCGACGCCGTTTTCGGCGAGGCCTACGTGCCGCCGCGCACCGATACCAGCCCCAACGCCCTGCGCGAGAACCTCAAGAAGGCACGCAAGCTCTTCGAGGAGGCCGGCTGGAAGATCGGCGACGACGGCGTGATGCGCAATGCCAAGGGCGAACCCTTCGAGTTCGAGTACCTCGAGACGCAGGGGGGCTCGCAGTTCCGCAACGTGATCTGGGCGCGCAACCTCGCCAAGCTCGGGATCAAGCTCAACGTGCGCAACGTGGACTTCGCGCTCTATCGCAAGCGTCTCGAGGCCTTCGACTTCGACGTGGTCACGATCCGCACGCCCGACTTCACGATCCCGTCGGCGCTCGACTACACCGAGCTCCTGGGCTCCAAGGCCGCCGACACGCCGGGCTCGGGCAACTTCCGGGGTTTGAAGGATCCTGCCGTCGACGCCATGCTCGAAGCGATGAACAACGCGAAGACCTACGACCAGCTTCGCGACGCCGCACGTGCCCTCGACCGGCTGGTCATGCAAGGCCACTACCAGGTGCCGCAGCTCTTCTCGGGTGGCTACCTCACCTCGTACTGGAACAAGTTCGGCATCCCCCCGGTTCCCAGGTACTACACCACCGACGAAAGCAGCGATTTGCCGGTGTGGTCGGTGACGACGTGGTGGATCAAGGACGAGGCCGCACGCAAGCCGCAACCGGAGTCCTGATGAGCGTGCCCCGATGCTGAGTTACATCGCCAAGCGGCTGCTGCTGATGATCCCGACGCTGATCGGGGTCCTCACCGTCACCTTCGTCATCATCCAGTTCGTCCCCGGCGGTCCGGTCGACCAGCTCGTGGCCGAGATGCGCGGCGTGGGGGGCGGCGAAGGCGCCCGCGCGGCGCGTTCCGGCGCGCGCGACCTCGACGCCAAGCAGATCGAGGAGATCAAGAAGCTCTACGGCTTCGACAAGCCGCCGCTCACCCGCTACTTCGAGATGATGGGGAGCTTCGCGCGCTTCGACCTCGGCAAGAGCTTCATGCACAACAAGGGCGTGTGGCAGCTCATCAAGGAGAAGCTGCCGGTGTCGATCAGCCTGGGGCTTTGGACCTTCCTTCTCACCTATCTGGTCTCGATCCCGCTCGGCGTCGCCAAGGCGGTGCGCGAGGGCAGCGCCTTCGACACCGCCAGCACGCTCCTGGTGCTGATGGGCTACGCGCTGCCCGGCTTTGCGCTGGGCGTGCTCCTGATCGTGCTCTTCGCCGGCGGGACGTTCTTCGACTGGTTCCCGCTGCGCGGGCTCACCTCCGACAACTGGGCCACGCTCTCGTGGCCGGCGCGCATCAAGGACTACCTCTGGCATCTCACGCTGCCGCTCATCAGTTACGCGATCGGGAGCTTCGCCATCGTCACCATGCTCACCAAGAACACGTTCGTGGAGGAGATCCGCAAGCAGTACGTGCTGGTCGCCCGCGCCAAGGGTCTCTCCGAGCGCCGCGTGCTGTACAAGCACGTCTTCCGCAATGCGCTCATCCCGATCATCACCGGCTTTCCGGCGGCGTTCGTGGGCGCCTTCTTCGCCGGCTCGCTGCTCATCGAGACCCTGTTCTCGCTCGACGGCATCGGCCTCCTGAGCTACGAATCGATCGTGCGCCGCGACTATCCGGTGGTGATGGGAACGCTGTTCCTGTTCACCCTGATCGGGCTCGTGGTCAAGCTCATCGGCGACCTCCTGTACGTCGCGGTCGATCCACGCGTGCAGTTCGGCGCGGCGGGGAAGTGATGGGTCAGGCAAGCGTGGGGGTTGATTGAGCGCGCTCATCGACAACGATCCCATCCGCGACGTCGACACGCTGCCGGCCGGGGCGGCAACGCCGGCGCCGTCGCTGTCGCCCAACCAGCGCGCGTGGCGCCGCTTCAAGCGCAACCGCCTGGGCTACGTGTCGCTGCTCGTCTTCGCCGCGATGCTCGTCGTGGCCACCTTCGCGGAGTTCGTGGCCAACGACCGGCCGCTCGTCGCGCGCTACGAGGGACAGTGGTTCTCGCCCGTCCTGAGCAATCCTCCGGAGACGCGCTTCGGCGGCGACTTCCGCACCGCCACCGACTGGCACGATCCGTTCATCACCGAGAAGTTCTCCCGCGACGGGAACTTCAGGCTCTTCACGCTGGTGCCCTACAGCGGCACCAGCGTGAACTACTTCGACAAGACGCCTGCGCCGGCCCCGCCGTCGTCACTCAACTGGCTCGGCACCGACGAGGCGGGCCGCGACATGATCGCCCGCCTGATCTACGGCTTCCGCATCAGCGTGTGGTTCGGCCTCGCACTCACCGCGGTGGGCGTGGTGCTGGGCATCCTGATGGGCGCGATCCAGGGCTACTTCGCCGGCCGCATCGACCTCACGGCGCAGCGGCTGATCGAGATCTGGAACGCGATCCCCGAGCTGTACCTGCTCATCATCGTGGCCTCGATCTTCGAGCCGTCGATGCTCCTGCTCCTGGTCGTGCTCGGCGCGTTCGGGTGGATCGGTCTGTCCGACTACGTGCGCGCGGAGTTCCTGCGCAACCGCAACCTCGAATTCGTGAAGGCGGCGCGCGCGATCGGACTCTCCAACACGCAGATGATCTGGCGCCACATCCTGCCCAACTCGATCACGCCGGTGATCACTTTCCTGCCGTTCCGCATGAGCGCGGCGATCCTGGGGCTCGCCTCGCTCGATTTCCTGGGCCTCGGCGTGACCACGCTGCCTTCGCTCGGCGACCTCCTGCGCCAGGGCAAGGACAACCTCGACGCGTGGTGGATCTCGGTGCCGACCTTCCTCGTGCTGGTGATCACGCTGCTGCTCCTCACCTTCATCGGCGAGGCGGTGCGCGACGCCTTCGACACGCGCAAGTCCTGAGACGCCCATGACCGCCACCACGCCCGCCGTTGCTTCGCTGCTCGAGGTCGACGGCCTCTGCATCAATTTCGGCCCGTCGCGCGTCGTCGACCGCGTGTCGTTCGCGATCGACGCCGGCGAGAAGTTCGCCCTCGTGGGGGAATCGGGCTCCGGCAAATCGGTCACCGCGCTGTCGGTGCTGCGCCTGCTCGAGACGGCGACCTACCAGGGCGCCATCCGCTTCGCGGGCGAGGACCTCCTGAAGAAGAGCGAGCGCCAGATGCGCGGCGTGCGCGGCAGCGACATCGCGATGATCTTCCAGGAGCCGATGACGGCACTGAACCCGCTCTACACGATCGGCAACCAGATCGCCGAGGTGCTCGAAGTCCACGAGGCGCTCGGCAAGAAGCGCGCGAAGGCCCGCGCGATCGACCTCCTCGCGCGTACCGGGATTCCCGAGCCCCAGAAGCGCGTCGACGCCTATCCGCACCAGCTCTCCGGCGGCCAGCGCCAGCGGGCGATGATCGCCATGGCGCTCGCCTGCCGGCCCAAGCTCCTCATCGCCGACGAACCCACCACCGCGCTCGACGTGACGATCCAGGTGCAGATCCTGGCCCTCCTCGACGACCTCCAGCGCGAGTACGGCATGGCGATCCTCTTCATCACGCACGATCTGAACCTCGTGCGCCGCTTCACGCACCGCGTGGGCGTGATGGAGAAGGGGCGGCTCGTGGAGCAGGGCGCCACGGCGGAGGTCTTCTCGCACCCGAAGCACCCTTACACCATCAAGCTGATCGAAAGCCGGCCGCAGCGCATCGTCACGCCGGTGCCTCCCGACGCGCCCGAGCTCGTCGCCGCCAGCGACGTGAACGTCGACTTCACCCGCACCCGCGGCTTCTTCGGCAAGGACGTCTTCCATGCCGTGCGCCACGCCACGTTGCGCCTGCAGCGCGGCGAGACGCTGGGCATCGTCGGCGAGTCGGGTTCGGGCAAGACCACGCTCGGGATGGCGCTCCTCGCCTTGCAGCCCATCTCGGGCGGCACGGTGAGCCTCGATGGCGAGCGCATCGACGACGCCGGACGCCGCGAGCTGCGCGCCATGCGGCGGCGGATGCAGGTGGTCTTCCAGGATCCGTTCGCCTCGCTCTCGCCGCGCATGACGATCGAGCAGATCGTCGGCGAGGGGATCGCGCTGCACATGCCGGAGCTCACGAAGGAGGCGCGTCGCGCGCGCATCCTCGAGATGCTCGCGGAGGTGGGGTTGACGCAGGCGCGCGGCGTGGCCGACGTGCTCACGCGTTATCCGCACGAGTTCTCGGGCGGCCAGCGGCAACGTATCGCCATCGCCCGCGCGGTGGTGCTGCGCCCCGAGATCCTCGTGCTCGACGAACCCACGTCCGCGCTCGACGTCTCCGTCCAGCAGCAGGTGCTGAAGCTCCTCGCCGACCTGCAGGCCCGCTACGGCATGAGCTATCTCTTCATCAGTCACGACCTCGCGGTGGTGCGTGCGATGTCGCACCGCGTGCTGGTGATGAAGGACGGGCAGATCGTGGAGCAGGGCGAGGCGGAGGCACTGTTCAGCGCGCCGCGCGAGGCGTACACGCAGGCGCTGCTGGCGGCGGCGGGGGCGTAGGTCAACCCCGCAAGGGCAGCCACGCGCCGATGGCCACGAAGATGCGGCCGCACACGCGGTTGAAGGTGCGGCCGGCGCGCTCGAGCCAGCGCGTGATGCGCTGCGCCAGCGTGGCGAGGACGAACTCGGTGACGAACTCGATCACCACGAACGTCGACGCCATGATCAGGAACTGCACCGCCATGCTGCGTACCGGATCGATGAACTGCGGCAGGAACGCGGCGAAGAAGAGGATGCCCTTGGGGTTGGTGGCGGCGGAGAGGAATCCCTGGCGGAACAGCGAGGCGCCCCGGACGGCGGTACCCGCGCTCCGCTCCACCACGCGGACCGGCGGCGAGCGCCACACCTGGATGCCGAGCCAGACCAGGTAGGTACCCCCCACCCACTTCAGCACGGTCAGCCACCCGAGCGAGGTTCGCAGGAGCGCCCCGATGCCGAACATCGACAGTGCGATGATCACGAGGAATCCAGCAGCGCCCCCGGCCAGCGTGTAGAGCGCCTTGCGGCGTCCGTGCAGGGCGCCGTGCGTGAGCGCGAGGAGGCTGTTGGGCCCGGGCGACAGCGAAAGGCCGAGGGCGGCGACAAAGTAGACGAGCCAAACCTCGAGCGCCATCGCGTGCTACCATTTTCGGCCAATGATCGGAGTGCTCATCGTAGCGCACGACACCCTGCCCGCGAGCCTCGCCGAAGCGGTGTCGCACGTACTGGGTGCTCGGCCCCCGCACTTCGAGACCCTGTCGGTCGCGGCGAACGACGATCCGCTCGACCTCCTCCCCGCCGCGCGCGACGCCGTGCGCAGGCTCGACGCCGGTGACGGCGTGCTGATCTTCTCCGACATCTACGGCGCGACGCCCTGCAACCTCGCGGGCAAGCTGCAGCAGCCCGGACGGGTGGTGCTCGTGACAGGCGTGAACCTGCCGATGCTGGTGCGAGCGTTCACTTACCGGGAAAGGGGGTTGGACACCATGGTCACCAAGGCCGTCTCCGGCGGCCGCGACGGTGTGCTTCGCGTCGAGATCGATCCCGCCTATGCAGCAACGCGAGGTTGAGATCATCAACAAGCTGGGGCTGCATGCGCGAGCTTCCGCCAAGCTCACGCAGACGGCGGCGCGCTACCAGAGCGACGTCCAGATGTCGCGCAACGGCCGCAAGGTGAACGCGAAGAGCATCATGGGCGTCATGATGCTGGCGGCCGGCAAGGGATCGAGGGTGCTGATCGAGGTCGAGGGGCCCGACGAGAATGCTGCGATGGATGCCATCGTCGCGCTCATCGGCGATTACTTCGGCGAGGGACAATAGGCCCCGGCTTCAGGAGGGGCGTTGCCGGGAGGCATCACGCGGGCGTCGCGCGGCATTCACGCCCATGCAATGTGCAGGCGTGAAGCTGCCCGTGGTTCCGCGGGCCCCGACGTGTCGACGCGAAGTGGTGAACATGCTGCGGAACCAACCGCCAGGATCGACGACGAACGGAGGATTGCGGTGCTCGGCCCGGCACGCAGCCCTCGTTCATCATCACATGGTGCCCCATGCAGATTCGCCTCATCCCCATCACCAATCCCCTCGGTCTCCACGCCCGTGCCTGCGCGCGCATCGTGCAGATCGCCTCGAAGTTCCGTGCCAACGTATGGCTGCAGGTGAAGGGCAAGCGCGCGAGCGCACGCAGCATCGTGGCGGTGATGCTGCTCACGGCGTCGGTGGGCGCCACCGTCCGCATCGAGGTGGACGGGCCCGACGAGGCCCAGGCCATGAAGGCGATCGCCGCCCTCTTCCACGACGGGTTCGGCGAGCGCAGCTAG
>CAYTOT010000097.1:0-7600 GCA_964439475.1 uncultured Alcaligenaceae bacterium
TCGGGGCCAGCAGCATCACCATTTGCCGGCCCTCGAGCCTCGGGAACGACTCGACGATGCTGTACGGCTCGAGATCGGTCCTGATGCGTTCCAGGAGACGGATGCCGAACTCCTGATGCGCCATCTCGCGCCCGCGGAAGCGCAACGTGATCTTCGCCTTGTCGCCTTCCGACAGGAACCGGATGAGATTGCGCAGCTTGATCTGGTAATCGCCTTCGTCAGTCCCGGGCCGGAACTTCACTTCCTTGACCTGGATCTGCTTCAGCTTGAGCTTGGCTTCGTGCTGCTTCTTGGCCTCGCGGTACTTGAACTTGCCGAAATCCATGATCCGGCAAACCGGCGGCTTGGCCATCGGCGCGATCTCGACCAGGTCAAGCTCCGCCGTTTCGGCCCGCGACCGGGCGTCCGCAAGGGAAACAATTCCGAGCTGCTCACCGTCTTCACCAACCAAGCGGATTTCGGGGGCGGTGATCTCCGCGTTGATCCGCTGATGCTTGTCGAGGGCTATTGTCCATTCTCCTGCAATGATGAAAAACGGCCGGCATCCCGAGGGGCGCGCCGAGGTGATTTATCTTCAAAATCAACCCTCTAACGACGCTCCGCGACCTCCCTTCGGAGGCGCTCCAGCAAGGCATCGAGAGGCATCGCCCCCAGATCCTCGCCGCCGCGGGTACGCACGGCCACCGTATCCGCTTGCTGCTCCTTGTCGCCCACCACGAGCTGATAGGGGAGCTTCTGCAAGCTATGTTCGCGAATTTTATAGTTAATTTTCTCGTTGCGCAAATCGGAGGAGGCCCGGAAGCCGGCCGCCCGTAGCGCCCCGACGATCTTGCCGGCATAGGCGGCCGAGCGGTCGGTGATGGGCAGCACGACGGCCTGTTGCGGGGACAGCCACAGGGGCAGGGCACCGGCGTAGTTCTCGATCAGCATGCCGATGAAGCGTTCCAGCGACCCGACGATGGCGCGGTGCAGCATGACCGGCACCTTGCGGGTGTCGTCGGCGGCCACGTACTCGGCCCCGAGGCGTCCGGGCATCTGGAAATCGACCTGCATGGTGCCGCACTGCCATGAGCGGCCGATCGAGTCCTTGAGGTGGTACTCGATCTTCGGGCCGTAGAAAGCGCCCTCGCCGGGCAGTTCCGTCCACTCCACGTCGCATTCGCGCAGCGCATTGCGCAGCGCGTTCTCGGCGCGATCCCACGAGGCATCGTCGCCCAGGCGTGGGTCGGGCCGCAGCGCGATCTTGATCGCGATATCCGTGAAGCCGAAGTCGCGGTACACGTCGAGTGCCAACCGGTTGAAGGCGACGCACTCCGACTGGATCTGCTCCTCGGTGCAGAAGATGTGACCGTCGTCCTGCGTGAAAGCACGCACGCGCATGATCCCGTGCAGCGCGCCCGACGGCTCGTTGCGGTGACACTGGCCGAACTCGCCGTAGCGCAGCGGCAGGTCCCGGTAGCTGCGCAGGCCAGAGCTGAAGATGAGGACGTGACCCGGGCAGTTCATGGGCTTGACCGCGAAGTCGCGCTTCTCCGACTCCGTCGTGAACATGTTCTCCTTGAAGTTCTGCCAGTGGCCCGAGCGCTCCCACAGCGTGCGGTCGAGGATCTGCGGCGCCTTCACCTCCTGGTAGCCATTGTCCTGGTAGACGCGGCGCATGTACTGCTCGACCTGCTGCCAGATCGACCAGCCCTTGGGATGCCAGAACACCATGCCCGGCGCCTCCTCCTGCGTGTGGAAGAGGTCGAGCTGACGGCCGAGCTTGCGGTGGTCGCGCTTCTCGGCTTCCTCGATGCGGTGGAGGTAGGCGTCGAGGTCCTCCTTCCTCGTCCACGCCGTGCCGTAGATGCGCTGGAGCATCTCGTTGCGCGAGTCGCCGCGCCAGTAGGCGCCGGCCACCTTCATGAGCTTGAAGACCTTGAGCTTGCCCGTCGACGGCACGTGCGGCCCACGGCAGAGGTCGATGAAGCCGCCCTCGCGGTAGAGCGAGATCGGCTCGTTGGACGGGATCGACGCGATGATCTCCGCCTTGTAGTGCTCGCCCATGCTCTCGAAGAACTTCACCGCGTCGTCGCGGGGCATCTCCGAGCGCTCGACGGGTTCGTCCTTCTTTGCGAGCTCGGCCATACGCTGCTCGATGGCGGCGAGATCCTCGGGCGTGAAGGGACGCTTGTAGCTGAAGTCGTAGTAGAAGCCGTCCTCGATCACGGGGCCGATGGTGACCTGCGCATCGGGGAAGAGCTCCTTGACCGCGTAGGCGAGCAGGTGCGCCGTCGAGTGGCGGATGACGTCGAGCCCTTCGGCATCCTTGTCGGTGACGATGGCGAGCCTGGCGTCGCGGTCGACGACGTGGGACGTGTCGACGACCTTGCCGTCGACCTTGCCGGCGAGGGCTGCCTTGGCGAGGCCGGGGCCGATGGACGCGGCGACGTCCTTGACGGAGACGGGACCCGGGTACTGGCGGACGGCGCCGTCGGGAAGCGTGATCGAAACCATTGTGCGGACTCCAGAAACGAAAAAGTGCGGACGCGGCCGCACTTTTGTCTGGATTCGGGTGAATGACGGACGTGCGGGCGCGAGCCGGCCTAGCGGTGGGTCTCCGGGCGCGTCAGCGGTGTCATAACCATGGTGGTAGGTGCTGCGGTGAAGGTCTTGCGTACTCGTAGTTGATTAGTATAACGGACCAAGGTTCCCCAGTCCATCGCCTGCGGACCACCGAGGCCCGCATGCTCTGGATTCCCATCACCCTCTTTGCCGCCGCTGCCCAGACGGTACGCAATGCCGCCCAGCGCAGCCTCGTCTCCGAGCTCGGAACGCTCGGGGCGACGCTGGTCCGCTTCCTCTACGGCCTGCCTTTCGCCATCCTCTGGGCCGCAGCGGTGCTGTTCGTCACGAATGCGACGATCCCGGTTGCCGGGGCCGCCTTCCTCGCGTGGACCCTGCTGGGGTCCGCGGCGCAGATCGCCGGTACTGCGCTCCTCCTGCGGACGATGCACGAGCGCAACTTCGCCGTGGGCGTCGCCTATTCCAAGACCGAACTCGTGCAGGTCGCGCTCTTCTCCCTCGTGCTGCTGGGCGACGCGCTGGATCTGCGGCTGGGTATGGCCGTAGCCTGCGGGATGGCCGGCGTGCTGCTCCTCTCGCCCGCGGATGCGAAACGGCCCTGGCGCTCGCTCGCGGCAGGATTCACCTCGCGCTCGGCCTTGCTCGGACTGGGCTCGGGTGCCGGATTCGCGCTGGCCAGCGTGGCGTTCCGCGGCGCGATCCAGCAACTCGAAACGCCCTCGTTCCTCGTGGCGGCGAGCGTCACGCTGGTCGTTTCACAAGCGGCGCAGACCGTGCTGCTCGGGGGATGGCTCGTCCTGCGCGAGCCCGGCGTCGTTTCCCGCACCCTGCGGGCATGGCGACGTTGTCTCTTCGCGGGGCTCATGGGCGCCGCAGCCTCGGCCGCGTGGTTTGCGGCCTTCGCCCTCGTCAGCGCCACCAGGGTGCGCACGCTGGGGCTGGTCGAGGTCCTGTTCAGCTACGCGGTATCGCGCCGGATCTTCCGTGAACACCTGACGGGGCGCGAGATTCTCGGGATCGCGTTGCTGGCGGCGGGTGCGTTCCTGGTGGCCTTGATCTGAAGCGGGGCCGTCCTTCGGCGGCGGCGAGGCAGCAGCGGCGAGGCAGCAGCGGTGAGGCAGCAGCGGCGAGGCAGCAGCGGTGAGGCAGCAGCGGTGAGGCAGCAGCGGTGAGGCAGCAGCGGTGAGGCAGCGGTGGGCGGACGCGCTACGCCGCGATGGCACCGAGATGCGTCTGGTGCACGTCATCCTCCCAGGTCTCCACACGCACCGGGAATCCCCAGAGCCGGCGCAAGTGCACCACCACTTCCTGCGCGGCGTCGTCGAGCTCGCGGCCCCGCCGCAGCGCGTAGCGCAGCGTGAGCGCGCGGTCGCCGTCGCGGTCGTAGCGCAGGACCTGGACGTCGGGAATGCGCTCCTCGTTGGCGTGCTGCAGGGCGAGGAGCTTGCGCACGCGGCGATAGCCCCGGTCGTCGTGGATCGAGTCGACCTCGAGCGCGTCCTCCCCGCGATGGTCGGCGATGGCGAACAGGCGCAGGTCGCGGATGAGCCGCGGCGAGAGGTACTGTGCGATGAAGGACTCGTCCTTGAAGTTGCGCATCGCGAAGTCGAGCACCTTCTGCCAGTCGCCGCCTGCGATGTCGGGGAACCAGGCGCGGTCCTCGCCGGTCGGCGCCTCGCACATGCGGCGCAGGTCGGAGAACATGGCGAATCCCAGCGCGTACGGATTCATCCCGTTGTAGTAGGGCGAGTCGAACGGCGGCTGATAGACGACGTTGGTGTGGCTCTTGAGGAACTCGAACATGAAGCCGTCGTCGACCTGGCCGGTCTCGTGCAGGCGATTCATGATGGTGTAGTGCCAGAAGGTGGCCCAGCCCTCGTTCATCACCTTGGTCTGCGCCTGCGGGTAGAAGTACTGCGCGAGCTTGCGCACGATGCGCACGATCTCGCGCTCCCACGGCTCGAGCCGCGGCGAATACTTCTCCACGAAGTAGAGGATGTTTTCCTGCGGCTCGTGTGGAAAGGTCCGCGGCGCCTGGCTTCGTCCGGCGGCGGCAAGCACGGGCACGGTGCGCCACAGGTCGTTGAACTGGCGTTCGCGGTGCGCCTCGCGCTCGGCGAGCCGTGCGGCCTCGGCCCTGAGCGAAAGGGGCGCAGGGCGGCGATAGCGATCCACGCCGTGGTGCATCAGCGCGTGACAGGCGTCGAGGATCTCCTCGACTGCGGGGCTGCCGTGGCGTTCCTCGCATTCCATGACGTAGCGCCGGGCGAACACGAGGTAGTCGATGATGGCGTCGGCCGCCGTCCACTGGCGGAACAGCGAGTTGCCCTTGAAGAAGGAGTTGTGGCCGTAGCACGCGTGCGCAATCACCAGCGCCTGCGTGATGACGGTGTTCTCTTCCATGAGATAGGCGATGCACGGATCGGAGTTGATGACGATCTCGTAGGCCAGGCCCTGCATGCCGCGCCGGTAGGCCTGCTCGTTGCGGATGAACTCCTTGCCGTAGGACCAGTGCGGGTAGCCCACGGGCAGCCCGCTCGACGCGTAGGCATCGAGCATTTGCTCGGAGGTGATCACCTCGATCTGGTTGGCGTAGGTGTCGAGCCTGAACTCGCCGTGCGCGATCTTCGCGATGGCGGCATCGTAGCGCTCGAGGAGCTCGAAGTCCCAGTCGGCGCCGGTGGAAATGCAGGTCATGGCCGTGCCTCGTGCGTGAATGCGCGTCTCATGCGCTGGCCTCCTTGCGGAAGAGGTCGCGGAACACCGGATAGATCTCCTCGCGGGCGCCCGCGCGGCGCATCGCGAAGCGGCCGTTCTCCTCTTCGACGAGCCGCTCGTATTCGGCCCACAGGCTCGATGGCCGCGCGTCCGACTGGCCAGGTACGAGTTCCAGGTAGGTGTAGTAGCGCATGAAGGGCAGCAGGCGCTCCCGCAGGAAGCGCGCGCTGCGCGCGGGGTCGGCGCCGAAAGCGTCGCCGTCGGACGCCTGCGCGGCGTAGACGTTCCAACCGCTCGCGTAGCGTGCCGTGCGTACCTTGTCGGCCAGCTCGAGCGCCGAGTACACCACCGTGCCGCCGGAGCGGGTGTCGTGGAAGAAGGTGTCCTCGTCGACTTCCTCGGCATCGTCGGTGTGGCGGATGAACACGAGGTCGACCTGGCCGTACTTGCGGGTGAGGAAGAGGTAGAGCAGCGTGAAGAAGCGCTTGGCGAGGTCCTTCTTCTCCTCGTCCATGGACGCCGACACGTCCATCAGGCAGAACATCACCGCTCGCGCGATCGGCTCGGGCCGCGAGACGCGGTTGCGGAAACGCATGTCGGGGTCATCGAGGAACGCGATGGCGTCCCGGCGCCGTTCGATCCGCTGCATCTCCTCGTGGAGCTCCGCGGCGATCCGGGCGTGGCCTGCCGCCGTGGCCATGGCGAAGGCCTCCTGCAGCCCCAGCATCTCGCGCGCCAGCGCGCCGGTGATCGCGATGCGCCGGGCGAGCGCCTGACGCATGGTCCGCACGACCGCGAGGTTGGCGGTGACGCCCGTGCGCGCGAAGCCGGCACGGATGCTCTTCGTGCCCTGCGACTGGCCGAACTCGGTGCGCGCAAGGCGCGGCAGCGCGAGATCGTCGAAGAAGATCTGCATGAACTCCTCGCGTGACAGCGAGAAGACGAAGTCGTCCTGCGCGTCTCCTTCCCCGCCCTGCGAGCCGTTGCCGCCGCCGCCCGACTCGCCGCCGCGCGGGATGCGGTCACCCTTCGTGTACTCCCGGTTGCCCGGGAACACCCGCTCCCGGTCGCCGCCCCGGCCGAATCCGAACGATGGCTCGGATACATCCTTGCGCGGGACGCGGACCTCGCCGCCCTGCTCGATGTCGGAGAGCTTGCGTTCTCCGATCATCCGCTTGACGGCCTCCTGCACGTGCTTCTTGTACCGCCGCAGGAACCGCTCGCGGTTCACCGCGCTCTTGCCGCGGTCATTCAGCCGGCGGTCGATGAGATGTGCCAATGCAATCTCCAGAAGGTTGCCGTCGCGTGGCGCCGGGTCGTCATGACGACTTGTGCACGCGCAGGTACCACTCCGCGAGCAGGCGCACCTGCTTTTCGGTGTAGCCCTTTTCGACCATGCGGGCGACGAAGTTCTGGTGCTTCTGCTTGTCGTCGGCGGAGGCCTTGGCGTTGAACGAGATGACCGGCAGCAGATCCTCGGTGTTGCTGAACATCTTCTTCTCGATGACCTCGCGCAGCTTCTCGTAGCTGTTCCAGGCGGGATTGCGGCCGCCGTTGTTGGCGCGGGCGCGCAGCACGAAGTTCACGATCTCGTTGCGGAAATCCTTGGGGTTGGCGATGCCGACCGGCTTCTCGATCTTCTCCAGTTCGGCGTTGAGCGCCGCGCGGTCGAAGCTCTCTCCCGTCTCGGGGTCGCGGTAATCCTCTTCCTGGATCCAGCAGTCGGCGAAGGTGACGTAGCGGTCGAAGATGTTCTGGCCGTATTCCGCGTACGACTCGAGGTAGGCGGTCTGGATCTCCTTGCCGATGAATTCGGCGTAGCGCGGCGCGAGGTAGCCCTTGAGGTGCTCCAGGTAGCGACGGCGGATCTCGTCGGGCAGGTCCTCGCGGGCGAGGCGCTGCTCGAGCACGTACATGAGGTGCACGGGATTGGCCGCGATCTCGGTCTGGTCGTGGTTGAAAACGGCCGAGAGGACCTTGTACGCGAAGCGCGTGGAAAGGCCCGTCATGCCCTCGTCGGGCCCGGCGTAGTCGCGGTATTCCTGCAGCGTCTTGGCCTTGGGATCGACGTCCTTCAGCGTCTCGCCGTCGTACACGCGCATCTTGGAGTAGAGCGACGAGTTCTCCGGCTCCTTGAGGCGCGACAGCACGGAAAACTGCGCCATCATGTCCAGCGTTCCGGGGGCGCACGGCGCCTTGGCCAGCGACGAGCCGGCCAGGAGCTTCTCGTAGATCCTGACCTCGTCGGACACCCGCAGGCAATACGGCACCTTGACGATGTAGATGCGGTCGAGGAAGGCCTCGTTGTTCTTGTTGT
>CAYTOT010000098.1:0-7027 GCA_964439475.1 uncultured Alcaligenaceae bacterium
TAGAGGAGAATGGCGCCGAAGGTCGCCGTGCCGATGCCGCCCAGCGTGAAGCCGGCGATGCGCAGCGAGAGGTCGCCCGCGCCGATGGTGAGCGTCGCGGCGGCAGTGACGAGGTTGCGCGCACGCGTGAAGTCCACCGCATGCACGACCCAGATGCGCGCGCCGGTCGCGGTGATGAGGCCGAACACGACGATCGCGAGTCCCCCGAGCACCGGGCCGGGGATGGTGGCGATCAGGGCCCCGAACTTGGGCGAGAAGCCGAGCAGGATGGCAGCGAGCGCGGCGACCACGAAGACGAGGGAGGAGTAGATCCTCGTCACCGCCATGACGCCGATGTTCTCCGCATACGTCGTCACGCCCGTCCCGCCGCCGGCGCCCGCCACGATGGTGGCGATGCCGTCGCCCAGGAACGCGCGGCCGAGCCAGGGGTCGAGGTTGCGGCCGGTCATGGCCGCCACCGCCTTGACGTGGCCCAGGTTCTCGGCGACGAGCACGATCGCGACCGGAGCGATCAGCGCGATCGCCTGCGCGCTCCATTGCGGCGCCGTGAAACGCGGCATCCCCACCCACGCCGCCGCGGCGACCGCCGTGAAGTCGATCGGCTTGCCGAGGCCCAGGCCGTTCGCGAGCAGGGCGTAGAGGAGATAGCCGGCGATGGCGCCGACGAGGATCGGCAGGCGCCGCGCGAGCCCCGGCGCGCGCACCGCGACGAGCCCGACCGCGATCACCGTGGCGAGACCGATCCAGGTGTCGAACGTGCTGCCCGAAACGCTCTTGACCGCGATGGGGGCGAGGTTGAGGCCGATCACGGCCACCACCGCCCCGGTGACCACGGGCGGCATGAGCGTCTCGATCCACGCGTACCCGATCTTCATCACGACGATGCCGATGATGGCGTACAGGATCCCCGCGGCGATGATCCCGCACAGCGCGACCGGCAGGTTGGGATTGGGGCCGCTGCCGGCGTAGGCGGTGGCCGCGATCACCACCGCGATGAACGAGAACGACGAGCCGAGGTAGCTCGGCACGCGTCCGCCGACGGCGACGAAGAAGATCAGCGTGCCGATGCCGGAGAAGAGAATGGCGACATTGGGATCGAATCCCATGAGCAGCGGCGCGAGCACGGTCGCGCCGAACATCGCGACGACGTGCTGCACGCCCAGCGCGATGGTCTGGCCGGCGGGCAGGCGCTCGTCGGGCGCGATCACGCCGCCGTCGCGGAGGGTCCAGCGGGGAAAGTAAGTGGGCGCGGGCATGGGCAGCATTTGACACCATTCGCGCGCGAAGCGATACGGCGCCCGCGCGCGAAGCCATACGGCGCCCGCCGCGATGCGATGCCCGTGCCCGCGGCAATGCGATGCCCGCGCGGCGCCCTACGCCCGCGCCGCCATCGCGGCGGTACGCGCCGCCAGACGCGCCGCGGTCGCCGGCCGCCACCGGTCGAGCAGCGCATCCACGTCGCGAGGCTCGTTGCACGCCAGCACCATGTCGCAGCCCGCGCTCACCGCGGCCTCGGCCCGCGCCACGGCGTCGCCCGCGCCGAAGGCGCCGGCCATGCCGAGGTCATCGGAGAAGATCAGGCCATCGAAGCGCAGGCGCCCGCGCAGGATGTCCTGCAGCCACACCCGCGAGAAGCCTGCCGGCAGCGCGTCCACCGCGGGGTAGACGACGTGCGCGGGCATCACCGCCTCGAGGCCGGCTCGCGCCAGCGCCGCGAACGGCACCAGGTCGTGCGCAACGAGGTCGGCGAGCGGCCGCTCGTCGACCGGCACCTCGTGATGCGAGTCCGCCGCGACGAAACCGTGTCCCGGAAAGTGCTTGGCCACGGCCGCGCAGCCGCCGGCGCGCAGGCCTTCGCAGAGCGCGGCCGCGAGATGCGCCACGGCATTGGGATTGCCCGAGAACGCGCGATCGCCGATCACCGCGCTGGCGCCGAAGTCGACGTCGAGCACCGGGGCAAAGCTGAAGTCGACGCCTTGCGCGCGCAGCTCGCGGGCGATGGTGTGCCCCGTGGCGCGCGCCTGCGCGACGGCTGCCGCGACGTCGCGATCCCACAGCGTGCCCAATTCGCGCATCGGCGGGATCGCGGTGAACCCCTCGCGAAACCGCTGCACGCGCCCGCCCTCGTGGTCCACGCACACCAGCAGCGCCGGCTCGCGCAAGCCGCGGATGTCGGCGGTCAGCGCGCGCAACTGCGCCGGATCGGCATAGTTGCGCGAGAAGAGGATCACGCCTCCCACCAGCGGATGCAGCAGGCGCGCGCGGTCAGCCGCGCCGAGCTCGTGGCCCTCGATGCCCATCACCAGCGGCCCGCGCGGCAACGCCACGGGGGTCATGCGGCGCGTCCCGGACCACCTGCGCCGGCAGCCGCCTCGCGCATGAGTGTCTTCATCTCGCGCACCGCGGCGCGCAGTCCCGTGAACATCGCGCGCGACACGATCGCATGCCCGATGTGAAGCTCGCGCACGCCGGGCAGCGCCGCCACCGGCTGCACGTTGAAGTACGTGAGCGCGTGACCGGCGTTGAAGCGCATCCCGAGCCCGCGGATGGCCTCTCCCGCGGAACGGATGCGCTCGAGTTCGGCCACCACCGCCGCGCTCTCCGCGTCGCGTCCCCTCGCATGGAAGGCGTGCGCGTAAGGCCCCGTGTGCACCTCGCACACGCGAGCGCCGATGCGCGCCGCGGCCTCGACCTGGGCGAGCTCGGCGTCGATGAACACCGAGGTGACGATCCCTGCGTCGGCCAGGCGCGCCACCGCAACGCGCAGGGGCGCCTCCTGCGCAGCGACGTCGAGGCCGCCCTCGGTCGTGATCTCGTGCCGGCCCTCGGGCACGAGCATCGCCATCTCCGGCTTCACGCGTCGCGCGATGTCGATCATCTCCGGCGTGGCGGCCATCTCGAGATTGAGCTTGATGTGCACGAGTTCGCGCAGGCAGCGGACGTCCTCGTCCTGGATGTGGCGCCGATCCTCGCGCAGGTGCACCGTGATCCCGTCGGCGCCGCCCAGGTGCGCCTCCACGGCCGCCCACACGGGGTCGGGCTCGTGCGTGCGCCGGGCCTGACGCAGCGTGGCCACGTGGTCGATGTTCACTCCAAGCTCGATCATCGGGGGCTTTCCTGGTTCGGTTCGTCGAGTGCGATGAGGTCGCGAACGATGCGGCGACTGGCGATGCCGCGCGCCTCGAGGCGGTGGTCGAGGACTTCGCGCATGAGTCGCTTGGCCTCGGCCGCGAGTTCTGCGTCCGGATAGCGGCCGGTGGCGAGCGCCGCGAGCGTCGCCCCGCGCACCAGCAGCGGCGAAGCGCCCGGCTCGCGCGCCACGCGCGCGGACACCGCCTGCGGGCCGAGATCCGGCGCGTAGTGGTACAGGCGACCGGGATCGATCGGGCCGCCGCTTCGCGCATCCTGCGTGAGGTTCATCGCGTAGCCGGTTGCGGCCAGGAGCTGCAGCTCGAAGCGGCGCAGCACGGCCGCCTGCCCTGGTGCCGTGGTGTCGGCGGCGAGCGCGGCAAGCGCGGTCGCGTAGTCCCCGAAGAGGGCGCCGTGCGGATCCTCTCGCGCGAGGAGCTTGAGCAGGAGCTCGTTGAGATAGAAGCCGCAGAGGAGCGCGGCACCACCGGGCAAGGGCAGACCGCCGCGCCATTCCGCCTTCAGCAGCGTCTTCAGTTCGGCGGCGCCAGCCCATGAGAGCGTGAGCGGCTGGAATGCCTGCAGGAGGCCACGGAGTTCGGAGCGCGGGCGCCTCGCACCGCGGGCGACCATCGCCACGCGCCCGCAGCCCAGCGTGAACGCCTCCACGATGAGGCTCGTCTCGCGATAGGGATAGGCGTGGAGCACGAACGCGGGCTCGTCGTCGTGCACCTGCTGCGGCTGACGCGCCATGCCGCGGCGCTTGGGTTGGTCCCCCCGAAGCGAGCTGCGCTCGCCTTCCCCCGAGGGGGCCCATGCCTTGGGACTGCCTGGCGGCATGGTCAGTAGCCGAAGCGCGCGAGCGAGGCGTCGGTGGCGGCCCAGCCCCGCTTCACTCGCACGAAGACTTCGAGGTGAACCTTGCCGCCGAAGATCCGCTCCATGTCCTGCCGCGCCTGCGTCGCGATGGCCTTCATGCGCGACCCGCCCTCGCCGAGGAGGATCGCCCGCTGGCTCGCCTTGTCGACGTATACGGTGGCATGGATGCGCCGCAGCGCGCCCTCCACGGCGAACGACTCGATCCCCACGGTCGTGGCGTAGGGCACCTCGTCGCCCAGCAGGCGGAAGATCTTCTCGCGCACGAGCTCGGCGGCAAGGAAGCGCTCGTCGCGGTCGGTGAGGTCGTCCTGCGGATACAGCGGCGGCGACAGCGGCAGGCAGGCCACGATCTCCTGCGTGAGCTCGCGCAGCTGCGTGCCCTTCTCCGCCGACACCGGCACGATGGCCGCGAAGGGAAAGAGGTCTGCGATCTGCGCGAGACGTGGAAGCAGCGCGCCCTTGTCCGCGAGGAGGTCGACCTTGTTCACCGCCGCGATCGCCCTGGCGCCCGTGGGCAACAGGCGCACGACCGCGCGGTCGGCATCGGTGAGCCGTGCCGCGTCGACCACGACCACCACGACGTCGACGTCGCCGAGCGCCTCGCGCGCCGTGCGATTGAGCCGATCGTTGAGCACGCTGCGATGACGCGTCTGGAACCCGGGCGTGTCGACGTACACCGCCTGCGCATGGTCGCTCGTCGCGATGCCCACGATCCGGTACCGGGTCGTCTGCGGCTTCCTCGACGTGATGCTGACGTGCTCGCCGACGAGCGCATTCATGAGCGTCGACTTGCCCACGCTCGGCCGGCCCACGATCGCCACGTGGCCGCAGCGGTACGGCGCCGGATCAGCGCCCTGCACGTGCGCCTCCGGGCCGCAGCGCCTGCACCCGCGCCAGGGCGGCCAGCGCCGAGGTCTGCTCCGCCGCGCGGCGGCTCGGCCCCTCCGCCGCCGTGACGATCCCGAGTTCCTCGATGCGGCACTCGACGGCGAAGACCTGCGCGTGCGCCTCGCCCCGCGTGGCGACGACGGCATAGGCCGGCACGCGCAGCTTGCGTGCCTGCAGCCACTCCTGCAGGCGGGTCTTCGCATCCTTGCCGAGCAACGCTGGATCGGCGGCGGCCAGGATATCGCCGTAGGCGCGTTGTACGGTGCTCTGGGCGGCGTCGAAGCCTGCATCGAGGAACACCGCGCCGAACACCGCCTCGAGCGCGTCGGCCAGAATGGAGGCCCGATCCGCACCGCCGCTGCGTGCCTCGCCATCGCCCAGGCGCAGCAGGGGTCCGATCCCGAGACCGCGCGCGACGCGCGAGAGCATCTCCTGGTTGACGAGCGAGGCGCGCACCCGCGAGAGCTCGCCCTCGTCCAGGTCCGGGAAGCGGCCGTAGAGTGCGACGCCGACCACGCAGTTCAGCACCGCGTCGCCCACGAACTCGAGGCGCTCGTTCTGCGTCGTGCCGTAGCTGCGATGCGTGAGCGCCTGGACCAGCAGCGCAGGGTTGCGGAAATCGTGACCCAGGCGCTCGGCAAGCCCGCCCATGGCTGCGGTCGACGTCGCGCCGTGCGTGGCGGCCATCGGCGCGCCGCTGCCGGATGCGCCCGGCGCTATCGCGATGCCGACGCCTCGAACTCGAGGAGCAGGCTCGCGTTGTGCACGAGCGGCAGGCGCTTTTCCCATGCGACGTAGGCGATGATGGTGTTGCCCTCGCGCCTGATCTCGACGTCCTTGGGCGACACCGCGTCGGCATAGTCTGCCGAGAGCTTGCGGTCCATGGCCCGGCGGATGTTGTTCAGGGTGGGGTCGTTGGTGTCGGCCATCGCCTCGGTGAGCGCCTTCTGGATCGTGTACCACTCGATGTAGGCCGGGATGGTGCGGAATGCCAGCAGGGCCACCACCAGCACCACGGCCGTCACGAAGAGGAAGCCGATCAGCGAGAGTCCGCGTTGCGCCCGTGACGCCGGAATGGTTGTCATCGCATTCATGCTCCCCTGGCCTGTCCGGTCTACCGGATGGCGGTGCCTACGCGGTCGAACGCGAGGCTCGAGATGTCGTCCCAGTTGAACCAGATGAAGAACGCCTTGCCGCGGATGTGATCGTCGGGGACGAAGCCCCAGTAGCGGCTGTCGTCGCTGTTGTCCCTGTTGTCACCCATCATGAAGTACTGCCCGTCGGGCACCTTGCAGGTGAAGCCGCGCTCATTGTATTCGCAATTCCTGCGGTCGGGGAACGACCTGACGTTCTGCGGATAGACGGGCGCGGCCTGCGGATTGATGCCGATCGTGTAGCTGTGGTCGGTACTGCCGTTGTGCGCGGTCTCCCGGTACTTCTCGAGCATCTCGTAGCGCAGGTTCTCGAGGTAGCCATAGGTGCCGTCGGCGACCTGCGGCAGCGGCTTGCCGTTGACGGTGAGCTTCTTGTCCTCGTACTTCACGACGTCGCCGCCCACCCCCACCACGCGCTTGATGAAGTCCTGCGACGGATTCACCGGATAGCGGAACACCACGACGTCACCCCGCTGGGGGTTGCCCAGCGGCAGGAACTTCGCCTCCACGATGGGCATCCGCAGGCCGTAGATGAACTTGTTGACGAGGATGAAGTCGCCCACCTCGAGCGTGGGCCGCATCGACGACGACGGAATCTTGAACGGCTCCGCGACGAACGACCGCAGCACGAACACCACGAGCAGCACGGGAAAGAAGCTCGCCGCGTACTCGACCCACGCCGGTTCCGGGGCGTCGGCGGCACGGCGCTTGCGGAAGTGGAAGCGGTCGACGGCCCAGAGAACGCCGCTCACCAGCGTGAGCAGGAAGAGGATAAGCGCGAAGTTCATCGTTGTCGTTGGTCGTGAACGCGTTTCGATTGTGTCATGCGAGCCGCAGCCGGCGTCGGGCCTACTTGTCGCCGACCTTGAGGATGGCGAGGAAGGCCTCCTGCGGGATCTCGACGCTGCCGACCGCCTTCATGCGCTTCTTGCCGGCCTTCTGCTTCTCGAGGAGCTTCTTCTTGCGCGTGATGTCGC
>CAYTOT010000099.1:0-6739 GCA_964439475.1 uncultured Alcaligenaceae bacterium
GCATGCCGCCGCCGTTCTCCTGAATCGCGTGCCGGGCATCGGGCACCTGCCGCGGACCGGCCTCGCCGCGAAGTTGCGTGACGAGCTCGAACAACTGGCCGATGCCGGTGGCACCGAGCGGGTGGCCCTTGGACTCGAGGCCGCCGGAAGGATTGATCGGGATGCGTCCGCCGAGCGTGAAGTCGCCGCGCTCGGCCGCGGGACCGCCTTCGCCGAGCGGCACGAAGCCCAGGTTCTCGGCCTGGATGATCTCGCCCATCGCCGACGCGTCGTGCACTTCGGCCACGCTCATGTCCTCGGGGCCGAGGCCGGCGCTCTCGTAGGCCTGCTGTGCGGCGAGGCGGCCGACGTTCTTCTCGGGCTCGTCGAGACGCCGGTGCGTGAAGCTGCGGATCACGCTCGCCGCAACCCGGATCGCGCGACGGCGATCCGCGCCGACGCGCCGCAAGCCTTCGTCGGTGCACAGGATCGCGGCGGCGGCGCCGTCGGACAGCGGTGCGCACATCGGCAGCGTGATCGGATAGGTGATCGGCGGCGCCGCCAGCACTTCGTCGATGCTGAAGGGCTGGCGGAACTGCGAGAACGGGTTGTGCACCGAGTGCCCGTGATTCTTCGCGCAAACCGCCGCGATCTGCCGCTGCGTGGTGCCGAAGGTCTTCATGTGCCAGCGGCACATCGCCGCGTAGATGGCCATGAATTTGCTGTACGGGCGCGAGGATTCCGACCCCGGCGGCGGCGTGATGCCCTCGCCCATCCGGATCAGCGTGGCGTAGTTCTCCTCCGCGCGTGAGACGTCCCAGCCGCCCTCGAAGATCGCGAAGGCCTTCGCCTTGTCGGGGACGTTCATCTTCTCGACGCCTAGCGCAAGCGCCACATCCGTGGTTCCGGCCTTCAGGCTCTGGACGGCGAGGTTGACGGCCGAACTGCCGGACGCGCAGGCGTTCTCGACGTTGTAGACGGGGATGCCTTCGATGCCGATCTTGCTGAACACGACCTGGCCGGGGATCGAGATCTGCCCCTGCAGCGGGCCGTTGGTCATGCCCGAGTAGTACGCCACGCCAATATCGCCGGACGCGCAACCGGCATCTTTCAGCGCGCCCTGCAGCGCTTCGCCGGCCAAGTCGTGGAGACTGCGCTCGGGATGGCGGCCGAAGACGGTCATCGCGATGCCGGCGATGTAGATCTCACTCATGACGACTCCCCGATGGCGGCTTCAGATCTTCCGCTGCTTGTCCTGCCAGTAGCGCTCGCGCAGGTCCTTCTTCAGGACCTTGCCGACCGGACTGCGCGGCAACGACTCGACGAAGTCGACCGACTTCGGGGCCTTGACCGACCCGAGCCTGTCCTTGCACAGCGCGATCAGCTCGTCGGCCGCCACGGTCTGGCCGACGTTCAGTTCAACCACCGCCTTGACCGCCTCGCCCCAGGTGTCGTCGGGAACGCCGATCACTGCGCAATCCTGGACCGCCGGGTGCGACCAGAGCACCTGCTCCACCTCGCTCGGATAAACGTTGAAGCCGCCGGAGATGATCATGTCCTTCTTGCGATCGGTGATGTGCAGGCAGCCTTCGGCATCGATGTGACCGATGTCGCCGGTGTGCAGCCAGCCGTCGACGATCGTCTCGGCCGTCTTCTCGGGCTGCTTGTAGTAGCCCTTCATCACGAGGTCGCCGCGCACGCAGATCTCGCCCGTCGCGCCTTGGGGCAGGATCTCGTTGGCGTCGCCCAGGATCTCGACGCGCACCAGCGGGTTGGGATAGCCGACCGACGACAGCCGCTCGTCGGAGGCGAGCTTGCCCTTGTCGAAGTGCGCATCCGGCGGCAGGAAGGCGATCGACGCCGGCGCCTCGGTCTGGCCGTAGCCTCCCATCATCACCGGCCCGATGACCTCGATGGCCCGCTTCAGCTTCTCGACCGACATCGGCGCCGCGCCGTAGAGAAAGTACTTCACCGACGAGAAGTCGACCTTGCGGGCGAGATCGGGAATGTCGAGCAGCCGGTAGATGACCGTCGGCGGCAGGAACAGCTCGGTGACCTTGTGCTTCGCAATCGCCCCCAGCAGCAGCGCCGGGTCCGGCCTGGTCAGGATGACGACCGTGCCGCCGCGCGCGGTGCAGGGCAGCGACAGCAGGCCGGCGGTATGCGTCATCGGTGCCGCCGCCAAGTTGACGGGCCGGTCGCCGACGCCGTAGGAACAGGCGATCATGAACTGCGCACAGAAGGTCTGCGCGCTGCGATGCGTGTTCATCACGCCCTTCGGCATGCCGGTGGTGCCGCCGGTGGCCGACAGCATGACGACGTCGTCCATGTCGGCCGCGACCTGCGGACGCGTCGCCGGCTGGTCTTCGACCCACTTCGCGAGGGAGCGCGCGCCGGGGAAATCGGGAAGCTCGCCGTCGATGCAGATCCACAGCCTGATCTTCGGCAGCTTCGGCCGCAGCTCGGCGATCACCGTCGCGAATTGCTTCTGGAAGAACAGCACCTCGCAGTCGAAGGCGTCGAGCACGTGGTGATTCTCGGCCGCCGAGTTGCGCGCGCCGACGGGGATCCAGCACAGGTTGGCGCGCCACAATCCCAGCGTGCAGGTCCAGGCGGTGGCGTCGTTGGCGGCCCATACCGCCCCCTTGCTTTCCTTCGCGAAGCCCGCGGCGAGCAGGCCGTTGGCGATGCGGCAGGACAACTCGCCGACGTCGTCGAAACTATAGCGGCGGTCGTCCTGGATGTAGGCGGCGCCTTGGCCGTTGATGCGCCAGCCGCGGTCGAAGAAGTCGATGATCGCCATGATCCGGCTCTTCAGAGCGAGGTGACGCTGGCGCGCGCGAGCCCGCGCTGCTCGAGGAAGCCGAGCAGGTAACGATGGCCGAAGGCCTTGCAGGCCGATGCGAAGCCGACCTTGGCGGTGTCGCCGTCGAGGAGCTTCAGCACCGCGGCCGTCTGCACCGCGCCGGTGGCGATGTAGGAGGTGATGCCGTGCACGGTGGCGCGCACCGCGGCGAGCTGTCCGCGTCCGATGGCGAAGTCGACGGTGCGCTGCACGGTGGTGCGCTCGCGCGGCGGCATGCTCGGCGTGGTCGAATCGACGATGCTCTTCAGCACCGCGTCCTGCTGCTCCTTCGGCAGGTTCTTGTACTCGGCGTCCCATTTCTGGCCGAGCGCATGCACCATCTGCATCACGTTGTTGTCGTAGAAGCCGACGTACGAGCTGCAGCTCCGAACGCGCGAATCGTTCTCGAAGTACACGGGCAGCGACGTGCCGCCCCACGGCAGCCCGAACACCGGCTGCACGAAGTTGGGATCGACGATGTCGACCTTGGTGCCGAAGGCATGCGGCACCAGCTTCTTCTCCCACAGGTAGCACTGCGGCTGGCGATACAGCTCGAAGATCGACGCCGTCGAGCCGACAGTGACGCCGGCCGCGCCGAAGCGCGGTCCGCGGCACAGCGCCGCGGTCTCCAGGACGTCGATGCCGGGTGTCTCCAGTGTCAGTTCGGCGGCGATCTCCGAGTACGTGTACATGTAGGCGACCGACGGCGACACCAGCAGACCAGCCTCCCGAAACCGCTCGCCGAACCCGTCGCGCACGGCGCGGACGTAGCTCTGCTCGCCGGTGGTGTCGAGGTGGTGGCACCCGGCCTTCAGCGCCGCCTCGACGCCGGTGAGGCCGAAGTTGACGAAGGGGCCGACGGTGTTGCACACCACCTTGGCGCCCTTGAACGCCCTGGCGAGCGCGTCCACGGTGTGCTGGCACTCGATGATCTCGAAGGTTGCCGATTCGAGCCGCACGACACGCTGCGCCATCATCTCCTGCACGCGCTTCGCGTTGCGCGCGACTGCGGTGAAGGGGATGTTCTGGTCGATCAGCCAGTCCATGATCAGCATGCCGGTGTAGCCGCTCGCGCCATAGACCACGACGGGATGTTTGGCCATTGATTGCTCCTGTTTGTGGTTTCGCTTCCGGGGACGGTGCAGGCCGTGGAAGGGCCTCAGTTCTGCGACCATCCTTCCGCATAGAGCTGTTGCGCGAGCAGTCCGAGCCGCATGGTCAGGACGTAGTTCTCGCCGTCCTCGATCAGCGCGGCCCGCGCGTCGCGGAAGAGCCGTTCGATCGGGTACTCGCGCGAGGTGCCGGCGCCGCCGAAGAGCTGCAGCGCTTCGTCGACCACCTTCATCGCTTCCTGCGTCACGGTCACCTTGGCCGACGCGGTCACGTACGGATGCGTCATCGGCGACTGGCGCGCATACGCCAGCGAGCGGCGCGCCACCGCGCGCGCGATCTCGACTCGCCGCAGCATGTCGCCCAGGCGCCAGCGCGTGAGCTGGTGGTCGATCAGCAGCCGCCCGCCCTGGCGCCGCTCGTGGCAGTAGTGCAGCGCGAGCTCGAAGGCGGCGCGCGCGAGGCCCGTGAACACCTGCGACATGTGCGTGCCGGCGTACGACCAGGCCGAGGCCATGTTGCCGTAGTAATCGTCTTGCAGCGCGATGGCGAAGCGCCTGGGAATGCGGACGTTGTCGAAGTAGATCTCGCCCTGCGGCAGCGAGCGCTGGCCGATCTTGTCCAGCGGCTTGCCCTTCGACACGCCCTCGAGATCGAGCGGAATGATCACGCTCATGCCATGCGGCCGCCCGTCCTTCTCGAACATGCCGTCGCCGTAGTCGGCGCCGATGTAGCCGAGCGCGACCTGCGCCACCGCGCCGTTCGACACCCAGGCCGAGCACTGGCCGTTGACCACGATCTCGTCACCCAGCAGCCGACCCCACACGTTGCCGCGATTGCCTTGCTGGCCCGGCGCCCACTCGCGCGCCATGTCGAAGACCTGCACGTCGCTGCCCTTGTCGGGGTGCGTGATCATCCAGCAGCCGATCCTGCCCTGGCACAGTTCCACCAGTTCACGATTGCCGACGGCGGCCGCCATCTGCAGCGGAAACCCGGCAGCGGCGAGCGAGACCCCGAGGCCGGCGTCGCCCCAGCCAAGCTCCTCACCGATCAGTGACTCGATGCGAACCCTCACGTCCGGCGGCAACTCGGCCATCATCGACGGATCGAGTTCGAGCTTGGCATACTCGGCGAAGACGCTGTAGTACGGCGAGCCGGGCGCCACGACCTCCTCGGCGCTCATCTTGTCGAGTTCGGCGCCCAGCGGACGCAGCACGTCCCGCGCGAAGCGATGCACGCCCGCCTGGACCGCGGCCTCTTCCTCCGACAGCGGGGTCTCGAAGCCCGAGAGTCCCACCGCGGGCAGCGTCAGTTCGGGCTTCAGGGTCAGCATGTTCTCGTCTCCACAGCGTTTCGTGTGGGGCAAGTATGGGGAGGGTCGAAGCTTTCGGACCCTCCCGTTTCGGGGGGGGTAGCCGCACCTCGGGCGGCGACGAGAGGCAGATCCGGGGTGCTTCGACGCCAGGGTCGAGATCCGCACGACGGAGGCGTTGCCACGGCCGACGACGCACCGTGGCGGAGATCCACGCCGCGGTGCGCGATGCCCGTCGCTCAGCTCAACGCGTCACCAGGAGCCCGGAGAAGCGCGTAATCGAGGCACCGCGACTGGTCATCCGGTTGTAGGTAAGGAGCTCGGCCGTGCCGCAGTCAAGGCGGTAGTACAGCACCTCATACCCACGGTACGGATCCGTGCCATTCCGGGCGCCGCGGTCGTTCGAGAGACTGCTTGGGGTGCGCCGCGGCGCGAAGCAGGATTGACACATGTATGCGCGTAACGTATGTTTTCGCATATGAGGACGACGCTCATCATGGACGATGCCCTGTTTCGCCGCCTGAAGAAGCTCGCGGCGGAGCAGAACCGAACCCTTTCGGAGGTCACCCAGGAAGTCCTGCGGCGCGGGCTCGCCCCGCAACGGTCCAAGGCTCGTCGTGAGGCGGCGACGTTGCCCGCCTACTCGATGGGACCACCGCTGGTCAACGTGGCCGATCGCGACCAGCTCTACGAGGTGCTCGACCGCTCGTGAGATTCGTGGTCGACACGAATATTCTGGTCTACGCGGCGAACCGCGACTGTGCCGAGCACGCCGCGGCGCGGGCCGCGCTCGAAACGTGGCTACGCGGCAACATTCCATGGGCGCTGACGTGGGGAATCGTGTATGAGTTCCTGCGCATCGTGACGCATCCGAAGGTGTTTCGGCGGCCGCTGGTCGCTGAGGATGCGTTGTCGTTCCTCGACCCCGTGCTTGCCTGCGACATGGTGTCGATGCTCCTGCCAACGGAACGCCACGAGACCATCCTGCGCGAGACGATCGGCGAGTTCGGCGCGGCCACCGGCAACATCTTTCACGACCTGCACACCGCAGCCCTGATGCGCGAGCATGGCGTGACGGAGATCATGACCGCTGATACCGACTTCCGGAAGTTCGGCTTCCTCACGGTCACCGACCCCGTGCACGCCGCCAGGTAGGCGCAGCCGGTCAGGGACGGCGGGCCGGCAGACGGGATAGACGAAGGCTTCAGTACCTGACCGGGTGTTGGGCATGCTCGAGATGAGACCGCGTGATGGCCAGCATGGTCGCAAGCGTCTCAGCACCGAGCTCGTCGATCATCGTCATGCCGATGACAATCAGTTCGTCAGAGCGGCGTCCCGCGTACGCGCACAGTCGCGAGTGCCAGTCCATCCTGCAGCCGTGCCGGGACGCGAGCGAACCGAGAGCTCCATGCCACGTTTCAGGCGCCGACAACTCCACCGCTGTTGGCGCTCACGGAAAACTGACCAGCCCTGCTCGTTGAAAATTGATCAGG
>CAYTOT010000100.1:0-6138 GCA_964439475.1 uncultured Alcaligenaceae bacterium
TCGCCTCGGCCGCTCGCTGATCGGCATACGCGCGGGCCTGCCGCGCTTTCCAAGCCGCGTGCTGCTCTGCGGACATGCGAAACATCTTCATGCGAACAACCGTTCCTGCCGGTAGGCGTTGTCGATCCGCTCACACGCGATGTCGAAGTGTTCCCGATCAATCTCGACACCGATATAGCGCATGCCAGCCTGCAACGCGGCCACCCCCACAGGCGCGCGCCCCATGAATGGATCGAGCACTACATCGCCAGCCTTGCCGTGCAACGCCAAAAAATGTGCAGGCAGTTCGACAGGTTTCGGGGTCGGGTGGTCGTCGGCGGATGGAATGATCTTGGGTATGCGCACCACATTGGCAGTGATGCCGTCTTTGCGCGATGTTTCCCACTTGATCCGTCCGCCACGCCTGTGCGCGATCATCACCATCTCGTAATTGCGACGGTAGCGCCAACCCATGCCGAGTCCGCCCTTGTCCCATACGACGGCATGGAAAAACGCCAGTCCGCGCTCGTCCATGCGTTGAGCCAGCCATGCAAAAGTAGGAGACGGGCCGCCGCCGCCGCAGCAGCAGCAGCAGCAGCAGCAGCAGTCGCGCTTTAGAATCCTTGCGGCTTCAATAAGCACACCGTCAACGACACGACGCATGTCCTCCGCGCTGTCGTTGGCGATCGGACGTCCCACCGGTGGAGAATCACCGGAGGGAAGCTGGCCGAGGGCGGCTTCCCACCGGTGGATCAAATCGCCGTTGTTGTTGTTGTGACCATATGGCGGATCGGTCCAGAGGATGTCCACCGACTCGGCAGCTAGAGTCGGCAGAATTTCCAATGCATCGCCGTGGTACAGCGTCGCATTGCCAATTTGTACAACGTCGCTCACTTCCCGCCGCCGAAGATGGCCGCCGCGATCGGATCGATGACGACGCGGAATGAGGCACGGGTGACGACCGGCTTATCGGCGAGGTCGCAGATCTTCGCGAGGCGCGCGGACGAGACGAGTTGCTTGCAGGCGCGACACTGGCGCTTGCCGCTGCGCGCGAGGATCGTGTTCGCCGGCGTGAATTCGTGGCCGCGCTTGCAGTGCTCGCGCCTCACAGGCGGCTCCCGAAGATGCGCGCTTCCAGCGCGTCCTGCACGCGCATGCCGCGCTTGCGTTGCGCGCGAGCCTGCGCAGCCTGCCGCATGTTCTCGCACGCCTCGACTGTGTGCTTCTTACCCTTCTTGGTCGCGGCGATCTTGGCGCGCGTAGCGGCCGTCATGACGCGGCCGGTGCGAACGATGCTCTTGCGCAGGTAGCCGCGCTCGTAGGCGAGTTTCCGCCGCTGCCGTTCGAGGTCGTCGAGAGCCGCGGTAAGCTCGGCGATCCGCGCGAGCGCATCCGCCTTTGTCATCGCCACGCTTTCATGTATTCGGTGAGGTCCAGCGCCGCGGAGTGGCGCGCGGTGCGCTTGCGCGGTGTGTAGGCGAGTCCGCGTTCGATGCGCTTTGCTGCGTACCGCTCGCGCAGGTACACCGGCCAGCACGTCGTGCAGTAGCTGCACTTGCCCTTGCCGGTGTAGAAGGTCACGCGGGGCGCGATGCCGAGGCACCGGGGGCACTGACGTTGGGTGCCGCCCCCGGCGACCGCGGAATGGGAGGTTCGCGGTGCTGCGTGTCGGGCGCTGCCGGGAGCGGCGTTGATCATTTCACGCAGCCTCGCGCGACGGCCGGCGAACAAGTGCATCCAGAGGCACGGCGCCACCAATGAGCGCATGCAGATCGAGGATATAGCCGACAGGGATTCCGTTAGTGCGCCATTGGCTTACGGCCGATCGCGTAACCTTGAAATGCGCCGCCACACGCGTAGCGCGCCCATGCTCGGCGTCGAGCCAGTCGGAAAAAGAAACGTAGTCCATCGCGTAAGGTTAGAATAAACTAACTAGCGCGTCAAGGGTACGGTGCGTTAGATATTTCTTGACACATGATTTATGGTCAGCTAAACTGCCATTCATTCGCCCGAGCAAGGCGCCGAGCCCCACCCGACGAGTAAAGCCGACCCAGCGTCGGTATCCGAGGGAGGCGCGGTCAGGAGTACGGGTGCCACACAGGAGAGGGAGGCAGCAATGATCGACGGCGTAATGCTTCACCAGCACCCGGCCTACCGCGAGGGGCCGGACCCCAACGCGATTCAAGAGGCGGCCGAGCGCGTCGCGCAATGGCACATCGACAACTGCACGCCCGAGTTCGTCGAATGGCTGGACGACAGCTACGCGGCGGGGCGGATCGAGATGCAGACGATCGCCGCGATCCTCTGCGCCTTGCCCCGCGAGGCGCACCTGGTGCAGCAGGCCAAGGGCCTCGCCGACACGATCCTCGGTGACTTCCGGACGTTCGTCGCCAATGCGGCCGATTACCACGATTGGCCGATGGCGCGGCGCATCGCCGCCGAGGTCAGAAGGGATGCGGAATGATGCCGGGCGACTGGCAATGCACGTCCTGTGCGGCATGGGGCCGCTACGACGATCTGCACTTCGCCTGCGATTCGTGCGCGGGCGAGGTCTGCCCCAACTGCGCCGGCATGGATGACCGCGACGTCGACGACCCGATGCCGAAGGTCGGGGCGTGCCCGGCGTGCCACAACGGCGATTGGGAGGCCGCATGAGCTACAACAAAGAGGCGCACGACGCCGCGAGGCTCGAGCAAGACCTTCTCGTGGCACGGATGGTGGTGCGGCTAGAGGGTTGGCTTGCGCGCAAGGTTATCCCGTCGCCGTACAGCGAGTACCTGCGCGGGATGCTAGACGAGTACGACCGCTACGAACGCACGATGCGCGCCACGCTTGGGGTCAAGCCATGAGCCTCGTATTGAGAGTGTGCGGCCCCAACGGGGAGAGTTACAACGGATTTCGCTGGCCGCTCACGGTCGGCGCCGAGGTTGTTGCGCCTGACTGGAACGAGCGCGCTGAGTGCGGTAACGGGCTGCACGGCTGGTTGTATGGATCAGGCGATATCGGAGTCGCGAACATCGTAGACGGCTCCGTGTGGCTCGTGGTCGAGGTCGCGGACCCGGTCGTGATGCTCGGCGGCAAGTGCAAGTACCCACGCGGCACTGTCCGATTCGCGGGACCGATGCATGCGGCTGCGGCATACATGCTTGAGCACGAGCCGCGTGCGAAATCATGCGCAGTAATTGGCGCCGTGTTGTCCGCGGGCGATGGCGAGACGTGCGCAGTCGGCGCCCTCGGCACGGCGACGGCGGGCTACAGCGGCACGGCGACGGCGGGCGTCCTCGGCACGGCGACGGCGGGCGCCTTCGGCACGGCGACGGCCGGCTACAGAGGCACGGCGACGGCGGGCGACAGAGGCACAGCGACGGCGGGCGCCCTCGGCACGGCGACGGCGGGCGACAGAGGCACAGCGACGGCGGGCTACAGCGGCACGGCGACGGCGGGCGCCTTCGGCACGGCGACGGCTGGCTACAGCGGCACGGCGACGGCGGGCGGCAGAGGCTCGATTGTCATTGAGTGGTACGACGCGGAAGCCGACCGCTACCGTCGCACGGTCGGATACGTCGGTGAGGATGGCATCGAGGCCAATGTGCCGTATCGATGCAACACGGGCGGCAAGCTCGTGCGTGCGCAGGAGGCCGCATGAGCTACAACAAAGAGGCGCACGACGAGGCGCGCCGCGAGCAAGACCTTCTCGTGGCACGGATGGTGGTGCGGCTAGAGGGTTGGCTTGCGCGCAAGGTTATCCCGTCGCCGTACAGCGAGTACCTGCGCGGGATGCTAGACGAGTACGACCGCTACGAACGCACGATGCGCGCCACGCTTGGGGTCAAGCCATGAGCCTCGTATTGAGAGTGTGCGGCCCCAACGGTGAGAGCTACGGCGGATTTCGCTGGCCGCTCACTGTCGGCGCCGACGTGGTCGCGCCCGACTGGCACGATAACGCCGAGTGCGGCAATGGCCTGCATGGGTGGCTCTACGGTGCGGGCGATATCGGAGTCGCAACGATCGTTGGTGGGTCCGTGTGGCTCGTCGTCGAGGTCGCCGATCCGGTCGTGATGCTCGGCGGCAAGTGCAAATATCCGCGCGGCGTCATCCGCTTCGCGGGGGCGATGCACGCGGCTGCTGCATACATCATCGAGCACGAGCCACATGCGCAGTCGTGCGCGGTAATCGGCGCCGTGTTGTCCGTGGGTGATGGTGGCGTGTGCACGGTCGGCGCCCTCGGCACGGCGACGGCGGGCGACTTCGGCACCGCGACGGCGGGCGCCCTCGGCACGGCGACGGCGGGCTACAGAGGCACGGCGACGGCGGGCGACAGCGGCACGGCGACGGCGGGCGACTTCGGCACCGCGACGGCGGGCGCCCTCGGCACGGCGACGGCGGGCGACAGCGGCACGGCGACGGCGGGCTACAGAGGCACGGCGACGGCGGGCGACTTCGGCACCGCGACGGCGGGCGACAGCGGCACGGCGACGGCGGGCGACAGCGGCACGGCGACGGCGGGCGGCAGAGGCTCGATTGTCATTGAGTGGTACGACGCGGAAGCCGACCGCTACCGTCGCACGGTCGGATACGTCGGTGAGGATGGCATCGAGGCCAATGTGCCGTATCGATGCAACACGGGCGGCAAGCTCGTGCGTGCGCAGGAGGCCGCATGAGCTACAACAAAGAGGCGCACGACGAGGCGCGCCGCGAGCAAGACCTTCTCGTGGCACGGATGGTGGTGCGGCTAGAGGGTTGGCTTGCGCGCAAGGTTATCCCGTCGCCGTACAGCGAGTACCTGCGCGGGATGCTAGACGAGTACGACCGCTACGAACGCACGATGCGCGCCACGCTTGGGTGCAAGCCATGACCCCGGACGACATCAAGTCCGCGACCATGGCGGTGCTCAAGGCGAACGAGATGCTTCGCGAAACGGTATTGGTCATAAGCGATGCCGTACCGGAACACCGCCGCGATGCTGTCGCCGGACTGCTGTGGTCTGGGTTCATCCTCGCCTACTGGGAGGGCGCACAGAACGCGGGTGCGCTGATCGACGAATTGGGGGCGAAGCGATGACTGACGCATGGCACTTCCTCCCCGCCGATGGCATGACGCGATACGAACCGCGCGTGCGCGTCGTCATTGGCGAGACGTTGCGTGTCGATCCGCCCGTGATCATTTGCAGGCACGGCTTGCACGGGTCTATCCGTGCTATCGACGCGCTGCAATACGCACCCGGCCTGATCGTCTGTCGCACTCGGCACACGGGCGAGACTGTGCACGGGGACGACAAGATCGTTTCAAGCGAGCGCACCGTACTTTGGATGTACGACGCCACTACCGTCATGCACGAGTTTGCATGTTGCGTTGCCGAGGCCGCGCTACTGCTCGCCGAGGTAGGCGACGCGCGTTATTGGCAGGCGATCGAGGCCAAGCGCGCATGGCTGCGTGGCGAGATTGATGACATGCAGTTGGCCGCCGCGAGTTCCGCCGCGAGGGCCGCCGCGAGTTCCGCCGCGAGGGACGCCGCGAGGGACGCCGCGTGGGACGCCGCGAGGGACGCCGCGAGGGACGCCGCGTGGGACGCCGCGTGGGACGCCGCGTGGGACGCCGCGTGGGCCGCCGCGTGGGCCGCCGCGAGTTCCGCCGCGAGGGCCGCCGCGAGGGCCGCCGCGTGGGACGCCGCGAGGGACGCCGCGTGGGACGAGCAGAACGCGCTACTTGAGGCAATGCTTACGGAGGGCAGGCCATGAGCAACTACTACTGGATCGCTGATCGCTGCGTGCTCTGGACGTGCGTGCTGGCCGCAATCGTCGTTGCGGTGCTGATGGTCGCGGGGGTGCTGTGACTGCCCCCGCCCGCAAGCTGCGCGCCGTCGCCGCGCCATCGCCGATACCCGCGACGCCAGCACGCGCCGCTGCGGTCTATCCGCAGTCGGAGCACCTGGCCGCGAAGTGGCTCGCGGCCGTGCGTTGGATGCAGGGCAGGCCCGGCGGCAGCGTCTGGTGCTTGGATCGTGAATCGCGCGCGCCCCGGTGGCGTGCATCGATTGAGGAGATAGCATGAACGCCTTTCTCGCCACCATCGCCCCCGAGGAGCACGACCGCAGGCGCTACGTAGGCGGCAGCGACATTTCCGGCATCCTCGGCTTGCAGCCGCCGCGCTGGCGCACCG
>CAYTOT010000101.1:0-5960 GCA_964439475.1 uncultured Alcaligenaceae bacterium
AGACGTGCGCGCCGGTGAGCTGCGACAGCGGGATCGACTCGACGCAGGGCGACTCGTAGATGCCGCCCGCGATGCGCTCGCGCGCCGCGACGATGTCGGCCAGGGTCAGCATGGGACGGGGGGCGTGCCGCGTCGCGCCGGCCGGTCAGAACGGCAGCGCGGCGCCCGGCTTGGCGCGGGCGAGCACCTTGCGGAACTCGTTCTGGATGCGCGCGAGCGCGCCGGCGTCGTTGGCCTCGAAACGCAGCACCACGACCGGCGTCGTATTCGACGCCCGGGCAAGGCCGAAGCCGTCCGGGTATTCGACGCGCAGGCCGTCGATGCGGATCACCTCGCTCGCCCCCGGGAACGTCTCGGTGTCGGCGATCTTCTGCACGAGCGCGTGCGGCTCGCCTTCGGCGCACTGGATGTTGAGCTCGGGCGTCGACACGGCGTCGGGCAGCGATTCCAGCAGCGCCGACGGATCCTTCTCGCGCGACACGATCTCGAGCAGGCGCGCGCCGGCGTACATGCCGTCGTCGAAGCCGTACCAGCGCTCGCCGAAGAACGTGTGGCCGCTCATCTCGCCCGCGAGCGCGGCGCCGGCTTCCTTCATCTTGGCCTTGATCAGCGAATGGCCGGTCTTCCACAGCAGCGGCACGCCACCGTGGCGCGTGATCCAGGGCTTGAGATTGCGCGTGGACTTGACGTCGTAGATGACCGTCGCGCCAGGGGCGCGACGGAGCACGTCCGCGGCGAACAGCATGAGCTGGCGGTCGGGATAGATCACGTGGCCCGTGCGGGTGACGACGCCGAGGCGGTCGCCGTCGCCGTCGAAGGCAAGGCCCAGTTCGCAGTCGCCGCGCTGCAGCCGGTTGACGAGGTCCACGAGATTCTTCGGTTGCGACGGATCGGGATGATGGTTGGGAAAGCGCCCGTCGACGTCGCAGAAGAGCTCCACGACGTTGCAGCCCATCTTGCGGTAGAGCGTGGGCGCGAAGGCGCCGGCCACTCCGTTGCCGCAGTCCACCGCGATGCGCATCGTGCGCGTGAGCTTGACGTCGCTCGTGATGCGCTCGATGTACGCGGGCGCGATGTCGTGCTGCGAGTAGCCGCCCGATCCGGTGACCACGCGGCCGTCCTCGATGCGCGTGCGCAGCGACTGGATGTCGTCACCCGAGAGCGTGGCCCCGTCGATCACCATCTTGAGGCCGTTGTAGTCGGGTGGATTGTGACTGCCGGTGACCATCACGCTACAGCCGGTGTCGAGGTGCTGCGCCGCGAAGTAGGTCATGGGGGTGGCCACCATGCCGAGATCGATCACGTCGGCGCCTGCGGCCCGCAGGCCGTCGCTGAGCGCGGCGGCGAGTTCGGGTCCCGACAGGCGACCGTCGCGCCCGATGGCGACGCGGGTGCGGCCGCTCTCGAGGGCGAGCGTGCCGAGCCCCTGCCCGACCGCGCGCACGACGGCGGGCGTGAGCGTCTTGCCGACGACGCCTCGGATGTCGTAGGCCTTGAAGATCTCGCGGGGAAAGGCGGGCATGACGTCGTCCTCGAACGGGATTGCTAGTTTCTCACGATTGCGGCCCGTCGCTGCCGTCCCGGATGCCGTCGAGGAAGGCGACGATGCGCCGTGGGAGCCAGTCGATGCGACCGGGTGCAGGCCCGGTCATGAAGCCCGCGTGACCTCCGCCGGCCGGCTGCTCCAGCATGACGCTTCGCGACACCTCGCGCGGTCCGGGCAGCGACGACGCGGGAATGAAGGGATCGTTGCGCGCGTTGAGCACCAGGGTGGGTATCGCGACCCGGGCAAGCCACGGCTTCGACGACGCGCGTGCCCAGTAGTCGTCGGCACCGCGAAAGCCATGCAGCGGCGCCGTGACCACGTCGTCGAACTGCCACATGGTGCGCACGGCACGGATGCGGCCGGCATCGAGGATGCCGAAGCGCGCGCTGATCGCCAGCGCCTTGGGCTTGAGCGTGTGCAGGAAGTGCGCGGTATAGATGCGATTGAGCCCCTGGCCGATGGCGATGCCGGCGACGGTGAGGTCCAGGGGAACGGACACCGTCACCACCCTGGTGAGCGTGCCCGATGCGGCGGCACCGGCGCGGCCAACCCAGTTGAGCAGTGCGCTGCCGCCGAGAGATACCCCCACGGCGTGCAATGCCGCGTCAGGCTCGATCCGCCCGCGCACCGCGCGCAGCATGTTGCCGATTTCCTCGTGGTCGCCCGAATGGTAGGCGCGAGGCAGCAGGTTGGGTGCGCCGGAGCAGCCGCGGAAATGGGCGACGACACCGCGCCAGCCGCGTGCCGCAAGCTCGGCCATCAGCCCGCGCGCATAGTGGGAGTCCGAGCCGCCCTCGAGCCCGTGGAACAGGACGACCACCGGCGCGGGCGGCTGCAGGGCGGCGCGCGGCATCGTGGGTCCGTCGAGCCAGTCGAAATCCCAGAAGTCGCCGTCGTCGGTGGCAACCCGCTCGCGCCGGTAGTCGATCTTGGGGCGAGGCAGGAAGTAGGGGTAGATCGTCTGCGCATGACCGCCGGACAGCCAGCGTGGGCTGCGGTACGGCAGGAGTGCCGGCAGCGCGCGTGCCGTCACCGGCGGGAAGTCCAGAACGTGTGCGCCCTGGTGAACGCGATCCACGCGTCCGCCAGCGCGCCGGTGCGCATGGCGCCGCGCGCTGCCGCCCATCCGGCGAAGGCCGCGGCCGCCGGCGACTGCGCACCGCCAAGGCTCGCGGCAAGGTTCGCCGCCACGGCCGCGTCGTTCCACGCGCCGAGTTCCTCCTGCAGCACGGCCAGCGCCCGGCGGTAGATCCTGGTGCGCTTGCGTCCGTACAGCCCGGCGAAGAACTCGGCGGCATAACGCAGCTTCTTGGCGGCGAGCCTCGCGGCATGCCGCGCCTCCGGCGCCGCATGGGCGAGATCGCTGCCAAGCGCCAGCAAGGTCTCGTGGCGCTTGCGCAACAGGGGGCGGGCGAAGTCTCGCGCGGTGCGTGCAAGCCTGCCGGCATCGTCGCCGGGGACGCCGCCGGCGTCGAGCGTCGCCGCCAGCGCGGTCGCGGCGAGCGCGGCACGCAGGAAGCGGGGCGACGCAACGGCCGCCCGAGCCGCGGAACGCGCTTCGCGGCGGCGGGCGGTGGCGCGGGCGCCGAGCGCGGCCAGCGCTGGCGCGATCTCCGCTGCCTGGCTGCCCCGCGCGACGGCATCGCGAAATGCGGGCAGCGTTTCGAGCACGAACACGTCGAGATCCCGGGCCGGCCCCAGGGCCTGCGCGAGCCAGCGCAGCTCGACGCGCAACGGTTCGATGCGCGTCGTGGCGACGCTCCGGCGAGCGAGGGAGAGGCACGCCCGCAAGCGGCGCACGCCGATGCGCATCTGGTGGACCCACTCCGGGTCGTCGCCGGTGAGGAGGCCCGAGGCGTTGCCTTCGATCTGGGCGAGGCAGCCGCGCAGGATGGCGGCGACGGCTTGCCCCGCCGTGGCCTTGCGCGACAGGACGATGTCGTCGGCACGCCGCGGAACGGGTGGCCGGGGCTGCCGCAGCGCGTAGCCGCGCGCTGCCTTGGTGGCGGCCTCGATCGCGAGCGGGACGTCGCCTGCGAGCGCGTGGGCGAGCTCGAGGACGCGCAATGGATCACCCGTCTCGAGCTCGATCTCGATCTCGTGCACGGCCACGCTGCGTGGCGGACGGCCGTCGGCGGTCCGGATCTCACCCACGTCGATGCAAAGCTGCGCCATCGTGCCGTCGGGAAAGCGAAGCGGCATCGTGGTGCGTGCGACATCGGTGGTGAAACGTGCCGCGAGGCCGGCGCGCTCCGCCTTGCCGAGGGTGCGTCGAAAGGGCGTCACGGCGAAGCGCAGCGGATCGAGGTGCGGCCCTGCCACTGGCCACTCGAATTCGGGCCGTGCGGTCAGGAGGACGTCCGGCGCGCCACCGTCGGTCGTATCCGCGGTTCCCTTCACGGTCTGCAGCCAGTGGCGGCCGCTTCGGCGCAGGCGCAGGGTCACCCCGGCGCGCAGGAGTGCGTCGTCGGCGGTGTCGAAATAGGTGGAGACGAGCCGGACCGTGCGTGCCCGGCCACGCTTCAGCGGGCGCAGGACGGCGTGGCGTGCGAGGCCGGCGGCGGCCTGCGGCGCGATCCGCAGCTTGAGCTCGGTCTCGATCGCCACGGCGCCTCGAAAGTACGCCCTCGGTGTCGGCGCTAGGGCTCGTCGGAGAGCTTCACCCGGCGCTGGCCGACGGCATCGGCCAGCGTGCGCAGGACGTCCACCGTCGCATCCCACCCAATGCAGCCGTCGGTGATCGACACGCCGTACTGCAGCGGATGTCCGGCGACGAGATCCTGCCGCCCGGGATTGAGGTGGCTCTCGACCATCACGCCGAAGATGCGCGAATCGCCGGCCGCGATCTGGCCGGCGATGTCGCGCGCAACGAGCACCTGGCGCTCGTGCTGCTTGCTGCTGTTGGCGTGCGAGCAGTCGATCATCACCCGTGCCGCGAGACCGTTGTTGGCGAGTTCCTTGCACACCGCGTCAACGCTGGAGGCGTCGTAGTTGGGGCCCTTGCCGCCGCGCAGGATCATGTGGCAATCCTCGTTGCCGGCGGTGTGCACGATCGCGGAGTGGCCCCCCTTGGTCACCGACAGGAAGTGGTGCGGCGCCGAGGCCGCCTTGATCGCGTCGACAGCGATCCTGACGTCGCCATTGGTGCCGTTCTTGAAACCCACCGGGCACGACAGGCCCGAGGCAAGCTGCCGGTGCACCTGGCTCTCGGTGGTGCGTGCGCCGATGGCGCCCCAGGCGATCAGGTCGGCGATGTACTGCGGCGTGATCATGTCGAGGTATTCGGTCCCGGCCGGCAGATCGAGCTCGTTGATTTCGAGCAGGATGCGGCGCGCCAGCCGCAGGCCCTCGTTGATCCTGAAGCTGTCGTCGAGACGAGGATCGTTGATGAGGCCCTTCCAGCCGACCGTGGTGCGCGGCTTCTCGAAATACACGCGCATCACGACGAGGAGGCGGTCGGCGAGCTCGCGCTTGAGCGCCGCGAGGCGCGTCGCGTAGTCGATGGCGGCGTCGTAGTCGTGGATCGAGCACGGCCCCACGACCACCACGAGACGGTCGTCGGCGCCGTGCAGCACGCGATGGATCGCCTGCCGCGCGTCGTAGGTGGTGGCGGCTGGCCGCTCCGTCGAGGGGAACTCGCGCAGCAGGTGCGCCGGGGGGGCGAGCTCGGTGATCTCGGTGATGCGGGTATCGTCGATCGGACGGACCGCGCTCGCGGCAGTGCCGGGAGCGGGTTGCAGGCGGGGTGGGGCGGAAGTGCTCACGACGTCGATCCTCGAAGCGAAAGGCACTACAAAACAATATATTACTGCAGAATCCCGTTCGCCGGCCGGGAGCTTCCACTGGCATCGTGCGCAGCGCCATGGCGTCGGCGCAACACTGGGGGAAATCCCGTCGGCGAAATCGTTGCCTTCGCCGTTTGCGTTACCGTAGACTGCCTTGTCATGCGCCGCGTCCGTCGGGACGCGGATAACCGGGCGGTCGACGATCCGGTCGCAGTTTCACCTTACTCGTGGAGGGGATTGAATGAAGACTTTGCTTGCCGTTGCCGCCGCGGTCGCCTTCGTGTGCGCCGCACCGGCGTATGCCGCAGACACCAAGGCACCGAATTCGCAGAACAACAGGATGACCGAATGCAACGCCAAGGCCGGCGACAAGAAGGGGGACGAGCGGAAGGCGTTCATGAGCTCGTGCCTGTCCAACAAGCCCGCCAAGACCTCGGCGAGCGAGAAGATGGCTGCCTGCAACAAGAAGACCGCCGGCCTCAAGGGCGACGAGCGCAAGAAGGCTCAGAGCGAATGCATGAAGGCCGCCTGATCGCGTAACGATTGCGAACACGGCCGGGCGACCTCCTGTCCGTCCGGCCGAGGCTGACAAGGCCGCAAGAGGGCAACCTCTTCGCGGCCTTGTTTTT
>CAYTOT010000102.1:0-5858 GCA_964439475.1 uncultured Alcaligenaceae bacterium
TGGCCGCCGATGGCCAGGAATGCTCACGCCTCCGCTACCCGCTCTTTCACGCTAAGCCGCGGCAGGTGCTGCGGCTCCCGTGTAGACCTCCATGAACTTCTGCACCAGGGCCTGCGGCAGGCTCAGGTTGGCCTCGAGGCTCGTCCTGACGCAGACCAGCGCCGGTCCCGGATGCCGCTTCGCCCGCTCGAGCGCGGAGGCGAGATCCTCGAGCCGATCGACGTACTCCCCGTGGCAGCCCAAACCCTCCGCGACCTTGTCCCAGCGCACCTCGCCGGTCCGGGTGCCGAAGGTCTTGCCGTAGAGCGCAAGCTCGTTGGGCTCCTCCATCGACCACGAACCTTCGGCGAAGACGACCGTCGTGATCTTGAGGTTCTCGCGCGCTGCGGACTGCATCTCCATGATGTTGAAGCCCGCCGCGCCGTCTCCGGTGACGCAGACCACCTCGCGTGAGGGATCGGCGAGCTTCGCGCCGAGCGCGGCGGGGATGCCAACCCCAAGCATGCCGAACTCCAGGATGCACAGGTAGGAGCGCTGCCGCGTGGCCGGCAGCATCGAGTGCGCCCACAGCGACGTGTTGCCGCCGTCGGCGGCGTAGAAGGCATCGCGGCCGAAGGTCTCACCGACCGCGAGCATGGCGCGTCCCGGGTGGATGCCGGAGTCCGCCGGCCACTCCATGACTTCGCGCGCGATCGCCTGGACAACCTCGCCGACCTGCGCGCGATAAGCGGCAAGAAGACGGCCGTCGGCGCGAGGCGCACGACTCGCCTCGAGGCCCGCAGCAATGCCGGCGAGCGCATCGGCGACGTCGGCGACGATCCCGAGAGCGACCGGGCGCGACACCGCGATGTTGCGCGGATCGATGTCGATATGGATCAGCTTCTTCGCGAGCGGGTCACCCCAGTACTTGTCGAACGGCAGGTCCAGATTGCCGAGCCGCGAGCCGGCCACGAGCACGACGTCCGCGTCCGCCTTCGCGGCGTCGGCGAGATACATCGACAGGTGGTTCGGATGGTCGCCCGGAAAGGAGCTGCGGCCGGCCATCGTCGTGATCACCGGGCAGTTGAGCCTCTCGGCGATCTTCTGCACGAGCGGCCCGGCCGCGGCGCGATCCACGCCGGAGCCACTGACGATGAGCGGATGCTCCGCTCCGGCCAGGAGCTCCACCGCAGCGGCAATCTGTCGCGCCGACGCCTGGGGTGCGCTTCCGCGCCCCGCTTCGGGCGGAAAGATCGGCGCACGGCGAGGGTCGCCCTCGCCGTAGATCACCGGCCCGTGAATGTCGAGGTGCACCGGACCCGGGCGGCCGTTCCACATCTCGCGGAATGCCATGCGGAAGAGCTCGGGAATGCGCTCCCAGATCCCGACCGACCCTCCCCACTTGACGCACGGACGGAAGATGTCGAGCTGGTCCTGTCCCTGGAACGTCGCCGGCGTGCTCGGGTTCACGACGCCCGACTGGTGCTGGGCCGTGATGACCAGCACCGGCACGCTCTCGTGGCGCGCGGTGAGCACGCCGGGCAGCAGGTTGGCCGAGCCGGGGCCCGGGTTGCCGAAGACCGCCGCCACCTGGCCCGCGCTCTTGTGGATGCCTTCGGCGATATGCACGGCGGCGGCCTCGTGGCGGACGGGAACGAGGCGGATGCCGAACTCCGGCAGCCTGGCCAGCAGCGGATCGACGTCGGGACAGGGGAGCCCGATCAGGAATCTGACACCTTCGTTGGCGAGGCAGCGGGCGATGAGTTCACCGCCGTTCATTGCAGTCGTCATGGGGTCCTCGGTGGGTGGGTCATGGGTCCGGTCATTGTTCACCGGCACCGCCCATCGCCTCCTCCCTGCGGCGGGGGGGGCGCGCGTCGGCGCGACGGCGCACATTGCGGTGCATCGCAGGTGGCACCCCATTGCAGGCTTTCCCCAACAGGCGCGAGGTAACCCCATGGAAATGAAGACAGACCAACTGCTGAGCGAGGCGACCAGTCGCTTTCTCTGCACGCCGAAGAAGCTCCTGATCGGCGGCGTTTGGATCGATGCGGCCGACGGACAGACGCTCGACGTGAAGAACCCCGCCACCGGCGAGACCCTCGACCGCGTGCCCGCAGGCAGCGCCGAAGATATCGATCGTGCGGTGCGTGCGGCGCGCGTCGCCTTCGAGGGCGACGAATGGGGAGGCATCCGTCCTGCACAGCGCGAGCGCCTATTGCTCACGCTCGCCGACCTCGTCGAGCGCGAGGCGCGGTCGCTTGCCGAGATCGAGTCGCTCGACAACGGCAAGTCGGTCGTCCACGCACAACACATCGACATGACGATGGCGATCGACTTCCTGCGCTACATGGCGGGCTGGGCAACCAAGATCGAGGGCAGCACGCATGACGTCTCGGTGCCCTTCATGCCGCAGTCGAAGCTCTTCGCGCACACGCGCAAGGAGCCAGTCGGCGTCGTCGGCGCGATCATCCCGTGGAACTTTCCGCTGCTGATGGCGGCGTGGAAGCTCGGTCCGGCGCTCGCGGCCGGTTGCACGGTGGTGCTCAAGCCCGCGGAGGAGACGCCGCTCAGCGCGCTCCGTCTCGGGGAGCTCTGCGTCGAGGCGGGCATTCCGGCGGGCGTGGTGAACATCGTCACCGGCCTCGGCCACGAGGCCGGGGCGGCGCTCGCGAGCCACCGCGGCATCGACAAGATCGCCTTCACCGGCTCCACCGAAGTCGGCAAGCTCGTGCAGCGTGCGGCCATCGACAACCTGACGCGCGTATCGCTCGAGCTCGGCGGCAAGTCGCCGGTGATCGTGCTCGACGACGCCGATCCGCAGGCGGCGGCGGCCGGCGCGGCGCAGGCGATCTTCTTCAATCAGGGTCAGGTCTGCACGGCCGGCTCGCGCCTCTACGTCCAGAAGAAGCTCTACGACGAGGTGGTCGGCAACCTCGCGGCGATCGCCTCGAACATGAAGCTCGGACCGGGACTCGATCCGACGACCGAAATGGGTCCGCTCGTCTCCGAACGGCAACTGCAGCGCGTGTGCGGCTACATCGCGAGCGGTGTCGAGCAAGGCGTGCGGGTGGCAAGCGGCGGCGAGCGCGCCGAGCGCAGCGGCTACTTCATCAAGCCGACGGTCCTCACCGGGACGCGCAACGATACGCGCGTGGTGCAGGAGGAGATCTTCGGCCCGGTGGTGGTCGCCATCCCCTACGACGACGTCGAGGACGCGGTGCGACTTGCCAACGACACGCCGTACGGATTGGCGGCCTCGATCTGGTCGAACGACCTTTCACGCGTGCATCGACTGGTGCCGCGCATCAAGGCGGGCACGGTGTGGGTCAACTGTCACACCATGCTCGACGCCAGCCTGCCGTTCGGCGGCTTCAAGCAGTCGGGGATCGGACGCGAGATGGGTCGTGCTGCCATCGATCTGTTCACCGAGACGAAGTCCGTCCTGATGGCGGTATAGGCCGCGTCGCACCATGTCCCGCGAAGCCCGCTATCGTTGCAATGGCATCGACCTCGCCGTCACCGTCGACGGTGAAGGCCCCGCCGTGCTGCTCGTCCATGGCTTTCCCGACAGCGGCGCGGTCTGGCGCAAGCAGGTGCCCGCGCTGGTGGCCGCGGGCTACCGCGTCATCGTGCCCGACCTGCGCGGCTGCGGCGAGTCGGATGCTCCCAGGCAAACGCGCGCGTATCGCATCGAGGCGCTGTCCGCGGATCTGGCCGCGTTGCTCGACGCCCTCGGCGTGGCCAAGGTCAAGCTGGTCGCGCACGACTGGGGTGCCGTGATCGGCTGGAACTTCTGCATGAACTATCCGGATCGGGTGGAGCGTTATGTCGCGCTGTCGGTGGGACACCCCAACGCGTACGCGCGCGGCGGATGGGAACAGAAGCGCAAAGGGTGGTACGTGCTGTTCTTGCAGTTGCGCGGCCTCGCCGAATGGGGCCTGCGCCGCAACGATTGGCGGCTCCTCCGGCGCCTCACGGGTTGGCACGACGAAGCGCCGCACTGGATTGCGCTGCTCGGCCGTCCAGGTCGCCTCACCGCGGCGATCAACTACTACCGCGCCAACATCGCCATGTTCCTGCGCAGCGACTGGCCGAGCGTGCGTGTGCCGGTGTGCGGGGTATGGAGCAGCAAGGACGCTTATCTTGCCGAAGTCCAGATGCTGCAGTCGCGCCATTTCGTGGCGGCGCCATGGCGCTACGATCGCATCGAGGGCGTGGGCCACTGGCTGCAGCTCGATGCACCCGAGCGCGTGAACGCGTTGCTCATCGCGCAACTCGCTTCGCCTCTGCCGGCATGGGGCGACGCCGCGCAGCCCGCGGTCCCGGCCGGAGCGCCGGCATGACGCGCAGGCGCTGGCCGATGGCGCTCCTTGCGCTCGTCCTCCTCGCGTTCGTCGCCGCGGTGTGGTGGTGGCAGGCGCCGGGGCGCAAGCTCACCGCACCCGAGATCGACCGCTACTTGGCACTCGTCGCCAAGGTTCCCTTTCCTTCCGATGGGCAAGCGGAGTTCCTGCAGCGGCTGCGCAAGTGGGCCGAAGCCGACGACGGCCAGCCGGTGTACATGCTGAACCTCATGCGCTACTTCCCGGCCATGCGCGCGCTTCCCGACGCGCCGGCGCTCGCCGGGACGCCGGAGGCGTCGAACCGCATCTACGAGGACCGGGCGACCGCGCTCGCGCTGAAGGCGGGCGCGATACCGCTGTTCGCGGGGTCGGTGCGCAACGAGAACGTCATGGGCTTCTCGCCGCCAGTGGATCATTGGAGCAGGGTGCTAGTGATGCGCTACCCGAGCCGGCGCGCCTTCTTCGACCTCGTCACCGATCCCGCGTATGCGCCGATCGCGCCGTACAAGCTCGCGGCGCTGGACGTCAACCTCGTACCCATGGCCGCGGAGCTCACCATTCCCGACCTGCGCCTCGCCGCTGCCGCGCTGGCGCTCGCCGTGTTCCTCGCCGCCGGCTGGTGGCGTGCCGCGCGCCGTGCATCCTCCTGACTCCTTTACCTTCCGGAAAGACTCGATCATGAAATCTGTCGTATACCGTGGTGCGCAGCGCCCGCTGCAAGTCGAGCAGACCTCGAAGCCGCACGCCGAGGCGGGCGGGCTCGTGTTCAAGGTCGGCGCGTGCGGCATTTGCGCGTCCGACCTGCACGCCGCCGAAACCGGCTTCGTTTCCGAGGGGATCGTATTCGGGCACGAATATGCCGGTATCGTCACCGAGGTCGGTCCCGGCGTCAGCGGATGGGCGGTCGGCGACCGGATGGTCGCGCTGCCGGGCAAGCCATGCGGGGAGTGCGCGGCATGCCAAGAGGGCACGCCCATCGAATGCGTCGCTCTGGTGCTGCAAGGCTTCGATCCGCGGATGCCTGGCGCGTACGCGGAGTTCGCAACCGCCATGGCCGGTCTCGCCATGAAGATCCCCGACAACCTCGCGTATCGCGATGCGGCCACGATCGAGCCGCTGGCGGTGGGGCTCGGCGCATGGAAGCGCGCCGCGGTTCCCCTCGGCGCGAGCGTGCTCGTGATCGGCGCCGGCGTGATCGGGCTCGCCGTCGCCAAATGGGCGCGCTTCTTCGGCGCGAGCGACGTCGGCGTGAGCGAGATGGTACCGGCGCGGATCGCGCGCGCGCAGGCCATCGGCGCGGACGTCGTCATCGATGCCGCCAAGCATCCCGACCCGGTCGCCGAGTACGTCCGCCGCACCGGCCGTGCCCCGTCGGTGATCTTCGAGTGCGCCGGGCGGCCGATCCTGCACAAGCTGATCGAGATGGCGCCGATCGGCGCGCAGCTCGTCCTGGTCGGCACCGGCATGCAGGACGAAAAGTTCACCGTGCTGTCGGCCGCCATGAAGCGGCTCACCATGACCTTCGTGCTCGCC
>CAYTOT010000103.1:0-5845 GCA_964439475.1 uncultured Alcaligenaceae bacterium
AAGGCGGCAAGCTGGGCGATGAATCGCTCCACGGGGTCGGCTTTCTTCATGGCCGGGGCCTTTCCGGATTTCAAGCGCTCTTCATCCATGCGGCCACCCGCTTCGAGTCGACATCGAGTTCACGAACCAGCTTCTCGACATTGCGCGACAGGCGCCCGGGCTTCGACCAGCCGGCGATCTCGTCGAGCAACCCGCGGATCATCTCCGGCGGCGAATCCTCCAGGAGGCGGCGCAGGTGCGGGCGAGCCTTGGCGGACACGGTGCCTGTGAGGAATGCGCGCAGGAGGTCCGCTTCCAGGATCGGCGTGCGGAATCCCACGTTGGCGGCCTTCGTTGCCAGTGCGAGGAAATCGCGCCCGGCACGCCGGGGTGCGGGCGTGGCCTCGAGCGTCACCCCGACCACATCGGCGATCGCGAGCACCTTGGCGATGCCGAGGTCCCGCACGAGCCCGTTCTCCAGCTCGACCAGTGTCGCCCTCGAAACGCCGGAGGCCCGGGCAACGTACGCCTGGGTCAACCCGAGCGATTGGCGGGCCTGCCGCAGCCGGTGGCCGATCTCGATGAGGCGCATGAGCACTTGAATGTCAAATAAGTTGGACATTTTAGTACTGTGTCGCGCCGAGTCAACGGCAAGCGAACACATTGACAATAGCGATAAATCGTAGAATAGTGTCTGTAAAACTATTCAGGAACTGCTGCCATGCGAACCATCGAAGTCGACTTCGACGTCTACAAGGCCCTGCTGGTGCGAAGGCCCTCGGAGGAGGTCACGGAGAACGATGTGCTGCGCGAGCTCCTTGGGCTGCCGAAGCGGGGCACGGTGACCTCATCGCCGAGTGCGGCGCGTGAAGGCGATTGGATCGCCAAGGGCGTGCGCTTCCCCGCGGGCACGGAGTTTCGCGCGCGGTACCGGGGCGAGCTTCATCTCGCCAAGGTCGAAGCAGGCGCGCTCACGCTGCGGGGCAAGCGCTACGACACACCCTCGGCCGCGGCCATGGCGATCACCAGGAACATCCCGGTGAACGGGTGGACCTTCTGGGAATGCCGCAGGCCCGGCGAGGCCGAGTGGCGAACCATCAAGGATCTGCGGGCTTTCTCGTGATCTTCCTCATCGCCCTCCGGCAGCCCCGTGAGGACGGCGCCCTACGGCGGAATCGCGCGGCCCGCGATCGATGCCCGGTAACCGCCGGGCGGGGGCCTAGAATGCCCCCATGCCCGAGCAAATCCTCTTCACCGCCGCCGCCCCCTTCGAAGCCGCCTGCCGCGTCGACCTGCTGCCCGAGGGCCACCGCGCGCGGCGCCTGCACGGCCACAGCTACCTCGCCAAGGTGCGCGCCGCCATCGCGCCCGCGCAGGCCGCCTTCCCGGGCAGCGAGGCCTCCGACCTGCACGAGCGGCTCGCGGCTTGCGTGGCGCCCCTCGACTACCGCTTCCTCAACGACCACCTCGAGCGCCCCACGGACGAGAACCTGGCGCGCTGGGTGCGGAAGCATCTGGCCACCGAGGGCATCGACCAGGTCGGCATCCAGAGCACGCGCGATGCCGGCGTGGACCTGGACCGCCGCGAGAACGCCCACCTCTGGCGCCGCTACGTGTTCGAAAGCGCCCACCGCCTGCCGAAGGTCCCCGAGGGGCACAAGTGCGGGCGCATGCACGGCCACGGGTTCGAGGCGATCCTGCACGCCAACCTCGACCTGGGCGCGCGCGACATCGGCATCGACTACGACCACCTCGACCGGGTGTGGGCGCCCATCCACGCCGCGCTGCACCACGCCTGCCTCAACGACATCGCGGGCCTCGAGAACCCCACGAGCGAGCTGATCGCGAGCTGGATCTGGCACCGCGTGAAGCCGCAGCTTCCGGAGCTCTCGTGGGTGACGGTGTACGAGACCGCGAGCGCCGGCGCCCACTTCGACGGCCGCCACTACCGCATCTGGAAGGAGCTCACGCTCGACAGCGCCGTGCGCCTTGCGTGCGCCCCCGGGCACGACGCGCGGCGGCGCATCCACGGCCACACCTACACGCTGCGGCTGCACCTCACCGCGCCGCTGGATGCCGTGCGCGGCTGGACGCTCGACTTCGGCGACGTGAAGGCGCTCTTCGCGCCCGTGTTCGAGGCCCTCGACCACCAGCCGCTGCACGAGCTGCCGGGGGTGGGGGACAACGACCCCGCGAGCCTCGCGCGCTGGATCCGCGCCCGGGCCGCGCCGAAGCTCCCGCAGCTCGACCGCATCGACCTCTACGAGACGCGCGGCTGCGGCGCCATCCTCGCCTGGGGCGAAGAGGGCCCCGCGCTGCCCATCTGAGGCCATGAGCTACGCCGCCAAGGAGATCTTCTACACGCTGCAGGGCGAGGGCGCGCAGGCGGGGCGGCCGGCGGTGTTCCTGCGCTTCGCGGGCTGCAACCTGTGGTCGGGCCTGGAGCGCGACCGGGCGGCGGCCACCTGCAGGTTCTGCGACACGGACTTCGTGGGCACCGACGGCGAGGGCGGCGGGAAGTTCGCCACCGCCGAGGCGCTGGCCGATGCGGTGCTCGCGCAGTTCCCTCCGGAGGCGCCCCGGGCCGCGCGCTTCGTCGTGTGCACGGGCGGCGAGCCGCTGCTGCAGCTCGACGACGCGGCGGTGGACGCGCTGCACCGGCGGGGCTTCGAGGTGGCGGTGGAGACGAACGGCACCGTGAAGCCGCCGCACGGCATCGACTGGCTGTGCGTGAGCCCGAAGAGCAACGCGCCGCTCGCGATCACCGCCGGGGATGAGCTGAAGCTCGTCTACCCGCAGGCCGACGCGATGCCGGAGCGGTTCGCGGGGCTGGACTTCCGGGTGTTCTCGCTGCAGCCGATGGATGGCCCGGAGCGCGAGGCGAACACGCGGATGGCGGTGGCTTACTGCAAGGCGCACCCGCAGTGGCGGCTCAGCCTGCAGACGCACAAGATCCTCGGCATTCCCTAGCCTCTTCGCCACGGTGGCGCCTGACACCGAGGCGCGGCGCCGCTGGCTCACCCCCTGAGCCCCCCGCCCCCCACACTGTCATCGTGATCCTGCACCGCGCCACCCCTGGCGCGCCGGCCCCCTGGAGAGAGGACCCGATGACCGAGAGCACCACCCAGCCCCGCGAGCGCAAGGCCCCGCGCCAGCGCCCCGCCCGCAGCCCCATCGAAAGCGCGCCGCGCCAGCCCGCCGCCGAGGAGGCGTGGACGCAGTTCACCGGACGCCTCGTGATGGCGCTCGCCGCGCTCGAGGAGGACGAGCACCTCCTCCTGCAGGTGAAGGGCACCAACCGCTACGTGCAGTTCATGGACCAGGGCGGCTACGGCATGCGTGCCGAGACGGTGTCGGACTACTACCTGCCCGAGGACGAGCACCTGGGCGAGGAGGACTACCGCTACCTGATGAAGCTCGGCTGGCACGCGCCGACGATCGTGCCGGGGACGAGCGACGAGGGCGCCGACGGCTCGCCCAACTACCACCTCGACCTCGCCCGGCCGCTGCCGCTGGAGGATATGGCGGTGATGGCGGTACTCACGCTGATCCACGTGCACCGCGCTTCCCACCCCGGGGAGCTCGAGTACGATGCGCGGTCGAGCGGGGGGATGTCGATCCGGTTCCCGCACCTGATCATCCGCAGGCGGGTGGCGGTCGGGCGATGAGCCCTTGGTCGCTTAGGCGTCCCTAGCCGATTCCCGCCAGCAGCCGACCGATCACGTCGCTCACCACTCGCTGGCGAAGCGCCCGTGCTTCGCGCAGGCCGGTCTCGTCGCTCTCGCCCAGCTCGAACTTGGCCACCGAGACCGGCCCGTCCTTGCGATAACCCTCGGTCGCTTCATCGTCGGCGAAGCGTTGCCGAAGGATGTCCAGCGCTTCTCGGACCACACCCGCGTGCTTGCCCGAGAGCGCTCGGCCAAAGGCTGCGACGACGGCATCCGGCCCCTCCGGCGCATGTTCGATGCAGTAGACGAGGTCGTGGGCGTCCTTGCGCTCGAAGCGCTGGTCGAACGCGAAAGCCTTCAGGCAAGTGAAGCTGACGATGTCCGCGTGCCTTACGGACTCGACCGCCACGCCGTTTCCGCCGAGCAACTCGGCGCGGATCTCGGTAACCCGATGCAGGTCGAACACGATCGACGAGTGCGGGATGTTGAGCGCCGAGATCGATTTTTCCGTCGGCAAAGGCTGCACGCGCCCACCGGCGATCTGCGGCGCGTCCGCCAGCAGCTCGAGCATCATCAACGCGCCGTGCTCGGTGCGGGTCTGCCACCGCCACGAGAGCTTGGCGCCTTCCTCGTTCTCCGCCCGCTCGAACCCCATGCGCTTCAGGTTCTCTTCAAGCGTGTGGTAGGCCTCCGTGTCGGCCAGGATCTGCAGGTCGATCACGACGTCGACGTCCTGGGTGCCGGCGTGCGCGGGCACCGCCGGCGGGTGCGCGGGGACGAGATAACGGGGCGTAAGGCCGCCGACCAGGTAGACAGAGTCCTTCCACGGCCCCAGCCCCCGCAGCAGCGTCACCAGCACCCGCTCGCAGTCGAGCGTGTCCTGTTCACGGTAACCATCAAGGGTCGCGGGCTTGGCCATCAGAAGCCGATCCTCTCCCGGCGCAGGTGTTCGGCCATCTCGCGCGCCCGACCCTCGCCGCCGAGGAGGTCGAGGTAGACCTGGATGGGGCTCGCCAACCAGACGCCGCCGACCCTCTCGCGAAACAAGAGATCGCCTGGCGAACCCGCCTCGATGATGACGAGATTGGCCCCCTCGCCCACGGCACGTGCGCCCAGGTTCGCGATCACCGAATCCAGGCCCGGCCCCGCCAGCAATCGGCATCGAACCTGCGAGATCGACGAAAGGAACGGCGAGTAACGCTGTGCGGCCGCCTCGGAGCTGACGGCGTATTCGACGCCGTTCGCGTCGCAAGCCTGGCCGAGCTTCTCCATCAGCCCATCCGGCTTCATCGCGGGGACGAAGAAGCGTCGCAGTGCCGGGGGGCGGATCGAGCCCAGGTGCTTCACCCAGGCGTCGAGCAGCGCCGCGGGTTCCCGAAGGTGCCTTTGCTTGCCGGGACCCTGCCCGCGCGACTCCACCCAGTCGAGGCGCTCCAGCTCGGTGAGCACCTGGGAGACCGTTGCAGGCGAGACTTGCGCCTGCTCGGCGAGAACCTTCACGCCGAACCAGTCCTGGTGGCGTACCAGCAATCCGTGCAGCACCTGCGCTCGTCGCCCCGTGAAGAGCGAGCGCATGGTGCGGGAAAGCGACTTGGGTGGCGGCCGGTCGACATGGAGGTAGGCTCCGCGCGCCGGCAGGTACAGGCTGCCACCGCTGTCGTAGTACCCGACCCGCTCCTCACGAAGCAACTGCTTCGCACCGGGCGAGATGGATTCGGCGACGAGCACCGCCATCGGTTCGCCTCCGCTCTCGGCGACAGGTCGCTTGCGGGCGAGGTCGCCGACGCGCCAGACGAACTCACGAACGTCGCGCGGATAGACGGCCTTCTTCAGGCCGACGAGCGCGTGAATGGGTTTGCCGGCGATGTCGAGGGCGAGCTGGGCGTCGTGCCCTGGACCAGAGGCGTGATCGAGTTCGGCCCGTACGTCGGGAAGCGACCGAAGCGCGGCGAGGAACTCGTCGATCAACCCGGATGGGCTGGCCTTCGGGGGCGGCATCGCGCTACCTCGGCTTGCTGGGCAGTAAATATGCGAAAGATACTGAACATTCGTCCGAATGACAATATTTACTGCACAGCAAACATGGGATTCGCATTGCACCCCCTTCCCTTGGGAGAGGAGCCGGGGGTGAGGGTCCCTATCCCCCCAACCACCCCTCCATCCCCTTCTCCCCCTCCGCCGTAACCCGCACCACCCGC
>CAYTOT010000104.1:0-5520 GCA_964439475.1 uncultured Alcaligenaceae bacterium
CCGCCAGTACCACCAGCGCATTGCGCGAGCACCGAAGCGCTTCACCAGCGCCGGACCTGGCTGCCGACCACGGGTGTCCTCACGGGCTTCGCCAGTCCGAAGAAGACCACGAAACCGTTGCCGCCGCAGCGCGTCGACACCGTCTCGTCGGGCGCCTTCGTCAGGCAGACCTCGTCCATGAGGTCGATGTTGTTGGCGGCCCAGACGTTCCCCGCCGGATCGACGACCACTCCCGTGAGGAACTGCATGCCCTTGCCGGCGTAGCCGGTCTTCGGCGGGGAGATCGGGTCGCCGGTCTTGAAGCCCGGAGGGCAGGTCTCGGTCCTCGCGCCGCAAAGCTCGGTCAGCGTCTTCCCGAAGCCGTTCGCGACCCACACGTGGTCATTGCCGTCGATGGTGATGCCCCAGGGACCACTGATGCTCCCTCCACCGTCGAACGATGGGGCGGGCGTCGGAGCGCCGTCCGGGCGGATCATGCTGACACTGCCGCCGGGGAACTGCTCAATGATGCGCACCAGCGCGATGAACTTTTCCACCGTCTCGTCGCCGCCGCCTGCCGACCCCAGCTTGCTCTTCAGTGCGCTGCGCAGCTTCATCCGGAGCAGGTCGAGTTTCTCCTTGACGCTGGGTTCGCCCAACGTATTGGCGACCCATGCGTTGCCCAGGCTGTCGATCGCGATGGCATGGGGGCTGTAGCCGACCGTCAACTGTTCGGCCTTGCCGGGATCGCTCGCGGGGAAGCGTGTGACCGTGTTGGAGTTGGCGTTCGACACCAGGATCCTGCCTTGCAGGTCGACGGCGACATGAAACGGCCCCTTCACCTGGCAGGTGCCGTCGACAGGCTTGTCGTCAACGCTGCGGCACAGGATGCGTGCCCGAGCCGGATCGCCTTTCGGCATGTGGACGATCTGGCTCTTGCTCGAATCGAGCGCCCATACATCCCCGTCGGGCGCCGTGTTGATCCCCTGCATTCCGCCGAGTTGCCCGTTCAGGTTGTAGCCCGTCGATGGGGACAGCGGCTTGCCCGTCCTGTCGAAGACCGAGATCGTCTTCCCGCCGATGCTGGTCACCCATACCTTGCCGTCGCCGGCGATGGTGAGGCCCCAGCCGGGAAAGTCGACGCCACCTCCGGTGTAGCCGGTCGTCATCGGCGAGATGGGACGCCCGTTCGGCGCCAGCTCGGAGAGCGTGCCGCCGATGCCGCCGAACATGGTCGATTGCGAGCCGGCCATCTGGTTGTTCGCGGCCCAGGCGTTGCCTTCGGCGTCGATGCCGATGCCGCCGAGGCCCGCCAGGCCGCCTCCGGCGTAACGCAGCGCGATGGTCCAGGTGCCGGGAGCGAACAGGAGATAAGGACGGAACGGGACGGCGCCGGAGCCGGGCCCCTGCCGCGGCGGATAGAAGTGGTCCACCAGCGCGAACAGCTTCGCGGGCGCGTTCCAGGGATGCAATGCGATGGCCTCGGCGGCGGTCAACGTGTCGGTCGGAGCTGATCCTCCGGGTGGCGTCGCAGCTTCGAACAACCGTTCACACGCATCCACCCGGGCTCGCGTGACACAGCCCGCCAGCAGGGCGCCCACGGTGTTCAGCGTCGCCAGGGACGTGGTCTGCGTGCTGTTCAGGGGATCCTGGATCACGGGTCCCAACCCGCCGGTGGCGACGTCCACGAGGTTGGGCACATTGCCCGCGGCGATCTTCAAGCCGAGCACATGTCCGCGCAGCGCTCCGCCGTCGAGGAACTGTGCGCCCGTCCACACCGACGCGACGGTCGTGAGTTCGTTGATGGTCACGCTACTCGGGGCGGCGGGACCCAACGTCGTCATGAGTGCGATGGCGGGGTTCGCTCCCTGGGAGCCGCCTATCCTTGGCTCGCCACCCCTGGCGACCAGGTAGAGCACGCCGCCGCCGGCCTTCCGCGCGTCGAACTCCAGGCGAAAGGCGCCGTCGTCACCCGTGCTCGTTTCCGAGAGCCTGGCAGGAACTCCCTCACCCGCGGCCCACAGCGTCACCGTCGATCGTGCGATGGGGCCACCTCCGCCGTTGACCTTGCCGGTCAGTTGCTCGGCGGAGGTGGCCTGCGCGAGAAAGGCTGCGGCGAGAGACAGGTTGAGGGCGCAGGCGAGTACTGGTAGCCGCATCGGGCGTGTCACTCCTGCCGTCACGTTGGTCAGACCGGATTCTGCTCGAGCAGGGCGGCAACATCTACCCTTGGCGCCGCGCAGAGGAGGGCGTCTTACCGATTCTACGGGACAGTGGGCTCGTGCGCTCCGGGCAAGTTCCCCGCCAACGTTCCGGCGCGCTCCGTACTTCCTTGCATCGACCGCATCAGGAACGTGGAGATGGCGTCATCGAGTCGTGCCGCGACGCCATCTGTTCTCGTTGCGGTGCTGGTCGCGGGATAGAAATGCGATGCGCCGGCAATGTGCCACGACTCATGCAGCGTGCCGACCGATTCGAAGTGTGCGTGCATGGCGACTGCCTGTGCTGCAATGTAGTCGAGGTCATGCTCGCCGGAGGCCAGGAAGGCCGATGGTTCGCCTGGCGTCCCGGTCACCCAGTGCCGCAGGTCGGCCGGTGACATGTAGCCCGACAGGGAGACGACTGCGGCGGCGGGGAGGTGCTCACCGTAGGCGGCTGCAAGGGCCGTGCGCGCGCCGGCCGAGAATCCGCCGACGGCGACACGCTTGACATCGATCAGGTAGCGATCGGCATGTGCCGTCACGAACCTGAACGCGGCAGCCATATCGTCGCAAGCCGCTTCGATGCCGGACCAGATCATCTCGGGGGTCGCCGGGGGCAGGCCGAGGAGTTCGCGTACGTAGTCGAGCCGCGAACGAGGGATCTCGTTCCTGTTCTGGATAACGGGAGTCTCGCCCGGATCCGGATCCTCCTGGATCAGCCGGTAGTCGATCGAGAACGCGGCATAGCCGCGGGCGGCGAAGGCGCGACAGTACTCGGCTACGGGCGTGTTTCGCTGGCTGGCTCCGTCGAATTCATCCGACTCTTTCGAGCCCCTGTGGAATGCGCCACCAAAGGCCATGATCAGCGCCGGCCGAAGGGCTGCGCCGGCTCCGATCGGTTCATAGACGTCGAGACGAAGCGCGCGGTCGGTTGGCTCACTGCTGACGTTAATGCGCCCGGTCCCGTACCGGACATCGCGCGTGACACGCACGTCGTACCCGTGGCCCTGCATCCCCGTCCCTTTACTGGACGTGAACGCCCGCCGCGCGCACGACGTCCGCCCACTGCCGGATCTCATGGCGATACTGAGCGGTCCATTGTTCCGCGCTGAGCGGTGGCTCGACGGGAATGGAACCCCCCTTGATGATGCGGGCACGGATGTCGGGCTGGGATACGGCCTTCACGAAGGCTGCATTCAAACGACTCACGACCGTCGGCGACACGCCAGCCGGCAGGAACGCTCCATGCCATCCCACCGCATCGAACTTGATGCCCACGTCGACCAGTGTGGGAATGTCGGGAAGCACGGGAATGCGCCTCGCCCCATTCACGGCCAGGCCGCGGAGTCGTCCGTCCAGGACCCAGGGGCTGATCGATACCGCATCAAGGATCGCGACGTCGACCCGACCTGCGAGAAGGTCAGGTATCGCGGCGGCACTTCCCTTGTAGGGGACATGTGTCATCTGGACGCCGCTCATCATGTTGATGGCTTCTCCGATGAGATGAGACGGCGTCGCATCGCCAAAGGATGCGTACTTGACAGTGCCTGCGCCGCGCTTGGCGAGGGCGATGAGGTCGGAGAAGCTCTTCAGGGGACCGTCCGGCCGCGTCACCACGATCAACGGCACGATTGCGATCTGACTCAGGCCCACGAAGTCCGTCGCCGGATCGTATCCGGGACTGCGCAGCACGGAAGGCGCGATCACGAAACCGCCCGCCGTAAGCAGGATCGTGTATCCGTCGGCTGCCGCTCGCGCAACCTGCGCCGCCCCCAGAGCGCCTCCGGCCCCCGGCTTATTCTCGACCACTACCGGCTGGCCCAACTCCTTGCTAAGGGGTTCCGACAGCAACCGCGCCATGATGTCCGTACCCCCGCCCGCCTGATATGGCACGACGACGTGAATGGGCTTCGACGGGTACGGCGGCTCTGCGGCCTGTGCTGCCACGAGAACCAGCGCACCGACAATGCAGAAGAGCGACCGGATCATGGGGCCTCCAAAGGCAGACGAGTGGAGAGGGATGATCGCGGGAAGGATCCATAATTGTCTAGCGGCAAGATGTAGGAAAGCTATAACATCAAGGTTATGCATGGATCGGCACTTTCGAGCCTCGATAGCTGGATCAATCGGGTCAAGCTGCGCCATCTGAAAGTGCTCCTGGTGATCGCGCGCGAAGGCAGCTTGACGGCTGCCGCCGGCGCGCTGCATGTGAGCCAGCCGGCAGCGTCCAAGTGGCTCCTGGATATCGAAGCTGCGCTGGGCGTGCCGCTGTTCGTCCGCGGCCGACGGTTGCGGCCCACTCCTTACGGCGAAGCGCTCCTCGCTCACGCGGAGCGCATGCTCGGCGAGGCCCGCCGGATGCATGAGGAAATGGGGGCGATCCATGAAGGCTCGTCCGGCCTCCTGCGGATCGGCATCATGGGGATTGCGGCTCCGGTGCTGATGCCTCGCGTCCTCCGGCGATTACGCGAGGTTCATTCAGCGCTGCGCATCGTGCTCGTCGAGGACATCGCCGTAGGCCTTTGGTCCCGGTTCGAGCGCAACGAACTGGATCTCATCGTGGGACGCCTGGGTGAGCACCCGCCTGGCACCGGGTTTCCGGCGGAGCCGCTGTACGGTGACCGCTACCGCGTCATCGCAGGGCCGCAGCATCCGCTGGCGGGCCAGGAGGCGGTCGCATGGGAGGACACGGTCAGGTTTCCGTGGATCCTCCCGCCCGCACAGACGCCCCTGCGTCACACGATCGATGCCCACTTCACGAGCCGTGGGTTGTGGGCACCGCAACCCTGGATCGAGTCGACATCGATCACCCTGAACCAGGTTCTCCTGCGCGCGTCGGAGTGCCTTGCGGTCAGCTCACACAGCATCGCGCTGCACTATGAGTCGCTCGGCGTCCTGAACGCGCTGGCGCTCGGCCTCGACAGCAGCGCCAGCTCGGTGAGCGTGGTATGGCGGGAACTGCGGCCTTCTCCGGTCATCGCGCGGACGCTGGAGATGCTGCGTGAGGTCGCGCGCGAGCTGGAGGGCTGAAGTCGGCCGCAAGAGGTCGACGCTTCGCAGATCGCGAACCACGCGCCGGAGGTCGGGCGCCTCCGCTCGAGCCGTGTGCGGCGCGCTACGCCCGCCGCAATCGCAATGCGTTGAAGATGACCGAGGCCGAGCTCAGGCTCATGGCGAGCGCCGCGATCATGGGTGACAGCAGCCAGCCGGTGAACGGATACAGCACGCCGGCGGCGATCGGCACGCCGATGCCGTTGTAGACGAAGGCGAACGCCAGGTTCTGGTGCATGTTGCGCACGGTGTCTATGGAGATCGCGCGCGCGGCAGCGATGCCGCGCAG
>CAYTOT010000105.1:0-5495 GCA_964439475.1 uncultured Alcaligenaceae bacterium
TCCATTTCGGCGAAATGCCGGTCCAGGGATCCCACGCTGACCCAGCTGAACAGCACAAGCACCACCATCATCGCGACGCCGACGAGGCCGGTGACCCGTGCGGAGAGGGACGCCGGACGCCGCAGAAGGGCAAACCGGTCAGGCATCCGGCAGGTCCAGCGTGTAGCCCATGCCGCGTACGGTCTGGATGAGCTTGGGCTCGAAACTGTCGTCGATCTTAGCGCGCAGCCGCCGGATCGCGACATCGATGACGTTGGTGTCGCTGTCGAAATTCATGTCCCAGACCTGCGAGGCGATCAGCGAACGCGGCAGCACTTCGCCTTGGCGACGCGCCAGCAGCTCGAGCAAGGCGAACTCCTTGCTGGTCAGGTTGATACGCTGTCCGGCCCTCGTGGCACGACGGCGGGCCAGATCCAACTCCAGATCCGCAATCTGGATGCGATCGTGCGGAACAGGCGCTCCCCCTCTGCGCAACAATGTCCGGACGCGCGCAAGCAGCTCCGAGAACGCGAACGGCTTGACCAGGTAGTCGTCGGCGCCCAACTCCAATCCCTGGACGCGATCGTCGACGCTGCTGCGAGCGGTTAGGAACAGCACCGGCACCTGGTTGCCGGCCGCCCGGATCGATTGCAGGATCTTCCGCCCATCCGTGCCCGGCAGCATGATGTCGAGCACGATCAGGTCGTAATGCTCGGTTGTGGCCAAGTGCAGACCATCGGGCCCATCGCGCGCCAAGTCGACGACGAACCCGGCTTCCATCAGCCCTTGGCGAACGTAGTCCGCCGTCTTGTGCTCATCTTCGACAACCAGAAGTTTCATGTCAGCCCTATGCCCGCACTCGTTCGTGCTTCCGGCCCCTGCCATGACGGATGGGTCGTGATGGGTCACTGAAATCTACCGAGGCGAAGCTGCCATAAGGATGACGCAAAGATTACATATCAGTAATCATTTCGTCACCATTTTGGCCGGAACGGCCTGGAAACGAGGTGAATGCCGAGCGATCGCGTCAGCGTCCGCGCCTCAACAGCAGGCTGATCGCAGTCGCAGCCGTCAGTGCGAACAGGGCCGAAATGAACCAGAGGAAATCCGAACCCAGGACGATGTTGCTGAACAGGAAGCGCCCAAACGCGACGACCGCGCCGATGGTCGTGGCCCAGTACAGGCATCGCTCCCGACCGGAGAGCAGGAAGCCTCCAATCCCCAGCAGCAGGACGCCAAATCCGGCAATGAAGCCACCCCAGGTGCGGAACACGGTGCCGAGCCATTCCAGGAAGGCCGGGGGCAACGTGGCTGGGTCGATCCCGGTGTGACGGATATCCTCGGGCAGAAGCGGGGGGCGCAACACCAAGAAGAACACCGCAGTCCCCATGGTGAGGAGGCCGAGGGCCAAGAGCAGGATGCCGCTCAGCACGTCCCTCCGATCAACAATGCGTTGCCTCATCGCGTTCAATCTCCACAACGGCATTCGAGCGCCGGCTCCACGAGGTCGGCGAGCGAGGATGCCACCTACATTGCAAGGCGCCATCTGCCAGAACAATGACGTGGTGATTACATGAATGTAATCGACGCGTAACTGACCCGACAGCGATGCCTTTCTACGCTCAGGACGCATCTTCGCCAATTGTCCGTCCATCCTTAACTGGCGCCCTGGAGCATCGAGATGAGCGAAATCCCTGATCGGAAGCGAGGCGGTTGGCGCAGCCCCGCCGTCCTGACCCTGTGCGTCTTTCTCTTCATCGCGGGGCTCTTCCTGTGGCTGGAGCACCGGGCGCACGTGCTCGGTGCGCTCCCCCTCTTGCTGCCCTTGGTGATCTGCATCGGCATGCACTTCTTCCTGCACCGCGGTCACGGTGGCCACCAGACGCATCGGGAGGAGGGCGAGCGCGATGACCGGTGACCCGCCCGCCTACGGCCTCTGGCTTCTGGCGCTGGTAAATGCCGGCATCTTCATCCTGTTCGCCTTGAGCTTCTTCAAGCCGGCGACCGCGCGCGACTGGCGCTCGCTGGGCGCGTTTTCCGCCTTCATCGTCGCCCTGTTCGTGGAAATGTACGGCTTCCCGCTGACGCTCTACCTGTTGGCGGGTTGGGTGGGCAATCGTTTCCCGGGACTGGACCCTCTGTCCCACGACGCCGGTCACATCTGGCCCGCACTCTTCGGTTGGTCGGGAGATCCCCATCTCAATCCGTTCCACCTGGCGAGTTTCGTCCTGATCGGCGGCGGGTTCTGGCTGATCGCCGCCGGCTGGCGGGTACTGCACGAGGCTCAACGCGCCGGATCGCTGGCCACCACCGGACCGTATGCCCACGTGCGGCATCCGCAGTACGCGGGCTTCGCCCTGGTCCTGATCGGATTCTTCCTGCAGTGGCCTACGCTGGTGACGGGCGTGATGCTGCCGATCCTGCTGGTCATGTACTGGCGGCTCGCCAAGCGGGAGGAGCGCGAGGTCGAGGCGGCATTTGGTGAGCAGTATCGACGCTACGCGAGCGACGTGCCCGCATTCGTGCCGCGGCTCGGCCGCTTGTTCAACAAAAAAGAAGGCCAGATCGAATGAGTCCCCATGACCCGCACGCACACCACCAGCACGATCACGGCGCACACGTCCACGCTTCTTCACACGCCACCGGCGCCGGCGCCGTCGTAAGCGCCGCCGGTTCGAGTCACGCCGGACATGCCGGCCACGACCATGGCGCCATGGTCGCCGACTTCCGCAGGCGCTTCTGGGTCACGCTGCTGCTGACCCCGTTCGTCCTTGCACTGTCGCCCATGATCCAGCACGCGCTCGGCCTGGGCGAGGCGTTGGCCTTCCCCGGCGATCGTTACGTGCTGTTCGCTTTGTCGACCGTGGCCTACCTCTACGGCGGCTGGCCGTTCCTGGTGGGGGTCGTGTCCGAACTGCGCAAGCGCCAGCCCGGCATGATGACGCTGATCGCGCTGGCCATTTCGGCCGCCTACGTCTTCTCGGTGGCGGTGACCTTCGGCTTTCCCGGACAGGAGTTCTACTGGGAGCTGGTGACGCTGATCGCGATCATGCTGCTGGGCCACTGGGTCGAGATGCGCTCGGTCATGGGCGCGTCGCGCGCCTTGGAGGAGCTGGTCAAGCTGCTGCCCGACAGCGCCACCCGCATCGACGCCGACGGCAGCCTGCATGACGTGCCGATCAGTGCGCTGCAGCCGGGCGACCGCGTGATCGTCCGTCCCGGCGCCAAGGTGCCGGTGGACGGGGAGATCACCGAGGGCGCCTCGGGCTTCAACGAGGCCATGCTCACCGGCGAATCCCGCCCGGTCACCAAAGGGGTCGGTGCTACCGCGATCGGCGGGGCCATCAACGGCGCGAACGCCGTCACCATCCGCGTCACGGCGACAGGCGATGCCACGTATCTGTCGCAGGTGATCGACCTGGTCAAGAAGGCGCAGCAGACCCGCTCGCGCACGCAGGACATCGCCAACCGCGCTGCTGCCTGGCTGACCTACATTGCCCTGGCCGTGGGCGTCGGCACGCTGCTGGTCTGGTGGTTGGTGCTCGACGCGCCGCTCAACTTCGCCATCGAGCGCATGGTCACCGTCATGGTCGTTGCCTGCCCGCACGCGCTGGGACTGGCGGTGCCGCTGGTGGTTGCGGTCAGCACGTCGCTGAGCGCGAGCAACGGTCTGCTGATCCGTGACCGTGCGGCGTTCGAGCGCGCACGCCGACTGGATGCCGTCGTGTTCGACAAGACGGGCACCCTGACCGAGGGGCGATTCGGGGTCAGCGACATCGTGTTGCTGCAGGACGGCGACGAGCGTGAGGAGTTGGCCTTCGCCGCGGCGGCGGAGAGCCAGTCGGAACATCCCATCGCCCATGGCATCGTGGCCGAGGCCAAGCGCCGCGACATCGCCATTCCCAAGGCCAGTGATGTGCGCAACATCACCGGCGAAGGCATCGTGGCCGCCGTTGGGGATGTGCGCGTGCGCATCGTCAGCCCCGGCCATCTGGCCCGCCAGGGCAACGCCGTTACCCACGAGCGGCTCGGACAGCTCGAATCGGCAGGCAAGACCGTCGTCGTGCTCGAACGCGATGGACAGGCGCGCGCGCTGTTTGCGCTCGCCGATATCGTCCGGCCGGAGTCCAAGGAGGCGATCGCCGAGCTGACCCGGTTGGGGATTCGCTCGGTGATGTTGACCGGCGATGCCCGGGGCGTGGCCGAATCGGTGTCCAAGGAACTTGGCATCTCCGAGTACTTCGCCGAGGTGCTGCCCGACCAGAAGTCGGAGAAGATCCAGGAACTCCAGGCACGCGGGCTGTCCGTCGCCATGGTCGGCGATGGCGTGAACGACGCCCCGGCGCTGGTCCAGGCCGACCTGGGCGTAGCCATCGGTGCAGGCACCGATGTGGCCGTGGAGTCGGCCGACGTCGTGCTCGTGCGAAGCGATCCGCGCGACGTGGGCGCGATCCTCGGCCTGTCGCGCGCCACCTACCGCAAGATGGTGCAGAACCTGATCTGGGCGACCGGCTACAACACCATCGCAGTGCCGATGGCCGCCGGCATCACCTTCGGGACGGGCTTCCTGATGACGCCCGCCATCGCCGCCGTCTTCATGTCGGCCAGCACGGTGATCGTCGCCATCAATGCCCAACTGCTTCGCTTCTACAGGCGGCACGCATGAGCGCCGCGCGGCCTTCCGACCGGCTGATCCTGCCGCTTCCGGACAACGAAGCATTCGCTCGCCAGCTGGCGGCCGCGGGCGGCTGGGAACTGGGCGCACTGCAGACCCGTCGGTTCCCCGACGGCGAAAGCTACGTGCGCATCGCCGCGGAGGTGGCGGACAAGTCGGTTGTCCTCGTGCAGACCCTGGCGCAGCCCGATCCCGGCTTCCTGTCGCTCATCTTCGCCGCCGACGCCGCCCGCGACTTGGGGGCCCGCGAAGTGATCCTCGTCGCCCCATACCTGGCCTACATGCGGCAGGATCGCCGCTTCCACCCCGGAGAGGCGATCACCTCCCGGAGCTTCGCCCGTCTCGTGTCGTCGAGCGTCGACCGCCTGGTCACGGTCGATCCCCATCTGCACCGCTACCCGGCGCTGTCGGCGCTCTACACCGTGCCCGCCGACACCCTCCATGCCGCGCCATTGCTGGCCGACTGGATCGCCGCCGAGGTGGAAAGGCCATTGGTGATCGGTCCGGACGAGGAAAGCGAGCAGTGGGTGGCGGCCATCGCCCAGCGCATCGGAGCCCCCCATGCGGTCCTGCGCAAGATCCGTCACGGCGATCGCAACGTTGAGGTCGCGCTGTCCGACCTGTCCGTCTGGCGCGGTCGCCAGGCCGTGCTGGTCGATGACATCGCCTCCTCCGGACGCACGCTGATCGAGGCCGCCCGGCAGTTGCCTCAGCAGGGCTTCTCGCGCCCCGTGGTAGCCGTGGTGCATGCCATCTTCGCCGAGGACGCCTACCAACAACTCGCGCCGCTGTGCAGCCGCATCGTCTCCACCGATGCCGTGCGGCATGAGAGCAATGCGAT
>CAYTOT010000106.1:0-5453 GCA_964439475.1 uncultured Alcaligenaceae bacterium
CCGCCCGCGCCGCCCGCGCCGCCCGCGCCGCCCGCGCCGCCCGCGCCGCCCGCGCTGCGTTCGTCGACCGGCCCCCCCGAATTGCCAGCATTCATGAAGTCGCTCCCCCGTGGGCACGCGCAGTGAGCGACGAATCAATCACGCGCCTCGCCATTCGCGAGGAGCCTAGCACGGTGCCTTGCCACGAATCCGCGTGATCACCGGAAGGGCTGCCGGATCGTCCGCCGAGCGCACGTGCCGGTGGAAGAGAGTGCGTCCGGTGGTGCGTACGTCCGGCCGCCGATCGAGTCGGCGGAACGAGTGCGTCCAGCGGGAGTACGTGCGATGAAGTGCGGTCAGCCGCCGCCGACCGCCGCGACGATCTCCAGCCGGTCGCCCGGTGCGACCGCCGTCTCGGCGTAGCGGCTCTTTGGCACGATTTCGCCGTTGCGCTCCACCGCGATGCGCTTGCCCGCGAGCGCCAGCGCATGCACCAGCTCGGCCACCGTCGCCGGCGCGGGATCGAGTCGGCGCACCGCGCCGTTGACCATGAGTTCCATCCGCACGATGGTACCGCGCGCGGAGCGTCGCGCCGCTATACTCGGGTATCCCCTTGAATTCGTCCGGCTTCCACGAATGATCCAGCGATTCGCCGTTGCCGTCGCACTCCTGTTGTGCGTTTCCGTGGCGCGAAGCGCCGGCCTCGCGGTCGAGTTCTACCACGCGGGCTTCGGCCACTTCTTCGTGACGGCCTTTCCGGAAGAGGCGGCCGCCCTCGATGCCAATCCCGCGTCCGGCTGGACGCGCACCGGCGCCACGTTCCTCGTCGACACCGACGCCGCCACGGGTGCTGCACCCGTGTGCCGCTTCTTCAGCGCCGCCTTCGCGCCGCGGAGCTCGCACTTCTATACGCCGTACGCACAGGAGTGCGCCGGCGTGAAGGGCGATGCCACCTGGACCTACGAGGCGATCGCCTTCCACCTGCGACTGCCCGACGGCAACGGAGCCTGCCCGGCCGGCACCGAGGTCCTGTATCGCCTCTACAACGACGGTGCGAGCGGCGCGCCCAACCACCGCTACACCACGAGCGCGCAGGTGTTCGCCGCCTTCCGCGCGAAGGGATGGATCGCCGAAGGACACGGCGTGACGGGCGCCTTCGCCTGCACGCCGGCGCGTCCCTCGGGCGCACCGGCCGGCAACGTCACCGGCGTCATGGATTTGCGCAGCGAAGTGCGCACACTGTCCGCGGCCGAGGCCGCCGAGCTCGTTTCGGTGACGCAGGGCGCGCTGACGTTCGCGAGCGCCATCCCCATCCGGGCCGGCGACATCTTCGTGGTCGACGGTGTGGGCGCCTTCCGCGCCACGGGTGTGACCGACGCAGGTGGCAAGCGCATCGTGGCCGTGGAGGAACCCACCGTCGACGAGCTCTTCTCCCGGCTCGAACTCAAGGGCTCGGTCCCGCTTGCCGCAGGCTACTTGAGCGAGGCGTCGGTGCAGCCGCTGCGCGCGTCGGACGGGGCGACCGTGGTGCGCCCGCGCAAGCTCACCGGTCATGCCTCGACCTACAAGGGCGCGCCGGGCGTCGTCCTGTCGTGGGAAGCGGAGACGCACTGCGGATCGGGGACCGAGGCCCTCAAGCCGGCCACGTTCACCGTCGGGATCTTCGGCGACGTCGCGATCGACTACAGCAAGTCGCGGCTGCAGGATATGGTCTCGATCTCCACCGCCTACGTGGTCCCTTCGGCCACGCTGAAGGTCGGCTGCCGCCTCAAGGTGGCGCCGCCCCGCATCAAGGTGGGCCAGTGGGTCGTCCCCATCTTCAACGGCCTCGCCTTCATCCAGATCCCGCTCTTCGTGGGCTTCAAGCTCGAGACGGACGTGACCCCCGTGGTCACGCTCGCCTTTGCCGACGCCGAGATGGCGATCGACACCGCCACGTCCGGTGTCGGCTGGACGCTGCGCGGCGGCGCCATCGACACCGCGGCGCTGACGTCGCTCGTGGCGCCCAACGTTTCCTATTCGGCGGAGGCGAGCGTGACTGCCGACGCATCGCTGCGCCTGACGACGCTGGGCAGCTTCCACCTCGCGACGATGGGCCTGCGCACCGGCCCGGCGCTGGAGATCAAGGGCACCGGTGGCGTCGACAACTCATTGTGCGGCACGCTCAGGATGCCGACGGAGGTGTATTACCAGTACCGGTCGGGCCGCAAGCTCGCCGAGCGGCTCCTCTACAAGGCCGATCACGAGATCCAGAAGGCGGGGGTGGGTTGCAGCACGCCCAACGCGACATGGGTGCTGACCACGCGCACCTGCACCACGGTGCCGCAAGGCTGTGCGGAGTGCTTCGACAGCTTCGAGTTCGACTTCAAGTTCAACTCCGACCGCTCGTCGCTGGACCTGCTGGTGCCGGGCACGCCGCTCATCGCATCCCGCCTCGACCGGCCGCCTCCCGGCACGCAACCGCCGCCGCCGGCAGGCTACCTCGGGGGATGCTCGAACGCGTCGCCATCCACGACCTTCGTGCCGGCGTGCGCGGTCTCGACCGGGCTCACGTTCGGCGCCGACTATCGCAGCGCTACGTTCGTGGCCGCGCAGGATTTCGGCAACGGTTGCATCGCCGTGCTGGAGGGTGACGCCCGTCCGAAGTAGCGCTCGCTCCGCAACGGGTCTTCGGCCTGCTCGCTGCGCTCGCGGCCTGCCGGAACTCGCCGCCTGCCGGAACTCGCCGACTCGCTTACTCGCCGCGTCGCTTACTCGCCGCGTCGCTTACTCGCGATAGCGCCGCATCGCCGCGTCGAGGAGCCGGAGCTGGCGCTCGAAATTGGCGCACATCCGGCACACAGCGAGATGCCAGCGCATCCGGATGCGGTTCCACGCGCCGAGCGGCTCCTCGTGCATCCGCGACAGCAGACGCGACGTCTCCTTGCATGACACGAGATGGCCCAAGGCGCGTCGGATGAGCGTCGGCATGATGGTGAGGGTGGCGAGCTGACGGCGATCCCGCTAGCCTCGCGCACCCCCGGCGAACCAGTTGAGCTCGAGACACTCGCGCAGGGACATCCGGGCCCGGTACAGGATGACCCAGAGGTTATTCGCGGTGATCGCGAGTTCCTTACAGATCTCCTCGGTCGTGAGCTCCATCACCTCGCGCATCATGAAGACGCGCGCCGTGTTCGGCGGAAGCTTCTCCAGACAGAAATCGAGCACCGTCATGAACTCCCGGCGCGACAGCGCCTGTTCCGGATCTCCCCAATCCGAGGCCGGGCTCTGCCACGCGCCGTTCTCCCTGAACAGGCTCTCGAAGTCCTCGAGGTCGGCCTCTTCATCGAGCGTGCTGGCCGCGGCGGGCTCCCGCTGCTTGCGGCGGATGGCGTCGACGATCTTGTGCTTGAGGATGCCGGTGAGCCAGGTCTTGACGCTCGACCTGCCGGTAAAGTCCGCCTTCGCCCCCAACGCCGCCGCGAGGGTGTCCTGGACCACATCCTCGGCCAGCGCAGGGTCGCGCAACTGGAGCCGGGCGACGCGAAGGAGATAGCTGCGATGCTGTGCCAGCTCGGTCTGGAAATCGGCGGTCATGAGGCGCGGCGGATCTGCGTGGAGCCGGGGCGAATCCGGCGGATATTAGAAGCATTCGTGCCTCGGGCCCAGGAAAAGAGGCATGCGCAGGCTCGATGGATTGGCACCATCGCCTTCAAAGTGAGCATTCACTATCGATATTACCAAGATGCAATCGGAGAGGCGGCTGTAAAGTTCAACATGTCGATGGATTTTTGTGGTGTACTGGGAACACGACGCATATTCCAGCGTCATATCGCTCATGGCACGCTCGATCGACCCGGGAGAGCTTGCACGCATCAGCGGGGCGATGCTGCAGGCGATGGCAGAGGCGCGGACACTCAATGCTGCGGGCGACACCGGCGCTCGCTTCAGTGCTTGCGTGAACGAGGCACGCGAGAGCTACGACAGGCTTCTCGCCCATCTCATCGCGGCGGAGCCCACGACTGCCCAGTACGCGCGCGGCCTGGCCGATTCGATGAGCAATCATCTGGCGGAGCTCGAGCGCATGCTCGCGCGAACGCCATCCGAACTGAACTGACGAAACCTCGTCGATGCGCGGTCCGCCGCTGTTGGTCTCAGCTGGCGAAGTCGTCGCCCGCCTCCCGTAGCTTCACGAGCGCGTGCAGGGTCCGGCTCAACGGGGCGGCAACGCCGAGCGCCACGGCCCGGTCGGCAACGAACCCGTTGAGCATGTCGATCTCGGTCGGCTTGCCGCGCAGGATGTCCTGCGCCGTGCTCGAGTACTGGGTCGCCATCGCCCCCGCCACCTTCCAGGTCTCGGCGATCATCGCTGCCTCGTCGAGGTGCACGCCATCGGCGCGCGCGACCGCCAGGGTCTCGCGGACGACGTCTTCCATGAGCGCGCGCACGAGCGGGGTTCGCGCCATCCGCCCGTAGCGCGAGCGTCCCAGTGCCGATATCGCGTTGAACGCGCAGTTCACGGTGAGCTTCGACCACAGCGCCGCCTCGATGTCGTCGTGCACGGGGCAGTGCACGTCCGCGCGCTCGAACATGGCGGCGACGGCCTGCGCACGCTCGCGCGCTTGCGGACGCCCCGTGCAGGCCCGCGGCACGCCGAGGTCGAGATCGCCGCGTCCCGTGTGTCGCACGATGCCCGGTCCCGCCATGTAGGCCCCGACCCAGACGACCGACGCGAGCACGAGCTGCTCGAGCTCCGCAGCGGCCCAGGCGGCGTTTTCCACGCCGTTCTGCAACGTCACCACGATCGCGTCGGGCGACAGGTGCGGACGCATCGACGCCGCGGCGGATCGCGTGTCGGGTGACTTCACGCACAGCAGGACCACGTCCGCACCGGCGACCGCGCCGGGATCCGTAGCCGCGTCGACCTTGACGGCGTCTCGCCGATCGGCCCGCTCGATGACGAGTCCGTCGCGCTGCATGGCCGTCACGTGCTGCGGCCTGCCGATCATGGTGACGGGGGCGCCTGCGAGCGCCAGCATCCCGCCGTAGTAGCCGCCGACAGCGCCGGCGCCCATGACTGCAACGTGCGGCCAGGAGGAGGTGTTCATCATGTGGTCAGGGATGCGTCTGCCAACGCCGTCACGGTAGCGCGGATCGCGGGGCGCGACCGCGGGAGGTGTTCCGTCGCCTTGCGATCCCGAGCGAGCGTGTCGAGCGACCGAGTCGGTGGTTCTCCAACGCCGCAGGCTACCATTCCCGATTCTTCCGTGGGCTGATCCGCTATGCTTCCTTCCATGGAACAGGCGGCACGACGCGACGACGTCGAGCAGTCCATTCCGGGGCGATTCGAGCAGGTGGCTGCCGCGCGCCCGGACGCGACCGCCGTTTCCGCTCCCGACCGCTCGCTTACCTACGCAGAGCTCGATCGCGCAGCCGATGGTCTGGCGTCGACGCTCGGCACGCGTCTCGGCGACGCGGAGGAGGCGGTCGTGCTC
>CAYTOT010000107.1:0-5336 GCA_964439475.1 uncultured Alcaligenaceae bacterium
GGCGGCAGCGACATTTCCGGCATCCTCGGCTTGCAGCCGCCGCGCTGGCGCACCGCGCTCGGGATCTGGGAGCGCAAGATCGCCGAGGAGCTGCCGCCCGAGGAGGAGACGCCGCGCGAGCAGCGCAAGCGCCTCGCGCGCGGGCACGTCGTCGAGCCGCTGGTCGCCCGCATGCTCGAAGTCCTGCACGGCATCACCGGCGCGCAGCGGGGCCGGCGCTACGTCGACGCCGACTTCCCCTACTTCGCCGCCGAGATCGATCTCGAGCTGCCGCTGGAGGCCGTCGCGCACCTGTTCCCCGGCGTGGAGATCGACCCCGAGAACGACGTGACGGTCAACGTCGAGATCAAGACGGTGCACCCGTTCGCCGCCGGCGAGTGGGGCGAGGAAGGCACTGAGGACGTGCCGATCCACTACGCCGCGCAGGTCTACTGGGGCCTCGGGGTGACGCGCCGCCGCTTCGCCCTGTGCGCCGCGCTGTTCGGCGCCGACGACCTCGTGCTGTATCCCATCGTCGCCGACGACGAGACGATCGCCGGCATGCGCGCCAAGGCGGAGCGCTTCTGGCGGGAACACGTGCTGCCGGGCATCCCGCCGGCGCCGAGCACGCTCAAGGATGCGGCGGCGCTGTGGCCGACCGACGACGGCAGCAGCGTCGAGGCCGACGAGACGGTGATCGGCGCCCTGCGCACACTCGCCGCGATGCGCGCGGCCCGGAAGTCATACGCGGACGGAGAGGATGGCGTCTCTCTCCTGATCCGCGAGTTCACCAAGGACGCCACCCGCATCAGCCGCGATGGCGTCGAGCTCGCAACGCTCAAGGCACAAGCAACGCACAGCATCGACGCGGCAAGGCTGAAAGAGCAGTTCCCCGACGCATACCGCGCCTGCGCCCGCAAGGGCACCACGCGCGTGCTGCGCATCAACGAGAGGGCACTATGAGCACTGCCGCACTTCGTACCGCCGTCACCGGCACCCCCGCCGAGCGCCCGAAGGACATCTTCGGAATGCTCCGCGTGTACAGCAGCGAGATCACTCGCGCGTTGCCGAAGCACATGAACGCTGACCGCATGGCGCGCATCGTGACGACGGAGATCAGGCGCACGCCCAAGCTCCTCTCGTGCGACGCCAAGTCGCTCTTCGGCGCCGTGATCCAGTCGTCGCAGCTCGGCCTTGAACCAGGCGGCGGGCTCGGCCATGCGTACCTGGTCCCCTACGGCAAGGAGTGCCAGCTCATCATCGGCTACCGCGGCATGATCGACCTCGCGCGGCGGAGTGGGCAGATGATCTCCTTGGCCGGCGAGGCGGTCTATGCCAAGGATCGCTTCGAGTACGAGCTCGGCCTTGAGCCGAAGCTCAAGCATGTGCCGTCGATCGACGAGGATCGCGGGCCGCTGGTCTACGTGTACGCGGTGGCCGTGCTGCAGGGCGGCGGGCGGCAGTTCATCGTGATGTCGCGCGGCGACGTGGAGCGGATCAAGAAGCGCAGCAAGGCGAGCAACAACGGGCCGTGGCAGACCGACTACGACGCGATGGCGATCAAGACCGTCATCCGCCGGCTGTTCAAGTATCTGCCGGTGAGCATCGAATTGCAGCGCGCCGTGGTGCTCGACGAGGCGGCCGAGCGCGGCGAGCAGAACAACGCCGCGGTGCTCGACGGCGACTACTTCGTCACCACGGAGGACGCGCCGGCGACCGGCGATGACGACACCACCACGCGCCCCGCTCTCGCCCTCGACGGCAACCCGCCGCCGATCACCTACGCGACGGTGCTGGACGCGATCAACCGCGCGGAGTCCGCCGACATCCTCGATCTCGCGCGCGACATGATCGAGGCGATTGACGACGCGCAGCAGCGCGCGGAGCTCGACGTCGCCGAGAGGAAGCGCCGCAAGGAGCTGGCGAAGTAGACCACCGAGAAGGGCGGGTTCGAATCCCGATCGCTTGCCGAGGGCTGGTGCGAAGGGAGCCGGTTCAATTCCGGGATGGGTCTCTGGTGAGACGAATGGCACGGCTGGCCCGGCCGTCAACGTCGCGGCGGAATCCGCGGCAGGGGCATCCACCTTAAACGAACAGGAGCAACGCCGTGAAGACCATTCCCAAGCCACCCGAGCACGACCTCGCCGGCGAAGTCCCGCGAGTCGGCCCGGAGCACATCCCCACGATCGTCATCGACGAGCTGCGTGAGGCGTGCCGCATCGCCGCGGACTACGCCGGTGCGTTCAGCGATGCGTGCAAGGCGCAGGCGGAGAAGCACAGGATCGCACCGGGTGCGCTGAAGCGGTACATCCGCGCGCTAGAAGGCGACAAGCTCGAAGAGGCGGAGCGCGAGGCCGAAGACTTGGCGACGCTGATTGACGCGCACGGACAGCGGGCATGAAAGCGCTCATCACCATCATGATCTTCGTCGAGCTCGCCGGAGGCGGATACGCGCTGCATCTCGTGACGATGGAGACGCCGCAGCACACACTAGCCGGCTGCGGGTTCTCGCCGCAACCGCCGGGGTGCCGAGACTTGCCGCACAACACGGTGCCCGAGCCGGGCACGCTCGCGCTGTTTCCGGTGGCGTTGGTCGCCGCATGGATTGCGCGCAGGAGGAAGCGATGACCGACGATCCGATCCGCGCCGCGTTCGAGACGTGGCATTTCGGCGGCATTTCTCTCAGCGGGCTGCGCGAGGGCAACGGCTACACCGACAGCGGCGTGCAGGCCCGGTGGGAAGATTGGCAGGCCGCCCGCGCAGCGACGCTTGAAGCCGCCGCGCAAGCGTGCGAGGAAGCCGTCTGCTGCGAGGACAAAGGGCCGGATGGCGTCTGCTGCGAGCAACCGCGCCCCCAGACGGCCGACGAGTGCGCCGCCCGCATCCGCGCGATGGTGAAGCCGTGAAAGCCGTAATCAAGTGTCCGGATTGCGCCGACGGATTTGTGTGGACGACGCACGGACCCACGGACAAGCCTTGTCCTACCTGCGGCGGCGAAGCCCGAGTTCTAGTCCCGCTTGGCAGCGGCGACTCCCCGCTCGCGCTGCGCAAAGCCGCTGCGATCCGTGTGGCTCCTCGCAAGCTCGGCGATCCCGAGAAACCGATCACGGCCGACTGCTACGGCGCTCATACAACAAATTGGGCTGGTGGTGCAACGCCAAAGAGGAAACCAGCACCATGATCCGCACACAGCATCCATCGAATACCCGCGCGCTCGGTGCGCCGAAGGATTGGGACCATACCCACGTCGAGTGCGGTGCGCTACCGATAACGGATGTGACTCTCGCAGGCCACCGGGCGATGAAATCGTATTGGCGCCCCACCGCTGACGAGTTGGAAATCCTGAATGGCGGCGGGTTCGTGACCCTGTACATCATCATGGACGTACATCCGCCGGTGTCCGTTGGAGCCGAAGCCGCGCCGCATGCATCTGCCGTGGTGGCGAAGTGAATTCGCGTCAGAGAGTCGAGCGCATCCACGAAGAGATCGAAGGCGTCGCAGCGCAGTACGGCGTGACTTCGTGGGAGCGCGAATTTTTGGAATCGGTAAGCGAACGCGCGACGTTGAGCGAGAAGCAGGAAGCCATCCTATCGCGCATCGAGGAGAAGGTCTTTGGATAACCAGCACCGGGAAATCAAAGGATACCGTGAACTCAACGCCGATGAAATCGCGCTGATGAACGAAATCAAGAGCAAGGGCGCAGAACTCGGCGAACTCGTCGCCAAGCTGCGCGCGGCAGAAGGTCTCGACCAGCGGTGGATAAGCATCGGCGCAACCGACCTGCAAACCGGCTTGATGGCCCTCACCCGCGGCGTGGCACGGCCGACATTCTTCTGATGACCCTACGCGAGCGCTTCGAGCGCGCCTTCGGCACTACATCCGCGCGTAGTACGGCGCGGTGGAACACCGGCACATACCGCGACGCGGCGGTGGAGTTGGCGTGGCAGATGTGGCAGAAGGGATGGCGCTGGAGCGCGAGCAACTGCGTTGAAGCGTGCGAAGCCGAGGCGACCGTCGAAGGGCAGCGCTGCGCGGATGCGTGCCGCGTTGTACGGGAGGCGTTGTGATAGAGATGGTGAAACCGTGAGCGAACGAATTGGTATCGCTGTGTATTGCACCACATGCCGCCGGCGCAAGACGCCAGTAGGCAGAGACGCGCCACCCAGCATTGACTTGTGCAATGCGTTCGAATGCGACGGCTATTATCAGGAGCCGCACCCCGGACAGCTTTGGCCGGGCGAGCGAGAGAGCGAGTTCGGGTATCCCTGCGGAACGCATGGAACCATCGTGAGCGACGACTACCCCGCCTGGATCTGCGCCGACTGCGGCGAGCGCCACGGCCGCATGTCCGCAGGCCACATCAGCACCTGGCACCGCGGGACATGCGGATGGTGCGCCGAGGATCGAGACGTGACACAACCGCGTGATTACGGATATCCGGAGAGGCGAACATGAGCCAGTGTGGCAAACCCGCCGTTGCCGTCTACGTGTGGCCGACGATGACGCGGATCGTAGTCTGTGAGACGTGCGCGGAACGTGCACGCGGCATCGCATCGGCGATGGGATTTCGACTCGGCGTGCTCGAGGCCGAGCCGGACGCGGTATGCGATCAGCAAGTCCGTCCGAGCGCGACGCGATGACCCGCTACACGACAATCTACCTGCCGCTCGCCTGTCCCGGCGGCTGGTACAACGTCGATGCCGTGCTCATGCACGACCTCGCGCCGCACCTCGCGCATGTCGCAACTTTCGCGGTGCATCGGGTCACCCCCGGCGGCGCGCTGGAGTACTGGCAGTGCACGCAAGTCGAAACGGGGATGCACGTAGGCGGATACGATCACTCGCGCGACGAGGTAATCGAGCGCGTGCGGATCATTCTGGCGACAAAGACGCCTGCGGATATCGCCGCTGCCGTGCGCGCGGCCGCCACGCGTGCGCCGTGGATCGTGAGGTAGTGTGATGAGCACCTGCGCCTGCGACTACGATTACCCCGAGTTCTACTCGGCGACAACGCGCATCGCGCGCAAGGCGCACAGGTGCCGCGAGTGCAGGCGCGCCATTGCCGCGGGCGAACGGTACGAATACGTCAGCGCCAAGACGGCCGGCGACCTGTGGACGGCGCGCACATGCTGCCGCTGTCTCGCTTTGCGCGAGTACGTGCAAGCGCATGTCCCGTGCTTTTGTTGGCTGCACGGCAGCATGCTTGACGACGCTGACGAGACAGTCCGCGAATACCGCCACGAGCTGCCAGGCATGGGCATGGCCTATGGGCGGTTACGTGTCGCGGCGACTGGTCGGCGGGTAGCGTGAGCGCGTTCCTGACCGTCGCCGAGGTTGCCGGGCCCAGCCGACGAACGG
>CAYTOT010000108.1:0-5250 GCA_964439475.1 uncultured Alcaligenaceae bacterium
TTATGGTCGGGGCGAGAAGATTCGAACTTCCGACCCCCTGCACCCCATGCAGGTGCGCTACCAGGCTGCGCTACGCCCCGACCGAACTTGCAAGTATACCGTCAGCCGCACGCGCCGTCAGCGCCGATGCGAGAAGCACGCCGACGCGGAGGCACAGGCGAGGGAGACCACGATGACGTTTGCCCGTAGCCGATCGCGGCCGGCATCGGAACGGCATCGGATCGCAGTTCTCACGACGGCCGCAGGAGATCGCGGATCTCGACGAGTTCCTGACGGATCTGCCCGGGTTCGAGAGCGCTGCCCGGCGGGATCGTCACGACGGTGGCGCTGCTGGTGGCCGCCCGTGCAGCCGCGCGCGGCTCCGCGGCTTCCGTGTCGAGGCGGTGGCGCGCACCGTTGATCGTGAAGCCCTGCTCGTAGAGCAAGTCGCGGATGCGACGGATGAGGAGCACCTCATGGTGCTGGTAGTAGCGCCGGTTTCCCCGGCGCTTGACGGGCTTCAGTTGCGCGAACTCCTGCTCCCAATAACGGAGCACGTGCGGCTTGACCGCACAGAGCTCGCTCACCTCGCCAATCGTGAAGTATCGCTTGGCGGGGATGGGCGGGAGATCGGCCTTAGCTCGGCTGTGTTCCGGCATGGTTCGCGGCTTCGACCATGGCCTTCAGCTTCTGGCTGGCGTGGAAGGTGACCACGCGCCGGGCAGTGATGGGAATCTCCTCCCCGGTCTTGGGATTGCGCCCCGGCCGCTGGGGTTTCTCGCGCAACTGGAAGTTGCCGAAACCGGACAGCTTGACCGACTCACCCGCCTCCAGGGCGATCCGGACCTCCTCAAAGAAGCGCTCGACCATGTCCTTGGCCTCGCGCTTGTTGAGGCCCAGTTGTTCGAAGAGCAGGTCGGCGAGTTCGGCTTTGGTGAGGGTCATCTCGTCTTTTCAGGGTCGTCCGCCGCTGCCGGTCTCCCGCAGAACGACGCCGTGAGTGAGCGGGCGGGCAAGGGTGGCGGGTCGTTCTCGAGGCGTCCAGGAAACGTCGACGAAGCGTCTACTGCCGCAGCGCGGCGCCGAACTTCTCGCGCGCCACGGCAACCAGCGCAGCCTCCGTGGCATCGATGTCGGCGTCGGTCAAAGTGCGGGAAGTATCCTGCATAAGCACCAGAATCGCAAGGCTTTTTCGGCCGTCCGTCAGCCCGCGGCCACGGTACACATCGAACAGCGAGAGGTCGACGACGTGCGCCGGTGCCGCGGCGCGCAGCCCCCGCACGAGGTCATGGGCGGGGAGGGTCTCGTCGACGACGAGGGCGAGATCACGCCGCACCACGGGCGTGCGTGCGACGGCGCGGCCAGCCGGCACGCGACCGCCCGTCAGGGCGTCGAACGCGATCTCGAAGACCACCGGCGCACGCGGCAGATCGAAGTGCCGCACCAGGCGCGGATGCAGTTCGCCCAACCAGCCGGCCTCCACGCCGTCGATGAGGATTCGCGCGGCGCGTCCCGGATGCAGCGCGGGATGTCCGGCACGCTCGGTGGTGACGGTGTGCGGCGCGACCAGCGCCTCGAGATCACCCTTCACGTCGAAGAAATCGACGTCCCGCGACGGCTCGGCCCACTGCTCCGGGAGGGCGGGGCCCCAGGCCAGCCCGCCCAGGCGCACGGGCTGCGCAAAGCCCGCCCCCTCTCGCCGGAAGATCCGCCCGACCTCGAAGATGCGTGCCCGCGGCGCCTTGCGGTTGAGGTTCGTGCGCAGCGTTTCGATGAGGCCGGGCAGGAGCGACGTGCGCATCACATCGAGGTGCGCGGCGATGGGATTCTGCACAGATACCGGCTTCACCGACGGATCGAGCGCCGTCTCGGTCCCTGCCGAGACGAAGCTGAACGTGATGATCTCCTGCCAGCCTGCGTCCACCAGCGCCCGCCTGACCGCGCGCCGCGAGCGTGCCGCCTCGGCGTCGGGCAGCATGTGCGCGACGTGGGCGCGCGGGCTCGCCGGGATGTTCTCGAAGCCGTGGATGCGCGCGACCTCCTCGATGAAGTCCACCTCGATGGCGAGGTCGAAGCGCCGCGAGGGCGGCGTGACGATGAAGTCGTCGCCGTCACGCGTGAACGGCAGTCCGAGCCGCGTGAACACGGTGGCGATCGTCTCCTGCGGGATCGGCACGCCGAGCACACGCTCCACGCGCGCCGGGCGCACCCGGACCGGATCGCGCCGGGGCAGCGCGTCCTCGTCGACGTTGTCACTGAGCGGACCGGCACGGCCGCCGCAGATCGCGATGACGAGCTGCGTCGCGCGCTCCACCGCGCGCGCGCAGCCGTTGAAGTCCACGCCGCGCTCGAAGCGGTAGCCGGCATCGCTCGTGAAGCCCAGGCGTCGCATCTTCCCCTGGATCACTGCCGGCGACCAGAAGGCGCCTTCGAGGTACACCCGTGCCGTGTCGTCGGCGATACCCGAGTGCTCGCCGCCCATGATGCCGGCCAGTCCGAGCGGCTTCTTCTCGTCGCAGACCATGAGGAGATCGGCCGTGAGGTCGAGCACCTGGCCGTTGAGCAGCGTGAGCTTCTCGCCCTCATCCGCGAAGCGCACGACGATGCTGCCGTCGAGCAGACGGTCGTCGTAGGCGTGCAGCGGCTGGCCGAGCTCGAGCATCACGTAGTTGGTGACGTCGACGACGGCCGAGATCGAGCGGATGCCCGAACGCGCGAGGCGTTGCACCATCCAGTCCGGGGTGGGCGCCCGGGGATCGATGCCGTCGATGAGGCGCCCCACGAAGCGCGGGCAGGCCTCGGTGGCGTCGACGCGCACCGGACGCACGCCGTCGAAGGTCACCGGCGTCGCGCCGACCTGCGGCAGCGCGAGCGGTGCACCGGTGATCGAGGCGACGTCCTGCGCGATGCCGGCGAGCGACAGGCAATCGGCGCGGTTCGGCGTGATCTTGAGCGTGACGAGCGTGTCGTCGAGCGCGAGCGCTTCGCGCAACGGCGTGCCCGGCGCAAGGCGGCCGTCGAGCACGAGCAGGCCGCGCGCGTCGTCGTCGATGCCGAGCTCCTTCGCCGAGCACAGCATGCCGCGCGATTCCACGCCGCGCATCGACGCCCGCCCGATGGTCATGCCGCCGGGCAGCTCGGCGCCCTCGAGTGCGCAGGGCACCGTGAGGCCCGCGGCCGCATTGGGTGCACCGCAGACGATCGACAGCGGCTCGCCAGCGCCCACGTCGACCGTGCATACACGCAGGCGGTTCGCGTCAGGATGCGGCGCGATGGCCGTGATGCGGCCCACGACTACGCCCGAGAACGGCGGCGTCGCCGGTTCGGCCTCCTCGACCTCGAGGCCTGCCATCGTGAGCCCCTCGCACAGTTGCTCGCTGGAAAGGGGCGGGTTGCACATCGTGCGCAACCATTGCTCGGAGAACTTCATTGGAATTGGCTCAGGAAGCGCAGGTCGTTCTCATAGAAGACACGCAGGTCGTCGATGCCGTAGCGCAGCATCGCGAGCCGGTCGGGTCCCATGCCGAAGGCGAAGCCCTGGTACGTCTCCGGATCGATGTTCACCGCGCGCAGCACGTTGGGGTGCACCTGTCCCGAACCGGCGATCTCTAGCCAGCGCCCGTCGCCGAAGGCCATGTCGATTTCCGCCGAGGGCTCGGTGAACGGGAAGAACGACGGGCGGAAGCGCACCATGAGGTCGTCGCGCTCGAAGAAGCGCCGCAGGAACTCGGTCATCACCGCCTTCAGGTCGGCGAAGGTGACGTCGCGGTCGATCCACAGACCCTCGACCTGATGGAACATCGGCGAGTGCGTGGCATCGCTGTCGACGCGATACACGCGGCCCGGCGCGATGATCTTGATCGGCGGCGCATGCGTTTCCATGTAGCGCACCTGGATCGGCGAGGTATGCGTGCGCAGCACCATGCCGTTGTCGACGTAGAACGTGTCCTGCATCGAGCGGGCAGGGTGGTTCTCGGGAGTGTTGAGGGCGGTGAAGTTGTGGAAGTCGTCCTCGATCTCCGGCCCGTCGGCGACGGCGAAGCCGAGCGAGTGGAAGAGCGTCTCGATGCGCTCCTGCACCCGCGTCAGGGGATGCAGCGAACCCGCGCCGCGTGCGCGGCCGGGCAGCGACACGTCCAGCGCCTCGGCGGCGAGTTGGGCTTCGAGCCTCGCCTCCGAGAGCGCATCGCGGCGCGCCGCCAGCGCGGCCTCCAGCTCCTGTTTGGCGACGTTGATCGCGGCGCCGGCAGCCGGCCGCTCGGCCGCCGTGAGCTTGCCCAGGCTCTTCAGGCGCTCGGTGAGGACGCCGGTCTTGCCGAGGTAGCGTGCCTTGGCATTTTCGAGGGCGGCCGGATCGGCGCAGGCCGCGAATTCGTCGCGGGCCTGCCGGACGAGGGTAGCGAGATCGGACATCGAAGGGCTCGTGCTTCGGGGGCGGTTGGAGGTGCGAAAAAAAAGGGAGGCGTCGCTGCGCCTCCCTCTTCTTCGCGGCTTCGATCAGGCCAGAGAGGCTTTGGCCTGCTCCGCGATCTTGCCAAACGCCGCCTTGTCGTGCACGGCGAGATCGGCCAGGACCTTGCGGTCGATGTCGATCGACGCCTTGCTCAAGCCGGCGATGAACGTGCTGTACGTCATGCCGAGCTCGCGCACGGCGGCGTTGATGCGGGCGATCCACAGGCGGCGGAACTCGCGCTTCTTCTGGCGGCGGTCGCGGTACTGGTACTGGCCCGCCTTCATCACCGCTTCCTTGGCGATGCGGAACACATTGCCACGGCGGCCGCGATATCCCTTGGCCTGATCGAGAACCTTCTTGTGCCGCGCGCGGGCGGTCACACCACGTTTGACTCGGGGCATGTTCGTCTCCTCGCGTTAGGCGTACGGCATCATCGCGTGGACCGAATCCAGGTTGGTGCTGTGGATTTCGGCGGAGCCGCGACGCTGGCGCTTGGACTTGGTCGACTTCTTGGTGAGGATGTGGCGATTGAACGCCTGCGAGCGCTTGATCGAGCCACTCCCGCGCACGCGGAAGCGCTTCTTCGCGCCCGACTTGGTCTTCATCTTCGGCATGATGCCTTCCTACCCTTCCTGTTTGCTGCCTTCGACGGTGCTCTCCTGCACTTTCGCGGGAGAGGCTTTCGCGGGCTTGGCCGCACCGGTGTCCGGCTTGGTTTCGGGATGCTTCACCGGCGCGACGGGCTTCGTCACGACGGTCTTCTTCGGGGCCAGCAGCATCACCATTTGCCGGCCCTCGAGCCTCGGGAACGACTCGAC
>CAYTOT010000109.1:0-4551 GCA_964439475.1 uncultured Alcaligenaceae bacterium
TGAAGGAATACCTCGAGTTCCTTGCAGCGAAGACGCAGGACGGCTGCCTCTCCGGCTTCGAGCCGGTCTGGATGCCCGACTTCTTGTTCCCATTCCAGCGGACCCTAGTAGAGTGGTCGGTGCGAAAAGGGCGGGCCGCCATCTTCGCCGATTGCGGGCTCGGGAAGACGCCCATGCAACTTGTCTGGGCCGAGAATGTGGTGCGGCAGACGAACCGCCCAGTACTGATCGCCACGCCGCTCGCGGTCAGTTATCAGGTGATCCGCGAGGCGGAGAAGTTCGGCATTGACGCGGTAAGGGTGATGGATGGCACGGCGCCTACTGGCGCGCGCATCGTCGTCACGAATTACGAGCGCGTCCAGCGGTTCTCGCCGCATGACTTCTGCGGGATGGTATGCGACGAATCGAGCATCCTGAAGAGCTTCGACGGGGCGAGGCGTGCGACCCTGACCGAGTTCATGCGGAAGCTCCCGTACCGTCTCCTCTGTACCGCGACGGCGGCACCGAACGATTACTTGGAGCTTGGAACGAGCAGTGAAGCACTGGGCGAACTCGGCCATATGGACATGCTCGCGCGGTTCTTCAAGAACGATCAGAACACGAGCAATACGCGCGTAGCTTGGCGTGGCTTTGGCGGCGCGGAACGGATGAAGTGGCGCTTCCGCGGACATGCCGAACAACCGTTCTGGCGCTGGGTATGCTCGTGGGCGCGAGCGGTACGCCGGCCTTCCGATCTCGGCTTCGAGGATGGCACGTTCGTCCTGCCGCCGCTGGAAGAGCGCGAGCATTCAGTCAAGGCGCGGAAGGCGCGCGAGGGGATGCTGTTCGACCTCCCTGCGGTCGGGATGGCCGAGGAGCGCGAGGAGCGAAGACGCACCATTGACGAGCGGTGCGAACAGGTCGCGGCCCTCGTCGAGAAGTCGGACCATGCGCTCGTGTGGTGCCACTTGAACGCGGAAGGCGACCTACTCACGCGGCTGATCGACGGCGCGGTGCAGGTGTCCGGCTCGGACTCTGACGAGGCGAAGGAAGAGGCGCTGATGGCCTTCGCAGCGGGAGACATTCGCGTCATCATCACGAAGCCGAAGATCGGCGCGTTTGGCCTGAACCTTCAGCGGTGCGCTCACGTCGCGTGCTTCCCGTCGCATAGCTATGAGCAGTATTACCAGGGCATCCGTCGCTGTTGGCGGTTCGGGCAGACTCGGCCCGTACGGGTCGATATTGTCGCGACCGACGGAGAGCGCGGCGTCATGCGGAACCTGCAACGCAAGGCGGCGCAGGCGGATCGGATGTTCACGTCGCTGGTGGAGAACATGAACGAGTCCATCCGTATCGAGCGTGGCAAGACGTTCACTAAGCCAGAGGAGGTGCCCGCGTGGCTGTCAGCGACCAAGTGATTACCGACTGGTACGCGATCTATAACGGAGACTCGTGCGAGGTGATGCCGACGCTGCCGGACGGAAGCGTACATCTTTCGGTGTACTCTCCCCCATTCGGCGGGCTCTACAACTATTCCTCTTCCGAGCGCGACCTGTCCAACTGCCGCAGCTACGAAGAGTTCTTCGAGCATTACGAGTTCATCGTGCGCGAGCTGCACCGATTGACGATGCCCGGACGCTTGACTGGCGTCCACTGTATGGACGTGCCGTCTGGAAACTCGGGCTGCGACTTCCTGCGCGACTTCCCGGGCGACATCATCCGACTCCATGAGCGCATCGGCTTCCGCTACGTCGCACGGTACAGCGTGTGGAAGGAGCCGCTCGGGGTGCGAAATCGCACGATGGCGAAGAACCTCGCGCATAAGACCATCGTAGAGGATTCGAGCCGCTGCTCGGTTGCTTCAGCCGACTACCTGCTGATGTTCCGCAGGACAGGCACGAACCCTGTACCGATCACGCACCCGCACGGGCTCACGGAGTACGCAGGGGCTCGCAAGATGCCCGCAGAGCTGGAGCGGTATCGCGGATGGAAAGGGAACCAGATAGAGAACCGATATTCTCACTGGATCTGGCGGCAGTACGCGAGCGCCTTCTGGGATGACGTGCGATTGGATCGTGTGCTGCCGTACAAAGCGGCACGCGACGTGGAAGACGAACGCCACGTTCACCCGCTGCAACTCGACGTGATCGAGCGGTGCCTCGTTTTGTGGAGCAATCCCGGCGAGGTGGTATTCACCCCGTTCATGGGCGTTGGCTCCGAGGTCTACGCTGCCGTGTGCGCCGGGAGGAAGGGCATCGGGGTCGAGCTGAAAGAAACCTACTATCGACAAGCGGTAAAGAATGTCGCGGAAGCGAAGGAAGGTCAGCGCACCGACCAACTCGACTTTGCGATGCCCTCGTGACCCTGCGCGTGAACGACGAGTCCAGCGTGAGACGCGACCCGAGCTGCGTCTATCGAGAGCCGGGTGGTACGACCCGCGTCTCGACTGACACGCGCGCTCGCCGCGGTACGCGGGCACATAGGAGGGAGCATGGGCAAGAGCAAGGCGAAGCCGGGCAAGCTGGCAAAGCTGGCCGCTCGCAAGAGCGCGCCGCCGAAGCCGGCACCGAAGCCCGCTGCCAAGCGGAAGGGCAAGTAGTACGCGGCCCGGCCTGCTCTCGGGGCCGGGCCATCGCTCACCGGGGGGTGGGAGCATGGATACGGTAGCGCTGCTCACGCGCCAGCAAGTCGATGAGATCCGCGAGCGTGCGCGTGACGGGCACTTCGGCATCGACTCCGGGCTCGTCGAGCTGCTCGCGACGCAGGTCGCGCTCTACATGGAGTTCTGCGGCCGCGAGGACGCGGCGTGAGCGCGCCGCGACGGAGCCCGGCGCGAGACGCGGCAGCGGCCCGCGTACGCGCGGCCATCGAGGCGGCCGGCGAGGAACGCATGGCGCGGCTCGACGACGCCCGGCGCGGGCTACTCGAGGCCCGCGCTGCGGGCCGCACCCTGCGCGCGCTGGCGGGCGAGGCCGGCGTCTCCGCGCAGTGCCTCCAGTACCGCGAACGCGTCGCGCTGCGGGCGCTGCGAGGCGAGCCGTGACGCATCAGATCTCAATGTGGGAGGTGGATGGTCCGAGTTCGCTTGCGCGGATCAACCAGACGCTGCGACGGGATCACTACCTCGGCGAAACATCGCGCGGTGTCGCATGGGAAGACCGTCTCGGGTGTCTCGTAGTGGCTTCCCCAACGTCTCGACGCCTGCCGCGTGAATGGCTCGAACTGTCGCGGTGGTGCCTGAACGGCACGAAGAACGGCGGCAGTATGCAGTGGGCTCGCGTACGCCGCTGGCTGCTGGATAGATTCCCTCTTGCGACGACTGTGGTCAGCTATTCCGATCCGAGCGTCGGGCATACCGGCTCTCTGTACCGGGCTTGCGGCTGGTGGTGGGCTCCGACGTGGCATCGACTGCGACCACCTCCGACGGGGAATGGTGATTGGGGCTCCGGATTGGAGTCAGTGAAAGATCGCTGGGTTTTTCCGCTCCGCGATGACCCGACGCGTGCCACGATCCTGCGTGTGAATGATGAATCTATCGTGCGGCGTGATCCAACCTGCGTCTATCGAGAGCCGGGTGGTGTGCCCTATCGACGGATGGAGGCGACGTGACCCACGAGCCCCTCTGCGCCTGCATCGTGTGCTCGCTGCGCCGCGACCTCGCAGGCGCGGTGCGCTGCCGAGAATGCGGCTCGTGGTTCGCTCCGTGCGAATCCGATCGCGTGGACGGAGAGGGACGGCCGATCGCCGCGACTCGCTGCCCGCAATGCGGCGGGCTTGCTCGCGAGGCTGGCGAGTAGGGTCGGCGATCGTAGGGGGGGGGAGGTGGCGACGCCGAGGAAGCACTACTTCCGGGTGGCGGATTCGATCCTGCGCGAAAGCTGGGACGATTCCACCCTCGCCACGATTGTCCGCCTCGATGGCTCGGATCTCATCCGACGTCAGCACCGATGCCCTCCTGCGCGGCATAGCGCGCGAGCAGACACTCTCCGCAAATCGTGTGCGACGTCGCCTCGGACTCGAGGCCCTCGCGCACCTCGCTCGACTGCCAGGCGCCGCACCACGCGCAGACGACGTGCCAGACGGTCACGGCTGCGCCTCGCAGCCCGTCCAGCCGTGCTCCGCGCCCGCAGTGAGGAGCGCCTGCGCGATGGCCACGCGGTACGCCTGGCGCGCCGGCGCGATGGCCACGTCGTACGCCTGGAGCGCCGGCGCGATGGCCACGTCGTACGCCTGGTCCGCCTGCGCGAGGGCCACGCGGTACGCCTGGAGCGCCGGCGCGATGGCCACGCGGTACGCCTGGCGCGCCGGCTTGGAGAGCACGTGATCTGCGAACCAGGAGAGATCGAGCTCCAGCTCGGCGGCGCGCAGCAGCGCCTCGCGCGTGATCTCGACGCCGTCGGGCCACTCGGCCGAGAAGGTGGCCACCTGGTCGTCGCAGGCGTCGCCGTCCTCCAGCCACGCGCGCGTGATCGTGGGCGCGGCGCGGGACGGGGCGGTCATCGCGCGTCCTCCGTCGAGGCCTCGATGTGCGCGGCGATCGCCTCGTAGGCCGGTGCGTACGCGGCGAGGTCC
>CAYTOT010000110.1:0-4031 GCA_964439475.1 uncultured Alcaligenaceae bacterium
GCGCGGGCGGCGCGGGCGGCGCGGGCGGCGCGGGCGGCGCGGGCGGCGCGGGCGGGGGCGAGCGCGAGGCCAAGGCGAAGAAGGGCTTCCAGTTCCCCGGCGCCGTGACCACCTTGGCCATCGTCACGCTGCTGGTCTGGGTGGCGGTGCTGTTCATTCCCGCGGGCCACTACCAGCACGATGCCGATGGCTCGCCGATCCCCGGCACCTACCAGCAGATCCCGTCGCCGCTGACCTTCGCGGAGAAGGTCAATCAGCTCGTCCTCGCGCCCATCAACGGCATCTACGGCTTGCGCAATCCCGGCAGCGCCTACGTCGACACCGAGACGATCGGCCGCATCTTCGGGCAGATCGGCATCATCGTGTTCATCATGTCGATCGGCGCCTTCATCTCGGTGAGCTTCGCCACGCGCAGCCTGGAGGTCGCGGTGGCCTCGCTGGCCAACGGGTTGCGCGACAAGGGCTGGCTCTTGATCGCTTCGGTGATGGTGCTGTTCTCCCTGCTCGGCTCGACGATGGGCTTCTCGGTCGAGACGCTCGGTTTCTACGCGCTGTTCCTGCCGCTGATGGGTGCGCTGGGCTACGACCGCCTGGTCACCGCATCGATGATCATCCTCGGCGCGCTGGTCGGCGTGATGGCGGCGACGGTGAACCCCTTCTCGATCGGCGTCGCAGCGGGGGAAGCGGGCGTTTCGATCGGTGACGGCATCGTGCTGCGCACCGTGCTGTGGGTGGTGCTGACCGCGATGGCGATCGCCTGGGTGCTGCGATACGCCGCGAAGGTTCGCACCGATCCGGGCGCCTCGCTGGTGGGGTGGGGCGAGGAGAACGAGGCGAAGGCCCCGGCGGCCAGTGACGCAAACCGCCCCGCGGCCGGCGAGCCGAAGGTCGCGGCCGCCCCCGGGACAACGACCCCGGCGGCCGATGCTGCCGTGCAGGAACACCTGACGACCACGCAGAAGTGGGTGCTGGTGATCACGGCCCTTGCCTTCGGTCTCATGATCTTCTCCGTCATTCCCTGGTCCAGCGTGCTCGGCGGTCGTCCGGGCCCGGCCGAAGACGTGCTGCTGCACGAAGTGGTGGACGCGCAGCCGTTCTGGTTCGAACTGAACTGGTGGTTCCCGCAACTGGCCATGCTGTTCATCCTCGCCTCGATCCTGGTCGGCATCGTGGCCAGGATGGGCGAGAAGGAAACGGTGCGCCTGATCGCTGCCGGCGCGGCCGACATGATGGGACCGGCCATGGTGGTGCTGCTGGCGGGAGGCGTATCGGCCATCATGAACAACACGCAAACGCTGGACACCATCCTGTATTCGATGGAGCGTCTGGTCAGCGGATCGTCGGCGGCATTCTTCACCTTCCTGACGATCCTGGTGAACATTCCGCTGGCGGTGCTGATCCCGTCGAGCTCGGGTCACGGTGCGCTGGCGATGCCGCTGCTGGCGCCGATGGCCGACTTCGCCGGCGTCAGCCGCGCCACCACCATCACCGCCTGGATCATGGGCCACGGCCTGGCACTGATGCTGGCCCCGACCAGCGTGGTGCTGGTCGGAGGGCTGGCCATCGCCAAGGTCGGCTACGACAAGTACCTGCGCTTCGTGTGGCCGCTGCTGCTGGGCCTGCTGCTGGTCTCGGGCGCGTTGATCGCCGGCTTCGCGACCTTCCTCGAATGAAGCGGCCCTGACCGGGGGCGCTGCGGCGGGCGCGGGCGTAAAATGCCGGCATGAACGCACCGCTCGACCCCGCCGCCCTCGCCGATCCCCTGGTCATCGGCGGTATCGCCTATCGCTCGCGCCTCCTCGTGGGCACCGGCAAGTACCGCGACTTCGCGCAGACGCGGGAGGCGATGCTGGCCTCCGGTGCGCAGATCGTCACGGTCGCGATCCGCCGCACGAACATCGGACAGGATGCGAATGCGCCGTCGCTGCTCGACGCGCTGCCGCCGTCCGAATTCACCTACCTGCCGAACAGCGCAGGCTGCTACACGGCCGACGACGCGGTACGCACGCTGAAGCTCGCCCGCGAGCTCCTGGACGGCCACGCCCTGTGCAAGCTCGAAGTCCTGGGCGACGCGAACACGCTCTTTCCCAACGTGCTGGAAACGCTCAAGGCCGCCGAGCGGCTCGTCGCCGACGGCTTCCAGGTGATGGTCTATACCTCCGACGATCCCATCATCGCGCGCGAGCTCGAGCAAATCGGCTGCGTGGCGGTCATGCCGCTCGCCTCGCTCATCGGCTCGGGCATGGGCATCCTCAATCCGTGGAACCTTCGGCTCATCATCGAGCAGTCGAAGGTCCCGGTGCTGGTGGATGCCGGCGTGGGCACCGCATCGGATGCCACCGTCGCCATGGAGTTGGGCTGCTCGGGCGTGCTCATGAACACCGCCATCGCGCACGCCACCGATCCGGTGCGCATGGCGCGCGCGATGAAGCTCGCGGTGGAGGCCGGACGCGAGGCCTTCCTCGCCGGACGCATGCCGCGCAAGCTCTACGCCGCGAGCCCGAGCTCGCCGACGTCCGGCCTCATCTCCTGAACGTCTGCCGATGCGCCTTGCCGGACTGCGCATTCTCGCAGGCGCCCTGCTCGCGTCCGCCGCGTCGCTCGCGATGGCGGCTGCGCCCACGCCGGAGCAGGTAGCGCAGATCTGCGGAAGCGCCGAAGGTCCCGCGCATTGCGGCCGGCTCATCGAGGAAGCGCAGTTGAAGGCACTGCCCAACCTCGCCAGGCGCGACGGCGACACGCTCACGATCTCGCTCTTCCCTTCGGGGCAGCGCGCCTTCGTCGATGCGATCGCCGCCAACACGGAGAAGAGCTACGCTCTCTTCGACTACTGGAGTCCCGTCAACGCCGTGGTGCTGCTCGTGAACGTCGACGATACGGCGAGCTTCGCCATTCTGCAGCGCGCGAACGGCCAGGTCACGGAGGTGCCGGCGGAGCCCGTCCTGTCGCCGGACCGGCAACGCGTCGCGGTCGCCGACTTCTGCGAGAAATGTGCGAACGAGCTTTCGCTGTGGCGCGTCGGTCGCGACGGCATCCGCAAGGAGTCGACCTGGAAACCATCGCCCGCATGGAGCGATGCCCGCGTGAAGTGGAAGGATGCCGACACGCTGGTGCTGGAGTACACGCCCGCGGGAGGCGGGGAATCGCGCACGCTGGAGCGCAAGCTCGCGGCGGCAGACTGGCAGCGGCCGTGATGGGCGCGGCGCTCGTCCTGGCCAGCGATGGAAGACCGCGCGGCGCGCCGCTTCGGGAGGCATCGTGAACCCGACGGGCCGTTCGGGCCGCGAGCCAGCGCTGGAGCGCGAGCGCGCCCCAAGCGGCGTGAACGCAGAGGCGTGCGAGGACGACGCAGCGGACAGCGGGCCCCGGCGCCCGATCCGCAGCTTCGTGCTGCGTCAGGGGCGCCTGTCGCCGGCGCAGGAGCGGGCGTGCCGCGAGCTGATGCCGGTCTATGGCATCGACTACGCGCCGCGCGTGCTCGACCTCGGGGCGACCTTCGGGCGCCACGCGCCGGTGGTGCTCGAGATCGGCTTCGGCATGGGGGAGACCACGGCGGCGATCGCTGCCGCGCAGCCCGACATCGACTTCCTCGGCATCGAGGTGCACGGACCGGGGGTCGGCGCACTCCTCGCACGCATGCAGGCGCAGTCGCTGCGCAACCTGCGCGTGATCCGGCACGACGCCGTGGAAGTCGTGACGCACATGCTCGCGCCCGCGTCGCTTGCGGGCGTGCACGTGTTCTTTCCCGATCCCTGGCCCAAGAAGCGCCACCACAAGCGGCGCCTGCTGCAGCCCGCCTTCGTGCATCTGCTCGCGCAGCGGCTGGCTAGCGACGGCTACCTGCACGTGGCCACCGACTGGGAGGACTACGCGCAGGCGATCCTCGCCACCCTCACGGCGGAAGCGCTCCTCGTCAATACCGCGTCCGATTTCGCACCGCGACCCGCGACCCGCCCGCTCACCAAGTTCGAGGCGCGCGGGAACCGGCTCGGACACGGGACCTGGGATCTCGTTTTCCGGCGGCGTTAGTC
>CAYTOT010000111.1:0-3608 GCA_964439475.1 uncultured Alcaligenaceae bacterium
AGCGTTGACCGGCTTTGCGTCCGCGTGGGTGCGCGGCGACCTGACGGTAGTCCTGGTAGATCGCAATCGCCGAGTCGGTCGCCCGCAACCAGAGTACTTTGCCGATGAACATGAAGGGCGCCGAGTAGAAGCAGCGCTCGAACTGCGCGTGACAGTCGCGATGCAGACGCACGGCGTGCCAAGTCCCGAGATCGGGTGCGATCGGTGGCAACGGCCGCAGCAGGGGCTTCTCGATGGCGAACTGCGCGAGCGGGCGTTCGCGCATCGTGCCGTGCACGCGCACGCCGGCTTCTTCGAGCACCCAACGACGCGCCTGCGCGTTCAGATCGGCGAGGTCGCGGAACTCGCGCGTGGGCAGGAAGTTCCCCTTGACGTATTTGACCCCCGACTCAACGACACCTTTCTTCGTCGGATCCCCGGGCGGACACGGGTCGATCTTGAACGAGTATCCCTCGGCGCATTCGGCGTACGCGCGCTGCACCAGCGGATCGTGCACGCACGCTTTGGTGATCGCGCACTTGGCGTTGTCGATGATCAGCCGGCGCGGGACGGCGGCGAACCACTCGAAGGCGCGACGATGGCAGCCGAGCCACGTCGCTACCGTCTGATCCCACACGAACTCGACGTACTGATGGCGCGAGAAGCACAGCGTCATCACGAAGCACCAGGTGCGTCGATGCTCGTTGCGCGCCGCATCGAACAGCACTGGGCCGGCGCCGAAATCAACCTGCGCCGCCTCGCCGGGAGCGAAGGTCAAGCGCACCGTCGCCTGCGGCGGCCGCGCGGCGTCCATGGCCGCCAACATACGACGGACGGCGGAATAGCTGCCGGTGTAGCCGTGCTCGCGGCACAGCGCAGCGTGAATCGCCACACCAGCCACGCCTTGCTCGGCCCAACGCACGACGATGTCGCGGTGTGGCTCGACGGTGGAGATCGTGCTGCGCGCCCGGCGCACCTGACCGATCACCGCCGCGATCTCGCCGTCGTCGGGCAGCGGCGCGTCGGTGGCCAGCCAACCCCGCTGCTGCGCAAGCGCACGGAACGCGGCCAGCTTGCGCCGCCCCATCAGCCGTGACCGCGCAATGTCGCGGTCGGTATCGCCCTGGCGCAGGCGCACCAGGACGGCTCGGTACTGGAACATCTCGATTCTCCTGCGCCCCACCGCTGGCCCTCCCGGACAAAAATCCGGGAGGGTAGCGGGTCGGACGCTCAGGTCGAGATGCCCGTCTTCCCCTTCCGTGGCTCCTATATGCCGATCACGGCCTGGCTCCTATATGCCGATCATCGCCTGGCTCCATTACGGCGATCATCGACTGGCTCCTATATGCCGATCTCGCGGTGGCTCCTATATGCCGATCGCTGACACCAGCCTTCCTGGTCGGAACGCTCGGCAAAGGTCGGCCAGATCTGCTTGAGGGCGGGCAGCCGCAGGTCGCTGAGCAGCAGCGTCAGGCGGGTGGTGTCGAAGTCGTCGCTCATGCCGCCATCTCCACGTCCGGGTTGAGCAAGGCCTCGTAGTCGCTCAGCGAAGCGAGTTGCACGCAGACCTGTGGTAGCAGCGCCGGGTCCGGTGCGAAGCGCGCGCGCAAGGCGCTCAGGTCGGGCGCTTGGCCCTCGGCCAAGCAATGCGTCAGCACCTCGGCCAGCTGCGCCTCGCAGGCGCGCTCGTGGGCGAGGCTGAGCAGGTCGACCATCGTCTTGCATGCCGCGCGCGGGGGCAGCTGTTCGCACAGGCGATCGAAGGTCAGCCGATAGGCCGGGCGCGGGAAGAGCTGGTCGCGGTAGACCAGGTTGAGCAGCGCCATCGGCTTGCGGCGCAGCGCGTGGATGACGTGGCGGTAGTCGATGACGTGGCCGTGCTTGCCGCCGGCGCCGGAGCGGCCGCGCGGTAGCGTCATCAGCGCGGTGCCGCCGAGGAAGAGCTCCAGCCGGTCGTCGTAGAGTCGCACGCACAGCCGATGGCCGATCAGCCGCGAGGGGACGGTATAGAACACCTTGCGCAGCGTGAAGCCGCCGGCGGAGGTCACGTACACCCGGGTGTCCTCGTAGTCGCCGGTGCGCGCGGCCGGCAGGGGCTGCAGGAAGGGCCGCTCGGCGTCGATGCGCTTGCCGTGGCGCGCGTTGTGGCGGCTGACGATCTCGTCGATGAAGCGGCGATAGGCCACGAGGTCGGCGAAGTCGGCGCTGCCGCGCAGCAGCAGCGCGTCGCGGACGGCGTTCTTCAGATGACCGTGCGGACTCTCGATGGCACCGTTCTCGTGGGCGATGCCGCGGTTATTGCGCGTGGGCTGCATGCCGTAGTGAGCGCACAGCGTCTCGTAGCGCGAAGTAAGATCATCGCGCGCATCGCGATCGAGGTTACGAAATGCCGCGGACAGGCTGTCGCTGCGGTGCTCGAGCGGCGCACCGCCCAGCGCCCACAGCGCGTTTTGCAGCCCTTCGGCCAGCGCCACATAGCTTTCGCCGCCGAGGATGACGTGCGCGTGCTCGAAGCCTGAGCAGGCCAGTCGGAAGTGATACAGACGGTGCGGCAGCACGACGCCGGCCACGCTGATACCGAGGCTGTCCATCTCGGTGAAGTCGGACAAGCCCAAGCGACCCGCCGCGTGCACCTGGCGGAACACCACGTCGCGCTCTTCGCCATGTACGGCGCGCCACGCGCGGATGCGTCGTTCCAGTGTGCGCCGTACGCTACGTGGCAGCGTGGGATGCCGCCGCGACATCTCGTCGAGCACCGCCACCGGTCGGAGGCCCGGTGCCGAGCGCAGCAGCGGAACGACCTCGGCGTCGAAGATCTCGGCCAACGGATCCGGGCGTCGACGCCCACGCGGCAACTTCTTCTGCGACGGCAGGCGCGGATCCTGTTCGATGCGATAAGCCGTGGCGGCGCTGAACCCAGCGCGGGCGGCCGCCGTGGGCGGCCCTTCGGTGCGTCTCTCCTTCATGTAAAGCCTCATCTGGTGGTCGTTGACGTGGCGTCCGGGCACGGCGGGCCTCCCTTCGGGAAACCGTTCATACCCGATCCACCGCGACCACCGATAAGGCCCTGAAAGAGGCCTTCTCGACGCTGGCGGGGCGGCTGCGGTTCCGGGCTATGCCCAGCCCCGCTGCCACCCCGCCAGTCTTCTCATCCTGATTGACGCGCTGCTCTCATCTTGATTGACGCGCGCCACAAAGCAGCAAGAGCCCTCAACGCAGGCTGCACGAGCGCAAGCGCTGATTCCGTGAGGCCCAGCGCTGGCGTACCGGTTGCGAAGGACGAATCAGTCTGCTCAAGCGTAGACACGCGCTCAATCGCTGTCGCTACAAGGGACTCGACGGCATGAAGCGCTGGGTCGCACTGGGGGTGATCGCCGACAACCTGATCAACATGGGACTGGCCTTGAACCCTGCGGCCGACTGACCCGCGGGGCCTCGACAGGGGACACCAGTCCGCGTCGGCGACGCGCACATTGCGACGGCCGCCGACTCATGTACGCTACCATCTTCAACGGACTGTTACTGGTCGCCGTAAGTACTGGCCATGAATCGACCCGCGACGCTTGCGCAGAGCGCAAAGGAAACCGCTCCGGCGTCGGGATGCCCGCTACTGCGCTTTGCATGCGAGC
>CAYTOT010000112.1:0-3598 GCA_964439475.1 uncultured Alcaligenaceae bacterium
AGCGTCTTCACCGGTGGCAGGTAGTCGACGGCGATTTCCTCCGGCCCGGGGTCGCCCGGGCGCTTCTTCTCGATCGATCGCAGCAGGCACGGGGGCAGGACGGCGACCTTGCCGGGCTCGCACCCGAATTCCTCCGCCGCGATCTCGATCGCTTGCTTCACGTGCCTGGCGTTGAAAGCGCTGTCGCTTCGCGGCGAGCCGCACAGGACGCCATCGTTCGTTCCCGACTGGCGGATCGAAGCGAGGCGGATCGCGCGACCGGAGTTCAGTTCGAGGCGCCACTGCGCCTGCTCCGCGCGGCTACGGTATCCCCGGGGGCCAATGGGCTCGCGGGGCACGTCCTCCCAGCGGAAGGGGAGCGCGAGGTTTTCACGGGGGTGGAGGTCGGGCTCGTGGTCGTTGCTCATGGAAGGGTTTCCGGAAGGCCTGGGGCGATTCTGCGCGGGCGGGGGCTCAGGGGGTGAGCCCGGGGCGTCATCGGAATGTCCTGTCTCGGCGTTACAGGGGGGTGACCCCCGATGGAGCCGCCTGAAATGACCATATACAATTCGCAAATGGACATTTCAATCACCGAGTTCAAGCAGCGCTGCCTGGAGATCATCCGCGAGCTGGAGAAGTCCGGCCGGCCCGTCACGATCACGCGTCGCGGGAAGACCGTGGCGCGCCTCGTGGCCCCTGCCCCCGCGCCGGGCGCCGCCGCCCTGAAGCCTTGGGAACGCCTTCAGTCCCTGGGCGGGCAGCTTCTGGCGGAGCCTGGCGAGTCCGTCCTGCGCGACGAGGATTTCGACGCCCTGCGCCGATGATCCTGCTCGACACCCACGCCTGGATCTGGTGGCTCACCGGCTCGGGCCGCCTCTCGCTGCGGGAACGCGAGGCGCTGTCCGCAAGAGCGTCCCAGGGCCCGCTTGCCATCTCCGCCATCAGCCTGTGGGAGGCGCACATGCTCCACGCGCGTGGCCGCATCGTCCTTCCGGCGCCGTTTGCGCAGTGGTTGGTCGAGGCAAGCGCGCCGGATATCGTGACCGTGGTGGGCCTGGATGCCGACGTGGTGCTGGCGCTGGACGATCTCCCTGCCGGCCTTCACGGCGACCCGGCGGACCGCATCATCGTCTCGACCGCGCTCTGCAAGCGAATGCCGCTCGCGACGTGGGACAAATCGCTTCGAAGGCTGCGGTCGGTCGAGATCTGGAAGGCGTGAGCGCGCCCTACCGAGGGCGCGACGAGCGGGTGGCATATGGTGGGATCGTCCCGCCGGACAACCGACTGCTCTTGGTAAACTGTTGCACTTGGTGATATAGTTTTGGCGCGCAGAGCCTTCCGAACCCGCACCTTTTCCCGATGGGCGCGAAGAGTATCCCTCCCGGACGAGGCGCTTGTCCGAGTGATGGCCAGAATGATGCGCGCCTGGCGCTGGCGCTCGACGCAGGGGAACTCGTGGAGGTAAAGGATGGCATCTCGAAAAAGCAGGATTCTCGATGAGGTGCACGAGACGGCACTGGGCTTGCACCGCATCGGCCTCGTCAGCAAGCGGCGGATGGGGGAGTTCGACGCGCTCTGCCATCTCGACGTCGAGGTCATGTCGGCCCGCCGGATCAAGCGGCTGCGCCAAAGCGCGAACGTGAGCCAGGCGGTGTTTGCCGCCATTCTCAACACGAGCATCTCCACCGTGCAGAAGTGGGAGATCGGCGACAAGAAGCCGAGCGGGCCTTCTCTCAAGCTCCTGAACCTGATCGAGCGAAAGGGATTGGAGAGCGTGCTGTAGCTGCTCTCCCCAGCTCCGCCGGACTGGATCGTCTCGGCTCCGTCGACTCGCCCGCCTGACTCGCTAGCGCGGAACCGACACGACTGGCGGGTTCCTGAGCGACCTGGCCTTCCTGACCAGGCGTTCATCGAATGTCGCAAAGGCGCTCGCGGCCGAGGCGCCTGCGAGATGCAGCGCATCGGCGAAGTCGAGGCCCGCGTCGAACCAATCCAGCGCCTGCGCCACTGCAGCGGGTGAATCCGTTGCCACGCCATCGAGGCCGAGCACGCCGCGCAGGGATGCGGAGACCTGCTGGCGGCTTCGGCCGTAGGCGCCCGAAAGGACCCACGCCGACTCCAGGAGGACCGTCGCGGTCACCAGCACATCGCCGCCGCGGAAGAGCTTCCGCGCCCTGCGGGTCTGGTCAGGATCGTCGTCCACGACCAGCCGGACGAGCACGTTGGTATCGATGGCGATCACTTGCGCGACCGCGCGCGCGTGGCGACGGCGGCATCCATATCCTCGATGGTCTTTCGCCGGCCGCGGTACCCGGCGCTGCCGACCACATCTTCGAGTCGGGTCGGTGCAAACGGCTTGAGGGGCCTGAGTAGCACGCCCTCCGGCGTGCTTTCCACGGCGAGCACGAGACCGGCACGCCACGACTTGGCCTTTCGGATGACGCTCGGCAGGACGACCTGACCCTTGCTGGAAAGCTTGGTGGACTCCATGGATCGCGCAGAAGTAAGACGGTAGTAAGACATTGTGGGCGCGCAGTCGCTTGCGGGCAAGGGGGTTGAAACTTCAAACGCGCAGGGGGCGGGATTGGATGACAGCGCCTCCTTGACCCTCACCCCCGGCCCCTCTCCCAAGGGAGAGGGGAGAACGGCGCGCCCTCACTCACGGCCACACTCCCAGGGGACAGGGGAGAGGCTGCAGGCGCGCGCGTAGGCCTGCGCCACGCGCCACAGCGACGTCCCGGCGAGCCGGTTGCAGAAGGCGCGCACGCTTTCCACGGTCCACGTGCCCGCGCGCAGGCTGATGCTCCCCGTCGCCGCGCGCCGGCCATCGGCGCCGCGGATCGAAAAGAGGACCAGGCCGCCGCGGCGGCAGCTCGCGGCATAGGTGCGCGCGCAGTGGCGCATCGCCTGCCCTTCCTCCCACAGCTCGTAGGCGTCGGCGAGCGCGGTGACGCGGAAGCCCTCGAAGGCGAACTCGCGCAGCGGCACGAGCCAGCGGAATTCGTCGCGCACGGCGAGCACGCCTTGCCGCTCGCGCTCCTCCCACCGCACCCGCTGTGCGAGCATCCACGGCCAGCCCGCGCGCGCCTGGTTCGCGTCGATCACGGGCGAATCCCACTCCAGCCAGTCGTAGACATCCTCGAACTCGCCGTCGAGGAAGCGCGAGAGCGCCTCGGGCCCGCGCACCGTGTCCAGCCGCCGGCCCAGCGCGCGCAGGAAGGGCGGCCAGAAGTCGTACTGGAGATCCGCGAGGCGCAGCGTGCGCCGCACCCCCGGCTCGCGCAGGTTGGGCGAGACGATCCGCGCCATCACGGCCGGCGGCGGCACGCGCCCCATCCGGAGGCACGCCTCCAGCGCCCAGCAGAGCACCGGGAACACCGACGCGTTGGCCGCGCCCGGGGTGGCCGCCTCCAGCGACTCGGGGTCGGCGGCGAGGAGGAGCTTCCAGCCCGCGTCGCCGATGCCCACGCGGCGGAAGGCGAGCTTCAAGTCCCGCGCCGGTTCGGGGTGGTTGCCGAGCCTCTTCCCGATCACCGCGCCGGCGTACGCGCGCAATAGCTTCGGGTTCTCGCGGCGCAACTGCGCGAAGCCTTCGCGGTACCGCCACGCCTCGTTGTAG
>CAYTOT010000113.1:0-3319 GCA_964439475.1 uncultured Alcaligenaceae bacterium
CCTAACGTAATGTAGGTCGTACGGATGATACCTATACACATACGCTACGACAGATAATCCCGCCGGGTCAATCGCAAGTCCTTGTACCGCCCACGATATCGCGAATGCGAACTCGCCGAGACGACGATATGCACGGTGCGGACACCAACGCTCGACAGGACGCCCTGCCGGCGACCGGAGCCGTCTCTCCGGTCGATCCGACGTCGAGGCCCGTTCGTCTCCTCGATCAGGTCAGGCAGCGGATTCGCTACAAGCACTACAGCTACCGCACCGAGCAAGCCTACGTGGGCTGGGTGCGGCAGTTCGTGAAGTACCACGACCTCAGGCACCCGCGCGAGATGGGCGGGCCGCAGGTCGAGGCGTTTCTCGACCATCTCGCCAGCGAGCGGCAGGTCTCCTCGTCGACGCACAACCAGGCGCTGTCCACCCTGCTGTTTCTCTATGGCGAGGTACTCGGCGTGGAGCTGCCGTGGATGGGTGACATCAATCGGCCACGGAGGCCGCGCCGGCTGCCCGTGGTGCTGAGTACCAGCGAGACGCGCGCCGTGCTTGCCCACATGGAGGGTGTCCATTCACTGATGGCACGCCTTCTCTATGGCACCGGCATGCGGCTCATGGAATGCGTGCGACTGCGCGTGAAGGACCTCGATCTCGTTCGTGGCGAGATCACCGTTCGCCAGGCCAAGGGCGGCAAGGACCGCGTCACGATGGTGCCGGTAGCCCTCGGCGCGGACCTGCGCGCACAACTCCAGCGCGCAAGGTCGATCTGGATGGCGGATCGTGCGCAGGAGCGCGAGGGCGTCGAGCTACCGTTCGCCCTGCGCAGGAAATATCCGCAGGCGGCAACGTCATGGGCGTGGTTCTGGGTGTTTCCGGCATCGGCGCTGTCCCGCGATCCTCGCTCGGACGTGGTTCGCAGGCATCATCTCCACGAGGAGCAGTTGCAACGCGCTGTGAAGCGCGCCGTTCGCGCGGCCGGGATCGGCAAGCCAGCGACCACCCACACGCTTCGACATGCGTTCGCGACGCATCTGCTGGAATCCGGAGCCGACATCCGCACCGTCCAGGAATTGCTCGGACACAGCGACGTCAGCACGACCATGATCTACACCCATGTCCTCAATCGCGGCCGGGTCGGCGTCCGGAGTCCGCTGGACAGCAACGCTCCTTAGGAGCGATCAGGCGAGCTTGCGGCGCAGGATGGCGTTCACCTGCGCGGGATTGGCCTTGCCCCTGCTCGCGGCCATCACCTTGCCCACGAGCGAGTTGAAGGCCTTCTCCTTGCCGGCGCGGTACTCGGCGACGATCGCGGCGTTGGCCGCGAGCGCGTCGTCGACGATCCTCTCGATGGCGCCTTCGTCGGAGATCTGGGTGAGGCCCTTTTTCGCGATGATCGCGTCGGCGGCACCGTCGCCTTCGGCCTCGCCCTGCCACATGGCCTCGAAGACGTCCTTGGCGATCTTGCCGGAGATGGTGCCGTCGGCGATGCGACGCAGGAGCGCAGCGAGCGCGGTCGCGCAGACCGGTGCACGCGCGATGTCGAGGTCGCTGCGATTGAGTGCCGCCGCGACCTCGCCGAGGATCCAGTTGGCAGCGACCTTGGCCTCGCCGCCGGCCGCGCGTGCGACGGCCTCGAAGTAGGCGGCGAGCTCGCGGCTCGCGGTGAGTGCGTGGGCGTCGCTCGCGGTCAGTGCGTAGGTCGACGCGAAGCGCGACTGCATTGCCTCGGGAAGCTCGGGCATCCCGGCGCGCAGGCGCTCGATCCAGTCCTCGCTCACCACCAGCGGCGGCAGGTCGGGATCGGGGAAGTAGCGATAGTCCTGCGCATCTTCCTTGCTGCGCATCGAGCGCGTCTCACGGCGGTCGGGATCGTACAGGCGCGTCTCCTGGACCACGCTGCCGCCGTCCTCGATGAGCTCGATCTGCCGGCGCACCTCGTAGTCGATCGCGTCCTGCATGAAGCGGAAGCTGTTGAGATTCTTGATCTCGCAGCGCGTGCCGAACTCCTGCTGGCCCACGGGACGCACCGAGACGTTGGCGTCGCAGCGGAAGCTTCCCTCCTGCATGTTGCCGTCGCAGATGCCGATCCAGCGCACGAGCGCGTGCAGCGCACGCGCGTAGGCCACCGCCTCGTCGGAGCTGCGCATCTCGGGCTCGGTGACGATCTCGAGCAGCGGCGTGCCGGCGCGGTTCAAGTCGATGCCGCTCATGCCGTGGAAGTCCTCGTGCAGCGACTTGCCGGCGTCCTCTTCCAGGTGTGCCCGGGTGAGACGCACGCGCATCTCGCCGCGCGTGGGCGACACGATCGCGACGCTGCCGCCGGCCACGATCGGGATCTCGAACTGCGAGATCTGGTAACCCTTGGGAAGATCGGGGTAGAAGTAGTTCTTGCGCGCGAAGACGCTGCGCCGGTTGATCGTGGCGCCGACCGCGAGGCCGAAGCGGATCGCGCGCTCGACCGCGCCTTCGTTGAGCACCGGCAGTACGCCGGGCAGCGCGATGTCGACGGCGGCGGCCTGCGAGTTCGGCGCGGCGCCAAAGGCCGTGGACGCGCCCGAGAAGATCTTCGCCGCCGTGGAGAGCTGGGCGTGCGTTTCGAGGCCGATGACGACTTCCCACTTCATCGGGCGCCTCCCGCGCTGCCCGCGAGCGCGCCGGCCAGCGCCGGGGCGCGCCGATGCCAGTCGGTGGCCAGCTGGAACCTATGCGCCACGTTCAGGAGCCGGGCCTCGGCGAACGCCGGTCCCTGCACGAGGATGCCGACGGGAAGCCCGCTGCGGTCGAAGCCGCAGGGGATCGAGATGCCCGGCGTTCCGGTCAGGTTGCCGGCGATGGTGAAGATGTCGTTGAGGTACATCTGCACCGGATCCTCGCTCTTCTCGCCGAGATGGAACGCCGGCGATGGCGCCACCGGGCCCATGATCACGTCGCACTGCGTGTACGCGCGTGCGAAATCGTCGGCGATGAGGCGGCGCACCTTCTGCGCCTTGAGGTAGTACGCGTCGTAGTAGCCGTGCGAGAGCACGTAGGTGCCGGTGAGGATGCGACGCTTGACCTCGGCGCCGAAGCCCTCCGCGCGCGTCTTCCGGTACATGTCGAGGAGGTCGGTGTACTGCGCGGCGCGATGTCCGTAGCGCACGCCGTCGAAGCGCGAGAGGTTCGACGATGCCTCCGCGGGCGCGATCACGTAGTAGACGGGTACGGAAAGCTTCACGGTCGGCAACTCGACCGCCACGGTGGTCGCGCCGAGCTTGCGGAACTCGCCGAGCGCGCCCTCGATGGCGGCCGCGACGCTGGCGTCGACGCCGTCGCCGAAGTA
>CAYTOT010000114.1:0-3073 GCA_964439475.1 uncultured Alcaligenaceae bacterium
CCACGCCGGTCCCGGCGCTCACGGGCCCGGCGGGGAGCATCTCGACCAGCCGGGCGGCGCAGCGGTCCCGTCGTCGCGACCGCGCGTCGAGGCCCGCTCCGATCTCTTCGAACTCGTCGCTTCGCTCCGGGACGGCGAGCTCGCGATCCTCGTCGACCGCTTCGAGACGAACGAGCCGGTGCTCGGCGCCGAGCTGGAGGTCGAGAGCGGCGGCCGCAAGGCCAACGCGAAGTTCCGCGCCGATCGCGCGGACTACGCCGTCGACGATCCCGCGATCATCAAGGCGCTCGCGGCACCCGGCGAACACGCCCTGGTGTTCACGTTGAAGGCTGGCAATGATGCCGACCTGCTGGACGGCACGCTCGTCGTGGGTGCGCACGGCACCGCCCAGGCTTCTTCCACGGACCGGTTGGCCCGTGCCATCGATGGCTACCTCACGCCCATTGTCGTCGTCGTGGCCGTCATTAGCGCGCTGATCGGCCTGCTGCGCTGGCGGCGGCGCCGGCCGAGTGCCGCGCAAATGCTGCGGGGGAGACCGTGATGATTTCTCGTCGAGAAAACGTCGTCGTCGTTTCGCCGGCCATCCGGGCATTGCTCGCCGTCTTCGTGTTCCCGGTATCGGTCGCGATGGCCGCGCCGGGCGCCCACGGCCCCGGCGGGGAGCACCTCGACGCGCCCGGGGCCGCGACCAGCGTGTCCGGTCTCGCCCGGCTGCCCGATGGAAGCGTCAACGTCCCCAAGGCCGCGCAACGCCGCATGGGCATCCGCACGGTCCTCGCGCCCGAGTCGGAGGCCGCGGCGTCCGTGGAGCTGCCGGGCCGGGTCGTGGTCGATCCCAATGCCAGCGGCCGCGTCCAGGCCGTGCATGGGGGGCGCATCGAGCCGGGACCCAGGGGCCTGCCCGTGGCGGGACAGCCTGTGCGTCGGGGAGAGGTTCTCGCCTTCGTGCGCCATCATTCGGACCCTTATGCCTTGGCCAATCAACAGGGCCTGCACACGGAGCTGCAAAGCCAGCGCCAACTCGCGGAGCAGCGCCTGCAGCGGCTGGAGTCCCTCGAAGGCACGGTGCCACGCAAGGAAATCGATGCGGCGCGCGCCGAGGTGCAGAGCCTGCGCAAGCGCGAGCAGGACGTCGGCGGGAGCCTGACCGCGCGCGAAGCCCTGGTGGCACCCGTTTCCGGCGTCCTGGCTCGCGCCGACGTGCTCGCCGGGCAGGTCGTGGAGGCACGCGACCTGCTCTTCGAGGTCATCGACCCCGGTCGCGTCCTCGTCGAGGCCACCACCGCCGATGCGAGCCTACCCGCGCGCATCGCGAGCGCGCAGGTGCAGGGAGTTCCCACGGCGAGGCTCGAGCTCCTCGGCTCGGCCCGATCGCTGCGTGAGGGGGTCATCCCCGTCACCTTCTCCGTCCGCGCCGATGCCCCCGGAACGCCATTGCCCCTCGCCGTCGGCCAGCCCGTGACCGTGGTGGTGACGCAGACGGAGCGGCACAAGGGCATCGTGCTTCCGGCGCAATCGGTCGTGCGAAATCCCGCCAACGAGCCCATCGTCTGGATCAAGTCCGGTGCCGAGCGCTTCGTTCCGCAACCGGTCAGGATCCGGCCGCTCGACGCGCAGACGGTGGTGGTCACCGAGGGCCTCGCCCCGGACAACCGCGTCGTCGTGCAGGGCGCGCCGCTCATCGCGCAGATCCGCTGAACGGAGATCCCCCATGTTCAACTGGATCGTCCGCTACAGCCTGCGCAACCGCCTCTTCGTGCTGGCCGTGGCGGCGCTGCTGATGGCCTACGGATCGATGACCGCGTGGCGCACGCCCGTGGATGTCTTTCCCGATCTCAACAAGCCGGTCGTCACCGTCCTCGCCGAGGCCGGCGGCATGGCCCCGGAGGAGGTGGAACAGCTCGTCACCTTCCCCATCGAGACCGCCCTCAACGGCATGCCCGGCGTCACGCGGGTGCGCTCGACTTCCGGGGTAGGCCTATCCATCCTCTACGCCGAGTTCGACTGGGGGACCGACATCTACCGCAACCGGCAGCTCGTGGCGGAGCGCCTGTCGCTGGTGAAGGAGCAGTTGCCCGACGGCATCACGCCCGTGATGGGGCCGGTGTCCTCCATCATGGGCGAGGTGATGCTGATCGCGCTGCCCCTTGCGGCGGGCGACGGCAAGGCCCCGGCCGCAAGCCCCATGGCCGCGCGCGAGTTCGCGGACTTCGTGCTGCGGCCGCGACTGCTTTCCATCCCGGGCGTCTCGCAGGTGATCCCCATCGGCGGCGACGTGCGCCAGCTCTGGGTGGAGCCGGACACCGCGCGAATGGCGCAGTTCGGCGTCTCGTTCACGCAGGTCGAGCAGGCGCTGCGCGGATTCGCAGGCAACGCCGGCGGCGGCTTCATCGACCTCAACAGCCGCGAGTACCTCATCCGGCACCTCGGCCGCACCAGGCGCGTCGAGGACTTGGCCGGGATCGCGGTCGCCTGGAAGGAGGGGCGACCCATCCTCCTCGAGCAGGTGGCGCGGGTGAGCTTCTCGGCGGGGCTCAAGCGGGGCGATGCCGGCTACAACGGCGTGCCCGCCGTGGTCGTGAGCGTGCAGAAGCAGCCGGCGGCCGACACGGTTCGCCTCACCCGCGACATCGAGGCAGCGCTTTCCGAGTTGAAGCAAGGCCTTCCCAAGGGGCTCGCCCAGCCCCGCGTGCTCTTCCGCCAGGCCGAGTTCATCAAGGCCTCGATCTCGAACGTCGCGGAGGCCCTGCGGGATGGCGCGATCATGGTCGCGATCGTCCTTTTCGCCTTCCTGCTCTCGGCCCGCACCACCACCATCTCGCTCGTCGCCATCCCGCTTTCGCTCGCGGTCACCGCCGTGGTCTTCCAGTGGCTCGGCCAGTCGATCAACGTGATGACGCTGGGGGGGCTCGCCATCGCCATCGGCGAGCTGGTGGACGACGCCGTCGTGGGCGTGGAGAACATCCTGCGGCGGCTGCGCCAGAACCGGGGCGCCGCCCAGCCGCTGGCCGTCTTCGACGTGGTGGAGCGCGCCAGCGTCGAGGTGCGCTCGGGGATCCTCTACGCGACCATC
>CAYTOT010000115.1:0-2962 GCA_964439475.1 uncultured Alcaligenaceae bacterium
AACCCTCGTCGTAAGCTTGGGAAGCTTCTGCTCTACCATTGAGCTACACCCGCGGCGACGGCCATTCTACCGTGCGCCGGGATCGACGCACGAGGAGAGCCGATGAGTCCGCAGGAAAGCCGATGAGCAGCAACGCCGTTCCCAACGTCGTCACCATCGCCGGGGTCGACCCCTCCGGCGGTGCGGGCGTGTTGGCCGACGTGAAGGCGATCGGCGCCAACGGCGCCTATGCCTGCGGTGTGGTCACGGCGCTCACCGCGCAGAACACGCAAGGCGTTGCCGGGATCCACCCCGTGCCCGCCGATTTCGTGCGCCTGCAGATCGACACGCTGTTCGCCGACGTGGCGATCGCCGCGGTGAAGATCGGCATGCTCGGCCAGCGCGCCGTCACCACCGCAGTGGCCGATCGCCTCGCACACTGGAAGCCCGTCACCTGCGTGCTCGACCCGGTGATGATCGCGAAGAGCGGCGATGCGCTCCTCGAACGCGACGCGGTCGGCGCACTGCGCGAGGCCCTCCTGCCGCTGGCCACCATGATCACGCCCAACCTGCCGGAGGCCGGCGTCCTCCTCGGCCAGCGCGCGCCGGAGACGATCGCGGAGATGCGCCGCGCCGCCGAGCGCCTGCGCGAGGCGATGACCCACGAGGGAGAACGCTGGGTCTACCTCAAGGGCGGGCACCTGCCGGGCAGCGATGCGATCGACCTCCTCCACGACGGCGATCGCATGATCGAACTCGCCGCGCCGCGCTTCGACACGAAGAACACGCACGGCACGGGGTGCACGCTGTCGTCTGCGCTGGCGGCGCTCATCCCCCAATCTGCCGACGTTCCCGCCGCCGCACGCCACGCCAAGGATTACGTCGCGCGCGCGATCCGCGCCTCGGGAGAACTCACCGTGGGCAAGGGGCACGGGCCGGTGCATCACTACTGGCAGCTCTGGGACCGCCTCCGATAGCCGCGGGCTGCAGCTGCGGCATCCGCACGCCTTCCGCACGGACCACGCGGGCGCCGGCGAGCTCGCGCCGGGCGGCGCGTCCGGGACGAGACCATCCTGCGCACCCGACGCTAGACTTCCCGCGCACGCGACCACGGGCGCGACGGCTGCTGTCAACGGCGCCTTGCCGGTCCGCGTCATTCGCGGTACTGTCGCCGTAACGCTAGGGGTCCTGGCCGGCCAGCCGCATCGCCGTCCGGGTGAGATGAAACCCTTGGAACCTGATCCGGATAATGCCGGCGCAGGGAAGCGTGAAGCGCCCGCCCTTCCCCACCGCTTCCGCTCCTCGTGCGCCGATCTTCGAGGAGTGCTGCCATGAATGCCAACGACCGCTTCTTCGCGCGCGACGCGAAGGTGGATTCGGCCGCCGTCGCGCCGCTGCCCGCGTCGCGCAAGATCCACGTCGAGGGCTCGCGTCCCGACATCCGCGTGCCGATGCGCGAGATCGCGCAGACGGACACGCCGGCCTCCTTCGGCGCGGAGAAGAATCCGCCGCTCGCGGTGTACGACACGTCGGGGCCGTATACCGACCCGTCCGCGCACATCGACATCCGCAAGGGGCTGGCGCCGCTGCGCGCCGCCTGGATCGCCGAGCGCGCCGACACCGAGGAATTGCCGGGTCCCACCTCCGAGTACGGGCGCGCCCGCCTCGCCGATCCCGCGCTCGCCGGCCTGCGCTTCGACCTCCATCGCCAGCCGCGGCGCGCGCGCGAGGGCGCCAACGTCACGCAGATGCACTACGCCCGCCGCGGCATCGTCACGCCGGAAATGGAGTTCGTCGCCATCCGCGAGAACCAGTTGCGCGACGAGATGCTCGCGCGCTTTCCCGAGAGCGTGGGCCGCCAGCATCCCGGGCAGGGCTTCGGCGCCGCGATCCCCGTGCGCATCACGTCCGAGTTCGTGCGCGACGAGGTGGCGAGGGGACGGGCGATCATCCCCAGCAACATCAATCATCCCGAGAGCGAGCCGATGATCATCGGTCGCAACTTCCTCGTGAAGATCAACGCCAACATCGGCAACTCGGCGGTGAGCTCGTCGATCGGCGAGGAAGTGGAGAAGATGACGTGGGCGATCCGCTGGGGCGGCGACACGGTGATGGACCTGTCCACCGGCAAGAACATCCACGAGACACGCGAGTGGATCGTGCGCAACTCGCCGGTGCCCATCGGCACGGTGCCGATCTATCAGGCGCTGGAGAAGGTCGACGGCAAGGCCGAGGGCCTCACCTGGGAGATCTTCCGCGACACGCTCGTCGAGCAGGCCGAGCAGGGGGTCGACTACTTCACGATCCACGCCGGCGTGCTCTTGCGCTACATCCCGCTCACCGCGAAGCGCATGACGGGCATCGTCTCGCGCGGCGGCTCGATCATGGCCAAGTGGTGCCTCGCGCATCACCGCGAGAGCTTCCTGTACACGCACTTCGAGGACATCTGCGCGATCATGAAGGCCTACGACGTCGCCTTCTCACTCGGCGACGGCCTGCGTCCCGGTTCGATCCACGACGCCAACGACGAGGCGCAGATGGGCGAGCTCGCGACCCTCGGTGAGCTGACGCAGATCGCCTGGAAGCACGACGTGCAGGTGATGATCGAAGGCCCCGGCCACGTGCCGATGCACATGATCAAGCACAACATGGACGAGCAGCTTCGCCTGTGCGGCGAGGCGCCCTTCTACACGCTGGGCCCGCTCACCACCGACATCGCACCCGGCTACGACCACATCACGAGCGCGATCGGCGCCGCGATGATCGGCTGGTACGGCACCGCGATGCTCTGCTACGTCACGCCCAAGGAGCACTTGGGGCTCCCCAACAAGGCCGACGTGAAGGACGGCATCATGGCCTACAAGCTCGCCGCCCACGCGGCCGATCTCGCCAAGGGCCATCCCGGCGCGCAGATGCGCGACAACGCGTTGTCCAAGGCGCGCTTCGAGTTCCGCTGGGAGGACCAGTTCAACCTGGGCCTCGA
>CAYTOT010000116.1:0-2867 GCA_964439475.1 uncultured Alcaligenaceae bacterium
TCCCTGATCAATTTTCAACGAGCAGGGCTGGTCAGTTTTCCGTGAGCGCCAACAATCTTGATCTTCCCCCCCTTGACGAGTGCAGCCGCCGATGTTGCTGTGACGAGCCCCATGTCCACGCGCTCGCCCATGATGTCATTGAGCATGGGCGCCTCGCCTTTGTACGGGATCTCGTTGAGATCGATGCCTGCCATCTGTTCGAGCATCACCGCCGCGAGGAGCTGAGCCGTTCCGATGCCCGTGTGACCCATGCTGACGCTCCCCGGCTTTGCCTTGGCGAGCGCAACGAGCTCCGGAATGGAGTTGGCCTCGAGGCCCGGTCGCGCCACCAGCACTTGATCCGTGACCTGGACCTGACTCACCGGCACGAGGTCCCTCTGCACGTTGTAGGGCAGCGCGCTCTCGGTGATCGGTGCGAGAACGATGGGCCCACCGGTGAACCATCCGATCGAGTATCCGTCGGGGGCGGACCTGGCGACATGCGCAACCGCCAGCGTACCCCCCGCGCCGACGCGATTCTCCACGACGACCGGCTGCCCGAGCTGCTTCGCAAGCTCCTGAGCGACGGCACGGGCCACGACGTCGGTGCCGCCACCCGCCGCGTACGACACCGACATGGCGATGGGCTTGGTGGGGTAGGCTCCTTGAGCGAACGCCGAGGATGCGGCCAGGGCGGCGCAAGCCACGACGACGTTGCGGAAATGCCGCGATGCGATGTTAAGTGCTGACATCTGGTCCTCCATTGATGGTGGGGTTCGTGCGCGGCCGCCTGGTCTTGCCGCGACACTCGGGTTGCTTCCTTAGTGCGTCTCCGTTGTCGCGCGTTGCGACGCCGGGGCCCCGTCGAGCTCTGCCTCGCTTGCCACGCGGCGCATCGCCCGATACGCGAACACGATGGCGGGCCCGATGGTGATACCGGGACCGGGATAGGCGCCGCGCACCACGGACGCCATGTCGTTGCCGACTGCGAACAGGCCCGGTATCGCCCGGCCTTGGGCATCGGTCACGCGCGCGTCGGCATCGGTACGCAAGCCAACCGCAGTACCGATCGTGCAAGGGACGATCTCGATCGCGTAGAACGGTGCCGTGGCGATGGGCAGGAGGCAGGCATTGGGTTGTCCACGATCGTCGCCGTTGTAGCGGTTGAAAGCCGTTTTCCCCTTGTGGAAGTCATCGTCGATGCCAGCCTGCGCAAAACCATTGTGGCGCGCCACTTCGCTCGCCAGGGCGTGCCCATCCACGCCGATCTGCCGTGCAAGGTCGATGAGCGTGGATGCCCGCTGGAGGTAGCCGTTGCGAAGATGCGGCCAGTGAGGAAACGGGGCCGGCTTCACGAGACCCAGGCCATAGCGACAGATGAATTCGTGGTCGCACACGAGAAAGGCCGCGTCCTCGGGCCGCAGGACCTGCTGCTCGAACATCGCGAGCACGACGTGGTGATAGGAGTCCGCCTCGTTGACGAAGCGCCGCCCGGAACGACGGACGATGACAGCGCCCGGCTTGCCCCGATCGAGGTGTCCGTAGGGATAGACGATCTCCCGACCGCCGTACCCTCGGGCAATGGAGGCAGGCGTCCAGAACCCGGGGCTCGCAAGCGCGTGATCCACCGCGCCGCCCACCTCGCGCGCGGCGCGAATGGCGTCCCCCGTGTTCTCCTCGCTGGCGAGCGAGTGCTGATGCGGATGCGCCGACGCAAGCTCGGATCGCATCTCGGAAGAGTGGGGAAAGCCGCCAGTCGCGAGCACAACGGCACGTCGGGCGCGAACGACCTTGCTGCCACGGGATGTGCTGACGATGGCACCTGTTACCCGGCCATCCTCCATCACGAGCTGCGCCAGCGCGGCGCTGGTCTCGACACGCACGCCGAGGCGGCGCGCCGAGTACAAGGCGCGTGCGATGAGCGCATTGCCGATGAGAAGCCGTGTCCCGCGTGGATGGCGCAACCGGTCCCGGGCGTGGCGCAGCAGGAGCTTCGTGACATGGCAGAGCGCGTCCCAGGATGCGAACGGCCGGAGCAGCATCGGAATTTCCTTGCGCCCGACCATCAGGCCACCCAGCACCATGAATGCGGCACGCGGCGGGCGCACCATCCCGAACGCGTCTCCCAGCAGCGCGCCGTCGAACGGCTTGGGCACCAGGCACCTTCCCGTCTCGACGGCACCGGGATCCGAGGAGACGTAGTCCGGCGCCGGCATGAGGTCGAACTTGATCTCGCTCCGCTCGTGGAGGTAGTCCACCGCCGCCGCACCCGAGGCGAGATACGCTTCAACCAGATCTCTCCGCTCGAAGGGTCCGAGCTGCGCGTGAAGATACTCGCGCGCCGCATCGAGCGAGTCCGCCACCCCCGCGGCACGCGCGAGACTGTTGGCGGGAATCCAGATGGCACCGCCGGATGTCGCCGTGGTGCCACCGACCTGCGTCGCCTTCTCGAAGACCGCCACGCGCAAGCCTTCGAGAGCTCGAGCTCTCTGCTGCCTACCAGGCTCTTGCGCACAAAACCCTGGAGCATGCCGAGGCCGTGTCCGCGTTCCTGGAGAAGCGCTCGCCACGCTTTGCGTGACCGTATGACCAAGGCTTCCCCCTCCTCGGAACGGAAACCGTCACCTTCGCGCGCCTTGATGGACCTGCGTCGTGTCCGACAGTTCGTCGTGCTGGCAGAGACGCTCAACTTCCACCGAGCTGCAGAACGCTTGCACATGGCGCAACCGCCGCTGTCCGTGTCGATACGGAAGCTGGAAACGGAGCTTGGGGTCGGCCTGTTCGAGCGCGGAGGCACCGGCGGGGTGTCGCTCACGCCCAGCGGACACGCGGCCCTCGTGGAAGCGCGAACACTGCTCTTCTACAACACGCAGTTCCACGAAGCAGCG
>CAYTOT010000117.1:0-2483 GCA_964439475.1 uncultured Alcaligenaceae bacterium
CCCTCACACAGCTCCTGCCAGATGCAAAGCGATCCCTGCCGCGCAGCTGCCGGACAGCGTCGTAATCATGCCGACCTTGAAGCGGAAGATCGCGAACGCCGCAGCGATCGCGAGCACCAGCGCCCAGACGTCGACGCTGCCCACCACCGGTGCATTGAACGCGAGGCCGGCTGTGCGCACCGGCACCGTCTGGTGGAAGATCGTGTGTACGGCGAACCAGACCGCGAGGTTAACGATGACGCCGCAGACGGCGGCGGTAATAGCCGTCATCGCGCCGTTCAGCGCCTTTTTGTCGCGAAGCTTCTCGACGAAAGGCGCACCGAGGAAGATCCAGAGGAAGCAGGGCGTAAACGTCACCCAGGTTGCGAGCAGGCCGCCGAGCACGCCGGCGGTCAGCGGCGAAAGCGCACCTGGATCACGGAACGCGGCCATGAAGCCCACGAACTGCAGCACCATGATGAGCGGTCCCGGCGTCGTCTCGGCCATGCCGAGGCCGTCGAGCATCTCGCCGGGTGCCAACCAGCGGTAGCTCTCGACCGCCTGCTGTGCGACGTAGGCTAACACCGCGTAAGCGCCGCCGAAGGTCACGACCGCCATCTTCGAGAAGAAGATCGCGATCTGACTGAAGACGCTGCCGTGGCCGAGCGACCAGATTATCGCCGCGACCGGTACTAGCCACAGGGCGAGCCAGATCGAGGAGACGCGCAAGGTCTGCGCGAGGCTCGGATGCGCATGCGCCGGCGGGTCTTCGCCAAGGAGACTCGGCGGCTCGGCCCCGCCGGCCTTCTTGCTCGACGCGCCGTGCCCGCCCTTGCCCTGGAACAGAGTCGAGCCGAGCTGCGTCGCGAGATAGCCGATCAGCGCCGCCGCGACGATGATCCACGGGAACGGCACTCCGAAAAAGAAGATCGCGACGAACGCCGCCGCGGCGACGCCAACGAGCACGTTGTTGCCAAGCGCGCGCCGGCCGACGCGCAACACGGCCTCGATCACGATCGCCAACACCGCCGCCTTGAGCCCAAAGAACAGGGCGACGATGATCGGCACCTTGCCCCACAGCGCATAGATGATGCTGAGCGCCATGATCGCCGCGATGCCCGGCAGGATGAACAGCACGCCAGCCATGATGCCGCCGACGCTGCGGTGCATCAGCCAGCCGATGTAGGTCGCGAGCTGTTGTGCCTCGGGTCCGGGCAGCAGCATGCAGTAGTTGAGCGCGTGCAGGAACCGTTGCTCGGACACCCAGCGCTTTTCGTCGACCAGGATCCGGTGCATCACCGCAATCTGGCCGGCCGGTCCGCCGAAACTCAGAGCGGCAACACGCGCCCAAGTCCAGAACGCCTCGTTCCATGAGATGCTGTGCGCAGCGGTGTCGTGTGCAGGCGAGCGCTCGGCGGCGCTTGATGCGGCAGCGTCATCCATGTCGCGCTTGCTCTCAGGTTTTGGGCTTGTTGGTCGGCCAGTTGTGCGTCTCGTCGGTGGCGTCCCGGCACCAGCGATAGAACGCATCGTAGAGCAGCATGCCCGCTTCCAACTGCTCCAGGTCATCCGCGAACATGCGAGACAGGCCGAGCGAGGCTGCGAGCAGGCCCGGCGCCTCTGGCGAAATGTCGAGCCGCGCCGTGTCGGCGCCGCGCACGATCACCGCCAGTCTCTGCAGCGGCTCGATCGCAAGACCCAGCTCCTCGATCATCACGTCGAACGTGCACTTCGGCCCTCGGTGGCTCCAGAACACGCCCTCGATGTCGAACGCCGCCCCGTTGAACCGCTCGGCGACCGCGGGGACCTCTTGCGGCGCCACGAACAGGATCACCGCCTTGGGATCGACGAACCGGCGGATCAACCAGGGGCAGGCAATGCGGTCGATCTTTGGTCGCGCGCGCGTGACCCAGACTGTTCGGTGCTGTCCGTCGCGTGGAGGTAGGCGCTCGGTCGCGACCGTCGGCAGCTTGTGCTGGCTCCACGCCTCGAACCCGCCTTCAAGAATGTCGGCGGGAATGCCCTCGTGCCGCAGCAGTGCCGCCACGCCCTGGCTGAGCTTCGCCCCGCGCCGGCAAATGATGACGGCCGAGGAACCGCGTAGCTGTTGTGCCCAATCAGAGACTTTGTCGTAGCTGCGCTCGACAGAGCCAGGGATCAGTCGAGGGCATTTTTTGAAATCCTCGTCGATGCGCACGTCGATAAGAATCGGGCATTTTGGCGTGCCGACGAGGCGTGCAAGCTTGTCCACGGAGATCGTGCTTGGCGACGACATGGCGCGTCCTTTGGTAAAGGCTAAGTCTACCGGACGCGATCTTCGGCTGTCGCCTCGTGAGGGGACCGCTGCCCCCATACGCAAGAACTAAGGTTGCTCGCCCAAGCAAGTCAAGCTCGATCATGGCGGCCGGGCTACCCTCAAGAAAAATGTTGATCGCATGCGTGCAATGTCGACCGAAAACGAGGTCAGGTGCTGAGGATAATAATCCCGAGCGTTTGAGGCCGGG
>CAYTOT010000118.1:0-2366 GCA_964439475.1 uncultured Alcaligenaceae bacterium
GTGTGGGTTCCGGAAATTCTGACTGGCGAATTCCGGAAATTCTGACTACCTGCTCGGAGGGTGCCTCCGGAGCGCATGGGTCGTCAATGCCGAGGTGCCTTGTGCGCAGGGATGGGCCGTCCAGGTGAAGCAGGCGGCCGCGCTCGAGCACGCGATCGACGATGGCCTGGGCGAGGTCCTCGTCGTGCAGGACGGCTCCCCAGGCGGTCAGGGGCTTGTTGGTGGTGAAGATCATGGAGCGTTTGCGCTTGTGGCGATCGTTGACGACGTGGAAGAGCATGTTGGCGGCGTCGGTGCCGTAGGTGAGGTAGCCCACTTCGTCGACCACGAGGACGTGCGGATGGGTGAAGCGCGCGAGTGCTTCGGCCAGGCGTCCGTGGCGGAACGCCGCGGAGAGTTCGTCGATGAGCTCGGCGGCGGTGACGAAGAGCGCCTCGAATCCGTTCTGGATGGCCCGGTAGGCGATGGCCACGGCGAGGTGAGTCTTGCCGCGTCCGGGCTTGCCCAGGAGCACGAGACTGCGGCCCTCGGTGACAAAGTCCGGCGACAGGGCCGAGCCCAGGAGGGCCAGGCGCACGGTGGACTGGAAGGTGAAGTCGAAGTCGTCGATCGTCTTCAGGAACGGGAACTGCGCCCGATGCGAGAGGCGGCCGAGGCGGGTGTGGCTGCGCTGGGCGATCTCCTCGGCGACGAGGGTGGCGAGGAAGTCGTGGAAGGACCACTGCTCGGTCTCGGCGCGCGCGATCAGCTCGCGCCAGATGCGCCGGGCGTTGGCCAGGTGCAGCCGCTTGAGCAGCCGGTCGAAATCGATGTCGGCGCTCTTCACAGGGCGAGCTCCCGTTGGCGGCGCCCGGGCGTGGGCGGCGGCGACAGCGCGTGCGCGATGTACTCGGCGCCGAACAGGCGCTCGGTGAGGCCCCGGTCGAAGGCGGCGCGCAGGGTCTCCGCGCCGTGGCTCTGGAGCAGCCCGTGCAACTGATGCACATCGCGCACCCACAGGCGCGGGCGGCGGTACGTCAACTCGGTGAGGTACTCCAGGGCGGGGCGGCCGAGAGCGAGCAGATGCTCGCGCTCGAGATAGCGCTTGGCGCGCCGTCCGGAGACGGCGGCGACGAGCTGCGCGCGGTGCTCGGGCAGCATCGAGCGCGCGCCCGGATCGCGTTGCCGGGGATGTTCGGCCTGGAATCGCCCGGCGACGATCCTCACCCGTTCGCGGTACAGGTAGAGCGTGCCGGCGATGCCGATCGCCTCGGGCGGCATCGAGTAGGTGCGCCCGTCGTGCGAGACCATGGCCGTGGGCCCGACCATCACCGGGAAGCGCAGCGCCAGCTCGTCGGGGCGCACCTTGAGCGGGCGCAGGCGCGCGCGTTCCTGGGCGATGCGTGCGACAGGCGGCACGCCCGTGGCGCGCGAGGCCCGCTGCACGTTCACCTCCTCGTGCCACTCGGCGAGTTGCCGGCGCAGATCCTCCTCGTCGAGGAAGCGGCGCTGCTTGAAGAACGAGCCCTTCACCCAGCCGACCAGATTCTCGACCGCGCCCTTCTGCCGCGGGCTGTAGGGCCAGCACATCTCGATCCCCAGCCCCAGGTCGAGGGCCACCCCGGCGAAGGTCGAGTTCCACTCGGTCACCACGCCGTCGCGTCGCCAGGCCAGCGCCACGGTCCTGGGCCGATCGAACACCGCGAGCAACGGGATGCCGCCCATGGCGGCGAAGTGATCGACGAGCGAGCGCACCAGCGCCTCGACGCGCTCATCGTCGACGAGCGAGACTTGCGCCCAGCGCGAGTATTTCAGCCGCGAGGCGAAGAAGTGCACCCGTCGCGCGGTGCCGTCGCCGAACTCGACGTCGACCTCGCCGAAGTCGTGCTGCGAGAACTCCCCCGGCAGCCCCTCGAAGCGCACCAGTGGCCGCGCAGGCTCCCGGGGTCGGATCTCCCCCACCAGCGCGTAGAGCGCGCTCTTGCCGCCCGTGTAGCCCGCCAGGCGCGCCCGGCGCAGCAGCTCCACGCCCAGCACCCCGGGTTGCTTGGCCAGCTCGGAAACGAGCAGCGCCCGGAACGCCGCGGCCTTCGAGGGTCGGCCAATGCCCCGACGCGCCCGTTCGGCTGGGCCATCGAGGGCCGTCACCGCCGGCTCAGCCTCGAGGCGTCGCACGCTGCTTGGCGAGACCCCGGAGAGCTTTGCCACGTCCTCGAGGCTGTGGCCCGCCCGGCGAAGCACCTGGACTTCGTGTCGCTTGAGCATCTCGATCATCCTTTCCCCCGCCAGTCGAATCGCTGACGGTCGTTCTACCCGGTGCCTCGGCCGGGCCGCCGAGGTGGTCAGAATTTCCGGAAAAGATGTGCTCAGAATTTACGGAACCCGCA
>CAYTOT010000119.1:0-1829 GCA_964439475.1 uncultured Alcaligenaceae bacterium
GTCTCGCGGTCGATCGACACGCGGGCGTCGATCTCCTGGTTGGGGAAGCGCTTCTTGGTGGCCGACGCCAGCGCCGATTCCAGCGCGACGAACACGATCTCCTTGGGCACGTTCTTCTCGCGCGCAAGGGCATCGACCAGCAGCAACAGTTCGCGGTTCATTTCGGTTTTCTCCACTCGATCCTGGGCACGAGGCGCGCCTTGTCGATCCCCGCGAAGGCGATCTCCCGCACGCCCTTGGCGGTCTCCACGAGCACGCTTTCGCCGCCCGGTCCGCCAATGCCTCGCAGCACGCCCTTGACGCGGCGTGCGCCATCCATCATCTCGCGCAGCGTGAGCTGCGCTTCCTCACCGGCGAAGCGGCTGTAATCGGCGAGCTTCTTCAGCGGCCGGTCGAGGCCGGGCGAGCTCACCTCGAGACGCTCGTAGGCGACGTTCTCCACGTTGAAGAGGTGCGTGAGCTGGTTGCTCACGCGCGCGCAATCCTCGACGTCGACGCCCTTGGGCGCATCGATGAACACCCGCACGAGACCGGCACGCGGCGCGAGTTCCCAGTCGACGAGCTCGTACCCCATCGGGGGGACGGTTCGTTCCAGAAGCGCGCCCATCGTTGTCCGGCTGTCGCCCATCGGTTCCTTCGAGATGCTGCCCGCGCCGTCGGCGCGTGCCGTTGTGTTGCCTGAAACCAGGCAGAAAAGTCCGGCAGAAATGAAAAATGGGCCGGAAAAGCCCATTTCTTATGACTGCCCCGTGTTGCGGCGGAATCCGGAGGGGTCCTTGCGCCTTGTGTCCGGCCTGCCCCCCGCGCTGGCTCTGCGTTGCGCGGTACGCCTCGCCGCCCGCAGGACAGCTCCGCGTCCATCCGCCTCGGGTTCCCCGAAAAACCGTCACCCACGCAAGCCCAACATAATAACAGATCCGAGGGGCGAGCTGGTGCAAGCCGGATCCTCAGCGGCCGCATCCCGGCTGGGAAGCCCTCCCGGGAAGCAAGCGCCTGGGCGCGGCCGTGCCGCACGCGCTCCCGGGCGTCGTCCCATGCGCGCACCCTGGCGCCGTCTCGTGCGCGTTCCCCGGCGCCGTATCGCACGGTCTCGCACCCGGCGCGGGTGCGACGCGGACTCCGGCATCGCGTCCCACGCTACACTTGCACGGTCACGACGCCCCACCCGGAACTGCCATGCCCGACCCGATGCCGATCGCCGTCCACGGCGACCTCACCTGCAACCTGCTCCCCGGTCTCACCAACCGTCACGGCCTCATCACCGGCGCTACCGGCACCGGCAAGACCGTATCGCTGCAGGTCATCTCCGAACGCCTGTCGAACCTCGGCGTCCCGATCTTCATGGCCGACGTGAAGGGCGACCTCGCCGGCATGTCGCAGCCTGGCAAGGACTCCCCCAAGCTCGCGGAGCGCCTGAAGACGATCGGAGCCGAAGCACCCAAGTTCACCGGCTTTCCGGTCACGTTCTGGGATATCTACGGCGAGCAGGGCCACCCCGTTCGCGCCACCGTGTCGGACCTCGGGCCGCTGCTGCTGTCGCGGATTCTCAATCTCAACGATACGCAGGCCGGGGTCCTTACCATCGCGTTCCGGATCGCCGACGACGGCGGTCTCCTGCTGCTCGACCTCAAGGACCTGCGCGCGCTGCTGCAGTACATGGGGGACAACGCGTCGCAAATCCAGACCAGCTACGGCAACGTCTCCGCGGCGTCCATCGGCGCGATCCAGCGCGGCCTCCTCACGCTCGAGCAGCAGGGTGTCGAGAGCTTCCTGGGCGAACCGATGCTCAACGTCGACGACCTCCTGCAGACCGTCGACGGCAAGGGCGT
>CAYTOT010000120.1:0-1769 GCA_964439475.1 uncultured Alcaligenaceae bacterium
TGACCCTCCGCATCCTCCGCCTCGGCACCCCCCGCCAGAAGAACGAGGGCGTCCGCATCGGCACCGTCCGCCGCCCGCCGCGAGGCGTGCCCAAAGCCGAGTTCGCAACGGGAAACTGGTACGACGTCTGGTTCCCCACGCTCGCCCCCAGCCTGGAGACGATGAAGCTCGGCCTCGGCGCGAAGACTCCCGAGGACTGGGACAAGTTCGCGCGGAAGTACCGCGCCGAGATGGCCTCGCCCCAAAGCGCCCACGCGATCGAGCTGCTGGCCACGCTCTCGCACACCGCCGACTTCTCCGTCGGCTGCTACTGCGAGGACGAGTCTCGCTGCCACCGCTCCATCCTCCGCGAGCTCTTCGCGGCCAAGGGCGCGAAGCTCGAGGGATAGGCGCAGGCTCTGGCGGCAATCCGCCTTGACACCCCGCCCGGGGGAGGCGGAGGATCGCGCCATTCCGGTATTCGAATACCGTTCGCATATCCGTACATATCGACCGTGACAGCACGCGCCGCCGCTCCCCAGTCCGTCGAGCGCATCTTCGCGATCCTCGACCACCTCGCCGCCCACCCGGAAGGCGAGTCGCTGGCCGGCCTCGCGCGCACCACCGGTGCCCCCAAGACGAGCCTCGTGGGCCTGCTCGCCGGGATGGTGGAAAGCGAGCACCTGGCGCGGGACGACCGCGGCACCTACCGGCTGGGCCCGAGGCTGGTCTCGCTCGCCATGCGAATTTCCTCCCGCATGGATCTGGCCGCCCTCGCGCGCCCGGTCGTGGCGGAACTCGCCGGGCGGACCGGCGAGACAGTCATCGTCTGCGTACTCGAGCCGGCGAGCGAAATGGCCGTTTCCATCGTCAAGGTGGAGAGCACCAACCCCGTTCGCTACGCCGTCACGCTGGGCGACCGGCGCGAGCTCTACTGCACCGCGGCCGGCAAGGCGCTGCTCGCCTTCCTGCCGCCGGAGCGTCGCGAAGCCTACCTGCGCAACGCCGTGCTCCTGCCCTACGCCTCGAAGACGGTCACCAGCCGCAAGGCGCTGGCCGCGCAGCTCGAGGAGGTCCGCCGCACGGGCCTCGCGTACACGGCCTCGGAGCGCGTGGAGGGCGCCACGGGCTTCGCGGTGCCGATCTTCGGGCCCGATGGGCAGGTGCTCGCGTGCATCATGCTCGCCGTTCCCACGCAACGCGTCGGCACGAATCGCCCGCGCCTCGAGGCAAGCCTTCGCGCCGCCGGGCGGCGCCTGACCAAGCTCGTCGCCGGCCGCCAGCCCGGCGGCCCGGCCAGCGACGCGCCATGAAGAGGACCAGCAAAGGGACACCACGATGACGACCCCATCCCGCGCACCCGCAACCCGCCAACGCGCCACCCGCCGCCGGGCGCCCGACTGGCGGCCGCGGCACTTCGAGGATTATTCCGAGGGGCTGGTCGTCGACTGCGGCACCACGCGCGCCGGCACCTTCGACATCATCGAGTTCGGCGTGCAGTACGACCCGCAGGGCATGCACATCGACCCGGAGCTGGCCATGAAGGGCCCGTTCAAGGGGCTGGTCGCGAGCGGCTGGCACACCGCGGCGCTGATGACGCGGCTCTTCGTCACGCGCTACCTGGATGGCGATACGAGCCTGGGCTCGCCCGGCATCGACGAGCTGCGCTGGCCCGCCCCGGTGCGGCCGGACGAGGAGCTCTCGGTCCGCTGCACCGTGCTGGAAGCGCGGCGCTCCCGCTCCGAGCCGGATCGCGGCATCGTGCGCACGCTGGTGGAGGTGCGAAACCC
>CAYTOT010000121.1:0-1633 GCA_964439475.1 uncultured Alcaligenaceae bacterium
GCGAACCGATGCTCAACGTCGACGACCTCCTGCAGACCGTCGACGGCAAGGGCGTCATCAACATCCTCGCCGCGGACCGGCTCATGCAGTCGCCCAAGGTGTATTCGACGCTCCTGCTGTGGCTTCTCTCCGAGCTCTACGAACGGCTCCCCGAGGTCGGCGATCCCGACAAGCCCAAGCTCGTCTTCTTCTTCGACGAGGCGCACCTCCTTTTCAACGACGCGCAGCGCTCGCTGCTCGACAAGATCGAACAGGTGGTGCGCCTCATCCGCAGCAAAGGCGTGGGCGTGTTCTTCGTGACCCAGAATCCGCTCGACGTCCCCGAGACTGTCCTCGGACAACTCGGCAACCGCGTGCAGCACGCGCTGCGCGCGTTCACGCCGCGCGACCAGAAGGCGGTGAAGTCGGCTGCGGAGACGATGCGCGCCAACCCCAAGTTCAACACCGAGCAGGCCATCACCGAACTCGGCGTAGGCGAAGCGCTCGTCTCGTTCCTCGACGAGAAGGGGCGCCCCTGCATCACCGAGCGCGCGTTCGTGCTCCCCCCGGCGAGCCGGATCGGACCCATCACCCCCGAGGAGCGCAAGCAGGTGATGGCGCAATCGGTGGTGGCGGGCACGTACGACAAGCCAGTCGACCGCGAATCCGCGTTCGAGAAGCTGAAGGCGCGGGCGGACGCCGCCGGCGCAGCGGCACCCGCCGCCGGCGGCACCCCGGGCAACGGCACCCCGGGCGGCGGCATGATGGATGGACTGAAGGACATCCTCTTCGGCACGACGGGTCCCCGCGGCGGAAAGCGCGAGGGCATGCTCGACGCAATGGCCAAGACCGCCGGGCGCACCGCGAGCAGCGCGATCACGCGCGAGATCGTGCGCGGCGTGCTGGGCTCGCTCTTGGGCGGCAAGCGCCGGTAGGCGCGATGCACCTCGACTCTAGCCGTCCTCGCGCGACGGAAACGCCATGCGGAAGACGACGCCGGGATAGCTGAGTCCCCAGTTGGCATCGCGATCGAGGTTGGCGTTCGAGACGTGCTGGAAGTAGAGCGCGATCTCGTACTCGCGATGCCGCCCGAACGCGACCCCGGCGGCGATCATCTCGCCGAATTGAACGGCGGTGCCAAGTTGCCGGTCGCTATTGATGCGTGTTGCCGACAGGATATGCAGTCCGATGCCGCCCTCGACGAACCAGTCGAGCGATGCCGAGACCGGGGGTGTCCAGCGCAGGATCGGCTGGACCGAGAAGTCCCACAGATGGCCGTAGGGCGTTGGGGTGCCCCGGCCCTGCCAGTACGCGACCTGCGCCTCTGCACGCACGTCGAGGTAGTGTCGCGCGAGCCAGTCCCGACGCGCCGGCAGCCGCCAACGAGCCTGCGCGGCATAGATGGCGACGTCGGCGCCCCTCGTATAGCCGGCCGTGATTCCGATCGCCTCGGGGCGGAAGAGGCCGTCATCGGCGCACGCTTGCGTACCGGTCGCCAGTGCACCGGTAAGCAGTGCGATCATCACCACGTCGCGAACGGGCTTCATCGTCAAACGGCGGCCTGGACGCTGGGACCATGGCCGCCCAGGCTCCAGCATGACGTAACCGGTAACTGACCGGCGTTCTTGTCTACCGGCTAAATCGGTGCAAGTCG
>CAYTOT010000122.1:0-1593 GCA_964439475.1 uncultured Alcaligenaceae bacterium
GGGGTTGATCTGCCATGTCGGCGGCTCGGCGGGGCACACGGCCCCGCGGCCTATGGGCCGGACGGCATGAAGCCGAGGGCGACGGTGCGGAACAGCGCGGCCTCTGGGCAGCTCGTCGGCAGCTGAACGCGGATGCGGGCGAGATGCTCGATCACGCGCGCGCCGATCTTGATCAGGCGCTCGCGGATCGTCACGAACTCGCCCATGGCGAGCGGATTGCTCCGCGGGATCGCGGCGCGCACGCCATGCATCAGCCAGAACGCGGCGGTGTGGAGGACGAGCCGCACCTGATTGGCGGTCGCGCTGTGACACGACATGCGGTCCGACGCCAACTGGGCCTTGTGCAGCTTGATCAGGTTCTCCATCTGCCCGCGCTGGCAATAGACGGTCTCGTAAAGATGCCGCGCCGAGCCCTTGAGCGAGGTGACGACGTAGCGGATGTCGACCTCCTGGCGCATGCCGGTCGACCCTGCGACCGGCTGCAGCGAGCACTCGAGCCGCGCCACGACTTTGCGCGGCCGCCTCCAGCTGCCGGCCTGGTACAGGAAGCTCACATAGGTGCGCAGCTTCGGCTTGCTGCTCATCGCATGATAAAAGCGCAGATTGACCGCGGTCTCCGCCACCAGGGTGTCGAGTGCGGCATTGCCGGCAAGGCCAAAAATGTAGTCCGCACCGTGCTCCTCCGCCCAGTCCATCGCCTCGACCCGGCCGTAATGGCTGTCGCCGCGCCACACCAGGCGGGTGTTCGGCCAATGGCGGCGCAGGCGATTGCTCACATGCTTGATGACGGTGCACACCTCGCTGCCCTTGGGGGTGCGTGCCGGGCGCAGGATCGCCGCCACCGGCGTGCCGCTCACCACGTGATAGATGTGCATCGACGCAAAACCACGCTCGTCGTGATGCGCGTTCCAAAACGCAAGCTGCTGGCCGCCATGCGCCGCGCAGAACGTGTCGTCGATGTCGAGCACCTCCAGCTTGCCCGGCTTCACCGTCGCGCCGAACTGATCAAGCAGCGCCGCAGACAGACGCCCCGCCTCGGTCTTGCTCGGCGCATTCTCCAGACGAGAGATGGTCGATTGCGACGCCAGCGGCGCCCCGGTCTGCGGACAGCGGCCAACCGCGACCTTCATCAAAGGATCATGCCGCAGCCGGTCAAGGTCGATGGCGTCCTCGTAGCCGCACGCAATCGCCGACGCGCGCGCCATCACCATCTCGAACATCGCGTGCCGCACCCGGTCCGGATCGCGGCGATCCGGCATCGCCTCCGCAAGCCGCCGGCATACCCCGAGCTTGCGCTCCGCCTCTCGCAACAGCAAAAGACCGCCGTCCGACGACTGATTACCGCCGGCAAAATCTACTGTGAGTTTCTTGCGCCGGACAGATGGAAGATCAAAGGGAAGCAGCGTATCGTCGCTCATGGCGGCTGTGGCGGAGGGCTGATCCAAATCGCAACTCGTTCGAACACCGATTTGCTACGTGAATCGCTCGTTTCTTGCCACAGCCGTCTGCCAATCCCTCACCGTCGCGCATAATCCAGGCTAGCCTCAACAATGAGAGCGTATTCTTTCAACTGCCAAGCTTCCAAAAACCACT